>DATBRD010000032.1:0-39346 GCA_036560465.1 Methylobacter sp.
ACTGTACGGGGTTTGGTTTGCTTCCGCACGCTTTCCAGCAGCGGCCGGATTTGTTCAAATTGTTCTCGACTGATGTCGCTGGGATATACTTTTCTCATCTTTCTATTATCTAACTAATCAAAGATCGTGAACAGGTTCTAATCTTAGAGAGCTTGTATGTTAAATATCACCACCCGTACGTACGTTCCTTCGCTCTGCCGCTATGGCTAGCGGCAAATTTATCTCTTCATTTGTTACCTATCGAGGTTGAGTCTGATAATTGAATGATTGTGTCTAATAGACCAGATAGGTTCGCACTGATAGTTGGAAAGCGGGTGCGCTGATTTACATTCAAGAGACTTTTTGGATCTGCTTAGCACGAAGCTGGGCTCTAAAAACTTACCGTCACTAACAATCCGCCCAGATGCTGGCTACGAGCCAGCTCCAGGCGGCCGCCGTAAAATTCGGCAATATCCCGGACAATGGCTAACCCCAAACCGTGGCCTTGAACCGATTCGTCCAGGCGCACCCCGCGCTGGGTAAGTTGTTGTAGTTCGTGTTCGGGACAGCCTGGGCCATCATCCTCCACTGTGATGATCAGATTTTGCTGATAGATAACGCTAACGGCAACCGTGCTTTTCGCCCATTTGCAGGCGTTGTCGGCCAGGTTGCCGATTATTTCCAGCAAATCTTCCCGGTCAAAAGGGATAGGGTAATCGGGGGCCTCCACATTGATTGCTAAATGTTTTTCCGTGTAAATATTGCTTAATAAGTCAGCCAGACTGGTTAATTCCTGATAAGGATTGAACGCCGCTCCGGATTGAATATGGCCGGACAGGCGCGCTCGTTTTAGCTCACGTTCGATACGGTCTTGGATAGCTTGAGTTTGTGAGATCAATAATACATTTATTTGCGGATGAGCCTGCAATGCCGGATTTTCAGTGAGACGTACCAGCACTGCCAGTGGCGTTTTCAGTGCATGCGCCAAGTTGCCTATCGCCGTGCGGGATTGTTGTAGGCGGCGCTCGATCAGAATGATCAGGCGATTGACTTCCTTGACCAGCGGGCGAATTTCTACCGGCACCTCGGTGGTAATTTGTTGCTGATGGCCGTTGGCTATCTTGCCTAACTCAATTTGTACCGCACGCAGCGGCTTCATGGCTCTTTTGACATCCAGGCTTTGTAAAAGAATAGCCAGCGTCAAGATAATCAGCGTCAATCCCAGGTAGGCAAGACGGATGTGCAGAATATCGTTGCCGATGTCAGTTAAATCCTCCGCTACAGTCAGGGTGATGGCGTGGCCATTTTTTTGCAGGTCGCGCCCCAATGCCAGCAACGGTTGTTGCTGCGGTCCGGGAAGATGGTAGTGTTTCGCTTGGCTATTGGCAATCGGTTGCAAGGCAAGCGGCTGGTTTTGTAGCGATGTCGATGTGTAAGTGCGGTCGTTAATCTGAATGACGAAATAATGCCCGGAATAAGCCTGATCGTAGACTAGCGGAACGCGCGAATTATCAAGGTCGACGTCGCCGTTTTTGCTATGTTTCAAGGTGTCCAGCAAAGAATCGCTGTCGTGCTCCAGGCGAGTCAGCATCTGTTTTTCCGCCACAGTGCGTATTACCCAATCGGCGGCAAACCAGTGAATGGCAAATATCGTAATTAAAATGACCGCCAAACCCCGGTTCAGGCGTTGGCGCAGAGAGATCATGGCCCGACACCGAAAATATAACCTTGTCCACGACGGGTATTGATCAAGGTTTTGCCGAGCTTTTGTCTTAAGCGATTGACGTAGACTTCAATAACATTGCTTTCCGGATCGCTTTCGTACTCGTAGATGTGTTCGGCAATATGGCTTTTTGACAGCACTTTGCCGGGGTTTAGCATGAAGTAGCGCAGTAAGCGAAATTCGATTGCGGTCAGTTCAATATGGCGGGTTTCATCGATAATCACTGATTGGCGCTCTTCGTCCAAGGTGATGCCGAAACTGGTAATTTTCGATTGATGCCGGCCATGCAGGCGTTTTAACAAGGCTCCGATGCGGGCCAGTAATTCTTCGATATGAAAGGGCTTACCGAGATAATCGTCCGCCCCGGCTTTAAAGCCATCGACTTTTTCATGCCAGGCATCGCGGGCAGTTAAGACGATAACAGGCAGATTGTTATTCGCAGCACGCCAACGCGACAGTACGTCCAACCCAGACAATTTCGGCAAGCCTAAATCAAGAATGGCGATATCGTAATTCTCGGTCGCCCCCAGAAACTCGCCTGTTTCGCCGTCCAGCGCCGTATCAACCGCGAACCCGGCACATTCCAGATCCGCTTTTAGCGAGTCACTTAAATTCAGATCATCTTCTACAAGCAATAAACGCATAAGAATCCAATTGGGTATTAATTATTGTGCAACCCTTACCAGGAAATCGAGGAAATCAACATCGAAAACTTTCCAGACATCAGTTTCCCATGAACGACTGATCAATTTTGAGAGCGGCCACTCATTGCGGGGAGAATGAATGGCTAACTTTGAAGTAGTGGATGAGGAAGTCATGAAATTAAAAGACATAAATTTTATTCATTTACGCTCCCTCAAGCTTAATTACTTCAACCGGATTAATTACCTGTTTTTGTAGACTATGAATTGACTGTTAATTTTTACTATTGCTGACGTGGCATTAGCAAATCTTCCAGAAAAAAAGCGGATAGCTCAGTGCGTCCTGCCACCCCGGATTTCCGGTAAATCGCACGGGCCTGGTCGCGTACGGTACGCTCGCTTGCGTTGCGCACATGGGCAATTTCGCCATGGCTGAGACCTTTTAACATCAACATGCCGACTTCCGCTTCAGCTGGTGTTAGTTGCCAACTATCAAACTGCTTTTGAATTTGAATAGCCAAGCCCGCGATAAGCTCATGATTTGCTTCACGCCATTGTTGAGCTTGTTGATTTGCTAATGCCAAATCCTGCGTCAGCAAATTGATTTTGGATTGCGCAAATTGATAATAAAGCCGACCGAAATAAACAATGCCTGCCAGAGAAAGCATCAGAATTAGCACTTCAGAGAGCAAATGCGTCCACGGGACGCCATCTCGATAGTCACCAAGAAAATCAAGTGTAATCAGCACAAAAACAAACAAACTGAGAACGGTAGCCCATTGGCTAAACCGTTTGTTATCGTTAATAAATGCCATTAATAATCGCCTATACGTCGGATGACGGATGCCAAAGAAGCCAGTTTAACGCAATATTAGACTTTACTTAACTTATAACCGACAACTGATCCGGAGAATACTATGACAAATGATAACAAAACCTTAAAGGTATGGGATCCATTGATCCGTATCGGGCATTGGACTTTAGTGATTGCATTTTTTACGGCTTATTTTACTGAAGATGATTTCATGGCCCTACATGTGTGGGCAGGTTATGTCGTGGGGGCTTATTTGCTGACTCGAATACTGTGGGGTTTTGTAGGTGGAAAGTATGCGCGCTTCAGTAATTTTGTCTATTCCCCGGTTAAGATTATTGGATACTTGAAAAATCTGATAACACGAAAACCGCAGCATTATGTTGGCCATAACCCCGCTGGCGGTGCGATGGTGGTCGCATTGTTACTCAGCTTGGCGGGAACTACCGTGACTGGTTTGAAATTATATGCGGTAGAAGATAATAAAGGGCCTTTCGCCACATCATCAAAGCAAGTCCAGACGCAAATACAGCCCATCTCCCTGATTTCTGTGGCCAACGCGGAAGATAACGAGGACGAAGATGGAAAATCCGAACTTATTAATACTGAACACAAGATTGATAAGCAAGGTGAGGAGTATTGGGAAGAGTTACATGAGGTTTTCGTTAACCTGACGCTATTGTTAGTGTTTTTACACATTTTTGGTGTTGTCGTTTCCAGTTACATCGATAAAGAGAAACTGGTTAAGGCCATGTTAACTGGAAAAAAAGATATCGATGACACTTACCAATAGCACCTTTATCCATAACACTAAAATTCTAGAGAAAAGGAGCTCGTTTGAGACATTCTGAATTTCATCGCGCACACCGTATCGGGTGGTTACGTGCAGCCGTGTTAGGCGCCAACGATGGCATCGTTTCAACATCAAGTCTTGTGATTGGTGTCGCTGCTGCCCATGCCGACCTCCATGCCATACTTGTTAGCGGGACGGCTGGTTTAGTAGCCGGAGCCATGTCTATGGCGGCTGGTGAATATGTCTCTGTCAGCTCCCAAGTTGATACTGAGCAAGCCGACCTGATGCGGGAAGAGCAGGAATTGGCAGAAAATCACCCTCATGAAGTGAACGAACTAAAAGCGATCTATATCGACAGGGGCCTAGAACCGGGACTGGCCCAGCAGGTTGCCGAGCAGCTTATGAGCCACGATGCCTTGGCAGCGCATGCGCGCGATGAATTAGGGCTAACTGAAATCACCACAGCCCGTCCCTTACAGGCGGCCTTAATTTCTGCCCTGACGTTTTCCTTGGGCGCATTGCTACCACTGTTGATGGTTATGGTTTTCCCTTATTTACCTTTGGCACAAGCCAATCAAATTATTATGGATTTAACAGCATCGGATACGATGCCCCTGATTGTCACAGTAGGTTCTATTTCACTGTTATCGCTGATGCTGTTGGGCGGACTATCGGCCTTGACCGGCGGCGCCTCTGTTTTTACTGCCATTGCCCGTGTCACGTTCTGGGGCATGTTATCAATGGGCATTACTGCCAGTGTCGGCTTACTTTTCGGAACGGTGAGCGGATAACATTTTGCTAATCCCTCTTCCAATCGCCATTGCCTATTACCTTAACCCTCGTTGCTTTGTGTTGTTTATCATCGTCGTAATGGTTTCGCTCAAGGGCGATGTAATTGTGTAATTGTGTAATTGCTAATCGATATCTTGTGCGAGGGATCGGGGCCAAGTCTGGCAATCAAGCAACTGGATGCTGATTTGAACGACAGGTATGTAGTCACCTTTGTTTCGTCAAACCGACACTCGAAATTAGCTCTCGACCCTAAGAAGTCATATAACGCAAAATGTTGCCCCTCTTTATATACCTTAAATATGACTAGTGCTGAGCTAAGTACTCACGTCAATCTTGTCTTTTTACATTTACGATTACTTCGGGCAAGGCCATTCTTTCATGAGTGCATCTTTAACAAGTGACTCGGCACTTGAACTCCATAATTCTGGATGCTCATTCAGGTATTTAGACACAACATTTGCAGCTTGATCTGAAGTGATATTTTGTGGGCAAAATAAACCCGACCCAATAGTTGCGTCAACAACACCCATCACATAATAAACATAAGCTCCGGCATCATAGAGCTCCGCATTGTCTATATCACCGCTTTTATAGGCGGTTGACTTGTCGTGAAGCTTTTGGCCATTTATAAAAGCATTGGAACCAGCGTTAGCTGAGATTGGCATCAGCATTGTAGCGATTAGGATTAACTTTGCCGCTTTCATTTTTACACTCCATGGTTTTTTTGTTACATCAGAACAGTCTATATTGATATAAGCTGGATTACATGTGCAACTGATAATGACATGATCAGACCCAGGCCGACAGTCGAGCCGAAGCAACGAACGACAGTTACTGCGCTCATAGCGGCCTTCTAAGTCTGGTATTCGGGAAAGACAAAGTCCGGTTAGTAAGGACGCCGATGTCCATCGCTAGTGGGTAACAGGACTGACTCTCCTCGCTGTCATTCTAAAATAGCCAGCTTAAAAGACCGATCTTCAGAAAAACCGACAAAAATCCTCAAAAAACCCTCAGTAGAAATTTTATGCTATGTGTTACCCTATTTCCACAAACATCGATGAGAAGGCTAAACCTATCGTAAGATAGGGACAGAAAGTTACGGGTCCTGAACCTAGGAAAGCCGAACTGCCGAATGCGACCATTATTATGGTTGCTGTAGTGAGTTCGGCTTTTTTATTTTGCACGAAAACGAGTTCGTGTCTTAGATGCGACCGGAGAGGTTCATTTCGGGCGGTTGGCGAGCCTGTTTCCGTGCGGCTGGTGTGCCTGTGAGGCCGGAACCACCACGAACAAAATGATCCGATAAGCCAGATAGGGTGGGCAACTTCTCTTCGTTGCCCACTGTAACGGCTAACCATCAAGTGGAGTGGACGCGGCCTTCATCCGCGCGCCACTCACGCGCAGTCGTTAAACGAGCAATTTGTGAACCCTAGCAGCCGTTCGAAATTGTACTATAAATGGCAGAAGGTGGCCGAACTGAGGCATTCGCGAAAGGCAATACTCAGCCCAAATCTGCCTCTCAATAAATGCAAGTGAACGGCTACTTTACGACACTTAGCTGTCGGATCTAATCAAGGCCATTTAAGATTCCTCACGTATTGCCGTTGGCTAAGGCAACTTCTGTTAGGCCGAAAAAATCATAATTTTTACAATATCTTTATAGCGTTTTTTATATTCTGTAATTAATTGCTTGATGACCAGTTTTATCCCAAGCGACTGTTTTTAGATTCATAAAGCATCGATCGGGCTGGGCTTAATTCAAGCGAATTTGCTACAGGTTTTTACAGGGCGCTTTCATGAATAACAAGCTTACTAGAAGAGCTTTGATCTTAGTGTTGAATCTTATGATTCAAACTGGATTTTCAAACATAGCCCATTCAGCGGATGCTCTATTGGAATTAAAGCCCGGAGCGGCCGACAGCGCGGATGCGAACACTACCGATCGCTATACATTGCCTCCTAGTAAAGTTTATATCGAACCTTGCCAACGAGAAGTATTGCGCCTGCATCCGGGTATGATTGAAAAACAACGACTGTTACATAGGCACGGAGATTTCTTTATCAGGTATGAGATACAGGCCCCTGATGGCCAGGCGTGGTTCATGCTGTGTGATTTGGCAACCAGAAAAATTATTGATGCCTTTTGAAAGTGTTCAAAAGATCGGTTCTGAGCAATCTCAGAAATCCTCTTCCCACCTACCACCAGCCGAATTACAGCTAAATAAGAGAAAAAAATTATGCATTGGCGAACAAAATGTCATAACTCGATCAATGGGAAACAACCTTAGAACTGATCTTTTTAAGGTTAAAAAGCTGGAAGATCTATTCTTGCTCTTAACCATGGTGACTTTGGCGGACGCTTATACTTTTCCTGCCCAATATCAGGTCGACCTTGGCGATGTGATTCCGGTCTCCATTTTTTGGCGATTGTTGACATCACTGATTTTGTTGGGGCGGGAATTTTCTCTGCTGCCGGTAGACAAAGCGCCGGCGCAATTGGCAGAGAAGCAGTCTCAATATGAATAATGCCAAGCCCGTCATTGTAGTTATCGAGGATGACCCGCAAATCTGTCGGTTTTTGCGCACCAGCTTGAGCGTGCAAGGTTTTCAGGTGATTGAAGCCGGAACCGGCGAACGGGGTTTAGCGGAAATCGGTACGCGCAAACCGGAGCTGGTTATCCTTGATCTGGGCTTGTTGTGTATGGATAGTATAGCGGTGATCCATAAGATTCGCGAAGGGTCCGCGATGCCGATCATCGTGCTGTCGGCTCGAAGTCAGGAACACGACAAGATTGCCGCGCTGGATGCCGGAGCGGACGACTATTTGACCAAACCGTTCAGCATTAGTGAATTGCTGACTCGCATCCGCATATCGCTACGCCACGCCTCACAGCTTGCAGGAGATAGCATTGAAACACTGTTCAGCGTCGGTGATTTACAGGTTGATTTATCTCGGTGCACTGTCTACATCGGTGAACGGGAAATTCACCTAACTCCGATCGAATACCGGCTGCTGGCCGTGTTGATCCGTCATGCGGGCAAGGTACTGACTCACCGGCAGTTGTTGCTCGACGTTTGGGGACCCGCCGACATGGAACATGCTCATTATGTGCCAATTTACATAGGGCAATTACGCCGAAAGTTTGAAGCCGATCCAACTCAACCGCGTTATTTGTTGACCGAAGCAGGTGTAGGTTATCGCTTGGTGTGTAGGGAATGAGCGTATGACTAGGAACAAATAGTTGTCCGTACTACCATCACAGCTAAATCAAAAAGACACTTAATTTTAATTTTTGCAGATTTTTTACTTCATCCAATAGTTACCATGACAACAAGTCCACAAAATCATTCCAAACAGCAATTAACCCAGTTAACTCTGGGTGCCGTAGGCGTCGTATTCGGCGACATTGGCACCAGCCCGTTATATGCGGTTAAGGAAGTCTTTCATGGCGGATTAACCACGGATTCGGCCCATGTCCTTGGGGTGCTTTCGCTCATTTTTTGGTCTCTGACTCTGGTTGTAACTATCAAATATGCGATTTTTATCATGCGAGCCGATAACAAAGGCGAAGGTGGAATCATAGCCTTACTGGCTTTGGCCTTACAAGGTGTCAAATTTAACTCGAAGAAATCCCAGTTCATCGTCACCACCGGTTTGATCGGAGCCGTGCTTTTTTACGGCGATAGCATCATTACGCCAGCTATTTCGGTGCTCAGTGCTGTGGAAGGGCTACAAATCATTGCTCCGAAACTAGAACATTATGTAATACCTATTACGATTATAGTTTTAGGCGGTCTGTTTCTGTTGCAAGCTAGAGGCACTGGGACTATGGGCAAGCTGTTTTCGCCAATCATGTGTATCTGGTTTCTGGTGCTGGCTATCATGGGGGTAGTCAACATTGTTCAACAACCTAGCGTATTAATGGCCGTTAACCCCTATTACGCCGTGCATATATTGTTTGACCTAGGCTGGAAAGCTTTTTTAATCATGGGAGCGGTCGTATTAACGATCACCGGCGCCGAAGCACTGTACGCCGACATGGGGCACTTCGGATTAAAGCCAATACGCTATGCTTGGTTCGGCTTCGTATTTCCGGCCTTGCTGCTCAATTATTTCGGTCAAGGCGCTTTGCTGCTCAGCCATCCTGAAGCTCTGGAAAACCCTTTCTATTTGTTGGCACCGACCTGGGCACTGTATCCGCTGTTAATTCTGTCTACGCTGGCAACCATTATTGCCTCGCAAGCAGTGATTTCCGGTGCCTTTTCTCTGACTCGACAGGCTATACAACTTGGCTACTCACCACGGATGAATATTCTCCATACCTCGGGGGATGAAATGGGACAGATTTATATCCCCGCTGTGAATTGGCTGTTGATGGTTTCGGTATTTATACTGGTGCTGAGCTTTAAATCGTCGACGGCACTTGCTTCGGCTTATGGACTGGCTGTAACTGGCACCATGGTTTCAACAACGATACTGGCATTTATTGTAATTCGGGAGTTATGGAATTGGAATAAAGCCACCAGTATCGGTTTTCTGTCCCTCTTTTTGACTTTCGATCTACTCTTTTTTGTTGCTAATAGCCTTAAAATTCCCGACGGCGGTTGGTTGCCGGTAACGGTCGGTGTTGTGTTGTTTTTGATCATGACCACCTGGATTAAAGGTCGGGCCTTGTTGGTAGAACATGCGGATGAGAGGCGCGTGCTATTTGAGGACTTAGAAGAAAAGATAATCAGTCTTCAACCGAAAACCGTCAAAGGTTCTGCCATTTATATGGCTAAAACCGTGCATGGTGTTCCCCAAGTATTTCTACACAATTTTGAACATAACCATGTACTGCATGAACAAATCATAGTCTTAACCATCGTCACTAAAGATGAGCCCTACGTTGATGAGGCACATCGGCTCAAAATTCGCAGATTTGGCGAAAATAATAATTTCTATCGGGTTAAACTTTATTATGGTTTTCAGCAAAGTCCTGATGTGAGACGAGCTTTAGAACAATGCGCCCAGGAAGGTTTAGATATCGATTTCAAGCAGACATCGTTTTTTATCGGTAGTGAGCGAATTTCTTTCCGGAGAAAAAGTCCCATGCCTAAATGGCGCAGACCTTTATTTAGATTTTTATTCCATAATGCCTCAAGTGCAATAGAATTTTTTAAAATTCCCGTCGAGCATGTCATTGAACTAGGCATCCGTATTGAGCTTTAGTTTTCTTTAACATAACGCCACTTAGGCATAAACGACTCTTATGGGTAACTACCCATCATTAACAATCTTTATATGACCGCTTTTCAAAGTTAACCAGTCGTTCACTGGAAACTGGCGATTGGCTCGCTCCTATTGGCCGGTTCGCGTCCCTCTCCTGCAACTCAATCGGCTTCTGTGAGTGGCAGGCTTTGACATTTATCTTATGCGAAAGAGAGTTTGTTGATAAAAAACAGTTTTCTCCGCCTGTTCGTCCAGTAATCTTGGCTCCTGTGGCTGGAGTGCCGGCAGGTTTTTAGTATTCCTTCGCTTTTTAAATCGCTATTCTCCGGCCGGTGTTCGCTGATGAGAATATCGCCTCTACGACCCGAATATCGCGCAGTCCTTCCTCGCCAGGCACCCGCAGAGGCTGGTTGTGTAAAATGGCGAAGGCATCGTCATCCATTTGCTTGGCTTGCTGGCTGTCCAGGAAGGCGTCTAATGTCTTGCCATCGCTGGTGGATCCGCGGATACCGCTATACATTTGAAAGGGTTCCAGTTGGTACCAGCCTTTTTCGCAGTTCACGCGCAGGGAATTCATACTCCTAGCGAAGCTGGTCTCGCAATGCGCCCTGATGCCGCTTGGAAACTCAAGATCGAATGTCATGGTTTCGTCCACATCCTTGAAAATTTCCGGACGGGTCGTCGACTGCTGGGCAGTCACCGCGACCGGCTCTTCACTACTGCAGTAGCGCGCGGCCTGTAGCGAGTAAACCCCCATGTCATACATCGCACCTCCACCCATGATCTTTTTCTGCCGCCAGTGATGGGTTCGATCATAGTAGAAGCCGGCGGCGGCCGATATCGATTTTAGCGGACCATAGACTCTCTCTTTGCCGAAGCGGATCACGGCCTGGGTATTGGGCTCATGCTGCATGCGATAGCCGATCGCCAGCTTGACCTTGTTATCCCGACAGGCCTTGAGCATAGCCTCGCACTCCTTGACCGTCAGGGCCATGGGCTTTTCGCACCAGACGTGCTTTCCAGCGTTGGCGACGCGGATGACGTACTCCTCATGCATGGCATTGGGCAGCACGATATAGACGACATCGATGTCCGGGTTGTTGGCGATCCGATCCATCGATTGATAGTCATAAATATTCCGATCAGGAATTCCATATCGCCGTTTCCACTGCTCGGCTTTGGCCGGTGTCCCGGTGACAATTCCGGCAAGATAACAGTGCTTCGTTCGCTGCAAGGCCGGGGCCAGAAGGTTGGTGCTGTACTGACCCAGCCCCACCAGGGCAACGCCCAGACGATCCTTGGCAGGCCGAGCCAAGACATTGAGTCGTGGCAGTGACAAAGCGCTGGCGCCTAAAATCACTTGCTTAATAAATCTTCGACGTGCAGGAGTATGTTGTTTCATAGAAAGTCCTCAAAGAATGAAACGGCATTCACATGAGATTTTGCCTAAAGAGTATCGAAGAGCGTGGAAATGCTGGCTGTATCGATTCCTATTGCGCTAATCTTCGGTTATTGATTATTGATCGGCTCAGCTGTTGGCCAATAGATGGTTTCTGAGGAATAGTCATAGGACAAATCAATCCATTGCCCTGAAAGATAGCTGCTGCGTTTAGCGCAACCTACTGCAAGGCAAGGCAGTGCAACAAGCGAAACTCTCCTGGCTAGCGACATTCTCTTTCATCTCCTGCGTTTAAAAACGCAAGTAAACATCCTAGCCGGCCGACCTGCTCGGACTAATCTACCCGCGTGCGCTCACCTAGTGAAGCCCAAACTTGTCACAGGAAATCGGCTTCAGCGCATCATCAACCGCATATTTGACGCTTGTTCCCAATATTCCGTTTTTTATAGGGTTGAATACCGTCACGCCGGTAATACGGCCGCTGAGATCAGTGGTGCTGAGAGTCGCCGCATAATCTACCATCCAGACGCCGGGTTTGGTTGTGTCTCCGTCGGTACCGTATGAGGTGCCTGTTAGCGCTATCTGGACCTGCAACTCTCCCGGCAGCAGGTCGTTAGGCGGGGCTATCGTGGCCGCACCCGTGACTTCATCGAAAAACGACCGCACCGGAAAGGTCGCCTGCCAGCCGAACATCAGTGCATCGACATGGGCAACTTCATTCGGAGAGCCTCCGACTGCTTTCGAGATGACCATCTTTATCGTTTTGATCTTGCCGCCAGGAATTGATTCGCCTTGGGAGAAGCAGAATGTTCCACCCTGCATAAAATGCTTGGCGGTGTCACTGGAGTTGGCGTGGGCCGCGGGTGAACTCATTGCGGCAATCAGCACTGCACTGGAAAGGGCATGGGGTAATTTGTTCACGTGGTGCCTCCGTTATCTTTGCGTTATGCCAGAAAGTCCTGGATAACGGGTTAAAGTAAGCAACGTATTGTTAATATCATAAGGATGGATCGAGTGATTGCATGCTGAAAAGCGGCTGCCGATATATGCCACTGTTCCTGTCTGATATTAGTTAGGCCAGTTATGCTCCGCCGTCATTGCTCAAATTTCCATAGGTAAAACATCAAAAGAAGCTTAAAAAGTTTATTTCTCAAGATACTTAGAAATAAGGCCAAAACGAATGCTTACTGATAACAATAAACCTACCTGTTTCCAAACAGTTCGTACAATGACGTAAAGTGATCATCTTTAACCTGCCATAAATATTAGAACGTTATAATATTGCGATTTCATATTGATAGTCCCAATGAAGCAGGCTATGCTCCACTTCGATTACAAACCGAGGTTTTTCCTGCCAATCGTTTTCAAAAGCGGAAACACCTCAGACAGAGCCTATAAATATCTTATTGAAACGCACTGCTATTGTTTCCGGTCTTGGTTCCAAAAGCTTAGTGTTCTGCTTAACTTGACTATGATTGGTGGGTACAAATGAGAGGTCGTCCTTTAGCAGGAAAATTTACCGTATTAACCGGACTGATGATCTCCTGCGCCGCTTTTGCCGGAGAAGGCGAATTCACGCTGATCCATTCGGGCGACATACATGGTCACCTCGTGCCACGGCCCAACGTGCGCAGCGACACTACCGGTCACATGGAAGGAGGACTGGCTCGCATGGCGACTGTCATCAATCAGATTCGGGCAGCCAACCACGGCAAGACGATCTACATCAACACAGGCGATACACTGCAAGGCTCGGCCGAGGCCATGTTCACCCGCGGCCAGGCTCTGATTGATGTGATGAATCTGCTGAAACCCGACTTCGATGAACCCGGCAACTGGGATTATCTTTATGGGACGGAAAGATTCCTGGAGACTTTCGTTGGCTCACCCGGCAAGCCGCCGCTGTTTGACACTCAGGCTGTCGCCGCCAATTTGTATTTCGTCTGCCCCGGCGTATCCGAACCTCTTTGCCCTGGCAAGGTTTCTGGCAAAGCCGGCAAATCTGACCGTCCCGCCCTTGGCGTGGATCACAAGACGATTGGGGCTCCAGGCTATGTCGATTTCCCTTCGACAGACGCCAACACACCCTATCCCAACCAGGCTGGCCAGCGACCGCTGCCGCCCTATCTCGTGAAAACGATCAACGGCGTGAAAGTCGGCATTCTGGGTATGACCACCGCGCGCGCCATCCGTGCCGTTGGGCCGATGGTCACCAAAGGTTTCGTCTTTACCGACGGCGAAAATGAAATGCCTTACTACATCAACAAACTGCGCAATATCGAGCATGTTGATGTGATCGTGATGATTTCGGAGCTTGAACTTTCCAGGACTATCGCCCTGGCTTCCCGTTATCCCGGCATTGATTTCGTTCTCAACGCAGACATGCATGAGCGCACCATCCAGCCTATCATCCTCAAGACCGGCACCGTGCTGGTTGAGGAAGGACAGGACGGCACCATGTTGGGCGAGATCAGCATCAAGGTAAAGGAAGGCCATAAGAACCCGGTGGACAGCAAGTTGGCCTGGGAATGGACACCGCATATCATTACCGATGCTATCGAGGAAGATGCGGCCGTCGCACGCAAGGTCGCAGAAGTGCGCTCATCTTTTGTAAGTGGTACTTTTGCCGCCGGGCAGACCGTCACCATCGGCGGCAACACCAGCACGCTGCTGCGCCCGGTAGATACCGTGGTTGGCTATACTGCTGTGCCTTTGCATCGTTCGAACTTTAGCAACAGCAAGACAGATAGTCCTGCCGTTATCGAAGGCACATCCCACGACCTGATCGTCGATGCGATGCGCTGGGCCGCAGATTCAGATTTCGCGACCATCCGAGGATTTCGTTATGGCACCCATATTTCACCCGGCCCGATCACCATGTCGGATATTTACCATTATCTGCCGATCGGCGCACGCGTTGCCAAGGCTTACCCAGTCTATGGCAACCAGCTCAAGAAGCAGATCGAGAATTCCGCACGCGGTGCATTTTCCACTTTACCTAACCTTTGGACCGGCGGTTGGATGTTCGGTTACAGTAACGTGACTTTCGACCTGGATGTGTATGCACCTTATGGCTCAAGAGGCTCCAACATCAAGATCGGCGGAGCAGCGATCGATCCTAACGATGAAGGCAAATACGTGGCACCGCATGCGTCATCGGTCCCCTATTCCGTCGCGGGCTACTGGTACTCTGACGACCCCAAGACCATCAACAACTGCGGTGCTTGTGCCTCGAAAAGCAGCACCATTGACGTCGTAAAGGATGAGCAAGGCAACCCACTGGATGTCAGTGAAATCGTGGTGCGTTACCTGAAAACGCTGCCGAATATGACCGCTAATCCGCAGAGGCACCGTATCAATTTGGTAACCCCCTTGCCGGCCGCAGTTTTCGGTAATCCCGAAGTCCAGCCATTGAAAGGTGCAATAGTCCAGTAGCCTCAAAAGTAGCCTTAGCTGGATAAAAGGTTTTAAACCCTATCGTTGATTTTTAATTGCCCTCCGCTAAAGTCGATGAGTTTCTGGAAGCTATTTAGAAATGATCGCATCAGGCTAAGTGATTTAACCTGATGTGAGTCAAGGCCAGTTTCATCGGTTGAAAACGTCGTGCCTCGAATCAACGATGTGTTTTCCGGCCCTGATGCACCAGAAATTTATCCAGCTGATTCGCAAACGCCTGTATATCACGGGAATTCAACGTCGACGGCCCACCCGTATTAATCCCGCTAGAACGCAACGACTCCATAAAATCACGCATGTTTAACAGCTCCTTGATGTTGTCCGCGGTATAGCGCTCACCGCGTGGATTTATCGCATGACCGCCCTGAGTGACCACTTCATAGGCCAGCGGGATATCGCCGGTAATCACTAAATCACCCACACTCAATCTTTTGACGATTTCATTATCGGCCACATCGAAGCCGGACCTTACCTGTAAAAACTTAATATAGCGCGACGGCGGGGTCGGTAGAAACTGGTTGGCCACTAAAGTGGTGGTGATTCCAGTGCGTTCCGCCACGCGATATAAAATGTCTTTGATCGCCTTCGGACAGGCGTCCGCATCAACCCAGATTTGCATGACTTGCCCACATCCCGATTACCCTAAATTTCATCAGCCGTATTGCCGCTGGAATGACCTAACAATTCCGCTGTTTAATCAGCCATAAATAAATCGGCCGCTAACGGTAACTGCGCATTTGCCCGACCAAGACGCCCTGTATTTGAACCTGCTCAGGTCTGTAGGCCATCGCTTCCATTGAGGCATTGGCGGGCAGCAACATGACTTTATCGTGCGACTGCTCGATGTATTTCAGGGTGGCTTCCGAACCTTCTATCAGTGCCACCGCGATCTCACCATTGCTGGCATAGCTGCGTTGTTCGATGACCACCCAGTCACCGTCATAAATCCCTGCTTCCACCATGGAGTCGCCCTTGATCTGAAGCACGTAGCAAGGCTTATCGCTTTTGAGCATGTCCGGAACCGCTACGTAATTGATGTTCTCCAGCGCTTCAATCGGCTTTCCGGCCGCAATTTTGCCGACGAACGGCAGGGCATGCCCACAAGCAACGTAATCGCGTTGTGCCTGTGCGGTCAGTCGAATGCCGCCCTGTTTATTGCCAGCAAATGATTCCACTAAGCCCGCGTCAATTAAAGCGGCAATATGCTTATGCAATGAGCCGCGTGAGGCCATGCCCAGTGCCGCGCAGAGTTCATCCAGTGTCGGCGGATGAGGAAATGTCTCATGGTTGTCGCGCAGGAAATCAAAGATCTCCCGCTGCCGCCGGGTTAATGCATTCATTCACTCTCCTTTTTTATATTTTGTAAGCGCCTCAAACAATTCACGTTCGCTCAGTTCGTAGATCCTATTAATCCGGTATCTGCTGCTAAATTTTAAAATTACACGGGAACAAGGACGCTGCTGAAAATGAAGCCATCGAGCTAATACAGTTTAGCTAGACAAGCCAGAGTGCAACGAGAGGCGCGATATTCAGCAACAGAATGCCAATCTTGTAGAATGCCATGCTGGCATAGTGAATCGCGTCAAAAGTTTCAACCGATAGGCTGAACCATCGGTTGTGGAGCCGGTATAATGGCTCGTGGGCAAGACTGAATACGCCGAACCAGATAATGAGGATTGTGTAATTGAAGGCGAGACTGTAAAGCAAAAACACTTTGATGGCATCGGGATTCATCGCTGGTCCTCGTGTTATTAAAATGGATAGACCCCATTATAGCTGAACAGCCATGCAAAAACGGTAAAGCATCCTGCACACAGAACGTACCAAAAATGCCAAGCCATTGGAATTTAAATGCAGGCTTGTTCTTGCATAATCATCATAAATCGCTTGAGTAGCCTATTAGCCGCGTCGGTGTTGCAAATTGCCGCTTTTAACTCGTCGACATTATGCCCTTCCTTAAGCAATGCGGCGGTTTGTTCGCTAACGTAAGCGCTCATAATGTCGGCTGAAAATTCCGGGTGAAATTGTACGCCCCAGGCACTGTCACTCAGGCGGAACGCGTGATGTATTTCAAACGAGTTTTCTGCAAGCCTTAGCGCATTCGGGGGTAACTTGATAACCGTTTGGGCATGGGTCGTATGAGCAAGAAAATCATCGGGCAAAGCGCTTAACAACCTGTCCTGTTTGCCTTCAAGGGTCAGCTTAATAGAGACAGTACCTATCTCGCGGCCTTTAGGATGATAATCCGCATGTCCACCCATCGCCTTCGCCAGCAATTGATGGCCAAAACAAATGCCCAGTAGCGGGATATTATGTTCCAATACTTGTGGTATCCAGATGGCTAGCCCCTGCATCCAGGCAGCCTGATCCGTTACCATCGCGGGAGAGCCCGATATGATCACGCCCGATATTGTGTTAACAGACGGTAAGGCTTCGCCTGCCATAACATTGACTACCGTTATCGCTGCTTTAGACGATCCGAGGGCGCAAATTATCCAATCCTCGAAATCACCTAACTTTTGTCGAAGTGTCGGGAGAGTAGATCCCGCTTTGATAATAATCAATGTCTTCATAGAGGCTGTTATCGATAAAGGTGTCAATAAGCATGGGGAACTTATCCGTAAGTGCTCCAGCACTCAGCAGAAGTCATTCTCGGAGCTTTATAGGTATCCTTCGGCTACCCAGTTGGAAAGGTAAAACAACAGTATGTGTAGCGCGGGCTCTGCTTGAGAAGCCTGCATCCTGGTTGGGCACGACTTAAGTCTATAGCCTACTCTTTCTGACAGAATGGCTGTGGACTGTAATTTTTACCTGTTCAATAAGGGCAGTTTTTACAGCCATTTCCACAGCATGAGCCACGTTTTAAATGATACCACCGGGTAAAAACAGTTTGATCATTTTCAATTAAATAGTCGATGCCTTGAATCAATTTATCATTGCCACGGTATTGACGTGCAACCGCTATTTGTTCCGGCTGACTCGATGCATCTATAAACTCGGCAACTCGTTCTGTTATGGCTTTGCCAAGGCAATCCGGACAAAGACAATCCTGTTGGAAATCAGCAGGCATAATGGCGGGATAAGCTTCGCACCAGCACGACTCTCCAGCTTGAGAAGAACCACAGACTAAAACAGCGTTACACGCTGAACAGAGCTTGCTTTGGGGGCTGACGTTATTATTCAATAGCGGTACCATTAACTTATTTATGAGATGCAAAAACTTTCAGTCATCAATACCGGCATCCTATGAAAGCCACAGGTTAGGCCAGCTTTGTTCATTATTCATCAAAAATGAATAGTAGATGTGATAACTACCTTTTCGCCATTAGATATAGGCTCCACTTTAAACAGTTATTATAAATAATCCAATGCAAAACCATACTAACAGTTCTTTGCCTGCCAATTCCGGAGATAGCAAATCGATTCAACTTATTTTGTCTGCCGTCGGTATGATGGGCATCGTGATTTTAGGGGCCTATTCCGGCATGTGGGCATATCGTTTCGTCAACTCAGAACCTCAAGGGTACAACGAGAGCACTACTCAGGCCGGAAAACCACTGCCTGAAAAAACAGCAAGCTCTCAAAGCGAACACGTTAAAACAGCCCATCAGGAAGAGCCCGCCAAGCAGAAGGCCGGAGTTATAGCCGCGCCCTCAACTTCCGCTGGCAATGGGCATACCGTTGCCGATGACCTGCAACAGCTCAGCGTTTCCGGCATCATTGTCCGTTTCATCGGGTACCCCTACCTCACTTTACAGGATGAAGACGGCAAACTCATGTGAGCTCAAGCCAACACGGTTGCTTTTGCTTTTGTTGCAGTCCATCGGAATCAGCCAGGACTGGCTTAACTTGCCGTGTTTGGCATAATTCGCCACGGGTATTTTTTCACCGGTCACCCGTTCAATGTCATCAACGGACATCAGGTAGCCATCCAGATACTTTCGGGTAACCTCTTGTGCGCTCGGCACAACGCGGGCAATCCCCCGTTGATGATCAGCGAGAAATCTATGCCGTATTAAAGGTGAATACACGACATTTTCAAATATCTCATTGGGATAAACAGTGTGATCAGTTTTAAAAAATCAGATTTAGGCGGACAATATTAAGGAATTTTTTACTTTTTTCTCGGGAACTTAACCTCCTGAGAGTCTGCCTATCAATTTTATCTGCACCGGATTTACGTTTCGGCCCGCAATAAGGAAATATAATGTCTCACATAGTCGTTTGTGCGCTGTACAAATTTGTCACCCTGGAAAATTATCAAGCTTTGCGTCAACCGCTGCACGATGTCATGGAAGCTAATCAAGTTCGCGGCACCTTGTTGCTGGCCAGTGAAGGCATCAACGGCACGATAGCCGGATCACGCCAAGCCATCGATACCGTACTGGACTGGCTGCGCAGTGACCCGCGCATGACCGATATTGATCACAAGGAATCGCTGACCGACAAACCGCCTTTCAACCGCACCAAAGTTAAACTCAAAAAAGAGATCGTGACGATGGGCGTGGAAGGCATCGACCCTAAACGCGTAGTGGGCACTTATGTCAGCCCTAAAGATTGGAACAAACTGATTTCCGATCCTGAGGTGACACTGGTGGATACACGCAACGACTACGAATTTAAAGTCGGTACCTTTAAAAATGCCATAAACCCGAATACAACCAGCTTTCGCGAGTTTCCCGAGTACGTTAAAGACAATCTCGACCCCGAAAAACACAAAAAAGTGGCGATGTTCTGCACCGGCGGCATTCGCTACGAAAAATCCACGGCTTTCTTAAAAGAACAGGGTTTTGACGAGGTTTATCACCTCCAAGGCGGCATATTAAAGTATCTGGAAGAAGTCCCCGCACAGGAAACGCTTTGGGAAGGCGAATGTTTTGTTTTCGACGAACGGGTGACTGTTAACCTACAGCTTGAAAAAGGCAATTACGACCAATGCAACGCCTGCCGCCTGCCCATCACCGAAGCCGATAAAGCCAGCGAACACTATCAGCAAGGCGTTAGCTGTCCTCATTGTTACGATAAAATCACGGTTGAGCGGAAAACCCGTTTCATGGAGCGTGAAAAGCAGATGGAATTAGCCAAAAAGCGCGGCGAAGCGCACATCGGCGCAGATGCCGCTAGGACGCTGGTGCAAAAACGTGTAGCCAAGCGGCAACGAGTGTCAGAAAAGTGAATGACCGAGCAAAATTTATAGCAGTTCAGCTTTAACCCGACAATATTAAAAGTTAATCAGAACTAATTTTGATAAAGAATGCCTGCAACCGGCCCTGCGCGATCGATCACCATAGCCGGGGCCCATAACCGCATTTATACGAAAAGCGGACGTAACATATAAAGACAGGACAGGTTAGGTTAGCTATCTGTAGCGGGCTGCAAACATCCTTTTTTCGGCCCGAATTAGCTGTAAATACCCGAACCCATCGACCCGAATTAATTACCAAAGGTATCTTCCCTTCAGGGGCGAAACATTGATTTCCAATTCAGTAATCGCTCAGTTTTACGTAGGGTATCTGTTGAGATATTAAGCCCATATTGCAACGCCTCAGTTTCTAATCTTGTACCCAGTCTTAAACACCCAGCCTACAATAGTCAGGCAGATGATAAGAAAGCCAAACGTCATGCCAATACTCATGCCGATGTGCACATCGGCGACGCCGTAGAAGCTCCAGCGAAAGCCGCTGATCAAATAGACCACTGGATTGAACAGGGTGATCTTCTGCCACAATGGAGGCAGCATAGTGATCGAATAGAACGCGCCGCCCAAGAATGTGAGCGGGGTGACGATTAACATCGGAACCACCTGTAGTTTCTGAAAATTATCGGCCCATAGGCCGATAATGAAGCCAAACAGGCTGAAAGTAACGGCAGTGAGCAGCAGAAAAGCGATCATCCATAAGGGATGGGCGATCTCGTAGGGCACGAAAATGCGCGCAGTGCCCAAAATGAGTAGCCCCAACATCACCGACTTGGTCGCCGCCGCCCCCACATAACCGATCAGCACTTCGACCCATGAAACCGGCGCTGATAGCAGCTCATATATAGTGCCCGCCCACCTGGGCATGTAAATGCCGAAAGAGGCATTGGAGATGCTTTCGTTCAGTAAATTCAGCATAACCAGCCCAGGGATGATGAAGGCGCCGTAGCTGACACTGTCTATGTCACCCATGCGCGAACCGATGGCTTTGCCAAACACTATGAAGTACAGCGAGGTGGTCAGTACCGGTGCGGCAATGCTTTCCCACAGCGTACGAAAGGTACGCGCCATTTCAAAGTGATAAATGGCGCGAATGCCATAGATATTCATGACCATGCTCCTTTGGGCTGACGCACCAGACTGACGAAGATGTCCTCCAGCGAACTCTCGCTGGAGCTTAAGTCTTTGAATTCGATATTGTGTTCACCTAGCGTGCGCAATAGCTCGGCAATTCCGGTTTCTTCTTTTTGGCTGTCGAAGCTATAAACCAGGGTATGTCCCTCGTCAAAGAGCGCTAATGGCCAAGCGCTTAGCTCGGCCGGAATGCTGTCCATGGGCTGTCGCAAAGTCAGGGTGAGCTGCTTTTTGCCGAGCTTGCGCATCAGTATATCTTTGTCTTCAACAACGATCAGCTCACCTTTGCTGATGACGCCGATGCGGTCCGCTATGTCTTCGGCTTCTTCAATATAATGTGTGGTCAGAATGATGGTGGTACCCTGCTGACGCAGTTCGCGCACCATGCGCCACATGTCGTGTCGTAACTCCACATCCACGCCGGCACTCGGCTCATCAAGGAACAATATCGTTGGCTCATGCGCGAGGGCTTTGGCAATCAGCACGCGACGCTTCATGCCACCTGATAAGGTCATGATTTTTTTGTCGCGTTTGTCCCACAGGGACAGATCGCGCAGCACTTTTTCCAGGTAGGTTGTGTTGGGTGTCTTACCGAATAGCCCCCGGCTGAATTTGATTGTGGCCCAGACCGACTCAAACGAGTCCGTATAGAGTTCCTGCGGCACCAACCCGATGGTTGCCCGTGCCGCGCGATAGTCTCGCACGGTGTCATAACCGTCGGCGATGATAGTTCCAGAGCTAGCCTTGACGATGCCGCAGATGATGCTAATCAGTGTCGTCTTGCCCGCACCATTGGGTCCGAGCAAGGCGAATATCTCACCGCGCTTTATATCCAGATTGATTTTTTTGAGTGCTTGGAAACCGCCGGCATACATCTTATTAACGTCCCGCACGGAAATGATGGGAACGGAATTCTCTACGGCGGCGGATGTAGGCATGGTCTTTATGAAGGTAATAGGCTAGGCGTAAGGACTCTTTCACACTGCATGTGATTGTATAGGTAATTGTTCGTTTTGTGGTAATCATGGGTTGAAAAATGGCGTTGAGCTTTTTTACACAGCCAGCATCAATTTTACCATTCAGGTAAAACGCCTCATCGCACTCCGCGTGGCTCCCGTTATGTCATATACGACTTCTGTGTATTGCCTTTACGGAAGGCCGGCGGGTCAACTTCTGCCTACCGGAGTCGACGCCAGTAGCTTGATGAGTTCGTGGGCCGCCGCTGTGGAAGACGCCGGATTCTGCCCGGTGATCAGGTGGCCATCGACGATCGTGAAACTCTGCCAGTCGGCGACCTTTTCGAAGTGGCCGCCTAGACGTTTGAGTTCGTCCTCGACCAGAAACGGCACTATCTCAGTGAGGTGAACGGCCTGTTCTTCAGTGTTGGTAAAGCCGGTGACGTGTTTCCCCTTCACCATCGGTTCGCCGTTAAACATCGCGTGATGCAATACGGCAGGACCATGACAGACCGCCGCGACGGGTTTGCCGGCGTTGTAAAATGTTTCGATCAAGGTATTCGACATGGGATCTTCAGCCAGGTCCCACAGCGGACCGTGGCCGCCTGGATAAAAGATCGCGTCGTAATCCTGCGCGCTCACGTCGGACAATTTCGTCGTGCCGGCTAGTACGGCCTGCGCTTTGGGATCGTTCTTAAACCGGCGTGTAAAGTCGGTCTGCCCCTCGGGTGTGTCGCTTTTGGGGTCGAGCGGCGGCTCACCGCCTTTGGGGGACGCGACCGTAACGCTCGCACCCGCATCAATGAACGTGTAGTAAGGGGCGCAGAATTCTTCCAGCCAGAATCCCGTCTTTCTCCCTGTATTCCCAAGCGTGTCGTGAGACGTCAGTACCATCAGAATGTTCATGGTGTTCCTCCTTTGTTCAATCGATTAGAAAACTACAGCTGCAATTAAGTCAGAAGCGTCGAGACAGTTATTGGATGAAGGTAGGGGGCGTGCCTCCTTATCAGTCGGCGCGACGAACGGCGTCAATGATTAAAAAACCATAACACTTCAAACTAAATACACAATTTGTATAAATGCCTATACGGACTAAACATTCAGTTTTGAAAACACATTGCGAGTTCTGAGTGATATTTACAGGCTGTCTGCAAATAATTCCGGTTCATTAGCGGCATTTAATTCGAGCCGAAGTTACCGGATATTTGCAATTAGTCCGGGTCGAAAATGCGGATGTTTGCAGGGCAATGATTTACGTTCTCAGGCTGCAACAGCTACCGACTGAAATCAAAACTGAATAAGTGATTTTCCATGGAAAAGTGGCTCGCATTAATGGCCGAAAATGACTCAATTTTGTGAGCTATTGACAATGATAATTCCATTCATGGATTACAGTAACTCAATGCATCAATTCGGCGCGTTTCATGATTGCTCAGTCTTGTTAGCAATGCTAAGAGTTTATGTGCGATATCCGACAGACCTCGCTATGTCTCTTGATTAAGATGAACCTGCGTTTTAACCGCATATCTTACTTAATGGAAAATATTAAGTAAGAACCATCAATCAAACTCAAAAGGAATCGTTATGAAATATTCAATGGGTTCAAACTCAAGCTGGTCTAATGCGATCTACCAATGCATTAAGCTACTTTCCTTTGGCAAGCATTAAAGTAACATTCGATGTCAGCATTACCTATAAAAAGCCTATTTACACCGGAAGTTACACGGCAAGAATTGATTGATAGTTATCAACGCATTCGCAACAATTCTGAGGAGATCTGTCTGCGGTTATGCATGGATGATTACCAGATTCAGAGCATCATGGAAACCAGTCCGCCTAAATGGCATTTGGCGCATGTTACCTGGTTTTTTGAAACTTTCGTGCTTAAGGATTTTATTCCCGGTTACTTGCCCTGCAATGCAACTTATAACTATCTATTCAATTCTTATTACCAAACCATTGGGGCCATGCAGGCTCGTGCTAAACGGGATGTTTTGTCCCGTCCGACTGTTGAGGAGGTCTACCAGTATCGACTTGATATTGATGAACGAATGGTTGAACTGCTAACGACGTTAGATGAAAGTCAGTGGCAAGAGGTTGTTTCCACGGTTCTCTTGGGTTTGAACCATGAACAGCAACATCAAGAGTTGCTTTTTATGGATATCAAACACAACCTATGGTCTAATCCTTTGCGGCCTTCTTATCTTGATTCCCGCCCACAAGATTCACAAGATATGGAGCCGTTTGTCGAATTATCTTGGGAAAACAGGAAACAGGGTCTAGTAAAAATAGGCCGCGATAATGATGGTTTTGCTTTTGACAACGAGCGCCCTGAACACAAGGTATGGTTGGAACCTCATAAATTAAGCTCTCGACTCATTACTAATGCCGAATTTCTAGATTTTATAGAAGATAAAGGTTATCAAAGACCGGAATTATGGTTATCGGATGGGTGGAATCATATTGGGAAAAATCAATGGAAGTCCCCGCTTTATTGGGAGAAGCAAAACGGAAAATGGCATGAGTTTACCTTATATGGCCTGGAAACATTGAATCCATCAGTCCCTGTAAGCCATGTTAGCTATTACGAAGCGGATGCTTTTGCAAATTGGGCCGGAAAACGTTTGCCTTTGGAAGCCGAACTGGAAACAAAATTGTTGGAACTACCCATTGAAGGGCATTTTAGCGATAGCGGCATTTATCATCCTCAAGCGGGGATTAGTCAACATTACGGCTCGTTATGGGAATGGACTGGATCGCCCTATATTCGCTATCCAGGTTTTAAACCATTGCCTGGCAGCATGGGGGAATACAACGGTAAATTTATGTGTAATCAGTGGGTGCTGCGCGGCGGTTCTTGTGTGACCTCGTTAAGCCATATCCGCCCTACCTACCGTAACTTTTTTTATGCCCATGACCGTTGGCAATTTTCCGGAATCCGTTTGGCTGAGGATTTATGAGTTCGCTCAATCCAAAATTTAGCTTCCATAATTTCCAGCCCGAAATCGAAAGCTTTCGTGAGGCTGTTCTTGAAGGCTTATCGCATCAACAAAAGCGAATTCCGCCGAAGTTTTTTTATAATGAAACGGGCTCAATACTTTTTGAACGCATTCTCCAACAGCCGGAATATTACATTCCTAACAAAGAAAAAGAGATCTTGCGCCAATATTCTCATGAGTTTGCCGAGCTTATCAAACCGGATGCCGTATTGATTGAGCCGGGTAGCGGTAGTTGCGAGAAAGTACAATTACTCGTGGAGCCGTTACACCCGTCTGCCTATGTGCCTATGGATATTTCAGCTGATTTTCTTAGACAGTCGGCTTATGACATGAGCCGGAAATTTCCTTGGCTGAACATCTATGCCGCCTGTCTTGATTTTACTCAGGAAATGATCTTGCCGCAGGGTGTGCCGCAGGGGCGACGGATTGTATTTATTCCAGGATCCAGTCTTGGCAATTTCGACCCGCTGGACGTTCAGCTTTTCCTGCGCGGCATCCATCGATTGATAGGAAAAGGTGGAGGGTTGTTGGTTGGGATAGACCGCAAAAAAGACCAAGCTATTTTAAACGCCGCCTACAATGATGCGGCAGGTGTGACCGCAGCTTTTAATCTTAATCTTCTCAACCGCATTAACAATGAAATTGGCGGCACTTTCAATCTCGACAATTTTGAACATTATGCTTATTACAATGATCTCCTCGGCCGTATTGAAATGCACCTTGTCAGCCTTGCAGACCAACAGGTCAATATTTCCGGCATAAACTTTTACTTCCATGAAGGGGAAAGCATTCATACTGAGAACTCATATAAATACAGTCCTGAAGAATTCATTAATTTGGCTTATAGCGGCGGATTTAACCATCATAAAACATGGTCTGATAAAGACGCTTACTTTAGTATTTACTTCTTTGAAGCGTCTTAAAGTACAGGGCTGCCAAAACCAAATTATGATACGTCACAAGGAATGTCCATTAAGTGCAACGGCTTGCAATTGAAGACGGAGCTCGCATTTAGCGCAGTTTTGAGCTCACTTTAATTAAAAAGGTAAGAGGTCCCTGATTTCGTCTTATTTAGATTTAAGCTTTTATGCGGAAGTGTCTCAAAAAAACCAAATTGAATTCTATTGAGACACGGAAGTTGTCTCAATAGTGCGTCGCATGGGTGTACCAAAATGAGTCACCGGCGGCACCCGGCCATACCGGTCGTTCAATAATTCCTGGCCAAGGTCAGCTTAAACTTTTAAAACAGACATTCAATGATGAGTATAACGTGCCAAAAAATTGAAGAGAATATAGATGCGGATTCTTTGAGTAAGTTGATACGCTTGTAACCCCTATCTTATTATTTTCGAACATTTGGCGGGGCAAGTATTTAAGGTTGCTCCTGTAGCTGCTTCCATACGGCTTTGATAATGATCATGGAACATTCGTCAGGATGGACGACATTCCCCTGCCCGCAGGACTTGAGCAATTTTTCGTTCCCACGCCATAGACCGAGTGAGTTCCTGATGCCGGTGCCCCATCCTTGGTAGTACAGTATGAGGTCGTCATTCTTCGTTAACCGTACACGAGCCTTTGAGTCTTCATCGAGTTCCCCAACGATCTTCTTGGCAGCCTCATCTACACTTGAGGGCCATGTATCACGTTCAACTACAGATTTCGGTGGCGAAGCCGGAGTCTCACCTGCCGTGCAAACATATGCTTGCACGAGCCGGGTTCGTCTCTTATCCTTCCCTATCTCATCCCATGAAACGAAAAACGATTGCCCGTCTCCGGGGCCAATCCTGACACTTTGCACATCCGATACCCCTTCGGCGAGATGGAGTCCCGAGATCAGTGGTTTCCATTGATTGCCCGCCATCCACTCCGAGACGTAAAGCCGATGGTTGTCAGTAGCGTCGGACTGCGACCAGGCGACAATAGGCACATCTTTTTGCAGGATCATGTGTGCGGACCATACAGTAGCGTCCTTGCCGACCGAGGTAGGTGGTGTGGAAACAGGAGTCCAAGTGCTGCCATTCCATCGCGCCAGGGCTAGAGACGACTCGCCTGACTTTTTCGAAGCGATCCAGAGCGCCCAGACTTGCCCCTTACTGTCGACTACCAAGGAAAGCTGAGCCGCAGAACAGGAGCCAGCAGCGAGTTTCTGAAGCGATTTGAGCCCAATATCATGCCAAGCCCGGCCATCCCAGCGTGCAATTCGTAGACTACCGCATCCTTCTTTCCAGCCCAACCAGATTCGCTTGTCCTGGCTAACCGTGACAGTTGGCGCATGATAATAACGGTCGCCTTTGGGACTGAGAGTGCCGAGGTATTGCCAAGATGAGCCGTCCCACTGCGCGACAAAGAGACCGGCCAGTTTCACATGCCGTTCCTCGGACCAGGCGACAACGGGATACCCATTGTTACCGAATGAGATGCTGGGCTCATGTGCGTGCGTGAACGCCGCTAGTGATGAGATTAGAGGAGTCCCGATCCACTCCCATGTGTCCTCGGACCAGCGAGCGATATGTAGTGCGGTAGTCCCGTCCTGACCATTCGCGGAAGCAGCAAGGATTACCTCCCCCAAAGGCCCCATGGCCAGCACTGGATACCTCATTTCTTCGGCACCTTGGCGTACGGGTGTGGATATCGTCGACCATCGCCCGTTGAGCCATCGAAGTATTCGCGGTGCGTTCTCCTGCCAGCTCAACCAAGTTTCACCACTCCCATTTGAAGCTAATGCCAACTCAGTTATGGCCAGTCCAATATCCTGGTTTCCGGTATCTGGCGTAAGCGAGCGCCAGCAGAGATTCGAAGGAAAAGCGTTGCTCGAGTCCCCTCCGTACACTCCATGGGCCAATCCCAGCAAGCAAGTAATAGCAAAAATAGATCGTCTACGCATTATAGAATCATCTCAGAGGGGTGGAGTCTAGGCAATACGCTATGGATTTTATGTTAACGAGAGTCTGGTATGAACCACTTATCAGGCATTCAATCAACGATTGCATCCGACAGTTAAGGGTCAAATTCAGCCCGCCAAAGCCAAAGACATCTCATTTCTTAGCTAACATTTAATTACTTTTATCATTACAATTAATTCGTTTTTTGACAAAACTTCGTCGAAAAAGTGAGTCTAAATGTCACTTTTACTAAGCGCTTAACAACAAGTCAACAGGCACACTTTGTCCTTTGAAGACATGTTAGCTGAAACCGGCAGAAAACAATGCATGCGAACTTTTTTACAATGCCCTTATAAAGGTAACATTCACAAAAATAGTCACTTCTATGTTACTGCGCTTATATTTTCTAAAGGAATAACAGCATCGAATACTGAAAATTTGTCGCAAATTAATAGATTTTGATACCCGGGCTAAAATAGTTGACGCAGGGGACACCCTAGTTTGACTGCGGCGCAGTTCAGGCTAAATCATCATGCTAAAGTGATGCAGATCAATACTTCGCCAACGGCACCGTTAAGATCAATTATTACAATTCCAACTTTGGGGACAAAGCTGGCGTATGCCCACCCTGCCCTACTCATTCTCTAATTTTACAGAAGAATGAACTTAACTTTTATGGCAACCACTTTAGCAAACAGCTCTTCAATATTGCTAACGCTTGTTGAAAATTGACCATTTAGGACAAGTTGCTCTGGAACTGGTCTGACCAGGGTCTTTTCGGACCAGAACGCTAATAAATATTTAGCTTTTCACCCTCCTTTTTACTGATCAAGATTCAATCGGTACAGGTGGCCAATTTTCGTCCGGAGGCAACAAAGGTATTTACAGATCGATTAGATAGTAGTTTTAGCTGAAAATCTTGACGCGTTTGCTGGCAAATATTCAGCGCTGATTGACGGTCAAGTATTGAAGTACGTGCCTGAGGCAATTTACTGCACACCCTCTCTTCTTCTATTGTTTCCAGCCCGGCTTCTCTGTATTTACATAAATATCCCGGAAACTCAAGGCTTAAATCAGGTATAATCATCTTTTGTTAAGCGTGATCGTGTTCCAGCTCCGGAACATGAGTAGTGCCCGCTTTAAGGAGTTTTATGTCGAATTTATCAAATCCCAGCGATGCGGCTCCGGCCACAACGCGTCTTAAGCTTACCATCAAGAAGACTGCCAGCCGCCTACAGGACTGGTTTGTGATCCAATCATTGCCCGTCAAGTTGGCGGTGCTGGCCATTGTCCTCCTGATCCCGACTACCGGCATCTATGCGTTCATGCTTATCCAGAAGCAGGCCGCCGTAGCTGAGCAGGTCAAAACCATGGCTGCGAACGAGGAGGCAAAGCCACTCAACGACAAACTGCCAGTAGTGTTCGGTACCGGCTCAGTACTGAGCTTCCTGGAAACGAATCCGGTCGAGCGCATCACCGTAGTCTACGAACCGCTGCAGTGGAACCTATCGGAACGCATCATCCTGGTCGAATCACAGGACAAACTGCATGCGTATTACCCAAGCGACATGGAAGCCAAAATCTTCGCCGACAAGGCGGTCACTGCGCCTTGGGGCAGCAAGCTCGCCTTCATCCCACGCGCAGAGCTGGGTTCCAGCAGCCTTGAATTATTCGAGCTCCTGGACCAGCGTTTTGCCAGTGCCCGCCCGCAGTTCGAGAATGATAACTGGAAGGCTGGCATCAGCGGTGCACTATCGATTGTATTAACGCTCGGCGTGTTGGGCTTCTTGTACTATCAGCTCAAGAGCCAACACAAGTCGCTCAAGTTCATCGAGCCGGCACAGGTGCAAGGCTCCATCGATGACCTGGTAGGCATGGATGACATCAAGGCCGAGGTGGCACAGATCAAGGATCAGTATGAGCGCCGCGCGGAATATGCCGAGTACGGCATATTCAAGCCCTTCAATGTGATGTTCAGCGGCCCCGCGGGTACCGGCAAGACCAAGCTGGCCAGCTACCTGGCCAAGGAACTGCAGCTGCCCATCCTGTTCCACTCCGCCGCCAATCTGGAAACGGGCTTCGTATCCGGCGGCTCGGCTACCCTCAGCCGCATCGTGGATATGGCCAAGCGCCGCAAGCGCTGCATCGTCTTCCTGGACGAGGCGCAGGATCTGTTCATGAAGCGCGGCGGCCGCCGTAAATTTGACGACGACACTGCCAACACATTGCTGTCTGTGCTGGATGGCGTGCGCAGCAAGAACGAAGCCGAGATCATCTGGATCGTGGCCAGCAACTTCAACAGTGAAACCATGGAAATGGACGAGGCCATGCTGCGCCGCTTTCAGATGAAGGTGGACTTTCGTATGCCTAATCGGGAAGAGCGGCTGGCTATTTTCGGCCATTATCTGGGTCAGCGAGCCGATAAGGTGCTGACCGACCTGGACCTGCGCCATCTGGTGGAAGTAACCGAAGGCCGTAGCCCGGCCGACCTGGAGACCATCGTCAACCAGGCAGGCATCACGGCCGTGCAGACGGGCAGGATGATTGGCGTCGATACCCTAATGCAGGCTGCCGAGCGCGTGCTGGTGGGCAACGTCAACACCAACACTACGAAAGAACGCGAACGCGACCGTCGCATCATCGCCACTCACGAGTGGGGCCACTTTCTGGTGGATCTCATGCACGAGCGTCAGCTGACCAACGACAACTGGGAGCAAATTCTGGACGACATGAAAACCATCAAGATTTCGCTCAAGGCCAACCCGCGCACCAACGCATTGGGCTTTGTCTTCCACAAGCAGGCGACCAACCTGCTCAAGACCAAGGGTGACATCGAACATGATGTTCGCGTACTGCTAGGCGGAATGGCCAATGAAGAGCTGTTCTTTGGCGAGGACGGCACGACCAACGGTGCGCACAATGACATCACTCGCGTAACGAAATTGCTGCACCACGCCGTCGGCGAAATGGGCATGTACCGCACTACCCGCCTGAACTTCAGCGCGCTGCATGACAGGCAGAGTGGCGCGAAGGATCTCGACGAGGAAACGCGCAGCATCATGGAAGCGCAAAGCGAGCGCCTGTATGGCGAAACCAAGGCCGTGCTGGCCCGGCTCAAGCCGCTGACCGAGCATTTGGTCGGCAAGCTCCTGGAAGCCGACGAAATGAGCTTGAATGAAGCGCTGCTCGAGATCCGCAATTTCGAGGCAGTTAATACTGTGCTACGAATTTCAGCTTGAGGCTAAGATCAAAAGGATGGTTCTGTTGCGTTAATTTTCGAAAGGACACGCTACATACCGTAGTGCCACGGCATCAGAGAGGTTTATCATAATGAAGAAGTATTCCCGTCATATCCCGGCGTTCCATTTCCGCTGGCTAACACGCTGATATTTGAAAACGGCGTCTAAATTTTGCCAGTTTTACAACAAAAGAGTGTTTGAATTTTCCAGTACCCTATCCAGTATCAGTTGATAGGATTGCATACGCTAATTTTTTGACTGGAAAATTCAACACTGATTGGGGCACATAGTGAAAGCCGTTTTCCCATCGAGTCACTATGACCGATTAATTTTGAGGCCGTGAGCTGACCGAAATGCATCGGTGCATAACAAAGTCAGGATTTGCTCGGCTATGAATATTTTTAAACGCGCCCGTACGCGCTACATTCTGCATCGCCATGCCATTGGCCATGATCTTTGGTCGGGAGCTGTCGAAAAACTGCCCTTGTTGCAAGGCATGACGGCGGTTGAGAAAGCGCACTTGCGAGAGCTGAGTACGCTGTTTTTGTATGAGAAAAAGTTCTTTGGCGCTCAGGCGTTTGTGCTCACCGACGCAATGTGTTTGACGATAGCGATCCAGGCCTGCCTTCCGGTACTTGGGCTTGGGATTGGCTGTTTGTCAGGCTGGACCGAAATTATCGTTTATCCGGAGGCGTTTCGGATCAGCCGGGATGAGACTGATGAGGCAGGCGTTGTACATCATCAGGAACAGGCGCTGACTGGCGAATCCTGGTCAAGAGGGCCGCTGATCTTGTCCTGGGACGAGGTGGAGCGAGATAGGCAGGATAGCCAATCCGGCCGTAATGTCGTGATTCATGAAATTGCCCATAAGCTGGATACGTTAAACGGCAGCGCCAATGGTTATCCTCCGCTGCATTACCAGATGGACGTCACGCGGTGGACAGCTTCGCTGAGTACCGCCTATCAGTCATTGGTCCGACAAGTCGATCATCGCCATCTCACCTGTATCAATCCTTATGCGGCAACGAACCCGGCGGAGTTTTTTGCGGTCATCAGTGAATATTTTTTTTGTGCGCCTGAAACGCTGCATACGCACTTTGCCGATGTTTACCAGCAGCTTAAGCTTTATTACCGGCAGGATCCGTTGCGGCGTGTTCATCATGAGTAAACAACTGAACGGTTAAGCTGCTTGGTCGTGGGTCAGCCTGGGCCAATAGTCGATTCGACGATTGGCAGTAGTCAGCCAAAAGCGGACTTTGGCATTTGTTTTTTCCTTGTTCTTTGAGATCACAATAAAGCAGTTTTACCACTTAAACCAGCGTCCGAATTTTTGAGGCCATTACTCTACTTGCTACTTGACTGAGGATCGCTCAAGGTCATCCCCCCCTGAAACGATCAATTAAGCCCACTGTATTTCCTATCCTTCTCAACTTCCTACGGGGAAGTATGGCGTGAAAACGGTGTACTGGACTTCCAGCGTGAAATTGCCGTAGCGGGTAGCGCAAGCGCTGTTGTTCTGATCCTTCGTCACGCTTTCATCCTTGCCCTTCAACACTACGCCAAAATTGTCGGTCGGAAACACCAGCCAATTCCGCGCTGCGGCGGTAATGTCCACCGAAATTCCCCCGGGGCCATCGGGCGTGCTCGGCAGAGAGACGATCAGGGCGTCGGTCGGCAGGGGCGTAACCGCATAACCTTCCGAAGTAATGAGTTTTGACCAATCGGCACCCGCCAACCACAGCTCTGTAGCACAGGAAATGCGATTTGGGAATTGGTCTTCTGTGCCATCCACCGAGGAAACGTAGCTCTGTTGGATGTTGAAGTGCAGGATAGCTTTGTCGATCACCCTGCCTTTACCCGCTGGTTCGTTGATCGCATCCAAGTTGAAGAGAACGGCGCCCCGGTAGAAGTTCTGAACGTTCCGAGGTGAGTCAGCTTGATAGGAACGCTCAAAGCCAGCCACGACTTCGTCGGACTTCCTATAAATCCGGGCGTTCCCGCCCAATCCACCCTTCCAATTTGAATCCTCGGGGGTCTGCACTACGTCTGAGATTCCCAAGGCCACGGCTGGTAAACTTTTCACGTAATGAACATCCGCAGTATCTTTATCTTTGCAGCCTGCCTGAGTTGCAGCAAATAGTAGCAGTGCGAGAATACGGGCGGTGCGAGCGTAGAGAGTTTGGGTTACATAGCGACTAGGTCGGGTACTCATAGGTTTGTTCCTTTTCTTGTTTATCATCGGCTTATGGGCTCCTCGGCTTCCTGCCCACGCATATTCAAATTTTCATGTATTTCTTTTTACTTCTTAAGGTTACGTAAGTACTGTCAGCATAATAATGCCTAGTATGTAAAAAAAGCGTCCAAAATTTTCCACTATTCAGCGCCGTTTTCCAGTCAAGAAAAAACGTGTATTCATTGGACAGCAATAAGAGAGTCATTAACAACCGGCAAACTTAAATGCTCCTTTATTGTAAATCTGGCAAATTTTCCACGCCGTTTAACAGCACTTACTTTATTCCTCGGTTAGCTAATTCTTTGTAGATCTCGGCCATCCTACTTCTTAAGTTATTTCCAGGACAGTCTGTTTGAGCTACGTCACTGTGAACCTTTATATTTTCAAGTTTTATGTTGTGCCTATTTGATAAATATTCCAATAAGTTTGTCAGGGAAGCAATCTGGTCTTCTGTTGGTCGGTTGCTCTCAAAATTTCCGTCCAAGACAACAGTAATGTGGTTCTCTATGGGTGTTTTATAAATAGTATTAGAATAGGCGGCAAATTTTAGCTCGCGTCCTTCTCCAATTTCGCCGTTTCTATCAATAAAATAGTGGTACGGTATATCTCCAAGATAGACACGTTTTGACCGGCCATGGCCATAGTTGATGGTGTAGCCAAACATCTGTTTCTGGAAATCTTTTAAGTTCTTAGCCAACTTGTCTTTGCTCGCCTTTCGCGCAGTATGATGAACCGTTAGATAAATGGCTTGCTTTCTCTCGGTTAGAGCGTTCTCAGCAGCGACTAGGTTATGACCTTGACTAACCTCTTTAATTAACGGGTGGCGATGCTCAATCGCGGGCTGTGCGCCCCATAATGCTCTTGATGCAATTGATGGCTCCGCTTGGCTGGTTGTTGGAAACCCAAGGGTAGTTGCAATGAAAATAAAAACAGCGGACAGATGTTTGCTGTCGTGTAGTGTTTTGTACATGATTTTATCCTCATTAAGCGTTATGACATAAAAAACAGCCTGTCTGATAGAAGCCTGGCGTTCAAGTGAACCGGACCCGCCCTTCGCGGAGTTGGGCCAGAATCACTAATCCACAAAATTGTGCAAAACCTGGGGGAGATCTAGAGGGCGACTCCTCGTCCCTTGTTAATCAGCGTTGAATTTTTACCAGTGATCTGCGCCAAAGTTGATCAGTAATAATCTATAATTCATTATTTTATATAAATTATAATTTATTAATTGGTTAAAAGTAGTAAGTCTTCAATACTGTTTTACAACGCAAAGCAACTGATTGTTTAGTCCGTTTAAGTATTTATACAAATTGTGTATTTAGTCCGAAGTGTTATGGTTTTTTAACGGTTGAAATGGAATGGCGCTTTTAAGCTCCAGATGACCCTCAGCAGCCAATTGCGGACATTCGGACTAACCGTGTCCGACGTGAAGGCGCAGGATTACGACGCGATCTTTTACCCGGGCGGTCACGGTCCGTTGTGGGACCTGGCTGAAGATCCCATGTCGACTACCTTGATCGAAACGTTTTACAACGACGGCAAACCCGTCGCGGCGGTCTGTCATGGTCCTGCCGTATTGCATCACGCCCTGTTTAACGGCGAACCGATGGTGAAGGAGAAACACGTCACCGGCTTTACCAACACAGAAGAACAGGCCGTTCACCTCACTCAGATAGTGCCGTTTCTGGTCGAGGACGAACTCAAGCGTCTAGGCGGCCGCTTTGAAAAGGTCGCCGACTGGCAGAGTTTCACGATCGTCGATGGCCACCTGATCACCGGGCAGAATCCGGCGTCTTCCACAGCGGCGGCCCACGAACTCATCAAGCTGCTGGCGTCGACTCCGGTAGGCATAAGTTGAACCATGTCTTCTAAAACTTTGCAAGCAGTCACTGAACTGAACGCTACACGGATGCGTGGCAGAATGTTGAAAAATATAACAGCCCCGTAACTGCTCTACAGTTTTATGTTAATTTTTGTTGGTCATAAGGATACTGTACGATGCGTTCTTTGCATGGCGCCACCTTTTCCAGGGCGAAATGCACATCTGCCAGCCTTCTCCAGCATAGCCCCAAAAAATAAAGAAGAAGGCTGGGCGGTTACTAGAAAATATCGTCTTCTTTTTTAAATAGCATGAGCCAGCCACCACAGCCTTCACAATCACTGTTACGCAATCGTAATTTCAGATTACTGTTTTCCGCCCAGCTCATCTCGCTCGCCGGTAGCGGTGCCACGACAGTGGGTTTGGCGCTGTTCGCACATCAACTGGTGGGCGGAAGTTCTGCCGCTGCCGTGATTGGCAATGCCTTGATGCTACGCATTCTGGCGTTTTTACTGTTTTCCCAACCGGCAGGGGTGCTTGCAGATCGAGTGAATCGCAAGCTCTTGTTGATACTTGCCGACTTGGTGCGCTTCGTGTTGATGGCATTGTTCCCGTTCGTGCAGAATGTCTGGCAAGTCTATCTGATGATTTTTTTTATCAATGCCGCCACTGCTTTTTTCACGCCCACCTATGATTCGACCATTCCTGAAGTGGTTGGCCGCGAACAGTATGTTAGAGCGCTATCACTATCGCGGATAGCGGTCGATATGGAAGCCGTCTTAGGTCCGGCTATCGCTGGATTGCTGGTTTCTCTGTTAGGCCTTAACTGGTTATTCTGGTTCGACGCCGCCACTTATTTGATTTCTGCCGTTCTAGTTCTGGCCAGCGTATTGCCGCATATACCCAAACCAAGCGTTCAGTTTTCGTTCAAAACCTTACTCGGTGAATTGACGTTGGGTGCCCGAATACTGCTACGTCAAAGTGTTTTGCGGCGCGCCTTGCTGTTGAACTTGGTTGATGCAATTGCCGGCGCCGCGGCTATCGTGGCCACGGTGGTGTATGTCAAGGATGTATTGAAGCTGGGTGAGGATGAGTTTGTTTTGGCCATGGTCGGGCTGGGCCTTGGCTCCACGGTCACCGCGTTGTTTTTGGGTTGGGCCACTGGCCGATATGAATCCGGCGCTAAAGGGCCAGCCGAACTGCATGGGCGACGCCATCGCTGGACTGAGCGTGCATTGCTGACAGGGGGCGTCATATTGGGCCTGATACTGTTGCCAGGCATTTGGCGACCATCCTTCTTGCTTTTCGCCTGTCTCTGGCTACTGAGTGGCGTAGGCCAAGCGCTAATCGATATTTCTTCCTCAACATTGCTGGCTGAACATACCCAAAAAGCTGATCGAGGAAAGGCCTATGCCGCGCATTTCGCGCTAACGCATACGTTTTGGCTCATCACCTATCCAGCCATCGGACAGGGTGTGAGCAGGCTTGAAGCGCCATTGACCTTTACCATCGCCGGAGCAATTTGCCTGGTCATTGCCTTACTGGCAATCATTTCGCGAAAACCCAATCGCGATCACGTACACAAATAGTGAAACGAATCCGGCTATTAACCTAAACCGGACAGTCCATATATTAGACACGAGGCAGCTTGGGGTCGGACTGCGACCGTTGGCTATAGTAGCTACCGCGTATGCAGCAATCGCTACTTTTATTTCAACAACTAGATTTCGGTTTGCTCCGAAATTTCAAGCGCATCGTCGACTTCTATCCCAAGATACCTTACAGTGCTTTCGAGCTTTGTGTGAACAAGCAATAGCTGAACCGCGCGTAAATTCTTGGTTCTTCGATAGACCAAGGTTGCCTTTGTCCGACGCATCGAATGAATCTCGGATCAAGACCGATTAATGCTACCCAATGCTCTACTATGCGAGCATATTGCCGCGTTGATAAATGCGGCGAATCGTGAAGCCGACTCGGAAACAAGAATTGCTCAGGTTTCAGCTTAACCTGGTTAATCCCATTTTCTAGCGAATCGCGGGGTTGTTCAGTTATTTCGAATTGAACCGGCCTATGCGTCTTCTGTTGCATTACAATGGCTCGGGACGATACTCGGTTACCTTGAGCAACCTCGCAAACTCGGAGCTTGACCAAAATCACATCCTCGAAGCTTACTGTCGATGGCGAGGTTGAATAACGCTAATTCGCGTGAATTTTTAGCCATCTGCAAGCGGATGCGAATAGCCCAGATTTCTTTCAATTTCAGTGGCGATTTTTGACCAATAAGCTTGCCTTTGTTCCAGGGTACAGGGTGCGCGATTTGATCTTGGTTTTCTAGATTCATGACAATCTCCTACATTGGGTTGAGGAGATTTATTGTTATGCTATCAATCTGAACATTTTGGAACGGACGCAAACCGGCCATAAACTGCCTGTCGTGACTGGCAGCTTTATGACGATGAATATGGCAGAATGAAGTACGGTAAAGCTTGGGCGAAAACCTTTACGTTTAGAGGGTAGGCGAAGTCCGAATGCCTATATATGATAAAAAACATTATCCTCTGTACATGACAAAAATAAAACCTTACAAACAGGTTCAATTTAATTGCGATATCAAATCCAATATTTCATACTATTTGGTATTGGTAAGATATTAATATTACTGGGAGACATTTTTTTGAAACAATCTTTTTATGACCTAAATTATTCTGATTTAGAAATAGTTATAAATCAGAATAATTTAAATAACTCAGCAGCGGCAGTTCTTTTTAATTGGCATTATAAGAAAAAAGAAAATACTCAATGCCATGATAAAATCGCCAAATGTTCATTGGCCTTTTTTCAAAATAACTTCGACTTTTCTCTACCCGAAATCGATACGGTTCATGAGTCAAAAGATCGAACAGTAAAATTTCTTTTTAAGCTTAAAGACAATCATAAAATTGAAACCGTCCTTATTCCGTTTCATAATAAATATTCTATTTGTCTTTCATCGCAGGTTGGCTGTGCAATGAATTGTTCTTTTTGTTTTACCGGAAAACAAGGACTTAAAAGAAATTTGACTACCAGTGAAATTGTTGGCCAGTTTCTACAAGCTTGGCGTTGGTTAGCGAAAAATAGACCTGGAGAAGAGAGAATTTTAAATATTGTTTTTATGGGACAAGGCGAACCTTTACATAATTTTGATGCCGTCAAAAAAGCGTGCGAAATATTTTTATCACAGCACGGAACTTCAATTGGTATTCAAAAAATTACTATTTCAACGGCTGGTTATATTCCTGGACTTAAACGATGGAGCCAGGAAATTCCTGGAGTGAACCTTGCGTTATCTCTTCATTCACCTTTTAAAGAAAAAAGGAATGAACTTATTCCCATTAATATAAAATATCCGCTAGATGAAGTGTTGACCCATATTGACAAGATACCTTTAAATAAAAAGCAATTTATTACTTATGAATATATTCTGATAAAAGATTTTAATGACTCTCTAGATGATGCTAAAAAATTGGGAGAGATACTGGTAGGTAAAAGCGCATATATAAACTTAATTCCTTTTAACTCATTCCCAGGATCACATTACAAGCGTCCGGATTTGGATAAAATTGAAAAGTTTAAAGAAGTTTTAGATACTTTTAAAATCCCGACTTTAATAAGAAGTGCTAAAGGCGATGATGTATTAGCAGCATGTGGTCAACTCAATTCTAAAAATGAAATAGCTATCAAGTGCCAGTGAATGGGTCCGGACCAAGTCAACAATATGTTTTCATGGAAAAATACATAAAACCTGAATTTTAACCGATAAATCACCGGATGAGTCGGTGATTTTCATGTTACTCCTTTTAGAAGTAGTTGATCGACTAACTGCTAAGGGACGTTAACCACCGACGAACAAAGAGAGCCAACTCCTCTCAATTTTTGATCAATCTTGACGGTCGCTTGTCGGCCCAGCCTGTGTAAAAACGCATGACTGAATCCATCAGATATGAAAATTACCCCACTGAGCGGCCAAAGATAAGTCAATTCTCAACATTTGGCTCCACAATACTTAGTATTTTGCTCAATATTTGGCATCATCAAACCACCT
>DATBRD010000033.1:0-122420 GCA_036560465.1 Methylobacter sp.
AACCGGTCCAACCCGTTTGTCAAGCTCCCTGTCCACTTTATTTCCTGCCCTCGACGTCCGGTCAAGGCTGCCGGGGCTGCCTGCCCCGAAAGAACTGCGCATTCTACAGCCTTTACAGCCCGCGTCAAGAAATTATTTCTATAAATGCATTATCATGCATTCAACCAATCCAAATATCTCGCGACACCTTGCTTAACTGTCAGAAAGTCCTTCTCATAGCCAGCCTCTCTTAGCTCGGAAATATCGGCTTGGGTATAACTTTGATAAGCACCCTTTAGATGCTCAGGAAATGGGATATATTCAATGCTTCCGTCTTTATGCCAATCAACCACTGCCTGAGCAACCGCATTAAAAGTTTCAGCCCGTCCCGTTCCTACATTAAAAATGCCCCGTTGTTCGGGGTGATCCAAGAACCACAGATTAACATCTACAACATCATCAACATGAACAAAGTCTCGCCTTTGTTCACCATTAGCCATGCCATCGCATCCCTCAAACAACTTTGCTTTTTTTTGCTCAATGACCTGTCGATTAAAATGAAACGCCGTGCTGCTCATGGAGCCTTTATGCTGCTCTCTCGGTCCGTAAACATTGAAATAACGAAAACCGACAATCGGGCTTTTTGTCTTAGCCACTAACGGACGAACATATTGATCAAATTGGAACTTTGAATAGGCATACATATTGATAGGATGCTCACAACTGCGATCGACTCGAAAGCCGTGCTTGCCATCCCCATAAACCGAAGCGGAAGAGGCATACAGAAACGCGACATTTCTTGCGATACACCAATGCAGTAGACGCTTGGAATAATCGTAATTGTTCATCATTACATATCGCCCATCCCATTCCGTCGTCGCAGAGCAAGCTCCTTGATGAAAAACCGCCCGCACCCCATCAAAAAAGTGAGCCACTTCTATTTTTCCCATGAACTCTTCCTTGTCCATATAATCAGCGATATCAAGATCAGCGATATTATGCATTTTTCGCCCATTAGCTAGGTGATCGACCAGCAATATATTGCGCTCGCCTCGCTTGTTTAATGCCCGAATTAAATTACTGCCAATAAAACCTGCACCACCCGTAACAACTATCATTCCTGCCCCCTCGCTTTTTTAATCATTGCAGTTGTAGATTGCCCGTCAACAAACTGTAAAATCTTTACTTCGCCACCCGCCCGAACAACGCATTCACCACCGGCAACTTGCTCCGAGCTGTAATCGCCTCCTTTGACAATTACATCCGGAAGCAGCCTGCAGTACAGCCTTTCGGGAGTTTCCTCTTCAAATGAAACTACCCAATCTACATAGGCTAATGCCGCCAATACCGTCATCCGTTCCTGCAACCCATTAATAGGCCGGGACTCACCCTTAAGCCGTCTAACTGACGCATCGGAATTTACAGCCACAACCAAGCGATCACCCAATGCCTTTGCTTGCTGTAAATAAGTCACATGTCCTGCATGTAACAAATCGAAACAACCGTTGGTCATAATGATGCGTTCATCATGGGCTTTGGCTCCAACCAGTATTTGCGCCAATTCATCTTCCGAAACAATGCCGTACCGAGAATCTCGATCACCGTGCATTGCTCGCGTTAATTCCTGCATTGACACTGTTGATGTGCCCAGCTTTCCGACCACAATGCCCCCGGCCAGATTGGCCAGATACATCGCGTCACATAACGCCATATCCAGCGCCACACCCAGAGCCATTACAGCAATAACGGTATCTCCGGCGCCGGTCACGTCAAAGACATCCTTGGCCTGGGCCGGTAATGAATGCACTTGATCATCCTGTATCAACGTCATGCCTGCCTCTCCACGAGTTAGCAACAGCGACGGGATTTGATAGCGTCTTAACAGCGCCCGCCCTCTTTCAATCAGATCATCTTCATGCGCTGAAACTCCGACCACAGCCTGCAATTCAGACAAATTTGGTGTTATCAGGTCTGCTTGCGTATAACGTTGGTAGTCCACGCCTTTCGGGTCCACTAAGACCTTAATACCGGCCTGCTTGGCCTTGCTGATATACGTTGCAACATCTGCCAAGGTTCCTTTGCCGTAATCCGAGAAAACCACTGTATTATTTTCAGGCAAATGTTCAACCAGTCTTGCCAGCAAAGCCGCTGAATCAAACTGAAGAGACGTCTCTTCAAAATCTATGCGTATGAGCTGTTGATGCTGCGCCATAACGCGTAGCTTGCAGATGCTGCGACACTTTGCCTCAACGACAAAATCGCAATCCACCCCTTCCGCTTCTAACAGCCGCTTTAGTATCTCGCCCTCGGCATCATCACCAACAACGCCCAGCAGTGTAACTTTGCCCCCTAACTTGGCAATATTAAGCGCAACGTTACCCGCGCCGCCGACGCGATCCTCAATGGCTTTAACTCTCACCACCGGCACCGGCGCTTCCGGCGAAATGCGCGCGGCCTGGCCGGACCAGTATCGATCCAGCATCAAATCGCCGATGACTATGATACGAGCCTTTGCAAAATCAGGTGCAGCCGCCAACATTAATGAGTCTCCTCAGCAACTGCTCCTGCATCCATGCAATCCTCAATTGCACCACACCACCAATGCCCTATCAGAATATGAGCCTCTTGAATTCTTGCAGTCACGTTCGAAGGTACAATTACCGAATGGGTAACATGCGTGATCAACTCACCGCCTTCGCATCCAGTTAATCCGATAACAGCCATGCCTTTCAACCTTGCAGCTTCCACTGCTTTTAATATATTTTTGCTGTTTCCTGATGTGGAAATAGCAATTAAACAATCTTTTTCACTGGCAATAGCCTCAATCTGACGAGCATAGACCGTCTCAAAACCAAAGTCATTGCTGTGGGCCGTTAAAATCGAGCTGTCTGTAGTCAACGCAATGGCAGCCAGCGCCTTGCGGCTTTTTTGATATTGCACCACCAGCTCCGCAGCAATATGCTGGCAATCGGCAGCACTGCCGCCATTACCGCACAACAATATTTTCCCGCCCTGTTTTAATGTCTTAATCAGCAACTCTCCAGCTGCTTCAATCGCATCAGAACAGCCAGCCAGACTCTCCATCACGGCCTTATGCTGCTCAAGCTCAGAAATAAATGTTTTCAAAATTATGTCCTTCAAGCAAGGTCTGAACTTAGCAGTTCAGCTGGGGTGACCGCATGGTTGTCTTTGGAGTGCTCCTCAAATTGCATCGAATGCAAACGCGCATAGGCTCCATTTTTTGCAATGAGCTCGCGGTGAGAGCCTCTTTCTACAATGCGCCCATGATCTATAACCAAAATCATATCGGCATTTTCAATGGTCGATAACCGGTGAGCAATAACCAGAGTCGTCCGGTTGCTCATCACTTTTTGTAGTGCCGCTTGTATAAACCGCTCCGATTCGGTATCGAGCGCCGATGTCGCTTCATCTAATATCAGTATGGGCGCGTCTTTTAGCAAGGCCCTAGCCAAAGCTAACCTTTGCCGCTGCCCTCCGGACAGTTTGACACCATTCTCGCCTATTTCCGTGTCCAATCCCTGGTCCAGCTTGGCGATAAATTCCATCGCATAAGCGTCTGTTGCGGCCTGAGTTATTTGACTTTTAGTTACCGTTGCAAGCGTACCGTAGGCTATATTGTTGGCTATCGTGTCATTGAATAACGTGACTTGCTGATTGACTAACGCCAACTGTTTCCTTAAATTCGCCAGCTCATAATTATTAATCTCCACACCGTCCAGTAATATCTCACCGCTATCATGCGGATAAAAACGCGAAACCAAACTGGCCAGCGTGCTTTTACCGCCGCCGGAGGCTCCTACCAGTGCAATTGTCTGCCCAGGCTCGGCCTTAAAACTGATGTCGATCAGCGCGGGCTCATTTGCGCCGGCATATTGAAAAGTTAGATTTTTAAATTCCAGAGCTCCCTTGCATCTTTCTGCCTGATAGGTGCCTTCATCCAATTCGCCCGGTTCATCCAGAATTTCAAATAACGATTCGGCAGCTACTATACCTTTTTGGATTTCGCTGTTAGCATCACTTAAACTTCTGATCGGTTTAGGCAATAAAAATGCCGCCGTCAAATAACCCACAAACTCACCCACACTGGCTTGTTTCATAAAAAATAAGGCCATATACATCAAAACTGACAATGCTATCGCTATAATAAATTGCATTATCGGGTTATGAACCGCCATAGTAGTTGCCAGCTTGAGCGATTGTCTGCGGTTATATAAGCTGCTTTCTAAAAAGCGCCGCTGCTCATATTCTTCTCCGCCATAACTGCGCACCACCCGATGTCCATCCACCAGTTCCGAAGTGATATGAGTTATATCGCCAATTGATTCTTGTATTCTTTTACTAATGATTCTAAGGCGCTTACTAACATAACTCACTAGCACTACCAGAATAGGTGCGATAGCAACAAAAACCAGAGATAACATCCAGTTTGAATAAAACAGATAAATCAACAAGCCTATCGCAGTAAATCCTTCCCGTACAAAAGTACGGATAGAATCAGTAGTTGCTTGTGTAACCTGCCCTACGTTATTAGTTATTCTAGAGATCATATGACCGCTATTATTTTCGTCAAAATAAGCCGTTGGCAGTCGCGTATATTGATCGAAAATTTGGCATCTCAGGGTATGTACGATATTTGTGGATACTTTAGCTAAAAAATAGTTACCTATATAAGCGCCAATCCCATGCACTATAATTAGGCCACTGAATAATACCGGCAAGTAATACATACCTTCCCGCGCCTCAGTTTGCAGCGTATCAATAATATGTTTGATCAACGCCGCAAATAAAGTCTGAGTGCCTGAATACATCAGAAATCCAATAATACTGATTGCGAAGAGGCCACGATGTGGCTTCAGATAAGTCAGTAGTCGCTTATATATTTGAGCGCTTGCTTTGGGTGTTTTTTTCATATTTTTGAAGTTTGAATGAACGAGTGAAGCTATTCTTCCAGCTTGCGCTAAGTTATCGAGTTACCCAAGATACTGAGAAACGCCTTTTTTTGCGAGAATAAAATCGTGTTTGTTTAAGCGATCCAATAGCCGCTGGTAATTAAGATCTTGCTTGCTTTTATCATTATGAACATGCCATAGATGCAACACGGGCACAGCGAATCTACCTTCTTTACGTTTGATACCTGCATGTATTAAACGAATAACTAAATCTGAATCCTCAAAACCCCAGCCTTCAAAAAGCTCGTCAAAACCATTTACTTGTAAAAAATCGCGCCGCCACATGGCTAAGTTGCATGTCATGGCTTTTTCCCATTTTTTAGACTGTAAGAGCCTTAATAGCCCCAGAGGAAGCCGGATAAAGGCGGAAATTCTATTTATTTTATTTTGTAGCCAAAGAGTAATGAAATAGCTCAGAGCTTTCCCATGCAACGAAATGTGTTTTTCTATGACTTCCTGAGTAAATGCTTGGCTCAACAGCACTCTATTCCCAGGTACAAAACATCCAAGTGCTGCAAGCCGTCGATGTTCCACAATGAAATCAGGCCGAAGAATGCAGTCACCATCAATAAATACCAAATATTCGCCTTTACTGGCGGCAACAGCTTTATTTCTAATAGTTCCCGCTCTGAATCCTTGATCGTCATGGTGAACATATTGAATGGATACCGGACTTTTAGCACAAAAGGATTGTGTTAGATTAAGGTTGGCTGACGCAGATCCATCATCGGCTATGATAATTTCAAAATTATTATCATTTTGAGCAAATAAACTTTCCAGACAGAGATTTAAAGCGGCAGGCCAATTATATGTAGTTACAATGACAGATATTAAATTCATTATTGCTGCGCTTGCCGGCTTTGTAATTCCAGCAATTTTACGTACTTATAATAAGTTCCTTCAGCATTGGAAATTGAAAGCAGCAGACCTTGGCGTCCATCCAGAATAGCTAATTTAAGGAAATAAGTGCGTACAAAAGTCCAAAACGCTTTAAAAATAGCTTTGCTTATGGATGATCGCGTCCCTTTTTGATAGAGCATTTCTGCACCTAAGGACGAATAACAATTTACTTTATGTAAAACTTCATCCAGACTCACAAAAGCATCATGCAGCAGTGGAGTGCTTAATTGCCCGGTTCGCCCTTGCACAACAATACGCTCATGAACCGTTGAATCAGTAAATCGACCGCAATCCCGGCGAAACAGCCTAAGCACATGATCGGGCCACCAGCCGCCATGGCGCATTTGCCTGCCACAGTAGCTGGAAAGACGAGGAATTTCATAGCCCTGAAATTCCTTTTGCTGGAGAGCATGTTCGATTTCCACTCTTAGTTCCGGCGTCACCATTTCGTCGGCATCGATAGATAAAACCCAGTCGCCGATCGCTTTATCCAAAGCTCGCTGCTTCTGAATGCCAAACCCAGGCCAGTCCGTTTCATATACTTTGTCGGTATATCGACGACAGATGGATACCGTATCATCCTGACTACCGGAGTCCAGAACGATGATTTCATCAGCCCATGACATCGATTCCAAGCATCGCCCAATATGAGACGCTTCATTTTTTGTGATGATGATTACGCTGAGCATTGTTTGCAATTTAACGTCAGTTTAAAGGAAGGCGAAGACTTGGCTATCAAAGCCCAATATCCCGCTTGATAAAGAAAGGAATGTTGAACAATTTATTGACTAAAAGTAAGCAAAATACTCACAAGGAACTTTACCCAATAAAGCCGCTTACTCCCAAGAAAAGCAACCATTCTCTCTTATTCCGTGCAAAGACATACCGAATTGAGCGAGCTCTTGCTCACGCCATAACTTTTGCTGCCGGATTCTTGTTATTTTTTTGAGCTTTCGCTCCAGCCAGCTCTGTTGCAACAAACGGTAATTATAACGATACCCTAACCCATCCTTGTCGGACAAACCTCTCTCCTGCTTCATTGCTGATTGCGTAATCGATCCGTAGTGATGCAGCCAAGATCCGCCAGTCATACCGATAGCGATACCTACTTTATCCGCCTCGTGAAAAAACATCGTATCCTCATAACCGAGTAATTTAGGAATTGGCTGAAAATAACCAATTTCCAGCCACACTGACTTATGCACGGCAAGACAAACCGCATGGCGATCGCCAATCCTCAGGGCGTTTTTCATTTTATCTGTAGACTCGATGGCAAACGAATCAAAATCATAGTCAAGCGGCCCTTCAATAAGCGCCGGAGAAATTATTTTCAGGCCATTTTGTTCCGCGGCGGTAATCATATTCTCAATCCAACCATGCGATACAAGCACATCGTTGTTCATGATAATTGTCCACTCGGCCTGTAGTGCTAAAGCGCCTTGATTCCATGCCACGCCACAACCCAAATTAGCCTTATTAAAAATACGTCCACCTAGCGGCAGTGTTTCAAGATAACTGCGCGTCTCATCAGTAGACCCATTATCCACCACCACCAACCGGCTAAGATCAACTCCGTACCTAATCATGCTATCTACGCACTGACGGGTATATTCCACTTGATTGTAGCAAGCGAAGGTGATGGCGTAGTCTATTTGTTTCATTTGATTTTAAATTTGTGTTGACTTGCATGAATGCCGGGAAAACAAGCTCCTTCGCAAGCAATCATTATGATGTCGGCATTTTGTATTTAGAAAACAAGCACCTTAATATATTTATAGCCGAAATTATAAAGCAGGTGATTAATAAAGCAAGCCGACAAGCATGGGCGCTCAAACGGTAAGCAAGCATGATAATGCTAATTATCAAGTCTTTTTATGCTTGTTGTTACGCGCTCGGGCGTAAGCAATAAATTCAGCCACGTCGTTTGAACATAGCTTATCGACAATTTGCCGTATTTCTTCTTCCGGCCAGTCCCACCATGAAGACTCAAGTAAAGCCAGCCTTGCCGGCTCATCAAATCGCCAACGAACAATCCGTGCCGGATTACCGGCCATGACGGCATAAGGCTCCACATCGCGGCTAATCACAGCACCGCTGGCGATGATCGCACCATGTCCAATGGTAACCCCGGACAATATGGTACAATTGAAACACAGCCAGACATCACTACCAATTACAACATCCCCCCGGCTACCTAATAGATTTTTAATGTGACTGGCCTCAGGCAGGAATGCCGGAAACGGGTAACTGGTCACCCAATCGATGCGATGTTGTCCACCTAAAAATATTTGGACATTTGCAGCAATCGAACAATACGAACCTATGCGTAATGTGGTGCCTTCATTCCAGTCATGCACAACAGGCATCCCATAGGTGCCCGCGCCAAGCTCATATTTCGGATAACGCTTACGAAATTTGGCTTGTTGCCGAGCAAAACCTTGTAGTTCTGATTTACCAAGCAGCCGTCTCCAGATTTTTCGCAGGCATTGTTTAAGTTTTCTCATAATCTGTAAATAGCAGTGCTTTCACTGTCCTGTTAGTGAATTTAGCTTTTTAAACCAAAATGGAAACATATTCTTAAAAGCTCCGAGCTTTATTTTTCGTTATGCTTTTAACCCATCATTATCACTGAACTCAATGCTTTAGTGCTTGATTTATCGCTTCCTTCACTTGTTGTGGCAACAATGTATCAAGACATTGACTACGACTTCGCTGATGCTTATCGCAACCTTCCAAATGACAGGGAACACAGTCCCCTTTGCTTTGAATCAAGCAGACATTGTTCACATGCTGAGAGCCTATTTTATAAAAAGGATTTTTGTTTTGGTCGTACTCGCTAGGCCAAGGCGCCCATTTCACCGGATTGGTCGGGCCATAAAGCGCTATCACGGGAATTCCGGTTGCAGCCGCCAAGTGAGTGATGCCGGTATCCGGGCCGATATATAATTTTGCCTGAGCGATGATAGCTGCCAACTGTGCCAATGAAACTTGGCCAGCCAGATTGATCGTGTCCTCGGGAAGTTGACGCTGAATATTAGTAACATAATCAATTTCCTCTTGGGCCGGCCCTCCCGAAAGAACCAATTTTAACCCCAGCTTTTTGAGATATAGCCCTACTTCTATCCAGCCTGCTACAGTCCATTGTTTGTATGTCCACTGCGGATGTGGATGCAGCACTGCATAGCCGGTATTGTCAGCTAAGAAAGGGAATTGCTCCGCTAGTTGCCGGGTATTGTCGATCTGCGGCGGAACCAGTGAAAAACACTGTGGAACATTAATCAAATCCAGTAATTTCAGGTGTTGCAGAACCGTATGCGTATTGTCGTCATCAAATTCTGTCCAATGCTGAACAAAATGACGCTTCCACCAACCCGTAGTGTTTTTCGGCGGAACGACAGCAACCCGTAACGGCGCCGCAAGTAATGTATACAAAAAAGGGCGATCTCCGGCCTGTGTAGCGATAGCAAGATCATACTGCCGGAATAACCGCCGAAATAATTGCTGATAATCGTGGAACTTGGGACGATTAGGCGTAGTAATAATATGGTTAACGTCAGGGTTGCCTTCGAGCATGGAAGCCGTATTACGAAACACTAACACATCAAGCTGAGCATCGGGATAGGCCTGCCTCAACGAACGCAATAAGGGTGTCGTCAACAGTACATCACCGAGGTATCGCATTGCGATTACCAGAAGCTTTTTTGGCTTTGGGTATAAAAATTGATTGTTTTTCATTGGCTGAATTGTGTTGCAGCGCCTATTAAATTACAGCTCATTGAATTAATGGAACTCAATGAGCTGTTTGCAATAACATCAACACCAAAATATTGATCTAAAACGCATCCTTATACTTCTGAGCCATTCAACCAGAGATCATGCTTATTGCACATACTCAACGCGTAAATCGGCCCACTGTAGTCATGCAGTGTAAATGTTGATATTGCTGCCTTATCCTGGGCAGGATGAAAAAGATATTCATCTATAAATTTATAGTTTTGATCCAGCAAAACGTGCTTAACAATATAGTGCTCATAATCTTTCATTTCATGCGCCGTTACGATTTTTACAGCGACATTCCCTCCCGTTTTTTGTATTTCAATGTTGGGCAGGTGAGTTGCAACTTTCTCGCTCCAGCGGCCTGGGGCTTCTTTTGTATAATAAATATTTCCTGTAGCTATCTGCTTACCACTGTCGGCCAGCACCATGGTTGGCATCATTATGCCGGCACCTACACCCACTGCACTTAATCGAATAAAATCACGACGTTCCATACCGCTCAACCCCTCTTTTGATTATTGATTGCCCTTGTCGATGACAGAGACGCTTAGATAAATAGCAAACCTGATCTACGCGATTTTATATCGCCTTATTCATTCTCCGCGCCCTGATATGCATTTTTCCGAAACTTGACGGACTTTATCCAGCCATGGACACTTTTCGCTCTGCTTAATAGAGGCGCTGCGCCACCCATAGCTACCGCATCAACCAGACAATACCAGGCGGCAACTCCGCTAGGTGGATTTCCTTGCGGCAGACCTAATACAGGATCTATTGCCGCCCATTTCCAGGTTCCAACGGCAGTGCCAATTAACTCCAGCCATGTAGTAATAAAAAAGGCTGCCAGATAAACCATTGGGGAACGACCTTTGAAAAGATAGGCCAAAAAAACGCAAAACAGTAATGCACCTACTGAATCGCCCTGTTCAGCATAGCCACTGATGCCCCAAATTGACCAGGCACCGCAGACCAATACTACTAATGTGGCAATTTCTCTGGCATAACGCAAAAATAATCCGGAACGACCCAAAGCTACAGCGGTTAAATAAACCATGCCGTGCCCGGGCGGCACATAGGCAGGCACATTCTCAAACCGGTAAGTGTATCCACCCATGAAAGGCGATGCAAAATGCTCGCCGACAGTTGCGAAAATGACGGCAATGACAACCTGCACTCTTATTTCCCTGTTTTCTCCAAGCAGCAATCCAATCAAAAACACCCAGCCGCAAACACCAAGGGCATTTTGTTTTTCCATACTGGCATTTGCATCGCTAAGTAAGCAGACCGCCACACAAAAAAAAGTAAACGCCGCTATAAAATAGTCCCGTTTTCTATGGGCATAAGCAACGTTAACTTGGGGAAAATGACGCAGCACAATTATCTCTATGATGTTTTAATGTTGTTATAACTTTTTAGCCATTTTTATGAAAAGCACCAGTTAGCTGCAAGCTGCAGACATGGAAATCCAGCTCTACTTAGTGACTAAAAACGATTAAATAACTCGATTTGGCGGCAATAACCAGTCTTGATAACGGCTCTGGTTATCAACCAAAAATTGAGGAAATTTCTCATCAATTTTTTGAGCCTGAAAGCGGCTCTTAGGTTTATGGAAATCTCGACCGCTATGAATCATCTCTAGAATGTATTCAGGATCCTTAAATTCAGGCTTGTTGTATTCCTGATGAGCCATACTTTCAATTTTCTTGATGATGTTCTCTATCTTGAACACCCATGTGAAATGCCAACCGCCATCCTTAATTTTTTGCGTCCGAAACAGTTTAAACAGCTTCCGGTTTAGTGCCCGAATTAAACCGGTCGATTTGTAAATGCGTACACTCGTAGCATTACTTTTAAAAAACGTCGTGAAATGTCGATAGGTAGTGACTTTAGATCCTTGCCAAAAACGAGACTTGCCTTCACCTAACCATAGATTATTTAAAAAATAACCGTAACAATCTTGTTCAAAATCGCCACGCAGATACTTGGGATTATAAGAAGCAATAACCTCTGGCCGAGGAATTTCATCCAAATCAGAAATCAACACCCAATCATCCGGGAGAGCATCTGTCAGACCATTTTTTAAATAATTGCGCTGATAGTTTTCATTTTTCCAAAAATCATTTGGGCCTGATGGCTTATGATCAACTATCAAATGACGGATCTTGCTCATGTATTTAGCAAAACGTTCAGGACAGAAATTGATGGGCTTAGGGTCACCTGCCTGAGTATAAGTAGCCTCAGAAATAACAAAAACATCAACAACATCCCATAAGGTCTCAAGCCGCAACTCAAGAATCATGTCTTCATTAAAATAACAAAAGCAGTCGTATATTTTGGGTCTCATAGTCAAATTTCATCAGGACGTTTCCACAGCACAGACGCGCACAAAGCCGCCACCATTAAGCCATAAAATGAATTAGTATATTTCAGAGTCAGCACTTCTTGGCTCACACTTGTAATCATCATACCCATGACAAGACACAGACCCATTGCACTGGCACTTTTAACTCCATGTATCGAAGACTTAAGGCCTCTAATAAAAACCACGCCAGGCACAAAGAATTGCAGTGAGACCGCAATAAATCCAAAAATTCCTGAGCGCACCATGTTGGCTAGGTATTCATTGTGCGGCCCAACTCTTCCCATCAGGGAAATTGCTTCCGGGGAAAACGCAGATTGAATCTGCGGCATTAACAGTTGTGATTGATAACCTAAATCACCATAACCGCAGAATGGATTTTGCTTGAATAACACCCAAGACATTTGCCAAAATGAAAGCCTGAATCCCGCTGAAGTCTCAGTATTGACTTTATTCAACCACGAAGAAATTTCATAGTAAATGCTGTTAACCCGAGCATGAAAAAAATCAACAAGAAAATAAAGCCCTAAAATAATTGATACACTGATCAAAGTAGAGATCAGCAACTCTCTTTTACTTTTTGATCGCCAATAAATGGCAGCCCATAAAGCTAGCATAAAAGGCTCGGCAAGCCAGGCACTTCGTGTCTGGGATTTCATTTCAAGATAAAACCCAGCCAAAAATCCAGCATACTTCAAAAGCTTTAAAGCCGCCCCATCCTTACTTACGGCATCAATGGAAAAAAGGCACAAAAAAGATAAGAGCATCGTATTGATACCAAACGCATTCGGATCCACGAAGTAAGTGGTAAACCTTCCGCCCCATGCTTGCATTTGGATTGGGTCTGAATGCACAAATACTAAAAGGATTAGCAACGATAGCGGGCAGATAAACTGAAATACTTGAACAAAATCGACTTTTTTCTTCATCAGCAGCAGAAAAACCGGCGCCGCCAATAACATTCGAAGCGGCCCGTCATAAGCTCTTGCAACAATGTCTTGACGAAACAACTGACTGATCAGGATAGCCAAAAAACCTGATGCTAGCGCCGTAACAACAGCCCATTCCGCGCCACTAATATGTTTGATTCCCCATGCAGACCTTGGCAAGCGAAAAAAATGAATCACCGCTAAACCAAACAGGACAATGGTCAACGTGTTCGTCCATCCTCTCAGTGTCAAATACAATAGCGGGAAAAGCGCCAGAGCTGAAACAAGCAGGATATTTTCAATCCTTGATGATTGATCGTCGTTGATTATAAGATTTAATTTCATAATGAGGTTATTTGGGAAGAGACTCACTGTAACCGTCCTTTGCAATGCTAGAAGTATTCACTTCTCTACTCCTGTAACACTACTTCGACGCTTCACTGAAACAGACCAACCCTTCCTTTAAGTTTTGATTTATTATTTTCAGGCCAAACCCAAAAATGGATTCATACAAACATCCAGGCTATCACTGCATAACGGCCAAGTTTACCAAGTAGTATAATCAAACAAGCCTGAGTGAATGGCAGCCTTAGCCATCCACCTGCAAAACATAAAACATCACCAACTATCGGCAACCAAGTAAAAAACAGCGTCCAGATACCTTTTTTCCCAACTACCTCCAGCGCTTTCTGTTTTTTTTCTGATAAAAATGTGGCAACCGGCATTTTTTTAGCCGCCAACATACCTAAACCCCATGTTGTCATGGCGCCCAGTGTATTGCCTATTGTTGCGACGATGACCAAAAGCTCAGCCTTATGCCCCGCCGCTACCATATAAGCCAAAACGGCCTCAGAGCCTCCGGGAGCTATCGTTGACGATATAAATGCGCTGATAAACAGTCCGCCTATTTCAAATCCTATGTCTTGCACTTTTTCTCTCAAAAAAAACCCCTGTACTCAAAAAGCACAAGGGTTCTTGTATTGCCCGAGCTTAATTTTCAGGCAACGTTTTATTTTTATTGGAAATAACCAGCTTAACCAATTTAGACAGCAGTTTTATAACCAGCCCAATTCCGGTTCTTAACATATCAAAAATAGTGGCTACTATTTCTGATGCACTCATGCCTTTAAACTTTTTCGCTAAAAAGGGGGCAAGCAGCAAGCCAATTACCAGACCGATCACAGTAACGCCTGAGATAATAGAGTCTTCTTTCGGCGGCTGTGCTGTCGGCGCAGGTTTATTGACTACAACAGCCGCTGGTGCGGCTTCAGCTGCGGCCGAAACTGCGGCCATCACTGTCGGTAGACTTCCCTTGTAGTCATCAGGTATGACGTAAGCCGTCACGCCTGGAATGCTGGGCAGATCCCCATCACCTTTACCGACTTTCAACTGGGCTTTCATGCCTTTTTCCATATGCTGGGCAATGTCGCAATGCACCAGATAGGTTTTATCGCCGGGAGGCAGGATCAATGTTCCGGAAATTTTTGCAGGACCGGATATTTCCAAATGGAACATTCCCTTAGGATACAAATACTTAGGTAAGCCATGCATCATCCATTGATGACGGACATTATCTTCATTGATGAAATGAACCGTCAATTTAGTGCACGGTTTAAAATTAAATTCCTGAGTGTCAAACGCGAACATTCTGCCTGGAAACTTCTCGGCATATTTATGTCCGGCATGAACAGTAATTTCCTTGGTTTCAGCAATACTATCGCAGCCGCCCGGCAACGTGCTGGTATTTTGACCCATAACCATACCACCCGCCATATCCATCAAATGGCCATCACCGTGATCCATGAGCATCCCATCATGATCCTCATACTCCACTGCCGATACGGGCGCAGACAAAAGAAAAATCAGCGCCCCAGCCGATAACAACTTCACCATTACTCATTACCTCTATTGTTCAATAAAATAAATCCTCCGCTCCTATTCTCGCTCCTTTCCTACATAGTCCACGGGATGTGGCGTAGGCAGATATTCCAGGAGTAGATGTCTGCCGATGTAGGCAATGCCATTGCATAAGAGGTGAACTCTACGCGCAATTACGCAATGGCACAACACACAACTTATCAATAAGTTGTATCAGCTTAGCTTTTAAGCTTCGCTATAACTTCATCCACTTTGCTTTTGAAACCGGCATGTGACAGATAAAGTACATATAAACCAGCGAATGCGAAAAATGCATACAAGAGCAGATTATTTTTGCTGACTGCTTTTCCACCGCCAGCGCTAAATCCCATATGCGCATCCAATCTCTCGCCTTGATCAGGCACCAGTGTAATATGAATCAGGTATTTGCCTGCTTCCGGCACACCATTTGGGAGTTTTAATTCAACCGTGCCTTTTTTATGCTTTGCAGCCGGCAAAAAGAATACGCGAGTTCCTTCAGGCTCTTTTGTCACTTCAAACTCAACCGACATATCTCTATATTTCATGTCCTGATAATCGAACACCAGCAAAGTAAGTTCGTTAGCCCTGGGAATATTGGCGCAAAAATCTTCAGCGGGAAACGCATTAGGCTGATAAGCGGTATAATGTAGCCAATGGCTAGGTTCCAATTCAAATTTACATTGGTCAGTATCGGTACCTGCAGCTCCGCCATGCGCCCATAACGATGCAGAAAATAATAACCCAAGAAGCGCCAGCAAACTCTTTTTTAAAATGTGTGTAATGTTCATAATGCCTTCCAGTTTTGATAAAATTATTATTATGAGAAATATGTAGATGCCATTAATGGATTTTTAACTCATCAAAAACACGTGCCTTCCGCTGTACTTTAGATTAATAGCAATAAGTCACTCTAGCACATCGATTTAGCCAAATACAAGGAATTGATGGGCGACCAATCTACAAGCACCATTATATAAGTAAAAGGTAATCCGCTGTTGCACTATTGCTATCCTTCCCTGCTTTTCGTAGACTTAAACAACTTTATTTAAACGGAGCTTTTTACGCATGTCATCTTTGACCACCTCTACAGCCTGGACAGCTTTAATCAAACACCACAACGAAACAAAAAACATTCTCCTTCGCGACAGCTTTAATTCTGACCACAATCGCCACCTCAAATTTTCCCTTCATTTTAATGACATACTTTTTGATTACTCCAAAAACAGAATAACCGATCAAACTCTGCCCCTACTTATCGATCTCGCCAATCATGCCGGGCTGGATGCAAAAATTAAGGCCATGTTTTGCGGAGCGAAAATCAATAATACCGAACACCGCTCCGTGCTGCACACCGCCTTGCGTAACAGAAGCAATCAGCCTGTTTATGTTGACGGACAGGATGTAATGCCGCAAATCAACAGTGTTCTCGCAAAAATGCGAACCTTCAGCACCCGCGTACGCTCAGGCGAATGGAAAGGTTATACCGGCAAAGCAATTACCGACATCGTTAACATCGGCATCGGTGGTTCTGATTTGGGGCCAAAGATGGTTTCGACAGCGCTTACGCCCTACGCCTCCGAGTCATTAAAAGTTCACTTCGTCTCAAATGTTGACCAGGCCGATCTTGTCCAAACACTAAAACATATATCTCCTGAAACGACTCTATTTCTTATTGCGTCTAAAACATTTACTACGCAAGAGACCATGACCAATGCAAAATCGGCAAGAAGTTGGTTCCTTGACAGCGCGAAAGATCCGCACGCCATCGCCAAGCATTTTGTTGCCATTTCTACCAGCACCGAGAATGTTGCTGAATTCGGCATAGATACCAACAATATGTTTGAATTTAGACATTGGGTCGGCGGACGCTATTCATTATGGTCAGCTATAGGGCTATCTATCGCCTTATATGTAGGCATGGACAATTTTGAAGAGCTTTTACAAGGCGCCTATGAAGTGGACGAGCATTTTCGCGCCACGCCTTTTGACAAGAACATCCCTGTAATCATGGGCTTGCTTGGCATTTGGTATAACAATTTTTACAATGCTGAATCTCACGCCCTTCTGCCTTACGATCAGTCCATGCTTTATTTCGCTGATTATTTTCAGCAAGGTGACATGGAAAGCAACGGCAAAAGCATAGACCTTAATGGCGAACATGTAGATTACAGCACCGGCCAGATCATCTGGGGGCAACCCGGCACCAATGGCCAGCATGCGTTTTTCCAACTTATCCACCAAGGCACTAAACTGATCCCGTGCGATTTTCTTGCCGCCGCGAACAGTCATTACAGGCTACCTGAACATCACGATATTTTAATTTCAAACTTTCTCGCCCAACCGGAAGCCTTGATGAAAGGCAAAACCGCCGAGGAGGTTAAACAGGAATTATCACCCGAAGACCAAGCCGACGCGGTGCTGGTCGCCTCCAAAGTATTTGACGGCAACAAGCCATCCAATTCCTTTTTATTCGATAAGCTGACGCCGAAAACTTTAGGCTCACTGATTGCATTTTATGAACATAAAATTTACGTTCAGGGCGTTATCTGGAATATCAACTCATTTGATCAGATGGGCGTAGAACTAGGAAAAACCTTGGCCAAGATTATCCTGCCGGAACTTCAAAATGACGAAGTTATCGCCAGCCACGATTGCTCAACCAATGCTTTGATCAATGCCTACAAGCAAGCGCGCCGATCTTGATTCGCTTGCCCAGACTGACTATTTCGACCATCACACTGACAATTGGCGTTAACGGATTCCTATCACTTAATAAGCAGACGCGAATTAAGCGATAGGAGCCCTAATGCTGCGGTAACTATTATCGCCTGGCTTTAAAAAAAGCCCTCAACAATTCCGAGCATTCCTCTTCCAGCACGCCGCCATCCCAGCTGATTCGATGATTTAAAAAGCTCGCATCGGTCAGGCTTAATGCATTGCACACTGCACCCCGCTTGGAGTCATATGCGCCGAATACTAGCCGCTTAATCCGCGCATGACTCATAGCGCCTATGCACATCACGCAAGGTTCCAGCGTCACGTACAAAGTCGCATCGGTCAGCCGATAATTTGCAACATGAACACCGGCGCCTCGCAATGCGACCATCTCGGCATGAGCGGTCGGATCATGGCTGATTATCGGAATATTCCAGCCTTCCGCGATGCATTGATTATCCTTAACTACGATAGCGCCAACCGGGACTTCGCCCTGCTGCTCGGCCCGTTGCGCCAGCCTAATGGCATAGCGCATCCATGCTTCATCCGTTGTACTGCTTATTCCCATTCGATAGTTGCAGGAGGCTTGCCGCTGATGTCGTAAGCTACACGGGAAATACCCGGAACTTCGTTGATGATACGACGGGAGATCAAATCCAAAAATTCATAAGGCAGATGCGCCCAACGAGCGGTCATAAAATCGATGGTTTCGACGGCGCGGATGGCAATCACGTAATCATAACGCCGACCGTCGCCCATTACGCCAACTGACTTGACCGGCAGAAATACTGCGAAAGCCTGGCTGACCTTGTCGTAAAGATCATGGCGATACAATTCTTCAATAAAAATAGCATCGGCCTGACGCAATAAATCAGCGTATTGCTTTTTCACCTCACCCAAAATTCTCACGCCCAAACCAGGACCTGGAAACGGATGGCGATAAACCATATCCGCAGGCAAACCTAATTCTACGCCCAGCTTCCTGACTTCATCCTTGAACAGTTCGCGCAACGGCTCGACTAGTTTTAACAACATATTTTCCGGCAAACCGCCGACATTGTGATGCGATTTGATCAAATGCGCTTTGCCGCTTTTGGAGCCGGCCGATTCAATCACATCGGGATAAATCGTACCTTGCGCCAGCCATTTGGCATCAGTGATTTTCGCGGCTTCCTCGTCAAAAATATCAATGAACAAGCTGCCGATGATTTTGCGTTTTTGTTCCGGGTCGGTAATTCCGCTCAAGGCGTCCAGATAGCGCTGTTCGGCGTCCACTCGGATTACTTTAACGCCCATGTGCTCGGCAAAAGTCGCCATCACCTGATCGCCTTCGTGCAGACGCAGCAAGCCGGTATCGACAAAGACGCAGGTCAGTTGATCTTCAATAGCCTTGTGCAGCAGTGCGGCAACGACTGACGAATCGACGCCGCCGGATAAACCCAAAACCACATGATCGGTGCCGACCGTTTTACGGACAACCTCAATGCTGTCTTCGATAATATTGCTGGAAGTCCACAATGCTTCGCAACCGCAAATTTCCAACACAAACCGTGACAATATCCGTCCGCCTTGTTTGGTGTGAGTTACTTCAGGATGGAATTGCAAGCCGTAAAAACGCTTTTCTTCATTGGCAATTCCAGCTACCGGTGCGCCGTCCGAGCTGGCAATCAGCGTGAAGCCGGCCGGCAAATCAACCACACGGTCGCCGTGGCTCATCCACACATCCAACAGACCAAAGCCTTCCGGCGACAGATGATCCTCGATATCGGACAATAATTTCGAATGGCCGCGAGCCCTGACCTGCGCGTAGCCGAACTCCCTGTGATCGGAACTTTCAACCTTGCCGCCCAATTGCTCGGTCATGGTTTGCAGACCGTAGCAAATGCCTAGCACAGGAACACCCATTTCGAAAACGCAAGCGGGAGCCCTGGGAGTATCGCCGCTGGTTACCGTTTCTGGGCCGCCGGATAAGATAATGCCGTTGGGCGCGAACTTGTTGATTTGCTCCGCACTGCATTCGCAGGAATAGATTTCGCAATAAACGCCGATTTCGCGAATGCGGCGTGCGATTAACTGGGTGTATTGCGAGCCGAAATCCAGAATCAGGATTTTGTGGCTATGGATGTTTGGAGATTGTTGATTCACGATAAAACTCTTGTGTGTAGGTCGAATAGCGCAGCACCATAAGCATCAGCTTAAGCGCCTGATAATTAAGCCACGAAGAACATGAAACTATTACCTTAGTCGTTCTTCGTGGCGTTATGTCTTAAATTGATACCTATGAGTGTGAGGAGCTTTTAAAAATTGCCCTCGATCATTCCATCCGGTAATTAGGCGCTTCTTTAGTAATAGTCACATCATGCACATGGCTTTCCCGCATGCCGGCGCTGGTCACCCGCACAAACTGCGCTTTTTCATGCATCATTGCAATGGTCTGGCTGCCTGTGTAACCCATGCTGGCGCGAATCCCGCCTAGCAACTGATGAATGACGGCCAGCAAACTGCCTTTATACGGCACCCGGCCTTCAATGCCTTCCGGCACCAGTTTTTCGGCCAGTTCGGTTTCTTCCTGAAAATAACGGTCGCTGGAGCCTTGCTGTTGCGACATCGCCCCCAGCGAGCCCATGCCGCGATAGGATTTATAAGACCGTCCCTGAAACAACTCAACCTCGCCCGGCGCTTCTTCGGTACCGGCAAACATGCCGCCCAGCATCACCGCATAGGCGCCGGCAGCCAGCGCTTTAGCCACATCGCCAGAATAGCGGATACCGCCATCGGCAATCAACGGCACGCCGGTTCCTTTCAACGCATCGGCAACATTACTGACTGCGGTAATTTGCGGCACGCCGACACCGGCAACAATACGAGTCGTGCAGATAGAACCGGGGCCGATGCCGACCTTAACGCCATCGGCGCCCGCTTCAACCAAGGCCAGCGCCGCAGCCGCCGTAGCAATATTGCCACCGATGACCTGCACATTTGGATAGGTTTGCTTTACCCAACGTACCCTGTCCAACACGCCTTGAGAATGGCCGTGCGCAGTATCAACGATAATCACATCCACGCCGGCATCAACCAGCGCAGCAACCCGCTCTTCCGTGCCCTGTCCAGTACCGATTGCTGCACCGACCCGCAACTGCTCATGTTCGTCCTTGCAAGCCAACGGATAATCCTTGGCTTTTTGTATATCTTTTACGGTAATCATGCCGCGCAAATGAAAGTCATCATTAACCACCAGCACTTTTTCGATGCGATGCTTATGCAGCAAAGCCACCGCTTCTTTACGATCGGCATTCTCACTGACCGTAACCAAACGCTCCTTAGGCGTCATGACTTTTGAAACCGCCTCGTCAAAGCGCGTTTCAAAACGCAAGTCACGACTGGTCACAATGCCGACCAACTCATCACCGTCAACCACCGGCACACCGGAAATATTTTTAGAGCGGGTCAAGTTGATAACGTCCCGAATGCTCACATCCGGCGATACCGTGATCGGATTCTTGATCACGCCGCTCTCGTAGTTCTTGACGTTGCGCACTTCGCTCGCCTGCTGCTCAGCCGTCATGTTTTTATGAATGATGCCGATACCGCCTTCCTGGGCAATCGCAATCGCCAGCCTCGCTTCGGTCACCGTATCCATCGCCGCCGCAACCAGAGGGATATTCAACGTAATGCCCCGCGTCAGCTGTGTTTTCATTTCTACATCGCGTGGCAGCACAGTCGAGTGCGCAGGCACTAATAAAACGTCATCAAACGTGAGCGCTTCCTGAATAATTTGCATAAACCACACCCTATAACTCAGTGAAAAATAACCGCGTATTATACAGCGTAGAAGGGGTAGAGCGCGAGCGAAACCCATATTTTGTTGAATAATTTTGGATTTTCTGGTTAGGCAGGCGTGCGTTTGCTGTATCTAGCGTTTAGGTTTATTATCCTCGGCCGTTGTTAGTTGATATGCTTAAATTTCTCGTGATTTTATCTTATGCCAGCTGAATTTATTTAGGCCGCACCAAATTTACACAACAACATGAAACAACTATGATTTCTAATTTCTATAAATTATTAGACGACCCTGTGATGCAATGTTTTGTTTCTATTGAGATGATTAATATTAGTTCGGCATTAAAAAGAGACTATTTATGTTGATTTTGAGAGTCCCGGATATTGGTGACGGCCTGTCAGGCGCAATTTACACTCGGCAAGGAGCATCAATTCAAATAGATTGTGGCTCCCAGCAGAGCGCAAGAGAGGCATTTGAAAAAGGCATGTTCCACACAAACCCAGACTTTTTCATTTTGTCACATTTCCACTCAGACCATTACAATGGGCTTTTTGAGGGTGTGCGCGCTAAGAAGCGGTTTCCCATAGAGCAAGCAATAATGCCAGTTATCCCACAGTTTATCGAACGCAAAGAATTTGTTCATTGTCTATTTGCAATGAATGCTCGCGTTTTAGGCGGTAGCTCTGGAAGCATGGATTACGACTTCTTGTCGGTGATGAATCAATTGTCCAAACATCAAATATCATACAGGCGAGTAAAAAAAGGCGATGAAGTTGTTCTAGGAGACACGCACATACAAGTTTTATGGCCTCCCCAAGAGTTGAAGGATGATAAGATTCTGAGCTCGGTAAAAAAGGCACTTGGCAAGTTTGATGAAGCTATTAAGCAAGATGATATTTTAAAGAAAATATATAATTCGCTTGATGAGAAAGGCGTTCTGGAACCCTATCTATCTGAAAATGAAGCAGTAAAGCCAAGTGATTTAGTCAGTTCTGATTTTCAGTCCTCGCCAATGAAGCGCGACAGTATTCCCGACGTTACAGAAGAAGCAAACAAGGCACTGAGGAGTGTAGCAAATCGGTTGTCATTAGGATTTAGGGTAGATAGCCAGCTGTTGTTTTTAGGCGACCTGGAATCCAATGAGATAAATAGTGTTGTAGATGATCTTGAAGCAGAACAACGGTTGCGGTTTCCAATCATGCTAACCCCACATCATGGGACTCATTGGAATAACAGAATGCTAAATCTTTCAATTGGCGTGGCTGTTAGCTCTGTAGGTAAGAAGTTATTTGGAAAAGTAAAACCAGATTATAAGGATATTGTAGATCATCATTTGTTAACTCATGCTGAAGGTGAGGTGGTACTGTCAACCTACTTTGGGTTACTCCGCAAAAATATGCCTTGGTGGTACCTTCTATGAAATTGCGCCGAACAAGGCGCTCCCAAGCGGGCCGGGATTTGCAACTCCGGCCCTAGCGTTTCCAAAAGGACCTAAACCTAGCCGCTACTTTAGCCATGTAGCGGGCGCATCGCGCGCCCTTTTCAATATCTGAAATCCCGCAAATGGTGCGAGATGCGCCCGCTACGAGATTGAAAATGATATTTCAAATCAAAAGTCCATGGTCGAAATATTATCTAGACCAGTAGCGCGGGCCATAAAAGGAAGTTAACAAATAACTACACAGCTGTAAGCCTTAATAAGCCGATTCGAGCGATAGCAAAAACTGGTGTTTCCGGCAAACACCACCCAAATTCGCCGGAAACGCCACCTCGCGCTACGCGCTTGGATGGCCTTATTCCGGCCTACGCCATTTTGATCAGGTTGGGGCAACAGGATTGCCCCTCGTCACCCCAACCCGATCACGGACCTATTTCTTCCCCGCCTGCATTTTCAGCAACGCCAGTTTTTTCTTTTTCGCCCTTTCCGCTTTTTCCGCCTCTTCTTTTTCCTTGCGCAAGCAGCGCGCATCGTAGCGCCGTTTTGCCTGCGCGGATTTTTGCGCCCGACTTATATCTGCGTTGCTTGGCGGTGCGGGTTGCATGACAATGCAATCAACCGGACAAGGCGCTACACATAGTTCACAGCCGGTACATTCTGCGGCTATAACCGTGTGCATGTACTTTGATGCGCCCAATATCGCGTCAACCGGACAGGCGGCGATGCACTTAGTGCAGCCGATACAGTCTTCCTCAACGATAAACGCGACGCTTGGCGGCTTGTGTACGCCGAATTCGGTATTCAGCGGCTTGGCGGGTACGCCCAACAAATCGGCCAGATCGCGGATGCCCTCGTCACCGCCCGGAGGGCACTGATTGATGTCCGCCGCGCCCGAGGCGATGGCCTCGGCGTAGGGGTGGCAGCCTCGGAAGCTGCATTGTCCGCATTGGGTCTGCGGCAGTAATGCATTGATTTGTTCGATTAAGCTGGGGGATTCAGGTGAAACAGACATGTTCCGGGTATTCTCAATTAATAGTTCCCACGCTACGGCATGGGAATTCAGTTCGCAGCGCCCCGGCGTTGCGGGACGCTGGAGCGCTCATCGTTATCGCGGGCTTTCGTCATTTTGGCAGTCCCTGGCCTGGCGTGACAGGAAACAACGGATCTAGAGGCAGACCTTCCAGGTTTCAAAAACCTGGAAGGTCTAATCGGCCGCGTTGTCCTGCGACCGCCTCTACCTCTTGGTATTACTTAACCCGCATCCCTGGCTGCGCCCCTTCGTCAGGGCTCAAAACCCAAATGTCCTTGCCGCCTGGGCCTGCCGCCAGCACCATGCCTTCGGATACGCCGAAACGCATTTTTCTCGGCGCCAGGTTGGCAATAACCAAAGTCAACTTGCCTTCCAGGTCTTCCGGACTGTAGGCGGATTTAATTCCGGCAAAGATGTTGCGGGTTTCATCGCCGATATCCACGGTCAACTGCAACAACTTGTCCGCGCCATCGACGTGGTCGGCCTTGATGATTCTGGCGATGCGCAAATCCAGTTTGGCGAAATCTTCAAACTCGATAGTGTCGGCAATCGGCTCGGATGTTTTAGCTTTCACAGGCTCGGCGGTTTTTTCCAGGTTTTCTTTGGACGCTTCGATAATCGCCGCGATCTTATCAGCCTCAACCCGCGTCATCAGCGGTTTGAATTCGTTGATCGCGTGGTTTAACAAAGGCTTGGCATCAACCGGCCAAGCTTGCGCTTCGATATTCAAAAAGCTTTCCGCATTGCCCGATAACACTGGAAGCACCGGCTTCAAGTAAACGGCCAACAACCGGAACAGGTTGAGTCCCATGGTGCAAACTTCGTGCAATTCTTGATCCTTGCCTTCTTCCTTGGCGATCAGCCACGGTTTTTTCTCATCAATATATTGGTTGGCTTTATCGGCCAGCGCCATGATTTCGCGCATGGCTTTACCGAATTCGCGGGCTTCGTAATGCTCGGCGATTTGCGCGTTGGCTGTAACGAATTCATGGAACAAAGCTTGCTCAGAACATTGTTCGGACAATTCGTTGTCGAAACGTTTAGCGATAAACCCGCTGCAACGGCTGGCGATATTGACCACTTTGCCGACCAGGTCGGAATTGACCCGCTGGCTGAAATCGTCGAAGTTCAAATCGATGTCATCGACCCCGGCGCTGAGCTTGGCGGCAAAATAATAGCGCAGGTATTCCGGGTTCAAATGGTCCAGATAAGTCCGAGCTTTGATAAACGTGCCGCGCGACTTGGACATTTTCTCGCCATTCACGGTTAAAAAGCCGTGCGCAAAAATCGCGCTAGGCGTCCTGAAATGCGCGCCGCTCAACATCGCAGGCCAAAACAGAGCGTGGAAATAAATAATGTCTTTGCCGATGAAATGGTACAACTCGGCATCGCTGTTTTTGGACCAGAACTCGTTAAAATCCAGGCCCTGTTTATCGCACAGGTTTTTAAAGCTGGCCATGTAACCGATCGGCGCATCCAGCCAGACGTAGAAGTATTTGCCGGGCGCATCGGGGATTTCAAATCCAAAATACGGCGCATCGCGGCTTATGTCCCATTGCTGCAAGCCGCCGTCCAGCCATTCGGCCAGTTTGTTGCTGACTTCGGGCTGCAAATGCCCGGCATGGGTCCAGTCGCGCAACATGTCGCTAAAATTAGCCAGATCGAAGAAATAATGTACTGAATCTTTATCAATCGGTTTTGCGCCTGAAATCGCCGAAACCGCGTTTTTCAGTTCGGTTGGCGCGTAAGTTGTGCCGCAGACTTCGCAGCCGTCGCCGTATTGGTCGGCCGCGCCGCATTTGGGGCATTCACCTTTGATAAAACGGTCGGACAAGAACATGTTCTTAACCGGATCGTAAGCCTGAGTAATGCTGCGTGAACTGATGTGCCCAGCATCGCGCAGACGTTCGTAGATCAGCGATGACAGGGTCTTATTTTCTTCGGAATGCGTGCTGTGGTAGCTGTCGAAGGCCACGCTGAACTCGGTAAAATCGGCCAGATGCTCTTTGCCGACCTGGGCGATCAGTTGTTCCGGAGTAATGCCTTCGCGATCCGCCCTGAGCATGATAGGCGTGCCGTGCGTGTCGTCCGCGCAAACGTAATAGCAGAGGTTGCCTCGTTGTTTCTGGAAACGCACCCAAATATCCGTTTGAATGTATTCAACCAGATGGCCGAGATGTATGGGGCCGTTGGCATAAGGCAGTGCGCTGGTGACGAGAATTTTTCTATCTGGCATAGTGTAAAAAGCTCAAGCAGTTCGAAGGCAAAATTAGCTGGTTATTATGGCATAAAATAAACGCAAACTGCGATTATCAAGCAGCCAACAAGTGCAATAGGTAGTTGAAATCGGTAAAATAGACTATATCTTGAGTTTTGTGCTTGGTAATTGATCAGGCGAATTTATTAACAATTATGGAGCATGGTCATGGCAAGCCTCGAAAAAGCAGTTGTAGAAGACCTTCTGCAAACATTTATCGACCCCAACAATGGAGTCGACCTGGTTTCGGCAAAATCGGTTAAAGCCATTGCGATTGACGGCAACAACGTCAGCATAAAACTGGAGCTGGGCTATCCCGCTAAAAGTTATTTACCCATACTTAAAGCCGAGGTTGAAGAGCATCTTAAAACGCTTGCCGGCATCGGCAATGTCAGCGTCGAAGTCAGCGTAAAAATCGTCTCCCATGCCGTGCAACAGACATTAAAGCCGCTGCCCAACGTCATGAACATTATTGCCGTTGCATCCGGCAAAGGCGGCGTCGGCAAATCGACGACGGCGGTCAACCTGGCGCTGGCCCTGACCGCTGAAGGCGCTAATGTCGGCATTCTGGATGCGGACATCTACGGCCCGAGCATTCCGACGATGCTGGGACTTTCAGGCTTTCCTGAAAGCAAAGACCAGAAAACCATGATGCCCAAGGTCGCTTACGGCGTGCAGACGAACTCTATCGGCTATCTGGTCGAGGCCGACCAAGCTATGATCTGGCGCGGCCCGATGGTAACCAATGCCTTACAGCAACTGCTTAAAGACACCAACTGGGATAACCTGGATTACCTGATTATCGACTTGCCGCCAGGCACCGGCGATATACAGCTGACCTTGTCGCAGCAGATTCCGGTCAGCGGCGCGATTATCGTCACCACGCCGCAGGATATTGCCTTGATTGACGCCCAGCGCGGCTTGGCCATGTTCGAGAAAGTCAACGTGCCGGTACTGGGCCTGGTCGAAAACATGAGCATCCATATTTGCAGCAACTGCGGCCACGAGGAAGCCATATTCGGAGAAGGCGGCGGGAAGTTGATGGCCGAGCGCAACAGGATTTCGTTCCTGGGCTCCTTGCCTTTGGATATTAATATTCGGCAATTTGCCGACTCCGGCAGACCGACCGTAATTGCCGATCCGGATGGGCGGCCTGCACAAATTTACAAACAAATCGCCCGTAAAACAGCGGCAATACTGGCGTTGAAGGCTAAGGATTTCACGACAAAATTTCCCAAGATCGTTGTGCAGAATACATGATTTAAAGAGCTTTTCACCACGAACTAACCGATTGTTTTATTTAGCACCGTAGGGTACGCATCGCGTACCTTTTTGGTATTTTAATGGCGGAACGGTCTGGAAATGGTACGCGATGCGTACCCTACCGCTAAAGACTTTACGACAAAATTTCCCAACATCGTCGTCCGAAATACCTGACCGACGTTGCTCAAGCTATAAAACATCATTAAGGCATATTTTCTTTTTTATGTCTTAGTGGTGAACAAAAGCTTTTTACTCGCCCATCACCCACTTCCCGTCTACTTCTTGCGCTTCCTTTATAGCGGATGAGAAGTTGTGAACTTCTATGTTAAAATCCGGTTTTTTTAAATTAATTCAGGTAGTAATACTCCATGAGCATTAAGTCGGACAAGTGGATACGCCGCATGGCGGAACAACATGGCATGATCGAGCCGTTTGAAAGCGGACAGATCAGGGATTCGGAACGCGGCCGGGTCATCTCCTACGGCACCTCCAGTTACGGCTATGATGTCCGGTGCTCAGACGAATTCAAGATATTCACCAACATCAATTCTGCAATCGTTGACCCTAAAGACTTTGATTCGAACAGCTTCGTGGATGTTAAGTCCGATGTCTGTATTATTCCGCCGAACTCATTTGCCTTGGCCAGAACGGTTGAATTCTTCCGCATTCCCCGCGACGTATTGACGATTTGCCTGGGTAAATCGACTTATGCGCGATGCGGCATCATTGTGAACGTAACCCCTTTAGAGCCGGAATGGGAAGGCCATGTGACGCTGGAATTTTCCAATACCACTACGCTACCGGCAAAAATATATGCCAATGAAGGCGTTGCGCAGATGCTGTTTTTCGGCGGCGACGAAGTATGTGAAACCTCCTACAAAGACAGGGGCGGCAAGTATCAGGGACAAACCGGCGTTACCTTGCCGAAAGCATAAAGCTGTTGCTTATATATGTGGGGCGATTTTAATCGCCCAATGTCGTTACCAAGCGTTGGATGGTATATCGGGCGACTGCCAAAAGCAGGCGCTTTAAGCGAAGTCGCCCCACAGCACGCTTGACACCAGTATTATTGAATTTTCAATGGCGCAGGTATGCTGATCGGCGGCAGCTGCACAAAAAAACCTTTCGTCTTCAGGCTATCAATAACCTTTTCGACATCTTCTTTGGCCAGCTTGCGTTCCGGCGTCAGCTCCAACTCCATAACAAATTCCGTTTTGCCAAAGCTCCCGAAAAGCGCTTCCGGCACCTTCGAAAAGTCATCTTTTTTATCAACGTACAAATAAAGATGTTCTTTTTTCAAACTCTTATAAATAAAACACAGCATAGGGTCAGTCGCAGATAATGAATCAAACGGCTATTTTAACCATTTTTGATTAGAATGACCTTTTCTTACTGCTCCCGTTAATACGAATGGCTAAATATCAGATCAAACCCGACGAGTTTTTTAAAAAGGCTTGTTCTTTTGAAGCGGCCCTGATTCCGGTCGCGTTTTTTTTAGGTTGGATCGCAGACATTAACCCTTTCGGAAATATGCATTTTTCAGAGTCAGCCATTGCTTTAGGTGTGATAGGGACCGCGCCTTTGTTTTTGTTTTTGTTGTTCCTGACTCTGGAGCAGATACAAGCGGAGCCGGTAGCAAAAATCAGGAAAGTGCTGTTTGAGACCCTGGCCCCCGGCCTGTATCGTTACCATTGGACTGATTTGCTGGTACTCGCATCAATTGCCGGACTATCGGAAGAGCTGCTGTTTCGAGGTGTTATTCAGCCTTGGATTGAGTCGGCCTGGGGAATGACCGCAGGCTTGGTCGTCAGCAATATTATTTTCGGCCTGGCTCATGCCGTGACGCCGCTTTATGCCGTGCTGGCGACTTTAACAGGGATTTATTTAAGCTTATCTATGGATTACGGCGGCGACAGGAATCTACTGCTTCCGGTTGTTATTCACGGCCTGTACGATTTCTTGGCATTTATCGCTTTAATTCATGCGTATCGGGCAAGTCGCTTAACCGATCCAAAAGAGTAATATTAAAATCTAACGTCAATTCAATTAAGCCACTTGACAAAAAAAACAGCCGCCCCCACATAATTGCTGAAAGACAAATAATCGTTTTTAAGTTTGTTATTGCATTAAGACATTAATCATTAGGAGACAAAAAATGGCTGTTATACGTTATGAACCATGGGGTTTACTGAATCAATTACAAAGAGAACTCTCACTTTCACGGGAAGAAAAACCAGGCGAGGGTTCGGTTGCAACGGCCGAATGGACGCCCGCAGTCGACATAAAAGAAGAAACCGATAAATTTGTTATCTATGTCGACATTCCCGGAGTCAAGCCGGAACATATCGACATCAGCATGGAAGCCGGGGTTTTGACGGTAAAAGGCGAAAAAGAAGCCGAAGCCAAAACCGAAAAAGAAGGCTATAAACGGGTCGAGAGAACATCCGGTTCTTTTTATCGCCGTTTCAGCCTGCCGGATTCTGCCGATGGCGAGGCAATCAATGCAAAATGCAAACTCGGCGTGTTGGAAATCGTCATCCCCAAACGGGAGGCCATTAAACCCAAACGCATCAATGTAATGTCAGAGGAGTAGTTCCAGCCTCTCATTGTATTAGACTGAAACAATCCGCAGCAGGTCTGGCAAACCTGCTGCGTTGCATATCCATTCGCTGATTTGCCGCAGAATCAAAATCCAACCTGGTTTTCCAGGCTAATTCAATTGTAATCGGACAGGCATCACATGGAATATAAAGATTATTATAAGATCATGGGACTTTCCAGGAGCGCCACTCAGGACGAGATCAAACGCGCCTACCGCAAGCTGGCGCGCAAATATCATCCCGACGTCAGCAAGGAAAAAGATGCCGAAGCAAAATTCAAGGAACTTGGAGAGGCCTATGAAGTGCTCCAGGATCCTGAAAAAAGAGCCGCTTACGATAGACTGGGCGCCAACTGGAAGGCCGGTGAGGATTTCAGACCACCACCAAAATGGGATGAAGGCTTCGAATTCAAAGGCGGCGGTTTTACCGGCGGTGGTGCCGGCGTTTTTAGTGATTTCTTTGAGCAATTGTTCGGGCGAGGCGGATTTCGTACTTCCGAACAAGGTACGCGCGGATTCCAGGCGCGGGGCCAGGATGCCCATGCCAAAATTTATATCGATCTGGAAGACAGCATTCTGGGCACGACTCGCAATATTACCCTGAGCGCGCCGGAAATGGATGCGCAAGGCCGTGTACAGGTCAAGCAAAGAAGCCTGAACATCAAAATCCCCAAAGGCATTAAACCCGGACAACATATCCGGCTGTCCGGCCAGGGCGACCCCGGCTCAGGAGGCGGCAAGGCCGGTGATTTGCTGCTGGAAATAGCCTTTAACCCTCATCGACTGTATCGGATTTCCGACGCCGACATTTATCTGGATCTGCCCGTCACCCCTTGGGAGGCGGCTTTGGGTGCCAAAATCAAAGTCCCGACCCCGGATGGAAGCGTTGACCTGAAAATACCGCCCAATTCCCATCAAGGCAGCAAACTGCGTTTAAAAGGCCGGGGATTGCCAGCCAAAACACCGGGCGATTTCTTTGTGGTACTGCAAATCGCCCTGCCGTCGGCAAACACTGACCGCGCCAAAGCGGTTTATCAAAAAATGCAGCAAGAACTTAATTTTAACCCGCGCCAGTCCCTTGGGGTATAAGCCTATGAGTTCACATGATCTATTGCCCATACATACCGGAACTGTCATTGAAGACGACAGCCTGACTCTGGAACAGTTGTGCCATGTCTGCGACGTTCACGCCGACTGGGTTATCAGCCTGGTTGAAGAAAGCATTATCGAACCGCAAGGCGATGAAATACACAGATGGCGATTTTCAGGAACATGTGTGGTGCGGGTACGTTCCGCGCTCAGGCTACAGCGCGATCTGGGCGTTAATCTGGCCGGTATCGCGCTGGCGCTGGACCTGATGGAAGAGCTTGAAGATCTGCGCAGCCAATTGAAAAAAATGGGCCACGACTAAGAGCATCAGGACTTGCATTCACCTCAATCCCTGGATTTATCGGGACGACAAAACTGCTCGGCATTAAAATAATTTGATCTTCTCCATAAAAAAAGCCGCGCTGGAAAATCCAGCGCGGCTTTTTGTTTGGCTATCGCCAGCGTCAGCTTCGTTAACTGGGTTTAGAATAAAATCCGAGCTAACGAATCTTATACCGTCTTACCAATCCAACTGAACACGTGTTTCAAGCACGTCCAAATCGGCATTATTAAATGCGGCACTAGTCGTATTGGCAACTCCAGCGGTGTTAATATCCAGCGCATGAACATAGTTAGCCATTACACGAACATGTGAATTAGGATACCAGTTAACACCAAACTTCGCAGTTGACGCCCGTCCGCCTTTTATCGCACCGCTATTCAAGTTTATTGAATCGTAGCCTGTAGCAAGCTCCCATGCACCCCAGCCGCCTTTCATATCGAAATTACGGTTAGGCTTCAACCGGTCCCAAGCGCCAGTTTTAGATTTGTAAGCGCGAGACTCACCGGTTAAGAAGTAGCTCACATAGCCGTAGTAACCATCCAGGGTTTCACCATCGTTATAGCCATGACCTGAAACGTTCGTCGCAATATATTCGCCCTGGGCTGAAAACGGTCCATAAACCAAAGCAGATTCTGCGCCAAATCGAGTAAGATGGTTTGCTTCACGCCACGCAGCTGTTCCTTTTGTGCCTGAGGTCAAATTGCTGGTATTTAATATATTGGTGCGATCTACGTTGTTATCAAGGCCGCGGGCGTACGAGATACCGCCGTTGCTAAATGTGCCATTAGCCAGATAATTGTTGTTGACGTTGATGTACGACCCGGAAGCACCCACATGCAGGAATTTGGTTTTGCTTTCCATCCACGGCATGCCGGTCACTCGAGCATTGACTTCCCAGTTAGTATCGCCACTGCCACCACTGCGGTTGCTGCCGCCGTTAGAATTGGTTGAGCTGTTGCTGGCACCGTTAGCGCCAACAGGTTCTGTTTGCAACGATGTAGCAGCCTGCCAGCGCTCTTGAGCGTAGCTGGCGCCTATACCCATTTTGTAAGTATTGAGGTCGTCGATGAAGGCATTGGTTGCCATGTTACGCTCAATGAACGTCAGGTAGCGGTTGCTGGTCGCTTCTTCTAAGCTGAAAGGCTCTTTAAAGGCACCGACTTTAACTTGGAACGGCTTGGAAAAATTATGACCGATGTATGCATCAGTAACGCCGGCGCCAGTTGTACCGTTGCCACGAGTGAAATCGTATTCGAATTTATAGATTGAATTTTTGAAGAACGTACCTTCAACACCCAGACGGGCACGGCGTAGCCCTACGCCATCGTTTAATGTTGCAGGCGTTCCCGCCGCTCCTGGTAAAAAGTTGTTAGCCAAGTTCTGATTAACATTGGTCTGTGAATCTACCTGAATACGCCCGTTAATGCCAGCGGTAAAATTGCCGTCGTTGGTAGCAAAATGGATACCATCGTCGAGCTTAACATGAGCAGCGCTTGGTGCTGAAGCAGCTTCGGCATGTTCTTGTAACGCCTTAATGGCATTGTCTTTTAATGCCAGATCTTCACGAATTTTAGCGATTTCAGCTTTGTCTAATTTTTCTTCTTTTTCCACTGTTTTCGCAGGAGCTTTGTCGACTTTCTCGAAAGAGCCCATCAGTTCCCGGCCACGACCAGGCTCTGCATAAATCTGCTTGGTTTTGGTATCGACATAAAGATCCATGGCAAACGCGCCGGTTGTTGCGCTCGCACCTAAAACGGTAGCGACTGCCAATGTAAGTTTAGATATTTTCATATTTTGCTCTTGGTAATTATCGAAAAGATTGGAATAGATATCGAGAAAATTTGAGCAAGAATAGGGAAAATAAATGACAGCTTAATGACAGCTTTATTACAGTTTCATGACAAAGCAACAAATGTGACAATTAAGTTGCCAAATTACAAAACATAAACCCATTGCCAGGAATTATTAAAAGTTTCTATTTAAAAACGGCAAGTTATTAATTATCTTTTTAACAACAAAAACGCTTAATCATTAGCCAAAGCCAGTTTGGGTTGCAGACCGGAACCCAAATTTGTTTCGCTTATAGATGGAGGGACGTGAATGTAGCGATGTGCACAAGGCTAGTGAAGGTTTCTACGATTTTCTAAAAACCAGCTCGATTCGGGTACCTCCTGCCGCACTAGCTCGACTTAACTTAAGCCTAGCTTTATGCAAATCGGCAATTTCCTTGACGATTGCCAGTCCCAATCCGCAACCATCGCCGGAACTTCCGGGAATACGATAGAAGCGCTCGAAAATTTTACTCATTTCAGCCTCGGGTATGCCTGGACCATCATCCTCGACACTCAGCCGAGGCGATGGATAACGCTCGACTGTCACTGAGATATTGCCGTGGTCACGCCCATAACAAATGGCGTTATCCAACAAGTTAGCCAGCAACTCCTGCAACAGAACCTCATCGCCGTGCACGTAAAGCGCTTGTTTGGTACCTTCAAAGCTGAGTTCCATGTTTCGCTGCAATGCTTTAGGAACCCAGTCCATACAGGTTTCTTTAGCCAGCCTGTATAAATCTACCTGCTGCAACTCATAATCGCCATCAATGGGCTCCGATCTGGCTAAAATCAATAATTGCGTAGTCAGATGCGACATGCGGTCGGCGGATCCCTGAATTTGCATCAAGGCGGGCTTCATCGCCGGCAAATCCTGTTCACGCAGCGCGCGCTCAACTTGCAGTTTTAGGCCTGCCAGCGGGGTGCGCAACTGATGCGCGGCATTGGCAATAAAGCGTTGCTGGGTGGCAATGGCTAATCCCAGACGCGCCAGCAAATCATTGATGGTGTCGGTCAGCGCACGCACTTCCAAAAAAACGTGCTGTTCAGGAATGGGACGTAAATCGCGCGGCGAGCGCTTGGCAATTTCATCCGCCAGAGTGTGCAACGGTTGCAAACCGCGCTTTACGCCGAACACCAGATAAATACCGGCCAGTAGAACCAACACCATTTGCGGCACAAGGTCGGCCAGTAAAATATCCATCATCATGTTCCGCCGTTTGTTTAAAGTCTCGGCGACATGGACAAACACTTTTTCCGAGGTGTTTTCAGGAATAATTTGCATGGACACCACCCTGACCGGTTCGCCATACATCTCATCGTCAAAAAGAACGGGGCGCGTCCAATCGGTTTCCACGTCAAACGGTTCGGGCACGAATTTGTCGCCCGCCAGCATGCCTTGGTCTTCGGAGATGATTTTGAAATAGGTTTTGTCCATGTCATCCCATTTGAAAATCTCCAGCGCGGCGGGCGGCAATTCAACGGACACTTTGCCTTTGCGGACTTTGATTTCCTGGGCCAACGACCGCGCCGAATCGAGCAGCCAGCGGTCATAAGCCACATCAGCATGGTGCAGAGTGACGAAATAAGACAGCACCGACTCGAAGCTGATAAAAAATATCAGCGGAACGGCCAAACGCAGAAGGATTTCAGTTTTGAGGCTGCGCTTTTTATTGATCATTCGATCGCTCCAGTAAATAACCGAGTCCGCGCACCGTCCGGATCACCGCGCCATACGGCTCGATGCGCTTGCGTAACCGGTGCACATAGATTTCCACGGCGTTATCAGTCAGCGCGTCGCCGTCCGCAGCCAGCCTTTGCGCAATGCGGTCTTTGCTGACGACTTTGCCGGCCTGAATCAGCAGTATTTCCATTACGCCGTATTCCCGTGCCGACAGGTTAATAGTTTGCCCGTCGACCAGCACCTGACGGTTATGGGTGTCCAACGTCAATCGCCCGATCACTATGTCGTTGCTAAAACCGCCGTAACAACGCCGAATCAGCGCTTGAACCCTGGCTTCCAGTTCCCGGAGTTCGAAAGGTTTGGTCATATAGTCGTCTGCGCCCTGCTCAATGCCGGTGATTCTGTCGTTAACGCCGTCACGCGCCGTCAAGATTAAGATCGGCAGCGGAATTTTCCGGCTGCGTAATCTGCGTAGCAATTCCAGCCCGTCCATATCCGGCAGCCCCAAATCCAGCACGATCAAATCGAAATCCTGCGCCAGCAGCAATTGTTTTGCGTGAGCGCCGGTCGTAGCGGAAGTCACCGAATAACCGCTATCGCTCAAAGTATGCGTCAATCCGTCAGCCAGTACGGCGTCGTCTTCTATCAATAAAATATTCATATCTCAGGGTGTTGCGAAAGGTTCTTGAAAGGTTGAGGTACTAGGATAACAACGTACTCAGTGGTTGCCGACTGAAAACTCTTGCCGTTAAAGCTTAGAGTTACAGGATGGGCTGACCAAAGAAGCCATAAGGAACAGCATGCCCCATGCACGAGGATACCATCTATGATTTTGCAACGATTAAAACTTTTCAACACTTTTTTTGATAGTCGCTGGGAGGATTTAACTCGCGACACCTGGATACAGACAACGTACCGGGACTTTAGCGCCGGCTTGATCGTAGCACTGACCGCCATTCCAATGGCTATGGGTTTTGCAATGGCGATGGGGCTTCGACCGGAACAAGGCATTATCGCCGGGGCCTTGGCCTGCGCGGTTGGCCGGACCTGGGGCGGATCAAAATATCAGGTGTACGGACCTACCGCCGCCTTTATTCCTTTAATTGCCGGGCTCGTGACCAAATACGGTGAAGCAGGCGGCGGAACATTACAGACGGCGCACGGTTTTCTGGTGCTGGTGTCGATCATAGCCGGAGTGATACTGATGCTGATGGGCATATTCGGTCTCGGCAAATACGCTAAACTGGTGCCGAATTCAATCGTTGTCGGCTTTACTGTCGGCATTGCAGCCGTTATCGCGTTGACCAATGTCGAGGATATCCTGGGCCTGGAAAACTTCAAGGACTTACTGGGCCAGGACGAGGACATGACCGGCGGTATTTTGCATAATATTGAGCTCGCCTACTCTAATCTGAACAAAATAAACGCTTGGTCGGTAATGATCGGCTTGGGCACTTTTTTCCTGACCAAGTTCCTGCTGCGCGTTTCGATATTCATTCCGGCCCCGCTGATCGCCATCGCAACATCGACGCTGGTTTCAGCAACATTGCTGGCTGATAAAGGCTTTATCGTCGTTGGCGATATTTACGGCTCCATCCCGAATCACTTTTTTGTGTTCACGCCGCCTGTATTGCCGGCTATGACCTCAAGCGTTATCATCGATATCGTTTATTTCACCCTAGCCATCGTTTTTGTATCCGGCGTCGAAAGCCTGTTGTGTTCGTCGATGGCCGACCGCCTGGCCGATAACCGCAAGACCCCGTTCAACCCCGACAAGGAATTCTGGGGCCAGGGTTTGGTGCAAATTATTGTACCGATGGTCAACGGCTTTCCCTGCACCGGCGCCTTGGCCCGGACGGCAACCAGCATCAAGGCCGGAGCCGTTACACCGCTGGCCGGCTATTTCAAGGCAATCCTCAAACTGGCTTTGGCTTATTACATAGCCAGCTATCTGGAACTTGTGCCGATGGCTTGTATCGGCGGCATTCTGCTGTGGGTGGCAAGCAATATGTTTAAACCGGCTGAGGTCAAGGAAGTCCTGAACCACAACAAATTTCATGCTGGCTTGATGGTTTATACCGCAATTATGGTACCGATGACCGACTTTTTGACCGGCGTTCTGTCAGCCTTGGTTCTTTATGCTGTGCTGTTCAAGTTTCTGGACAAGCCCGTTAAGCACGAAGAAATGCAGCCTGCTGAAATCACCGGCGAACTGCAAGCAATCACTGTTTCGCCCGGTCATTTCAATTGCGTTACAGTTCCACTGGCAATGACTGATGAAGATGCTGAATTACTGCAATATGCTGCCAAGCTTGCCAAGCAGGAAATCAGCAAGGAATTCCATTTCGTGCATGTGGTTCCGCCGCAAAAGCATCCGATTCAGCCGAAACAGCAGGAATCTATCAAGCAGCGCATTCGCGACGAAGTTGAAAAATATTTCGATACGCCTATTGAAGGCCTGAAACTGAATCATCACGTCATGAGCGGGACGTCGCGTCTCGACAAACTGATCGAGTATACAGCCACCTCCAACTCAGACCTGATTCTGCTTGGCCATCGCAAAAGCCGTTCCGGGCAGCGTTCATTGGGCCGCCGCCTGGCGATGGTCACCAAAGCCTCTGTCTGGATGGTTCCGGAGCATACCGGCCGCGACATCAAGCGGATTCTCGTCGCAATCGATTTTTCCGCACCTTCTGCAGACAGCTTATCGCAAGCGACAGCATTGGCAAAACTGCACGGGCTAACCGAGATAACGGCTATGCATGTTTATTTCGACGCCTCGACGGTACGCTATGAGGAACATGTCAGCGAAGTTAAATGGCACGAGGTGCATGCCTTTGAGGAATTTTTGTCTACTATCGACACTCATGGCGTAACAGTAAGACCTGATTTTGTCGAAAGCAGCATTCCGGCCAACGCCATCTTGCGCAGGGCTCAAGAGCTTGAAGCCAATCTGATCGTAATGAGCACTCGCGGCCACAGCAACGCCGTGACTATTCTGCTCGGCAGCGTAACTTCGCAGGTTATGTCGGAATCGCCGATACCAGTTGTCGCAATCAAGCATTTCGGCAACCAATTGGGGCTTCTCGATACTTTAATCGCCAACCGGTTCTGGGAACAGTCCGGTACCAAAACCAGCTAACTCCCTTGCCTCAGCTAATGCCGGCCTGCAACTGTCAGGCCGGCATTTTTTTTGTCCTGCTCAGCGATACTCTGCACTTAATCAAAACGGGTCTTGACCTAAAGGCTTTTACCAAAGCCTGAACTTGGGATCAAAGCACCGGAAATTGCTGCTTTCGTCGCGTTTAAGTTGCTAATGCACTATATTCCACATTGGCTGCAAAAGAGTCTGGCATTGCTGCTCAAACGACTCGCCCAGCACCAGCCCAATATCCAACACATTGCCGTAAAGCCGCCGGAGTTCTGGCTCGTACGGCTGCTGGGCGATTCTGGACAGTTGCTCTATTGCGGCATCCAGCGCAGACCTTGACGCCCGATTGCTGACTGTCAGCTTATGGGCCTGCTTAATGTACGCCAGGGCCGGATCCACAAAAAACGCATCGGGCTGTCTTTGGCCGAGCTGGTATATTTGTATCAGTCCGGTCAGATGTTCCGGCTGGCAATGTTCGGGCAGCCAGCCTAAGTCTTCATCGGTACTGAGTAAAAACGTCGAGTGTTCTTGGTGCTGGTTAATAATGAGGTGATGCAGCAAGGCACAGATAAAATCCCTACCCTTAAGGTCGGCGTAGCGATAAAACAGGCTGCCGCATTCATAACGGTTGCCGAGTTTGCCGACCAGCCGGTAGCCGCCGACGGTGATGTCGATCGGCAAATCGTCCAAAGGTGCACCCAGCTTTTTACCTTTTATTCGTGTGACAAATTCATTAATCACACGCTGTTGCCGCTCAAACTCCAGCTCGCCAGGCACACCTGCCAGCCATCGCCCCTGGGCCTGAAGTTTCTTTACCGATACCGGCTTGCCGCTTAACGCGTCGTGTATCCATTCGTGATAAATGCCGTAACCTTCCAGTTTGGCAATGCTAAACGGCTCGCGCTCTTCGGCATTGATCCTCATGCCGGTAAAGCGCAGATCCATTTGCCGCTGCATGAAATGACGTTGAGGATGTCGGAAAAAGCTGAACAATTCGCTCAGGTCGATCACTTCCGTTCCTACATTAGTTTCAGGGATTGTTCCTTGCCACCATAAACCCGTAGAGGTTTGGTCGCCCCTGCCGGATAATGCTCTTGCGGTTTCACAATCAGGCTCGGAAAAGCTGAACAGATTTTCTGCCCCGTCAAAATAGCGCCGGCTGAACGGTTGCAACGGATGCCGGATAATCAGATCGCCCCCACACGGTAAAGCTTCCAGCAATTCGCTAATCACTACCGACGGCGGAATGGGATCATTATGGCTGATCGACTGGCCGATATAGGTCACTATCAACTGCTGTCTGGCCGACAGCAGGATTTCCAGGAACTGGTACCGGTCATCGCTGCGATGCGAGCGGTCGCCTTTGCGGAACTCTCTGGCCAGCAGATCAAAGGTCGGGTGACGGTCGATTTTGGGGAACTCGCCGTCATTCATGCCCAGCAACGCAATCACCTTGAATGGGATGGAGCGCATCGGCAACATCGAGCAAAAAGTCAGCTGTCCTCGCAAAAAGCCGTTCGCAGATTTATGCTCGGCAACCATGCCTTTCAGCCAGCTGATGATCACTTGCAGGTCGACATCGTCGTTATGCACTGAGGCCAGCTCGGCGGATAATTCCGCCAACAGCTCGTTAAGCTGCTGACGCTCGACCGGCTCCGCTGCCCCAAGTAATTGGTCTGCGTAATAATAAAGCTGCGTACTCCAGCTTTTCAGCGGCTTCGCCTGCTTGAGCTCCTTGCTGGCTTTAAACAGCAGTTGCATAAAATCGCACAGGCTTCCCAAGGCCTGCGCCGATGAGCCTTCAATGTCCCGGTAAGGCAGCACTTCCGCAACAAAATCCTGATCGCTGCCCACCGCGTAGCCCATCAGCAGCCTGTCCAACGTTGCCTGCCAGGTGTTTTCGCTGAGTTCGGGCAAGCCGAGCTCCTGCTTGTGTTGCGCCGACCTGCCCCAGCGTACACGGGTTTCGCGCACCCAATGTTTAACCAATTCCAGATCGGTTTCGGATAAACCGAACCCCGGATACACCACCAGCTGTTCCAGCAAATCCAGCACCGCCTGCCAGCCGAAACGGCTTTGGCTTAAATCCAGAAAACGGATGAATGCATCCAGCGCATTATTGCTCAGGCGCAGGCTTCGGTCGGCGATCGCGTGTTGAATATCGTCGAACACGGCGGAAATAAACGGCTCATAGACCTGAATATCCGGCGCCATCACCACAATATCGCGCAGCTCCAGCGTTGCGTCAGCCTCCAATGCTTGCAGCAGCTGGTTTTTTAGCACTTCCACTTCGCGCATCCGGGAGTGGCAGGCATGGATGGTGATGGAGTTATCCGGTTGCAGAATCTTTATGTCCAGCCGGTTATTCAAGATGCCGTTTTGCAGCCATTGCAGATTAGTGTGCGCTTCGCTAGGCTCAAAGCTTTCCGGTTCAAAATCGAACTGCGCCTGCTCCAGCAGCATCTCCTGAAATTCGCGTCCTTGCTGGCCTAAAGTCGACAGCAGCGGATGACCGCTAAAGCTTTCGTCAAGAGCGCGCTGCTTTTTACCGGCCAGATCGGCCCAAAAATCCTGCGCCGGATTGAGCAGGAAAAGATGCAGCTGGCAATGCCTGGACAGGCCTTGCAAATAGCTCAAGAACAACGGCGGCATGGTGTTGAGCCCGAACACTGAAATCCGCTCTGGCAACTGCGCACTGAATGCGCCTTCCTCTGCGGCATAGAGTTTGGCGATCACATCCAGCCATAACGAACCGCGGTGCTTCTTACCGGTTTGTTCGGTTATTTGCAGCCACAGAGCCTGCTGCCATTTTTCAGTCGTTGTTTGATACAGCAACTGGCCCTTTTGCCACGCTTCGAGCATATCCGGCCGCATCATCTGGTACTGGTCGAAAATCTGCGATAGCTGCTGGGCTAGCTGATAGCGCTTTAAAGCGATATTTTCGCCGGACAGGTATTGCGTCAGCGGTAAAAAAACCTCGCCGTCCAATTTACGCAGCAACGCCTCTATCCGCCACAGCATCAAATTGCGCTCGAAAGCCGCATCGCTTAAGCGACTGTCGATGCTCTGCGCCAAGGAGCTGAAAAACTTGCCCGGAAATAAAAATTCGTAATTGCCCCAGACCTTGAATTGACTGGCTAACTGCTGCGATAACCAGCGCTCCATGCCCTGACTTTGAATCAAAAAAACTTCTTTGGCAAAGGGCGACGTCAGCGGTGAACTTTCAATGACTGTGGTCAAGTGAACAACCAGATTTTCGGTTTTATTGGAGCTGTGCAGAATGAACATGAGTGCTTGGATTTATCGTGGGCATTTTTTAAAAATCAGCTGAGTAATCTTTGGTTCTGCGGTATTATCACACACCATTTACATACCTTTAACTAAAATCAGGAAGCTTCATGACTCAAGATGAATTAAAACAAAAAGTGGCCCAAGCCGCGATACAGTATGTTAAAGATGTCTCCATCATCGGCGTAGGCACCGGCTCTACAGTCAAGCACTTCATCGATTATTTGGCCGATATTAAATCGGATATTGAAGGCGCAGTCTCCAGTTCCGAAGTGAGCACCGCCCAGTTGAAAAAAGTCGGCATTCCTGTGCTGGACCTGAACGCGGTCGGTACGCTGGATGTTTACGTCGACGGCGCTGATGAGGTGACTCCGCATAAACACATGGTTAAAGGCGGCGGTGGTGCACTAACCCGCGAAAAAATCATTGCCGCGGCCAGTAAAAAGTTTGTTTGTATTGTTGATGAAAGCAAATGCGTCGATGTGCTAGGCAAATTTCCATTGCCGGTTGAAGTAATACCGATGGCCAGAAGTTATGTCGCCAGAGAACTGGTCAAACTAGGTGGTCAACCAGTATGGCGGGAAAACTTCATCACCGATAACCACAATGTCATTCTTGATGTGCACAATCTGGACATTATCGATCCGATCAAGCTGGAACAAATCATCAACAACATTACCGGCGTCGTCACAGTCGGCATCTTTGCGATGCGCCCTGCGGACGTAGTGCTGGTCGGCAAGGGTACCGAAGTTATTACCCGTTAAGCTTGTTGGCAAGCCGGGCCGCTGCGCCCGGTTTGCGCCCTGCACTATTGCAGCTCTCAAAAAGGCGCTTTAGGCGCTCCAGTCAGCTATTCCTTAGTAACTGAAGAAGAAACTTCCGGAACAACGTGTCTTTCCTCGTAAATTCCGGTTAATTTCCGCTTGAATTCATCTGAAATCAACCTGGAATCCTGCTTGCTTTTCACAACGCGCGGCGTAATTAGGACAACCAGCTCTGTTTTGTTATTGCTCTTGTCCGTTCCCCCGAATGCCGGCCCTATCCATGGAATATCTTGTAACCAAGGAATCCCATTTTGGCTCCTATTGACGGTTTCTTCAATTAAACCGCCTAATACTATTGTTTCCCCATCAAGGACGGCCACGGAACTCTCGATCTCTTTTTTCTGAATGGTGGGCGAAGTTGAGACGCCTGTAGTGGTTGGCACTGGCGTACTGACCACTTGCTTGATTTCCATGATAACCATACCGTTGGCATTAACCCTGGGCGTAATTTCCAGGGTAACACCAGTATCCTTATATTGAATGGTATTGGACTGAGCTATACTGGCAGGAGCTGCACCACCGCCGGCGATAGGAACCGATGTGCTGCCGGTTTGTATGGGCACCTGGTCGCCGACATTTATTTTCGCTTCCTGATTATTCAATACCATTAGCGATGGCGAAGAAATCACATTGATATTGTTGCGAACGGCTTGTGCGCTTAAAAGGGCTCTTACCGATCCAGAATTGTATATAGCGCTCAAACCGCCTGTTGCGAAAGCGGCGGCAGCTGCCCCCGCCGCACTCCCAAAGGTTTGTATAGCCGGCGATGTCGTGTTGCCGGTCGTGGGAGGATTATTGTTGCTGCCAATTGCATCGTTCCCGTTGGTTAAATACCATGAGATACCATATTTTAATTCATCCTTTAAAGTAACCGAGACGATTGTCGCATCAAGCAGCACTTGCAGCGGTAATGCATCCAGCTGCTTGATGACAGGGAGTATCACCTCGTACTCCTGCGGGGTGGAAACAACAACGACCGAATTATTGGCCACGTCCGGAATAATTTTTACCTCGCCCACATTGGCCACTTCCGCCTCTCCGGTTTGCGAGGCACCTCTACTGGCTGGTGTTTTTTTCTGTTTGTCAGACTGTTGCTTATTGGTTACTTCAGCCGACTCTTGCCCTGGAGCGACCTTGGCCGTTTTTTCTTTCCTGGCCACGCCGGTAAAAATCTCATTTAATGTTCCCGCCAGTTCTTCAGCGTCGACATTTTGAACTCTGTAGACATTCACGCCGCCGCCGGATGCTGTATTTGCCTTATCCAAACGGAATACCCAGTTTTCGATATCTCTTAAATAACTGGCCTGATGCGTAATCGCCATGATGGCATTCAGTCTTTCAACGGGAATAAAGCGGAAAAACTCGTTTTCTTCCCCCTCCTTGCCCTTTTTATAAAAGACCTGCTCAAGTTCCTTGATCAAAGTTTCCGGTTCAACATGCGTCAAGGGAAACAGGCCGAATGATCGCCCCCTCATTACATCAGTATCGAAAGTGCTGACCATGTCCATTACCCGGCCCACTTCATCCGGGGTACCGGACGCAATCAGGATATTGCGCGTGGCGTCGACATTGAGAATGGTTTTTTCCTGCACCAGCGGTTTTATCACATCGACAATGCTTTGCACGGGGACATTTCTGACCGGGATAACCCTGACTTGGAAGCCTGTCTTGCCGGCGCCGCTGGGAGCCGAAAAACCGGAGCTGTATAAAGCTTCACTAGCCGGTTCGATATGGTAAATGTTCGCATCCCTGATCAGCACGGCATTATTCATGCGCAACAGCATTTCCAGGGTGGGAATGAGCTCGTCCTTGCTTAAGGGCTCAGTTGTTTGCAGGGTGACTTTGCCTGCCACCTTGGGGCTTAGCACATAGTTCAGACCGAGGATGTCGCTTAACACCACCTTGGCCACTTCGCCCAAATCGGCTTCATCGAAATTAAGGCTGTATGCGCCTTCGCCGGTGCTCTTGCCTTTCCTGTGCGGCACCGTGGTCTCGCTCACAAACCGGTTAGTGCCCGGATATAATTCCGGTTTAGTCTGCGTTGTTCCTGCCGTCGGCGCTTTGTTTTGCAGCTCTTTTATAACCGTTTCAGATTGATCTTTTTTTACCGGCGTTAACGGCAATTTGGCGGCCTGTTTGGGTCCGAGCGATTCACAACTTGATAGTGTTAAACCTACGACCACTAGACAGGAAGCTGTTGTTATTTTTTTTATATTAGTCATTGGTTACCCTCAGATGTGTCTCCGTTATTGTCTTGTGGAGGTGGAGGTGGCGGTTCGGATTCAGGTGTTGCGGCCGGAGCAGTAGCAGGAGCAGGAGCCGGCGTAGCCGGTGCTGCGCCATTCGCGCCAGGTAATGGTGCTTTTAATTTTGGTTTTCGAAGCAATAGTTCTTTCTCTTTACTGCCCTGTTTGAGCACGGCCCTGTCCCTGTTTATTTCGATCAGTTTCCAGCCGTCAAGATCTTCACCTACGGTTATTTTTCGGTGATTATCTTTGGCAACTTTTGATTTAGCCCGGCTGAATAATGCCGATACGGTTTGCTTGGTACTGTAAACGCCGGTCAGCTGCCAATCGAAAGTCTCTGGTTTAGCGGCAGCTTGCCCTGTCTCACGACTCGGCTCATCTACAGGTCTTCTGCCTTTAATAAATAACGGCCTGGCAACCAGATCCACGTAACTGTCTTCCGGCTGACTTGTCAGTTCTATTTCGGGCAACTTATCTGCTTTATACTCTTGCGGTTTTTCCGAGGTGATTGATGTCAACAATCGATGCCTCATATAACGTGCGTATAACCATTCTCCGGCAATTACCAAACACAGACTAATGCAGACAGTTACCAGCAATTTTATCAGTTTAATATTCATTCCGGCTGCTTTCTCATAAAACTAACCGCTTGAAAATTAATGTCCAGTTCGTTACTCAGTTCTATCTGGCGCGTTGTTCTGCTTCTAACACCACGTACCGGCCTTATCTCTATCTGATTGATAATAATCAGCGGAGTTGATGTTTCTATCTTATACAACACAGAGCGTAACACTTTGCTGTTACCAGTCATCCTTACGCTGACGGTTATCCGGTTAAATTCATTCTTGGCGCCCGACTGCACGGATGCGGAAGATCGGCCATTGCCGGAAGAAAATGCCGAAACAGGAAGCGCCTGCGTACTGCTTAATTGCCCGCCGGCCTCTACAATCGTTCTTTTAATAAAGTCCTGAAGCTCAGCGGATGCTAAAGCACCGGTACTCTGCCTATTCAAAAGCCCACGAGCTTGATACTGCTCTTTTATAACAGTCATATTTTCAATGACGGCATCTTTTCTTGCCAGAACCCGCTCATATTGCTGTAACTTGAAAACAAGACTATTTCTGGTCTCGTGCAGTTCCAAGCCTTTGTTAATCACGGGTACTATAACGGCGAGGATGACAAGCAGTATCGCTGCAAGCAACAGGGCGACGGCCAGCCATCGCTGCATTTGCTGACTACCGGCCTTGGCCATTTGCCCCTCCCGGTTTCGCCTGGGATGGTGTGCGTGCCTCATGGCCGGGAGCCGGTGTAGCGGTTGCCGGCATGGCTGAAGGCTCAACTTCCGGAATAACGTCAACGGTAATCTGGAACCGCTCCTGTCCGGTAACCCTGTCCTGAGTGACCGGCGATACAAAGCGGGCATTGGCAAATAATTTAGAGTCTTCCAGAACGCCGATTAATGCTGACGCGGAGGGCGACTCGCCTTGTATTTGCAGATTTTTGTTCGCGTATTGTGCGTAGGATAGCCAGGTATCATCTTTTATTAGCGCGCTTAAGGTATTCAGCATATCGACTATGGTTGGAGCCGCGTTTTTCTCCGCTATTAATAGCCGTGTTTCATCTACCATCGCATCAATTTCCAACTGCAAGGCCTTAACTTCTTTGACATCCTTTTCTATCGCATCAATTTTTTCCTGTAAGGTATTGACCGTCTGAGATTCAAACCACACCGGCAGCACCAGCGCGGCGCCTAGTAGTAATAATATTCCCGCGATCAAGCCGGTATAGATCAGACGCGGTGTACTTGCAGGTTTTTCCCTTAGACTTTCCGGTAATAAATTGTAGGTGTCATAACGTTGCTCAAGATCATTCGGCGCCGCCTCATAATCGACGAATAGCGGCGACATGTCCATTGCCCTGATGAATTCGTATAAGGCATCAAGCGTTTCCCTTGGAGTTACCACCAGCATGATCCTGATCTGCCCAGGCTCATGCTCGCCTTCCAGCGGCTTAACCGCAAAATAAACCTGTTCCGCCTTAAACGGCGTATAACGGTCCAGTTCGTAGGCAACAACCTGGGGCAGGTTTTCTTTCACTGCGGCCGGCAAGGCGAGCTCTTTTTGAATTGCTTCATTCCCTGTCAGCCGGAGTATCACGTTCGCTTTAGCCAACCGTTCGTCTTTGGCGCGCAGGGCTTTGTATTGCTCTATGCCCGAGGCGTTGCGCTCCAGTATCGCCAGAGGCTCGACTTTTTCATTTAGCACATAAGTCAGCGCCAGCCGATTGTTTTCGGGACGAACAATAATGAAGCCCTGTTTCTCATTAATCAGCTGCCTGATTTTTTCAGGCACTAAAAAGTCAAGTTCGCGCAGCCACCAGCGGAAGAACTTTTTAATATCCAGATCAATTGTTGAATTCAGGTTCGGCATACTGTCTCACTAGCAACTCATCTTTCCCATCTACAAACAATGACTCGTCAACTGCCGCATTACGCTGCCATTTCAGAACCTGAAACGGCGACGTCCCCGTCGTACTACTATCCTGTTTTTTTATCAGCGCACTGATGGTAGCTGTTGTGCCATCATCCAACAATGCTTCGGTAACAACTGTAATTGCACCTTTTTGTTCTGCTCCGCCATTAATCGCTGTTGCGGGCGTGTTAGCACCAGCTTGCCCGGACACCGCGCCTGAATTAGAGACTACCGGAGCTGACGGCGGAGGTAAACCATTAATCGCATTTTCCCGTCTCGCTTCAATGTATGAGTCTATCAACTCAACATCTATCCCCGGCAATACATATAAAACCTCTTTGGCAGCCTGAGCCATATCAACATTCGTCTGTTCAGAGTGGACCGTGACCAAGTTTTGAAGCCACTTGAATATCTGTTCATTCATGCCCAATACCATTTGTAACTCGTCAACCGATTGAAACGGCTTGTTGCGAGGCTGGTAACTCAATCCCGCTTTCTTATATTCTTCTTTCTCCGCGCCATTTATGCGCACCAGGTCATCCGTATCACGCCAATCGAGAATCGCATTAAGCAACTTGGTTTGCAACTCTTCATCAACAGGTGCACGTAGCATCAGTTCTCGCAGCAGAGCCTCATCTGCTCTGTTTAAATCCACTTTACCGGCTTCAGATAGCAGGCGAATCCGGACTTTCGAATCCGGATAATCAATTTGGTAAATACTGCCATCGGTATGCCAGCGTTGCTGCTGGTCAGGACTCATGACCATCAGCTCTGCAATGGCAAGTCCCGATTCTGCGACAGCCACGGCCTGGGCGTTATTGCTGCTGCCGGCCACGATGCCCGCTTCGCGCCGCATGCTAAGAGCAAAACTGCCGGCCATAATGGTCAGTAAGCTCAACACCCACAAGACTAGCACAAGGGCAAAACCGCCAGACTTGCTCATTTGCTACCCTCTAACGGTTCTGAATTTACTCCAGTCTTTGCACCAGCCACTTTTAGCGCTATAACTATTTCCGGCCAGAAAACCCCATCTGTAGTGTTGATGCTGATTTTGACCAATTGGGGAGGAACGTCTTTTTTCAGCCATTCATCCTGCCAAGCGTATTCATCCGTATCACCGACAGCGCCAAAATAGGAAAGCTCAAAGTCGCTTACATGCCTTAGCAAGACCACCTCTTCCTGATTCCATTCCTCGCCTTCCGCTAAGGGGAAAAACGGCGTGAGCGTCACCTTGAGCACTTGCTCTTTATCTTCTTGCTGCTGCTCTATCGAAAACAGCTGCATACCTGCCCTGCCGACACTTGCAGGAAAAACCGAGACAAACTGCAAGGCGTTTTTCCTGCCTTGGAAAGAGAATGTCTTATTCAAGTTTTCCGTATCCGCGCCACTGTCGGCTGCCGCACCTGTTTTCGGCTGATTTGCAGCGTCCACTTCATCACCGGCGATAAAATCGTTCCATAAAGGTATGGCTGAAGATAAATGCCGCTGAAAAAAGTTATAGACTACGGCGACCTCGCTCACTTCGGCTATTTTGTTTTCTCCCTGCTCCCAGCTTTGGGCGCAAATTCTCAGGCTGCTGAACAATAGCACTACCATAATGCTTAATAGCGTCATGGCTATCAGAACTTCAATCAGTGTGAAGCCTGCCGCGTATCTTAACCTTGAACCCTGTCCAGGGGCTTTCCTCATAGTATTTTATTCGCCAGTTTCAATGTCACTAACTCTACCTGTCTGCCATCGGCCTTGGCGTCATCACCCCAACTGACGATAACCTTAACTTTATAAAGCACTGCTGCTATGGTCGTGATATCCAAATTTTCAGCCGTGAACTGGAACGGGCTAACGGACACCCGCCAGTAATATTTTTCATTTTCCGTCCCGGTAATCTCGCCTGGCTGCAAAGGCGCTTCCACACCTGTTCTAGCCATGAGAGATTCAGCAATTTGAACGGCTGCGGTATATTCCTCGGCAACGCCGGCGGTATTAACACCGGCAGAAAATATCTTCAGCAAAATTCCTAAGGAAAGCGCCAGAATTGAAAACGCAATCAGGATTTCCAGTAATGAAAAGCCGCGTTGCTTATTCATTTTCAAGTTCAATCTGGCCGGTTAACCAGTTTATATCGATTTTCCACTTCGTCTGCCCCCGCTCCAATGTGACTCTTCCTCCCGTAGAGGAACCGTCAGAAAAAAAACGGATGTTCGCAGCGCCTTTTCCGCTTAATTCGGTTTGCGCAGTCACCACGGTCACGTCAACACCCTCGGGAATCTGATAAAGCTTGTCCCGACCGCTGACCGTGTAGCTGTTGCTGGCCAGATCAAGAGCAACCGTGGTTTCCTGGTGGGTCATTAAAGCCTGCCCCCTGGCATAACGTAGCGCTGAAACGATATCTCTTGCCGCCGCCTTGATTTCTGTAGTGTCGCTCCCGGATGACAAGTTAAGACCGATCACCGAGAATCCCAGCACAACTACAAAAAGTACTACGACCAGTTCCAGCAGGGTAAAACCTTTACAGCGCTGTACCGTATAAATCATTCCCAACTAACAATATCCTGATCTTCGCCTTGACCGCCTTCCTTGCCGTCCGCCCCTAAGGTGTACAAGTCGAACTTCCCGTGCTCACCGGGAGCAACATAATGGTATTCCTGTTGCCATGGATCCAACGGCATTTTGGCCTTGCGCAAATAAGGGCCGTTCCAGCGTTTGGCGCTGTCGGGCGATTCAATCAAAGCCTTCAAACCCTGTTCTGTACTCGGGTAGCTGCCCAAGTCCAGTTTATACATGTCCAGAGCGGCCGACAGGTCTTCAATTTGTACTTTGGCTGCTTTGGTTTTTGACTCGCCCATGTGTTTCATAACCTGTGGCCCGACTATTCCGGCCAGCATTGCAATAATGCCCAACACAACCAGCAACTCAAGTAAGGTAAAGCCTGCTTGGGTTCCCGGACAGTTTGCAGCATTCACACCTTCCCTGGCGGTAGTTTTTTTCATTTGTTTCATAATGTCGTGTTTCCTGTTTAAAAAGCTAAATCATTAACGCTCAGAATAGCCAGCAAGATCGATACGATAATGCCTGCAATCATCAGTCCCAGTGAGATGATCAACGCCGGTTCCAACAATGCCAGCATACGCTGTATTTCCACCCTAAGCTGTTTATCATAAATATTCGCTACGCGCAGCAGCATTTCTTCCAACTTCCCTGTCTCTTCACCCATTTTTATCATCTGCATGGCCATCTTTGGAAATATTCCTTTTTCCAACAAGGCATCCGACATATTTTTGCCCTGCCTTAACTGGTCTTCGGTGTCTTGAATGGACGCCGCCAGAACCAGGTTATCGACTGTTTCGCGAACGATAACCAGGGCCGACAATATCGAAACGCCGTTACCCAACAAAGTACCTAAGGTGCGACTGATGTTGGCAGTTTCCTTGTTCAGAATGATCGTCCCGGCCAGCGGCAGTTTCAAAAAACGGCCGTCCCAAACCTTCTTTCTGACCGGATCGGCCATTTGGAGATTCATATAGCCCGTGATTACGATAACGCCCAAAATCAATACCCACCAATAGCTTTGCAGCCATTCGGCCAGTCCCACGACGATCTGCGTTGATACCGGCAGCGCCTTGCCTGCGCTTTCAAACATCTCAGAAAACTGTGGCACCACGAATGTCAGCATCACGAACAAAGAGGCCAATGACATGATCAGCAAGATGGCCGGATAGATCAAAGCCGTGCTGACCGTGTCCTTTAATTCCCGGGAGCGCTCCAGATATTCGGACAACCGCGTTAATACTTCGCCCAAACTACCCCCGGCCTCACCGGCGCGTATCATGTTCAAGTAAAACTTGCTGAAAATGCCGGACTGTTTTTCCAAGGCATCGGCCAAGGTGGAGCCGCCTTTTACTTTCTCCAGAACCCTGCCGATCAACTTGGTTACCCGCTCATTGTCCTCAGTCAAATCCATCAATACCAGCAAAGACTTATCCAAAGGCAATCCGGATTCCAACAAAGTTGCCAATTCGCCGGTGAACAGCGCAATATCTTTTTGCGACAATTTGGACTGTTTCAAACCCAGCGGTAGGCCCAGAAACGATTTGGCACTGGCCGGTACCACACGAACAGGGATATAACCTTCCGACTGCAAAGCTGCAATCAGATGACGTTCGTCAACCGCGTCTCTGACGCCTTCTTCAGTCTCGCCGAAACTATTAACTACTTTATATGCAAATAACATTATGTTTCCGACGTTACCCGCAGCACTTCTTCCAAAGTGGTAATCCCTTGCAGGGCTTTAACCAAGCCGTTTTCATACATCGTGGTCATACCTTCTTCAATGGCGAGCTTTTGGATGGCCCCGGCTTCTTCATGCGCCATAATCAATTTACGTAGCGGATCGGTCATTTGCAGAAATTCAATGATCGCCAGTCGTCCACGGTAGCCCAAGCCCCCGCAAGACGCACAGCCGACCGGTTTGTATAAGACAATATCGCCTTCCGCGTCTGCTCCAGGCAGACTTGCGGTATACACACCATCCCTGGCGATATCCGCACCAGTTCCCGGCTGGCTTGCGGTATATCCACCCTCCTTGGCGATATTCGAAGCAAATTGCCTCAGCCGCATACCCTCGATAATGTCCGCAGGAGGCGTATAGGGTTGCTTGCATTCAGGACACAGTTTTCTTACCAAACGTTGCGCCAATATACCGTTGACGGTGGACGTGAGCAGATATTCTTCAAGGCCCATATCCAGCAATCGGGTAACACCGCCGGCCGCGTCGTTGGTATGCAGCGTCGATAACACCAAATGCCCGGTTAACGCCGATTGCACGGCGATTCTTGCGGTTTCCAGATCGCGCATCTCACCGATCATAATCACGTCGGGATCTTGCCGCACGATAGAACGCAACGCCGATGCAAAGGTCAGGCCTATTTGCGGTTTCGCCTGAATCTGGTTGACCCCTTCCATCTGGTATTCCACAGGATCTTCGACGGTGATGATTTTCCGCTCGGACGTATTGAGCTGCTTTAACGCGGCATACATCGTGGTCGATTTTCCGCTTCCGGTCGGCCCCGTGATCAGGATGATGCCATGCGGTTGAGATAGCACATCAATAAACTGCTGTAGATGCTTGCCGGCAAAGCCCAGCGCGGCAAAGTCCAGCACCGTGGTTTCCTTGTCCAGCAAACGGATCACTACGCTTTCACCGTACATCGTCGGTATCGTGGAAACCCGCAGATCCAGCTCTTTACCCAACATTTGCACCTTGATGCGGCCATCCTGCGGCAGGCGGCGCTCGGCGATGTTCAACTTGGCCATGATCTTGATACGTGAAATCACTGCCGCAGTGGATTTGACCGATGGCGCATCAATATCCTTCAATACGCCGTCGACGCGCAGCCTGACTTTCAGGGATTGCTCAAAAGGCTCAATATGAATATCCGAAGCCCGGGTTTCAATCGCTCGCTGCATGATCAAGTTGACCATTTTGATCACCGGCGCTTCACTGGCTAAGTCTTTTAAATGTTCCAGGTCTTCTTCGCGCAAATCGTCGACGCTCAGATCGTCGGCCAGCTTGTCCGTTTGTGCGTGGCTTTCGCCATACTGCACTTCCAGCGCGGCATCAATCTCTGAAAGCAGTCCGACTTTGGGAACAATGTTTTTTCCGGTCGCCAGTTTTAACGCATCAATGACAAACTTGTCTTCCGGATCCATCAAGGCGACGGTAATGTCGTTATTGTTATGCAAGCCGATAGCATGATAGTTTTTTAAAAAGCGCAACGGCACGGTTTCCGGCAGTTGCATTTCCAGCGGATATTGATCCGGTGTAACCTTTTCGAAGTGGCCTGAGTCTACAAAAGCATCGGCTACGTCCAGCTCCGAACACAAGCCAAGCTTAACCAGTAACTGCGGCACGCTTTCCGATACCGACGTTTTTTGCATGCGCTCAACTTTTTTTAATTCTGTGGCGGAAAGTTTCTGTTTATCTTGCAAAACAGCTAGCAGCGATTCATATGCCATTATCCTGGAGAACCCGGTAGGTTTTATGTTAGTGTCTTAAGAATAGAGCGTTAAAGTTGTTCAATCAATAGGCGTTATTACCTATCAAATGAGCCAGCTCTTTAGATGAATTGATATTAAAGTCTCTGGATTTAATTCCGAGTGATTTTCTTGGGATTAATAAGATTTTTCTGCTTTGGTTGAACTATCTTGTTGCAATCGTCAAAATATGCCTGCTCATTGATGCCTTAGTCAAATGATATTTATATAGGTTGATGATTAAGACAAGCTTAAGGCACTGTTGTCGTTCCAAAAAGACCGCAGTCTGCCCTTATCGCACCAAATCCAGATCAAAAAGGGCTGGTTACATTGCGACAAGGGCAAGACTCATCCTAATTTTTATATCCTCATCAATTATTTCTGTCCATATCGATTTAACTTTAACGGCCGCGCAGTCGGCAAGTAGAGTTGACAACAGATAACAAGAGAGTAAAAAACAAAGCTCTCGCGTCATTACGCTCCGACAGGGTAATGATCGTTCACTGATACGTAGTTCATCCGGCAACCCGGGGACTTCTCAAACAGTTGAGGAGAAAACGATCATGAGTAAAGAAGACGACATCGTTTTGCGAGCAACGAAAAAGCCGATAGTCGAAAAAACTGTCAACAACGCAAAGGACATCATCTTAAATACGGGTATCAGCGACTTCCTCGGACTTTCACTCAGCAAAGCACTAACACAAGATTATTACATTGTCGGTCTGGATAGGGATTGCGCCACCGATCTGGATAGCGAATCCGAATCCTTTAAGCGTATGCCCTGTATTCCCTGCGACCTAACCTCGGACAAGTCGGTCAAGGAGGCTATGGATGAGTTGCAAAGGCGCTTTGAGAAGCTCATCGTCTCGGTCATACATTTGTCCGGCTATTATGGTTTCACCGGCGAACCTAATGCGCTCTATGAAGAGGACAATGTCAATGGCACCCGCCGCCTGTTACAGGCCTTGCAAGACTTCGATGTCGAACAGTTCATTTATGCCAGCACGATGCTGGTTCATGCCCCCTCCGAGCCCGGCGTACCGATCAACAACGAAGATTGGCCGTTACAGCCCAAGTGGCCCTATCCTCAGTCAAAGCTTGAGATGAAACAGGTCGTCCAAAACGAGAATGGCTCATTCACTATACGCTGCTCCGCATTGCCGGCGATGTCTTCCACGGCCAAGCGTTTATTTACATCGGCGATCTGGTTGACGCTGTCGCCCGCACTGTCCGGTTGCGTAATAAATTACCTGCGAAAACCAGTATAGAAGATGGATTGGCTATGTTGCATGAGCCAATCCATCCTCTGCCTTACAGCTAAAAACCTGATTGGAGGTCTATATGTTATCTTTTCTCGCACATCTAATTTTGACAGCAGGTTTATTGCTGCTCATGGCCCACCTCGTCCGCGGCGTTCAGGTTGAAGGCTGGGGAGCGGCGATTATCGGCGCGATTGTTCTCGGTTTCGTGAATGCTGTCGTCCGGCCGGTGATGGTTTTTCTGACGTTTCCCCTTACAATTCTCAGCCTGGGGCTGTTTCTGCTGGTGATCAACGCACTGATGCTTTGGTTGGTGGCGGCTCTGGTTCCGGGCATACGCGTTCAAGGTTTTTGGCCTGCGCTAATTGGAAGCCTGGTGCTCACCTTGCTCAATGTTGTCGTTGATATGTTTACCTAATCTCGTAATCGGGCAACTGTTTTCGGTTGCCCGACGTTCCGGTGCCTGATGATGGGGCGCGGTAAAGTTAGTGCAACGCCTGGCCTTCTTAGTCCCGAGTTGAATGCCTTAAACTTAACAATGCTGTCTCTTGTTTGATGGGAAAGAGCGACAGGTTGACGTTATGCGCATAGCCATGTTCTTGCCGGTACGAGCTGCGCTCTTTTTTTATCCGTAACACAAGGTTGCTAAATGCGTCGGCCAAAAGCCCCGCGTCACATTTCTTCAAAAGAAAAGCCATGGCATTGCTTTGTTTGTCATAGCCGCTACGACTAGCATAATCACTATTAAAGCAGTCGTCCCATGTGCTTAATTCCGGGCCGAGCCAGTATTGGGCGTGAGGGATAGTCAGCGCTATTTCCAAACCTTTAGGGTCCATGTCGCTGCAAACAACAACGGTTTTATTGCTCCCGAAACGATTTAATAAATCGTAACAAGCGCCAATTTTAGCTCCGCTTTTGTGGTCGCCGCGATATACCCATAAGGCATCCCGGCAAAAAGAAGGCAGTTCCAATGTACCGCATAGCTGCATAATCGCGAGATTTTCAACAACAACAATGGCGTCATGATCAATTTGATTAATGCCGGAACTTAAACACATCATGCCCGCATTAGGAACAACCTCCGTTTGCAATTGAATGGTCCGATTATTCAGTTTGAGCGTTTTGTTTGGGCAATTCAGCAAAATATGGTCATGACTGACAGGGTTCTTGGCTAATTTCTCATTATTATGAAGCTTAGCTATACCTACTCGGTCAGTGGGTAATTCGGTATCAAAAGGATCAAGTTTAAATTCTTGTATTATTTGCTGCCGTAATGAGGTTTTATCCTCTGCGGTAAATATTAATTCATTATTGCGGATTCGCCCGCACTGGTAGCGCTCAATCACAAAGCAACCCGTTATGCTCTTTCGGCGGGTAGAGGTCTCGCCAGGGCTGCTTTTAACCAGATCGCTAACCCAATTGAATGTTTGACGATTCATTATCGGGCTCTGCGTAACCAAATCTCGGTAATTAATTGGTTACCGTTAAAATCCGGTAAGTCCTGGCCATCCATTTCTATATCCAGAGTTTGCTTGAAGCGTTGTTGCATGCAGCAATATTTGGCAAAAACGATATCCAACCAAAGCTCTGGTTTAATCTGTAATTCAGCTGTTTGCCTGTACTGCAAAGCGGACACTTTATGGCCCTGTTTTTCAATGGCTAATGAAAATAAATCCTCAATTTGAGCTTCGTAATAATCAGAGCAATATTCAATACCTTCCGTTTCGCTCGAATCAACCGGGATCGCATCTCGTTGGGTATCCAGCGGTTTAATCGGGTTAGACTGCCGTTTTAATTCCTGAATAAGCTGGATCAGCTCATCTTGCTGGCTCGATTTCTTGGTATTGATGCCGGTGTTGAAGACCAGGCCTTTGTTTCGTTTTAATAGCGCAGGAACCTCGCTTTCATCGCACCATTCACGGGGCTGCCATTCCGGATGTTTTTTTAAAAACTGCGCCATGGCTCGTGTGCGGTTTGCGGTCTGTTCCTGCAAACGTAGCGTAAACAGCAAGGTTTTCATGCGGTCGACGATGCTGACCAGTCGCACGACAATGCTTTTATATTGATCGATAAAACGAATGACTTTGCCGGACAGTTCGGTCGGGGCGGCCCAACAGCTTATCCATTCATAACAGTCCTTGGTATTGATGATGCTGAGCTCTTTGACTAATTGCTGGGCATACGACAGCGCGCGTTCGTTTTCCCTGATCTTGCTGGATAACGAATTAACAAAGCCAAACTGGCTGGTAATCGCGGTAAACATGACGCTGAGGCTGTTTTCCAGCATCTCCAGCGACTCATACAGGCTGTCATCGATTTGTTCCAGATGATAATTGGCCTCGTCCTGCTCATTTTGTTCCAATGCAGCGCGATAGGCATCTATATCATCGGCAATATTTCCTATCATCTTGGCTATGCTGGTGTTTTGCCGGTAGCGCGGATTGCGCAACAATAAGCGGTCAATCAGGCGCTTGATATCGGTGGTTAAGCGGAATTCATCGCTCTGTTCGGCGATGCGCAACAGGCCGCTTTTTTTCAGGCTATCGATGGCATGCTGGTTCTTCTCGTCAACAAAAAGGGTGCCATCGATATACGCTTTGGCCAGCAGTTGATCGGCACTGCCTATTTTTCTGATCAGGCCGGCGACTTGGGCTTGATCAAAGCTCATGAAAACAAGCCCTGCTGTTGGTTTTCATCCCTGTTAGCTTGTTTATCCAGTTCCAGGTCTTCGGCGTCATTTAAAAAGGCGATGATTTGGTGCAGATAATTCATTTTGCCGGTGACGATATACAGCCCGCCTTGCGGATTGGGCTTGACCAGATAGCCGCATTGTTCCAGCTTTTGCAGTATCCAGCTTAACTGGTCATTGATCGTGGTTTTGGAGGTTTTGAATAAAGCGGTCTGGGTCAGGCGATTCATTTGCTCGCATAAAGACGGCTCCAGCTCAATCATTTTAAGCAGCTTGTGCATGCGGATTTCATCGCGCGCCCGGATCGGCATATCCTGCCCCATGGCCGTCATGACCATATCCATCCACTCGACCACCGGGCGCAATTGCGAGCGGATTTCCGAAAAAGCCTCTTTAATTTGACTGCGGTTGTCGTTGTCAATTTGAGCGTAGGCCGCATAGTAGATTTCTTCGCCTTCCAGCACGCACAATTCGCGGTCTAACTGGGACAGGAACGCGTCAACTTTGCTGAAGTTCTCTGCCTTGGATAAATAATCAAAGGCATCCGGAAAAGCGGTCGGACAAATAAACTGGCCGCTTAGCAGTGATTCTGTCACATGCTTAAACATGGCTGACCTCCTCCTGGTTTATTTGGTTCAACAGTCGGCCCAATTTGCTTTCCGGCAGGTTGACTTCATGAAGCTTTTGTTTATCCAGCTGGTAGCGGCGTTTAAACAAACCAAGAACATGGCGGTCAGCCGTTGGCGTGGCGGACAGAATGTGGATGTTTTGTTGTTCCAGCATGTTCATCATGGCTTCAATGTTTTCGGGCGCCAAGTCACCCAGTTCATCAATAGGCCAGCAGATAACGGTTGGATTGTTTCTTCGCAACATGGACGTGACGCCGGTAAAAAAGGTGATCAGCGCCAGATATGAAAGCCCGGTGGAACTGACATCTTTAAGCTCTTTGGCATTCCGGGCATGTTTCACGTGGCCGTTTTCGGTAATGGTAAACTCAATATCAAACAGTGACAGATGCTTGATGCTAATGCCGCTCTCGGGCAACAGGCTGGTCAGCTCGCCCATCGCTTCAATCAAGGTATTGGGAATTTCCGCATTGCCTGTCAACTCCCGCTGGTCGCGATATTGATGGTAATTGTCGCCAAAGTTTTTCAGCGACTGCCAGTATTCAAGGTCACTCATTTTGGATCGGATGTTTACTTTAATTTCGCCTAGCGCGTTAAAGTATTGCTTTTCACTGACGTGGCTGGATAAGGACTGGCCGGTCTGTTTGATAATGCGATCAAACTGGCGTAAATGATCGTAAAAAGCGTTCACATCGGTGGCATGCAATTCAATTTGCTGGCTGGTGGCCTGTTTGATGTTGGCGACCATCGGCAGCACCGTTTTAAGCGGCTCTTCAATATCCAAGGCATCCGCCAAAAAGTAGTGGTTTGCGGCGCTTGCCTCCTCTGTGGCTTTTTGCCATGCCTGTGCCAGTTGGCTGCGATGGTGTTTGTGAAAAAGTTGACGCAGGATTTGTTGGCCGTCATATAACGTTTTTTCTTGCTGCTTTCTTTTTTGTAATGTGGTTTTAGCCAAGCCGGGCAAGGTAGACGCAGCATATTCCGGCAAATTTTCGCTTAAAATCGGCGGACAAGCTTTCAGTTGATCCATGCTGTTAGCGAGCTGTATTAATAAACTTTGGCTTGTTTCCTGCAACTTCTCATATTTGATGATGTCCTGATTAAGCTGCGAGCGCTGTTTTTGATAATCCTGTTTTAATTGCTCAATAGTTTCTTTCAGTTTGGAGGCCTGTTGTTGGGCGGTGCTGCGTTGCTGGCATAGTGCAGGCTGGTCTTGCTGCCAACGCTTGGTCAGCCAGCTTTGATATTCCTTATCCCGCTCCTGATAGGCCTTCGCTGCGGCTTCTTGCTGAACAAGCAGTTTCTGTCTGGCAATGAGTTCAATGATGGTGTCATCAGCACCGCTGCCTTGCAAGTCGGTTTTCAACTGCTGATGAATACGCTTTTGTTCCTGCTTGAACTGTCGGCTATTCTCGTCAATTTGCAGCCTGATGGCTTTGATGGTGTTTTCGGCATCTGAAATGAGGGTACCTTCACGTCCTAAATGTTCCGTGTGCAGCCTGTCCTGCTCGGTTTGATGCTCATCAGTAATATTCTTTATTGCTTGTTGACGCGCCTCAATTTCTTGAGACAATTGCGTCATTTTTTGATTGATCTCGGCCCGCGTTTTTTCTTTTTCTGCCTTGATCTGGTTAAGTAAATCCTGTTCCTCTTTCTGCAAGTTGCTTTCTTTTTGATTGCATCGGTTAACTGCTTGCTCGGCATGATTCACTTCGTTTTTACAGTGTTCCCTGAGTTTATTGGCCGCAACCAGACTTGCTTCAAGTTGTCCGGTTTCTTCTTCCAGGCTGCTTACGCGTGCAAAGAGGGCTTTTTCCTGTTGTTCCAGCGAGGCTTTATCGGCGATTGAGCTTTTCCTGTCTGCCAGCGCCTCAAGATTTATATCGATTCCATAAAAATGCCGGTGCGCGGATTCGACTTGCCGGGGATTAAGCTCCTTGCTTTCCAGTAACTCCGGAGCAATGACGCGACCAATATTTTGCTCCCAGCCTTCGACTTCATTATCTAAAAAATACTGCAATGATCCGGCTTCAGGCCGAAGCCTTTTGAGGCATTGTTTATGCAATTGCTGGGCGCTTTGGTACTCTATTTTTTTATTCTTTAGCTCTGCTTCAATCGACTGATAATTTGACAGCGCTGAGTTGTAGCTATTATTGGCGGCTTTGTGCGCCTGAAAAGCATGATTGATTTCTTGCCTAAGCGAGCTGAGCTGTTGTTGAGTTTGATTGATTTGTTTTTCCAGCGCTTCTGACGGCTTAATATGCTCCAAACTGGCTTTGGTAATACCAAATCCGATGGTTAATTGGGATTTTTGCTCAGTAACCGGTTTTAACCGGTCTTCCTTCTCTTGCCGCAGTTGCTCTTTTCGTTGCTGGTATAGGTGTTTGGCTTCAGTGAGTTTTTGCTCTTTGGCTAATTGCTCTTCGGTGCATTGATTGTCGAATTTTTGCTTTTGGCTGTTATGCAGATGCGCCAACTCGTTTAGCTGGTTTTCATAAAGCCGCTTAATCTCTTTACTCTTGTTTTCGAGGGCATCTATTTCAAGCTGGTTGGTTTTTTGTTGCTGTACGATCTGGTCGAGCAAGGAACCTTTGACCGCAAAACTTTCTGCATCTTGTTCTTCATACTTTAGTTTTTGAGCTTCCAGCGCCTGGATTTCAAATTCATAATCCTTAATTGACTTATTGAATGCACGCAGCTCTTCCTCTATAGGCTCGAGCTGTTGTTCATGCATCTGTGCAAGCTGCTTGCGCTGTGTCTTTTGCTCCTCCAATGTCCGTATTGTTTTGTTCAAGTCAACTTGAGTTAATTGATGATGTTGAAGAGTAAAGTAATGAATATGGGACAGCTCGTTAAGGGTATCTTTTAAGTCAGCAATGGTCAGCAATAGCCGGTCAAACTCGTCTTGCTTGGCTTCCAGTTCCCTGGAGGCGTTTAAGTCGGCAAGCCAGGCATCGATATGTTGCTTATTCAACTGAAACGGGATTTTATCCTGCTCATGATCCAACAGCTGATGACTGAGTTTATCCCGGGAAATATTGATCAGCATTTGCTTGATGGTATCAAAATCGCCAATTTTGCCGATAACCGAGCCGATGACTTTCTCAATATGCGTCATTGGGCCGTTTGCCATTGCGAACCGGCTTTGCAAGGGGCGCATCCATTTTTTGCTACTGCCAGCCTGATGACATTGAATGATGCTGCAATAGTCATCAACGCTCATCAGGTTAGAGGTTTCCGCCGTAGCTCTGTAGAGCCTTTCTACGGCTGCACTGTCGCGCGGCAAGTTGTTTTCAGCGACGTAGTATTCTTTGTTAAAAGGCGCGTCAATGAATCTATATTTTGCCGCACGGCCGTCGCTTTGAATCATGACATGACAGGTTTGTTGCCCAGGGCGCTGGTATTCGTAGATTAAATAGCTGCTGTTGCGCGGCAAGTAATAGTCAAGAAAGCCTTTTTTACTGCCTGTGCTGCTAACGATATTGCTTGGCCGTTCTCCCCAAAATAATTGGATAAGGCGCAAAAAAGTCGTTTTACCGGCGCCGTTTGTACCGCTCAGGTTAATATGACCATCCAGGTTCAATAAAACGGTTTTTCCAGCCCAGAAGCTGTCGATCAAAATGATTTTTCTTAGCTGATAAATATCAGTCATGGTATTCCTTAAAATCAGGACGACTTGCACAGTCATCCTGCAAAAATAAACTGGATTAGTGAAGGGGGCGCTTAGCAGTTTTAAATTGATTGGCCCGATATGTATGCCTATGAAATAGTGGCTGTGCTAGTGCCCGTGACTTCGCAAAGGTCAAAATGCCCAGCTTGATATGACTCAAGAGTTACTTGTTATTCACAATGACAAAAATTTCGCCTGTTCGATAACCTCACGCTCATCAATGGTTAAAGCAATCCACTTTAAAGCGTCGCATCACGTAATCGAGAAAACCAATATTATTCACCAAAATGATAATTCTGATCGCTGAGTTCCACCCATCTGCGGTAGTCAGCCGTTATTTAACTTGGAGTTTTATAAAACTACGTACTTTAACGGATGGCATAAATTGTTTTTTCTTATACTCTAATGCTGTTTATATCAATCCAGATAATAAATACAACCAATGGAGAGGAAAGTATGTCAAATTATTTAATAGCACTTATTTTATCTATTTTTTTAGCTTCAGCTGGTGGCGTTTCTTATTTTCAGAAACATCCGGAGCAACGACATGCACTGGAAGCGTTTGTTAATAACAATATTTCCACCCATCACGAGAAAGAGGGCAAAGAGAGCCATGAGACACCAAGCCATGGCGGCGTAGCACGAGCTCCAGAAATTAATGCATCATCAGGAATTAATGCTATTGCTATATTAATCGGCGCCTTATTGCTAGCTAGTGAAAAATATCGAGTTAGACGTTCTTAAAACTCTTAAGCGACCAAGCTAAATTTCCCTCTCTCGGCAAAAAACCGGGGCTTTATTGTTAGTAACGCAGCCGGAATAAACCCACGCAAGCTTAGTGCGGTTTCCGGCGAATTTACTTATTGATAAGATCGATAACGAACTGCCGATATTTGGCCATGATAGAAACTGCAAAGCCTTAGAGCTAGCCACGTCTTCTTTTTTCACAACGACAATAAAGACCTCGCCTGTTCAATAATCTCACGCTCATCGATATCCTTAATCGAATAGTCCTGCTTGTTAAGCTTATACGGATTAACAACAGACGCGGACTTGACCACCTTGTTGATGTCGGTTTGATAAACCCGGCTGACCGGCGTCGGGCCGAAAATGGTGATTGACGGCCTATTCAACCCCCAAGCCATGTGGGTCGGCCCGGTATCGTTGCCGATCAGTAGGTCGGCCTTGCCGATCAGCGCTTTTAGACTGTTCAAATCCATCTTGGGCATGACTTTGATCAGGCCGGATTGCGTCGCCATCCACTCTGCCGTGGTTTTTTCCTGTTCATTGCCCCAAATGACCAGACAGTTCTGCTGCAAGGCCTCGGCTATTTTTACAAACTTGGCGGCGGGATAATTGCGGCTATCCCAAGTCGAGCCGATCACCAGTACGATATTGCTCCGGTCTTTTGACAGCAAATCGTATATTTGCGAGTCTTCGTTGTTGAAAAACAGGAACGGTTTTTTGTTAAGGATTTGCTCTCTGGTTATACCGAACCCTAAAGGGCTAGACAGTATCAGCGCGTTTCTATCGATGGTGTTGGCATCGTAAGCGCAGGCCACTTTGACGTCATAAAACCATGACGCGGCTTTCTCCCTGACTGAACCGGCATCGAATCCGGCGACGCGTGCTCCGCACCGCGCCAGTTCCTGGCCGGCTTGCGGCATGCCCAGCTTCCATGGCGATACCAGTCTGGCGGTAACCGCCGATTTAATCAGCCCTTGGGCATCAATAACTAGGTCATAGTCGTTGTTTGCAAACTTAAGGATTTTTTTGACCTGCTTAAAAATGCGAACTTTATTGCTTTTTAAGGCTTTCAGGTTAATCGTCAGGATATTGTCGATGTCGGGATTGTTTTTTAAAAGCTCGGCGAAACGTTCTTCAACGATCCAGTCAATCTGAATTTCCGGAGAATGCGCCTTGATGAACTGCAGGGCGACCATCGCATGAACGATGTCCCCCAAAGCCGAGAGCTTTACAATGGCAATTTTCACTTGCGTCCTGATTGAGTGAGCGTTATGTACTCAAGCACCCGTTCCGGCATGATTCCGGTCAAACAGTGGGTATGGCCCAGCGGGCAGTCGCGCTTGAAACAGGGCGCGCACTCCAGATTCAATGAAATAATCTCGGCCTTGTCATTCAAAGGCGGCGTAAAGCCCGGATCCGACGAGCCGTAAATGGCGATGACTTTTTTGTCCAATGCAGCGGCGACGTGCATCAGCCCCGAATCGTTGCTGACCACGGTATTAGCCAGCGACATCAAATCCACCGCCTCGGCCAGAGAGGTTCTACCGGTAAAATCGGTGCAGAGCCCTAAAGCTGCTTTATTGATTTGCTCGGAGTCGGCCTTGTCTTTTTCGGAACCGAACAGCCAAACCTGCCAGCCTTGATCGAGTTTATGCTTGGCGACTTCGGCATAGTGTTCGATCGGCCAGCGTTTTGCCGGACCGTATTCGGCGCCGGGGCATAAAGCCAAAATTTCTGGCGCTGGGGTTAACTTGAATTTGTCGATAACGGCCTGTTGCCGGTCTTTACTGATTGTTAGCGCAGGCTTTGGGCACTCTGGCGGCATGGATGTATCGGCTGGAAGGCCCAATGCGACGAAACGTTGCACCGTCATGGTCAGCCTGTTTTTATCCAGCTTTCTGGCATCGTTCAGCAAGCCCCAGCGGCATTCGCCGATGTAACCGGTACGGACGGGAATATTGGCAAAGAAAGGTGCTATTGCGGATTTCCAGGAATTTGGCAGCAGGATGGCTTGGTCATAATTTCCCGGACGCAGGCTAAAGCCTAGCTTAATGCGCTCGACCAAGCCAAACCGGCCGCGCGACAACGGCATGGCGATAGCCTTGTTCACTTCCGGCATTCTTTCCAGCAACGACAATGTCCATGCCGGAGCCAGTACGTCAATCTGGCAGTTCGGATGAGTGTTTTTCAGGGCGATAAACAGGCTTTGTGCCATCACCATATCGCCGACCCAGGAAGGGCCGACGACTAGAATCTTGTGATAATTCTTCAAAAATCTTACCCATTGATCCATAAGCCGTAGGGTACGCACCGCGTACCTTTGTTGGACTTTGGCGTACTTGGAAAACGGTACGCGATGCGTACCCTACATAATTTTTACGCGACGTAAGTCAGCCAGTCGGCATGATCGTCCCGGCGTCCATGCACGTAATCGAAATACAGCGATTGCAACTGCTGGGTCACCGGACCACGGCTGCCGGAACCGATTGCACGGTTATCCAGTTCCCTGATCGGCGTTACTTCAGCTGCAGATCCGGTAAAAAATGCTTCATCGGCACAATAAATTTCATCGCGGGTGATACGTTTTTCGATCACTTCATAGCCCTGTTCTCTAGCAATCGTCATAACTGTATCGCGGGTAATGCCTTCCAATGCCGAAGTGGTTTCCGGCGTGTAAATCTTGCCGTTACGCACGATGAACAGGTTCTCTGCACTGCCTTCCGCCGCAAAACCCTCATGATCCAGCATCAACGCTTCATCATAACCATTGGCGCGCGCTTCCTGTAACGCCAGAATGGAGTTGATGTAATTGCCGTTGGCTTTGGCTTTGCACATGGTGCTGTTGTGATGGTTACGGGTATAAGACGAAGTACGGATACGAATGCCGTGCTCGATGCTTTCCGCGCCCAGATACGCGCCCCATGACCAAGCGGCAACCATGACATGCACTTTCAGGTTGTCCGCTCTCAGCCCCATGCCTTCTGAACCTAAAAAGCACATACTGCGAATATAGGCGCTGTCCAGATTGTTCTTGGCCACCGCATCGCGCTGAACCTGGTTAATCTCGTCTTTACCGAACGGCATTTTCATATTCATGATATGCGCCGAACGGAACAGGCGATCGGTATGATCCTGCATCTTGAAAATCGCTGTGCCTTTTTCGGCATGATAAGCCCTGATGCCTTCAAACACACCCAAACCGTAGTGCAAAGTATGCGTCAACACATGGACTTTAGCTTCGCGCCACTCAACCCATTGCCCGTCCAGCCAAATAACGCCGTCTCTATCATCCATCGTCATCATTTATTCTCCAACATTAAGTTTATCTATATGGCAGGGCACCTTGCCCTATTCCATGTATTCATGCCAAATCAGCTCGACTTGAGCGCTCATTTTGGCGACATCGGCCTCGGCTATAACAGCCTTGTCCCCTTGTAAAACCTGCTTATGCCCGAAATCCCGATAGGTACAGTAAGCATTCTTAAGTATTTGCTCATCGGCTTTCGAAATAAATCCCTGCTGCTGCAAGCCTTCAAGCAGCCTGACATTGTCGGTGTAGGTCGTTAACGCTACATTTTTAGCTGCCTGATCTAAAACGCCAAATTGTACTATAAACTCAATATCCGCAATACCGCCTTTGCTCTGTTTTAGGTCAAACTTGTCCTTATCTTTGGTCGCTAAAGCTTCACGCATTTTTTCGCGCATCTCGCGGACTTCTTTTTTCAAACTTTCGGTGTCCCGAGGCAGGCTCAAAATCCGGCGGCGTATGGCCTCATACTGTACTTTCAATTGCGAATCACCGGCGATAAACCGGCCTCTGACCAACGCTTGCAATTCCCAAGTCCAGGCCTGGTTTTTCAGGTAATCCTCATAAGCGTTAATATGAGTAACCAGCAAGCCGGAGTCGCCATTGGGGCGCAAGCGCATATCCACTTCGTAAAGTACGCCGGACAACAGCTTGGTATCGAGAATATGCCTGACTTTCAACCCCAAACGGCCGTAAAACTGTGAGCAGGAAATCGGCTTGTCTCCGTTGGTCATCGCATTGCCGTCCTGGCAATCATATAAAAACACCAAATCCAGATCGGAGCCGTAACCCAGCTCGATACCACCCAGTTTGCCGAAACCGATAACCGCAAAGTTGATCGCCGTATTATCGGTATCGGGCGGCAAGCCGTGCTTGTCGATCAACATCAACCACGCGCGCTGGACAACATGGCTGACGATAGCTTCGGCAATATAGGTCAGGTAATCGCTGACCACCATCAGCGGAATGACTCCCATAATATCGGCGGCGGCCACTCGCAATACATTCAGTTGCTTGAACTGGCGCAATACCACCATCAATTGCTCAAGGTCCTGCACCTCAATTTGAGCCAGCAAAATCTTGAGTTGTTCATCAAGGTCGGCTTTTTTCAGCGGCTCATACAGGGAGCGAGTATCCAGCAATTCATCGAACAACACCGGATATTGCGCCAGATAATCGCAAATCCACGGACTGGCCGACGACAATCTGATCAATTGGGCCAACGCGCCGGGATTTTCAGCCAATAGCGATAAATACACGTTTCGGCCTACTACCGCCTCAAACAAGCCGAGTATCCGCGCCAAGGTTTCATCCGGATTATTGACCTGCCGCATGGCTTCTAGCAATTGCGGCATTAGCCGGTCCAGCACGCCTGCGCCTTTGGCTGTCAGCCTTTTGACCGCAACCGAATGCTTAAAGTCTCTTATCGCGGCGAGCATGGCGGCGGTGTCTTGAATACCGTATTCTTTTAGATACTCCATCAACTCCGTTTCATCCGCCACGCATGCCCAAATCTTCTGGCTATCCTGGTTTGCGCTGTCCTGTTTCGACAGTGAAAAGACTTGATCGAAAACGGCATGCACCTGCTTTCTGACCTGGTCCAGATCCTGTTTAAAACCGGTCCAGTCCGGATAATCCAGCGAATAGGCCAAGGCCTGCTGCGCCGTCGGATCTGCTGGCAAATCGTGGGTTTGTCGATCTTGGTATTGCTGGATATGGTTTTCTACCCGGCGCAAAAAGCAATAGGACTGCTTCAGCTGGTCGGCGTCATTTTGCGACAATAAATCCCGTTCGCCGAGCAATTGCAAAACATCCAGAATGGGACGAGTTTGCAAGGCTTTGTCATTGCCTCCGCGGATCAATTGAAAGGCTTGGCCGATAAATTCGATTTCGCGTATGCCTCCGGGCCCCAGCTTGATATTTTCCATCCGGTCTTTGCGCCGCAGCTCCTGAGTTATCTGGGCTTTTAGCGAGCGCAATTCCTCAAACGCGCCGTAATCGAGATAACGCCGGTACACAAAGGGCCTGAACATAGCCATCAGTTCTGCGCCAACCTTAAAGTCGCCGGCGACTTGGCGCACCTTGATCATCGCATAACGCTCCCATTCCCGAGCCTGGGTCTGGTAATAGTTTTCCATGCCGTAAAAGGTCATGATGATCGGGCCGCTGTCACCGTATGGCCTTAAGCGTATGTCGGTGCGAAACACAAAGCCGTCCACGGTAATCTCGTCCAGAACCTTCACCAGATTGCGACACAACCTGGTGAAAAACTCGCAATAGCTCGTTTCCTTTCTGTCCGACAGCATGCCGTCTTCAGCGTAGGCAAAAATCAGGTCGATATCGGAAGAGTAATTCAATTCGTAAGCGCCCAGCTTGCCCATGCCCAATACCACGATCTTCTGAGGGCTGCCGTCTGATAATAATGGCGTGCCGCGTAGCGCGCAGGCTTCCTGGTAGAGAAAATCCAGCGCGTATTGAATGCAGGCATCAGCCAGATGCGATAAGTCAGTCAGCGTTTCCGATAGCTCCGCCCATCCGGCCAAATCCCGCCATGCTATCCTGACCATCTCCCTGCGCCGGAAATGGCGCAGTTTCGTCATTAATTCGGCTTGCGAATCAACCGACTCCTGCGCCAGTTTTTCGACATAACTGTTTTCATTATATAGAACCGACAAATCGCCGGAATTGACCAGATCAGCCAGCAACTCGGGCTTGCGGGTACAGCTTTCGGCAACAAACAGGCTCGAACACCAGACTTTGACGATGGACGCTGCAAACTCCGGCGTTTCGCTGATATTAAGATTAAGCTCCGCAAGCCGCTCATCCAAATGGGTTAGCGAATTGATTACTGTAGATCTTAATTGGTCAGGCAGTGCTGCAAATTCGGATTCGAGATTTTTAATAAAAGACATGAACGAGAGTCATCAATAAAAAGCTCCATGATAACGAAAACACTCTGGTAACCAGTAGCGCTATTTATGAGCCTGTTGCCGAGAACGGCGAAGATGAGTAGAACGAGTCTGAATAAAATGATAAAGTTCAATAAATTCACTAACTATTTATGATTTAAACTTATGAAAACGCCCACATTTACAAAGAATTTGTTTTTTGCTGCGCTGACTAGCGCGGTTATCGCATTATCGGTTACCGGCTGTTCGGATGATGAAGAAAAAATTGCCGCAGAGAAACCGGCGGCGGCTGTCGCAGTCCATAATCCGTTTGATCATTCCCACGACACTCCGGTGACCGACATACAAAAACACAAGTTTGAGCATGATTTTGCCGACCAGTGCGTACAACGGGAATTGAAGAATTCAACTAATAAAGAGTTCGACAAGAACCGCTACGGGACGCCTTGCATGTGCATCGCCAAATATTTAATGAAAGATTTGACTGCCGATGAAGCTCAACTATTTCTCGACGAGCATAAAAATGCCCAGTCATTAGTAATCAAGTATGAGAATGCCGCTTATCACTGTCTGCAACAAAACGCCCTGCCTAAAGGACCGGATTTTACCAGAGCCCCACAGACTGAATAATTGGCTTGAAACTTATCGTAGCCTGCGGCACAGCGCGATTAAACGAGATAAACGTTGCACGTTAGACCTTCCAGGTTTTAAAAACCTGGAAGGTCTAAACATCGTCATGATTCTCGCCTAACGCCAAGTAAGGGACTACCGCAATAACCGTCTTTTCCGCCAATTCTCTTAATATCTGCAAACCGCCTGTGATAATCATATCGGGATTGGGATGCTTCGATTCCTCGGCAACTTGTTTCAGGCAATCGGCCGCCAGCACCTGTTCATGCTCCTGGATTATTTGCAGCAAGCGGTAAGTAATCGGAGTGATTTCTATAAAGTTAACCTCGTCCTCCGGATTGCGGTAAACCACCAGGAATGTAGCCAGCTCCGGTGCCGTTTCAGGTAGAAAATCAGGCGATATTTTCTGAACCGAGTATTGATAAGCTAACGGCCAAGCCAACGGCGACAAGCGGATATGCTGGTCAAGCAGGTCATCCAGGCTCTGTGGATTGACAGGCACGGTGTCTTTGGCGATCGATAAGGCCATTTCCACCCATTCGTAATGCGCCAGTTCCAGCATGAACGGAAAATCTTCCGAACTATCCCGCTCGTTTTGCAGGTAATCCAAAAACTCTTCCGGGATCTCCGAAAAATGCGGCGATTGGCTGGCATGCTTCGCAAAAAAATCCTGGCCCAGCTCAAACCATTGCCGGTCGTTCAAGATCTTCCGCAACACTGGAAAGTTAACCGACAGGAAACTGTCGATATTGTTAAAAAACAGCTCGCGGTACATAGCCATGCGTTGCTTATTCACATCGGCAGGCGGCGGGTTGTTTTCGGGATCCCGGATATATGCAGCAAACTCAAGCTGTTTGGTTTTAAAATCAATGCTCATGCCGGCCTCAAGCGAATTGCTTTGCATGCTGTGTTCCCCAAGCTTTCTGAATCGCACTGATGGTATTCACTTCCTTGATCAATTCTTCCATCGCAGGAATATTAAAGTCCCGCTCCAGTAATGTCGGAAACACGCCGTAAAGCTCATAAGCTTTGCCCAGCAGTTTCCAGACCGGGTCGATCACCTCGGCACCGTGGGTATCAACCAGAAAATCTTCAGCCTCGACATAGTGCCCTGCGATATGCGCGTAAGCGATGCGGTGCGCAGGCATGGCCTTTAAAAAAGCTTCGGCATCGTAACCGTGGTTAACGCTGTTCACGTAAATATTATTGATGTCGATCAGCACATCGCAGTCCGCTTCTTCGATAACGGCATTGAAAAAATCGATCTCGGCCATTTCTTGACCGGGAGCAGCATAATAGGACACGTTTTCGATGGCGATCTTTTGCTCCAGAATATCCTGCACACGCCTGATCCGTCCGGCGACATGAGTAACCGCTTCCGAAGTAAACGGGATCGGCATCAGGTCGTACAAATGCCCGCCTTTACTGCAATAACTTAGATGTTCGCTGTAGAATTTGATCTGGTGCTCGGCCATGAACTGTTTGACTTCACGGACGAATTTTTCGTCCAGCGGATCGGTACTGCCTATCGACAGCGATAAACCGTGGCAGACGAAATCGAAACGCTCGGTCATAGCGCGAAACTGCTTGCCGAACTTTCCACCGATGGTGATCCAGTTTTCCGGTGCCACTTCATAAAAGCCGACCTCTTCGGGGGGGGATTCAACAATCTGACTTAGAAATGACCGCCTAAGACCTAAGCCGGCGCCATGAACGAGATTTTGGGTTGTGTCCATAAGAACACCTTGCTGTGACTTGATAAGAACTGGAGGGCATGTGAATCATGCCCTCCCTGTACTAGCGTGCTTAGGCTTATTTGCCGGTTGCGTCTTTAGGCTTGTTGCCGGTTGCGTCCTTAGACATATTGCCACACGCGCCTTCTTTGCCTTTCATCATCGCACCGCAAGACATTTCCATACCGGGTTTCATTTTGCCGTCTTGCATCATTGCGCCGCATTTGCTTTCACCGCATTTTCCTTCAGTAGCTTTAGCCGCATCAGTTTTTTTGTTACCTGCACATGCGCCTTCAGCCGCCTTAGGCTTAGTCATGCCGCCCATTGCTGCACCGCATGCCATTTCACCCGCTTTATCAGCTTCTGCAACTTGCATATAACCGTTCGATAATTCAGTCATTCCAAAAGGATTGGCTTCGGCATTAGCCGCAGTTGCAGCAAAAGTAGACAGAACGGCAGCACCCATTGCAGCAGCTAGAGGTGTTTTATTAATTTTTTTCATGTTAACTCCAGTGTGTTGAGATAAAAAATATTCAGCTTCAATTCGTTCCCGGCTGTTAACCCGAGAAGTGAATCGACACGTTAAACGCATCGAATACCCTCATCATATCAAAATCAAGTGAATAAAGAATGAATTCCTTATCTTCCATAATTTTGTCAGCGTACCGGCTTGGCTCCCCTTGCAGTATCCTCATCTGGATACTCGGTTTTATGCTGATACTCGCACAAATCTTCAATGACACAACTTGGGCAGCGCGGCTTCCTGGCAATGCAGGTGTAACGGCCATGCAAAATCAGCAAATGATGTATATCCTTCATATGTTTTTCAGGCACACATTTTTCCAGATTGCGCTCCACCTCCCGCACATTTTTACCAGGCGCAATACCGGTACGATTCGCAACCCTGAATATATGAGTATCCACCGCAATCACATGCTGCCCGAAAGCGGTATTCAGTATGACATTGGCGGTTTTTCTACCGACGCCTGCCAGCGCCTCCAACTCTTCCCGCGTCTGCGGCACCTGACCGTGATGTTTATCAAGCAATTGCTCACAAAGCGTGATGATATGGGCAGCCTTGCTGTTATACAGCCCGATGGTCTTAATGTATTCTTTCAAGCCGGCTTCACCCAATGCCAAAATGTCACGAGGCGTATTAGCAACCGGAAATAATTTAGCTGTCGCTTTATTAACACCTTTATCCGTTGACTGAGCTGACAAAACGACCGCGATTAGTAATTCAAAAGGGCTACTGTAATGCAGCTCTGTAGTCGGATTAGGTATGGCGGCGGCCAGCCGGTCAAAAATTTCCAGGCGTTTTTTTTGATTCATGATGTTGGAGGGCTTCTCTCTCAAAAATATGTCGGTATTCTCAACATAATTGAAGAGCAGAACAAGACTTTCTGAAATCAAAACTGGGCAACCGCACGTTTTCTGTTCGCGCAGGAAGCGCGGGATGCTGATTCTTTAGCTTTGCTGGTTACTATGAATTAATTACGCTTGTAGCTCATAGATGCGATTGATTTTGCAGACAAGCTCGTAAGTTCAATGAACTACTTATGGGCTCTTCGTACTTGAGTTTGAAGCTATTGCCTAATAAATTCTGTCGTCATTGAACTTGTTGCAGCGAAACTCAAAGATCAGTGTCATTTACGCAGATGACTAGCGGATATCATTCAAACAACTCCGCTTGTTGCAAACTCATTCCCTGCGCATCCTTTGCAGATAGTATTGGCGCCGTTTGCAATGGCCAGTTTATGGCCAGCGTTGAGTCGTTCCAGCAGATGCTGCGCTCGAATTCCGGCGCCCAATAATCGGTGGTTTTATAAAGGAACTCGGCCGTATCGGAAAGCACCAGGAAACCGTGCGCAAAGCCCTCGGGTATCCATAGCATGCGTTTGTTTTCGGCAGAAAGCTCCAATCCAACATGCTGCCCAAAAGTCGGCGAACCTTTCCGGATGTCCACCGCCACATCAAGTGCCGCCCCCTGCACTACGCGCACCAATTTGCCTTGGGGTTGCTGGATTTGATAATGCAGGCCGCGCAGCACGTTCTTCACAGAGCGCGAGTGATTGTCCTGCACGAAATCGACATCGCGCCCGGTAAGCTCGGTAAATTGGCGGCGATTAAAACTTTCAAAAAAGAAGCCGCGCTCATCGCCAAACACTTTGGGCTCAATAATAAGCACATCGGGAATAGTGGTGGGGATAACCTTCACAGATGACACTCCTCTTTCAGTAGGCGCTGCAAGTATTGCCCGTAGCCATTTTTAGCGAGCGGGAGCGCCAATTTTTCCAGTTGCTCGGCATTGATAAAACCTTTGCGGTAGGCAATTTCTTCCGGGCAAGCCACTTTCAGGCCTTGTCGATGCTCGATGGTCTCGATGAAATTGCTGGCTTCAATCAGGCTTTCGTGGGTGCCGGTATCAAGCCAAGCATAGCCTCGTCCCATGATTTCCACGTTGAGCTGGTTGCGCTCCAGGTAAATGCGGTTCAGGTCGGTAATCTCCAGCTCGCCCCGAGCCGATGGCTTCAGGTTGGCGGCCATGTCGACAACCTGGTTATCGTAAAAATACAGACCGGTCACCGCATAGTGGCTTTTGGGGCTTGCCGGCTTTTCTTCCAGACTGGTGGCAATACCTTGCGCATCGAAAGCCACGACGCCATAGCGCTCGGGGTCTTGCACGTGGTAGGCGAAAACGGTGGAGCCTTGTTGGCGCGCCATGGCTTGCTCAAGCTGGCTGGGCAGGTCATGGCCATAGAAGATATTGTCGCCCAACACCAAAGCACTGGGGGAATCGCCAATAAAGTCTTTGCCGATGATAAAGGCTTGGGCCAAGCCGTCCGGACTGGGCTGCACGGCGTAGTGCAGGTTAAGGCCCCATTCGCTGCCGTCACCCAGCAATTGCTCAAAGCGCGGCAAATCTTGCGGGGTGGAGATGATCAGGATGTCTCGAATGCCCGCCAGCATCAGCGTGCTGAGCGGATAGTAGATCATCGGCTTGTCGTAAATCGGCAGCAGTTGTTTGGAGACGACTTGGGTCACCGGATAAAGCCGGGTGCCGGAGCCGCCGGCGAGAATGATACCTTTGCGTGGGGTCATAATGATTTCTCAAAAATTTCGGTCAGCATACGGGTCATGCCATTTTGCCAATGAGGCAGATGGAGGTCGAAAGTATTCTGCAGTTTGCCGGTATCCAGTCGTGAATTTTTAGGACGCGGGGCTGGCAATGGAAATGCGCTGGTCGGCACGGGCTGGATGGCCTCCGGCGCAACCTTGATTTTGATACCGGCTTGACGGGCAAAATCAATGACAAAATTGGCGTACTCGTGCCAGGACGTTTGCCCCCCGGCCGCCAAATGGTACAGTCCGCTGACTTCGGGATGTTGCAAAGCCACACGAAGGGCATGAGCAGTGACATCGGCCAGCAGATCGGCACCGGTGGGGGCGCCGATTTGATCGTTGATGACGGTCAGCTGGTCTCGCTCCCCCGCCAGCCGCAACATGGTTTTGGCAAAGTTACCGCCACGCGCGGCATAAACCCAGCTGGTACGAAAGATCAAATGCCGGCAGCCCGTAGCGCGAATAGCCTCCTCGCCTGCCAGTTTGGTTTTGCCGTAGATACTCAACGGTGCGACCGGGTCGGTTTCCGACCATGGTTGGTCGCCGCTGCCGTCAAACACATAGTCGGTGGAATAATGGATGAGCCAGGCCCCACTCCGCTTGGCTTCTTCGGCTAAAAGCCCAGGAGCCACGGCATTGATGGTACGGGATGAATCGGGTTCGCTCTCGGCTTTGTCCACAGCGGTATAGGCAGCGGCATTGACGATGACATCCGGGGCAACGGCCCGAACGGTTTCAACGATACCATCCAGATGGGTAAAATCGCCGCATAGATACTGACTGTCAGTGCCCAATGCCACCACCTCCCCTAAGGGCGCAAGGCTGCGTTGCAACTCCCAACCGACTTGGCCACCTTTACCGAACAGGAGGATTTTCATGTCGAGCTATCCCTGCCCGACACCCTGCGGGCGGCTGTGCCGTGTAAGTCCATCCCCAACCTGTCTATCATGCAGCACGCCCGGTGTAATTCCTTTCAACCCAATCGCGGTAGGCGCCTGACTGGACGTTGGCTACCCAGTCCTGATTTTCCAGATACCACTGAACGGTTTTGCGAATCCCCGTGTCGAAGGTTTCGGCCGGCTTCCAGCCAAGTTCACGCTCTATCTTGCTGGCATCAATGGCATAGCGACGATCGTGGCCGGGGCGGTCCGTGACATAGGTAATTTGCTCGCGATAGCTCTTGCCGTCCGCTCGGGCGCGGAGTTCGTCGAGCAGTGCGCAAACCGTGTGCACGATGTCGATGTTGGGTTTTTCGTTCCAGCCGCCCACGTTGTAGACCTCGCCGACTTGGCCCGCCTCCAGTACCCGGCGAATGGCGCTGCAATGGTCTTTAACGTAGAGCCAGTCACGGATTTGCTGGCCATCGCCATACACGGGCAACGGTTTGCCGGCGAGTGCATTAACGATCATCAGAGGGATCAGCTTTTCCGGAAAATGATAGGGGCCGTAGTTATTGGAGCAGTTGGTGGTGAGTACCGGCACGCCATAAGTGTGATAATAGGCGCGCACCAAATGGTCACTGGCGGCTTTACTGGCCGAATAAGGGCTGTTGGGCTCGTAACGGTGATGCTCGGTAAAAGCCGGCGCCTCTTTAACGAGGGAGCCATAGACTTCATCCGTGGACACATGCAGGAAGCGAAAGTTTTGCCGGGCTTCGCCTGGCAGATTAGCCCAGTAGGCGCGCACCGCTTCCAGCAGCCGGAAAGTGCCGACGATGTTGGTCTGAATGAAGTCTTCCGGGCCGTGGATGGAGCGATCGACATGGCTCTCGGCGGCAAAATTGATGACAGCGCGGGGCTGATACTGTGCAAATAAGCTGGCCGCCAGGGCCGAGTCGCCGATGCCGCCTTGCACGAAAACATGCCGCGGATCCCCTGCCAGTGAGGCCAAATTCTCCCGATTGCCGGCATACGTCAGTTGGTCAAGGTTGATGACTGTTTCGCCGGATTGAGCCAGCCAGTCCAAGACAAAATTTGCACCGATAAACCCGGCTCCGCCCGTTACTAAAATCATTCAATATACCTGAAATAATAGCTGTTTTTCTCGGCAAAATGCCTGCCGAGGGTGTATTTGTGTTTTTATGAAACCCGAAATCTTGTTGTCAGTCTAAAAGTCGACCGATTGCACAACGGTCCAAAATATAGAGGAAGCAGCTTCTTCGCTCAATCAGTACTATTACTTAAAAGATGAGCTTGCCATTGTGCTGAATGCCTTACATGATCGATTTTCTGAGGATAGGGCGCGCTTTATCGCCCAACCTAATTGACGAATAAGAACATTAGCACATAGCTTGCCTATATCTTATTACTTTAATCTAACTTTAACCTAACCAGCTGAGCATGAGCAAATTTCTCATGGTAATCGAGATTGGGATAGCGACATCAGTGCATATTTTGATTGCACCACTCGTATTACAGCCATCCTCAAGCATAGCTTGTTCAAGTTTATGGCGCCGGTCCAGTACAACTTAGACACGATTGTAGAGATGTTAACAGGCAGAAATCCTCCCTTTTTTCCATTGGTTTGAGCTAAATTAACGCCCTGTTTTATAAGATAATTAACCTGTTTGTCATAATTGATCTAGACTTGTAAAAGTATTTCACTCCTGAGTGGAGTTACCTGTTTTGCCTAAGGAACAAGCAATGGACGAAGTAACACATACAAATACCCTGACATTCAAACTGGACGAAAACAACAAGTTACTTGCTGTGTTCGAACCGGGTGAATTCAAAGTTTCTTTGGATACTGCTGCGCTCCGTGAATTGCTGGCCCATCAGGACATGTCTGACCTATATCTGAATGAACAAGCGCTCTTGCGTTTAGTGCAGCAGTATAACAATACTAATTCGGGCTTTATGCTGGAAATCGGTGAGCGCAGGGATGGCGAATTCATCATCAAGGTTTCCGAAGATAAGATGACCGCCTGGCTGACCATGACGCCGGCTTACGGTGGAACTCCGGTTACTTTTGATCAAATCCGGCAAGCCTTGAGAGACAAGGGCATAGTCAGCGGTCTTATCACGGCCGCTGAAATCGAATCCCTCCTGAAGGAAGGCCATGCTACTGACTACATTATTGCTCAAGGCCTACCTCCTGTGCCCGGGTTTGACGCGCAATTTCATAGTCTGTTGCCGGAAATGCAAGAAAAGCGCCCTCAAATAAATGGGCGCGGCATCGCGGATTTTCGTGATCTTGGTAATCTTATTCTGGTGAGAGAAGGCGAGCCGCTTATGCGTCGTACTCTGCCAACCGAAGGCAAAAAAGGGAAAAACATCCAGGGGAAAGTGCTTACGCCAAAGCCCAGCCAAGATACGCCTTTTTCTTCGGAAATAACAGGTGCCATGTTCGACCCGGATGATAGCAACCTGCTGCGGGCTTCGATCGTCGGTCAACCATTGCTGGTTCCCAATGGGGTTATGGTGTCGCCTACCATCACTGTGCCGCAAGTGGATATCTCGTCTGGAAACTTAAGCTTTGACGGTACGATTAATATTTTGGGCGATGTTATGGAAGGGATGAAGGTTTATGCACTAAACGACATATTCGTAGGCGGGACCGTTGAAGCAGCAGAAATGGAAGCCGGTGGCAATATTAGCATTAAAGGCGGCGTGATTGGACGCAGTGAGCCAGGTGGCGGCCCGGCTACATCAATGCTCGGACAGATATCCTGTAAAGGATCGGTCAGCGCCCGCTTTGCCAAATATGTCACCATTGAAGCCGGCACCAGCATCGTAATTGAAGAGTATTCCATGAATAGTCAATTGGCTGCGATGAATCAGATTTTAGTCGGAAAGCCTGGCGGAAAAAAAGGCCTCATCATCGGCGGCACTGCCCGTGCAATGATGCTGGTACAAGCGGCCTCAATCGGCTCTAGCGCCGGTGTCAAAACCTATATCCAGACAGGCTTAAATCCGCTTACACAGGAGCGACTGAATGTTATTGAACGTGAAATTGAAGCGAATGAAAAAAACCAGGACGACATAAAAAAAATTATCGCTTTCGTTGAAAATAATCCCGAAAAAGACAAAAACGGGCTGTTAGATAAAGCTCAACGTACTTTGGATAAACTGGCAACCGAACTTGCCCTACTTCAAGCTGATCGGGGAAGCCTTCTCGCCGACATGTCATTTGCAGAATACGCCAAGATCGTTGTGGAACAAGGCATCTATAACGGCGTTGAAATTCGGATCGGCGACAAGAACTGGAAAACCAAGGAAGAGCGGGGCAAAACTGTTTTTCGGCTCATCGACAAAAAAATCAGCTTTGAGAGCTAGCGCCATGAAGCCTTGGGTCTTCTAGCAGCAACCCTGTTTAATCATTTCCGGCAACATCCGCCAATAATTTCTTCCTGATCAAAAAAGCCGCGCCTATCGCGCACAGAGCCGGTATTTGCAGAAGCAAAAAAGTTCCGGTAGGGTTTTTAGCGACTACGCCTAATAAAGCGGAAACCACGGTCAACTTAACCGCCCACCACGTGATCCAATAACCAATCAACCCGGTGATAGCCCAATTAATAGGCGACGCGCCCTTTTCCTTTGCAGACAAATAAAACCATACAAGAACTGCAATTCCAGCAAATTTAGCTAAATGCAACATTTTGATACCTCATTTTCATTATAATAAATAGTTACTAACTTGGACTTTATCCAATTAGCGTTTAACTGGCAACAGTTGTTATAAGTAGATAATCATTTCCATAATTGATCGTCATTACATTTTTTACGCAAGGGGAACATTATGGGCAAACCGTTTAAAATCATCTTATCGACAATTGCCGCAATGGTTTTGCTGCTGATGGCTGTCGTCTGCATACTGCCATTCGTCGTCAATCCCAATGATTTTAAGCCTGAGATTATCGCCGCAGTTAAGGACAAAACCGGCCGGGAACTAGTACTCGACGGTGAACTAAAACTCTCGCTGTTCCCTTGGGCCGGTATTTCAACAGAAAAAATTGCGCTGAGCAATGCGTCGGAATTTCCAGACCGCCCTTTTGCAACAATTGAGGAAGGCAATATAGGCGTGCGGTTATTGCCGCTATTATCGAAGAAAATGGAGATCAGCCACATCGTCTTAAAAGGCCTGGTTTTAAATCTTGCCCGGAATAAACAAGGACTCACCAACTGGGATGATTTGACCGCTTCCGGCATCAAAACTGCGCCCGCCGCTGTCGTCGATAAGCAGGATCAGCAACCCATAGCTACACAGACGACTTTTACCATCGGCGGCTTGACTATTGAAAATGCGCGGATTAATTGGGACAACCTGAAAACCGAAAACCATATCGAAATAAAAGACCTTAACCTGAATGCCGATAAATTTGCCTTTGATGAGCCCGCTAATATCACTGTTTCCATGACGGCTTTGAAGAGCGGGTCCACATCAACCCACGCGATCAAGCTCAACACCGAATTAACCGTTAATGAAAAGCTTGATACTTTTGCGCTACGCCGTAGCGATTTGCAAGTTGTGTCCTCAGGCGAAGCCGTTCCCGGCCAATCATTAACGACGGCATTAGCCATCGCCGATGCAGCGCTAGATTTGAACCAACAAACAGCCAAAATTCATGGGTTGCAGCTTAAATCGGGCGACGTGTCGTTTGCCGCTGCCGAGATGGCCGGCACTTCTATTAAGGATAAGCCCTCTTTTCAGGGGTCGGTTACCATTGCGCCGTTCAGCCCCGCCAAAGTTATGCAGCAACTGGCAATCGCCTTACCCACAATGCAGGATGTTAGCGCCTTAAGCAAGCTAGCCGCCAACTTTGATTTGGCCGCGACAGGCGATTCGGCTGATCTGCAAAATCTGGCGCTAACGCTAGACGATACCCGGATTACAGGCGCTATCAGCATCAAAAGCTTTAGCGATTCAATTATCGGCTTCAATCTGGGCATTGATGCGCTTGATGTCGATCGCTATTTATCCCCCCGCAATAAATCCTCCAAACCTATCGCCAGCCCTGCTGTTTTATTGGCTGTGGGCCTCTCCGCTCTGCCTGTTGAAACACTAAGAAAACTCAATGCCAATGGCACAGTGTCGGTCGGCAAACTTAAGGTCAACGATTTAGCAATGCAGGATATCGAAATAATCTTGAGCAGCAAAAACGGCATATTCACCACACAACAAACGGTTAAGCAGTTTTACCAAGGCAGCTATTCCGGAAACCTCAACATGGATACGCATGGCGACAAACCGGCACTGGCAGTAAACGAAAAAATTGACCATGTACAGATTGAGCCGTTACTGAAAGACTACCGTGGAGAAGCCCCAATAAGCGGCCTTGTTAATGCATCCGCACAGTTGCAAGGACAGGGCCATAAAGCCAAGGAATTGAAAACATCACTTAACGGCCAGTTAAGTTTCTTGTTCAAGGATAGCGGGGTCAAAGGTTTTAATCTGCAAAAAATCATTGATGAAGGCAAGGCACTCATTAAAGGCTCCGCCTTGCCCTCAGATAATAAAAACGACCAAACGCTATTTTCGGAAATGACTGGCACAGCCACGATCGCTAACGGCTTGATCCAGAATAACGACCTTGTTGCCAAGTCCTCCAAATTGCGAGTCGACGGCAAGGGCAACGTAAACCTGAACTCTGAAGCTGTAGACTATAAAATCGATGCCAAATTGCTTGATGCAAATACGGCTGTCACCGAGCCGGAACAAGTTAAAGGTGCTGTAGCAATTAATGTTTCCGGAACGCTCGACAAGCCGCTCTATACGATAGACATAGAGTCATTGTTGACTGATAAAAACAAAGCCAAGGTTGAAAAGCTAATCAATAAAATCGACAAGAAATTAGGCCCCGGCATCGGTGATCTGTTAAAAAACATTTTAAAGTAACGGCGACATAAACCTTCTCCCTTCCATGAGCCCATCCGCTTTTCAACACAATATCCTGGCCTGGTTTGATCAACACGGCCGCAAAGACTTGCCTTGGCAAAAAGACCTGACGCCTTACCGCGTGTGGATATCCGAGACCATGTTGCAGCAAACCCAGGTCGCAACTGTTATCCCTTATTTCAATACTTTTATAGAAAAGTTCCCCGATATAGGAAGCTTGGCGAGCGCGCCTGTTGATGAGGTCCTGCTTCTTTGGTCAGGATTGGGCTACTACGCACGCGCCCGTAACCTCCATAAAACAGCACAACTTATCGCCGAACAGGGCTGCTTTCCCGATACACTGGATGAGCTGCTCAAGTTGCCCGGCATAGGTCTGTCAACGGCAGGAGCGATATTGAGCATCGCTTTTAACAAAAGTCATCCGATTCTTGATGGCAATGTTAAAAGGGTACTGGCCCGGTTCAGAGCCGTTTCCGGATGGCCGGGCAACAGCGCCGTCAACAAAGAACTGTGGGCACTCAGTGCCAAGCTGACCCCGATAATCCGCGTCGCGGATTATACTCAGGCCATGATGGACTTGGGCGCGACCGTCTGTACCCGCAGTAAACCGGCTTGCGAGGCCTGCCCGCTTAATGCCGAATGTTTAGCCAGACGTGAAAATAATGTATCGGCATACCCAACGCCGAAACCTGCCAAGACTTTGCCGGTCAAACAGCTAACCTTGTTGTTACTGAGCAATGTCGATGACCGCATATTGCTGGAAAAAAGACCTCCAACCGGTATATGGGGCGGCTTATGGAGCCTGCCGGAATTCGACAGCATTGCAGAGGCATACGATTGGTGCTTGGCCCGGAATATTCATATTGTCGACCAACAGACCTTGGCAACCCGGCGCCACACTTTTTCCCATTATCATCTGGACTATACGCCGTTGTTGGTTCGATCTGATAACCTTATAAATTTTGTGATGGAAGCAGATCAAACTGTCTGGTATAAAACCGAGCAAGTTAATAAGCTTGGCTTAGCCGCGCCGATTAAGCAGTTGTTGCAACAATCACACATGAGAATAACATGACTAGAATGGTTAAATGCGTAAAGTTGGGAATTGAAGCCGAAGGCTTGGATGCGCCGCCCTTTCCGGGCCCCAAAGGCCAGGAAATATTTGAAAAAGTATCCAAACAAGCCTGGAATGAATGGTTAGCCAAGCAAACTATGCTGATCAATGAAGGAAGGTTGGCCAGCTTTGACCCGAAAACCCGGGCATTCCTGGCGGAAGAAAGGAACAAGTTCCTGTTTGAAGGCAACAACGAAATGCCGGAAGGCTATGTGCCGCCAAAGGCTGATCATTAGCCTTTAAAGCAGTGCGCAACACTCAATAATGTTGCGCAATTGATCTGCTTTACAAAACTAGCGCTTCATCGACTCAAAAAACTCGGCGTTCGTTTTAAAATCTTTGAGCTTGCCGATCAAAAATTCTGACGCTGCGGTTTCATCCATCGGTTGAAGAATCTTGCGCAAGATCCAGGTTTTTTGCAGGGTATCGGGATCAACCAGATATTCTTCCCGGCGTGTGCCGGAACGGTTGATATTAATCGCCGGATAAATTCTTTTCTCGGCAATTTTGCGATCCAGATGCAACTCCATGTTGCCGGTACCTTTGAATTCCTCGTAGATTACCTCGTCCATTCTTGAACCAGTATCAACCAGTGCCGTGGCGATAATCGTCAAGCTGCCGCCTTCTTCTATATTCCGGGCTGCGCCGAAGAAACGCTTTGGTTTTTCAAGGGCATTGGCGTCGACACCACCGGTTAATATCTTGCCCGACGAAGGTACGACGGTGTTATACGCCCGAGCCAAACGGGTGATCGAGTCTAACAAAATGACCACGTCGTGTTTGTGTTCGACCAAGCGACGGGCTTTTTCAATCACCATCTCAGCAACTTGTACGTGCCGGGTTGCCGGTTCATCAAAGGTACTGGAAATGACTTCGCCTCGCACGCAACGTTCCATTTCCGTTACTTCTTCCGGACGTTCATCGATAAGTAAAACAATCAGATAACATTCAGGATTCTGTTCCGCAATTGCCTGTGCCAGACTTTGCAGGATCATGGTCTTACCGGCTTTGGGTGGCGATACGATCAAGCCGCGCTGGCCTTTCCCTATCGGAGCAATTAAATCCATAATGCGTCCGGTTAGATCTTCGCTGGTGCCATTGCCCCGTTCAAGAACGAATCGTTGTTTGGCAAATAGCGGAGTCAGGTTGGAGAAGGTGATTTTGTTTTTGGTATTTTCGGGAGGTTCAAAATTGATCTGGTCAACCTTGAGCATTGCGAAATAACGTTCGTTATCTTTTGGAGGTCTAATCTTTCCGCTGATCGTATCGCCTGTTTTTAAAGAAAACCGCCTAATTTGACTGGGTGAAACATAGATATCGTCAGGACCCGCTAAATATGAACATCCTGGTGTACGTAAAAAACCAAAACCATCCTGTAAAATTTCCAGCACGCCGTCGCCTGATATATCGTCGCCAGCTTTTGCCTGTTTTTTCAAGATAGCAAAGATCAAATCCTGCTTTCGCGACCGGGCAACATTTTCAAGCCCAAGGGACTCGGCGATTTCAATAACTTCACTTATTTGTTTTAGTTTTAACTCAGTTAGATTCATATAAAAGAAACTCAAGGAAAAGTAACTACGGTGTTAAACCGCAACTACTAGGACAGGAATAATTCAGGGATGTAGTTTATCGGACGATATGATTGGGTGCGCATGATTATCGCACCGCATAAGTTTAACTCAAGTACTCAGCCCCGTCCAACCTTTTGTGACAGGTCTGAGCCGAATCTTAGCTTGATCTAAGTAATTGGGTAATGAGTTTAGATGTTGCTATCAATAAACTTGGCAAGTTCTGATTTTGACAATGCGCCCACTTTAGTCGCTTCCACTTCGCCGTCCTTGAACAGCATCAATGTTGGAATACCACGCACACCATAGTGCTGAGGAGTATCCGGATTTTCGTCTATATTCAATTTTACAACGGTCAGCTTGCCGGCGTATTCGTTTGCAATATCATCCAGAATCGGTGCAATCATTTTGCAAGGTCCGCACCATTCAGCCCAATAGTCAACCAGGACGGGACCGGCAGCTTTAAGAACAGTTTCGTTAAACTCACTATCGCTTACATGAAGGACTGAATCGCTCACTTTATTTCTCCAATTGTTAAAACCAAAACTATAGGAGGGATAAAGCCGGTAGTCAATCAATTTCAGCTGATTTGATTTTTACGTTATCCTATAGCCTATGAACAATACACATTTAACAGAAATCCGCTTCAGCAATCTTGAATTGTCTGATTCTATCTTACGCAGCTTAAAAGACGCCGGCTTTAACCACTGCACCCCGATCCAAAGAAAAGCCCTACCCTTACTGTTACGGGGCAAGGATATTGCGGGGCAGGCTCAAACCGGAACAGGCAAAACCGCCACTTTTTTGCTGGCTACTTTTCAGTATTTAATTAATGATGCCGAAATCGAAGATGCAGAAGATATAGTTGATGCTGCCGATGAAGAAAAGCCCGCGCCAAAAGCCATCGCCAAAAGCAAAAAAATCAAAAACCCAAGGGCTATCATTCTTGCACCAACCCGCGAGTTAGCGATTCAGATCCATAAGGATGCATTGCAGCTGGGAAAACACCTTCATTTTAAAATGGCGCTGATTTACGGCGGCACCGACTATCAAAAGCAATTAGACAGCCTGAAGGCCGACGTCGATATCATCATCGGCACACCCGGCCGTATCATCGATTTTTACAAGCAAAATGCGTTCACTTTGGATAACGTGAAAGTCACGGTGATGGATGAAGCCGACCGCATGTTCGATCTGGGCTTTATCAAAGATATTCGTTATTTGCTACGGCGTATGCCGCCGCCTGAGCAGCGCTTGAACATGCTGTTCTCGGCGACTTTATCCTACAAAGTAACTGAGCTGGCTTATGAGCATATGAACAATCCGGTTTTGATTCGCATCGAAACCGAGGAAGTCACCTCCAAAGCCATCCAGCAAAGCGCGTTTTGCCCGTCGAATGAGCAAAAAATTCCGTTGCTGGTCGGCATCTTGAACCAGCACAAACCTCAACGCAGCATTATTTTTGTTAATACCAAACGTTGTGCCGAACAGCTCGAGGACATACTGAACGCTAACGGCTACAAAACTGCCGCGCTGAGCGGTGATGTGCCGCAGGATAAGCGCCAGCGCTTGCTGAGCGATTTTCAGGAAAACAAAATCACCCTGTTGATTGCGACCGACGTCGCGGCCAGGGGCTTGCATATTGCCGATGTTTCCCACGTGTTCAATTACGACCTGCCGCAGGATGTGGAAGATTATGTACACAGGATCGGCCGTACTGCTCGCTTTGGCGCCAGTGGCGTCGCGATCAGTTTTATCTGTGAGGAATATGCTTATTCGATGCCGGATATCGAAGAGTATATCGAGCAAAAGATTCCGATTTTGCCGATTACAGACGACCTTTTAGCCGAAGTCGTAGAGCCGGAAAGAAGACCCAGAAAACCCAAAACCGAATATACGGGAAAACGCCCTGCTCAAAATAAAAAGCGGGAGCCTAAAGCCCAGCCATCAGCTCCCGAAAATCCTCAATAGCCGGATAACCGGATATTTGTCTTTTCGGCTGTTTGGTATCAGGTTTGCTCACCGAAATTAAGTGAGCGATGCCAAACTGCTCGGCAGCGTTCAATACCGCCACACTGTCATCAATCAACAGCGCGCTTTGCTTTTCAAACGGCACACGCTGTTGCAACAACCGCCAAAACTCGGCATGTTCTTTCGGAAATCCCAAATCATGAGAACTGATAATCTCGTCGAAAAATCTATGCAGGCAGGTTTTCTCCATCTTAAGACCCAAGCTGCCCCGATGTGCATTGGTAACTAAATGGACTTTTTTCGGCGATTGATGCGCTTTTTCCAGGAACTCTGTGACGTGTGGCAATACCGAGATTAACCCTGAAATTTCCGCTTTCAACCCGACGATATCCAGAGCTAAGACATCGCTCCAATAATCCAGACAATACCATTCCAGCTTGCCTTCCATGCTCTTGAATCGCGGCTCCAACTGCCGCTTTGCGGCTTCTATCGACAAACCCTGTTTTTCGGCAAATTTTAACGGCACAAACTCCTTCCAGAAATGATTATCAAAATTCAAATCCAGCAGCGTTCCGTCCATATCCAGCAAAACGGTATCAATTTTTTTCCAATCAATCATTAGAGTGCGTTATATTTGTAAAAATTATTACTAAAATAGCACAATGGCTGAAAAACCAACCATCCGTAACAAAACCACCATTGCGACCAGCCGACTGTTTCGCATTGAATCGCTGGATATTGAGTTTAGCAATGGCGCCCTGCGCAACTACGAACGCCTGGCCCGAAGCAGTTCTAGCGGCGCCGTGCTGATTGTGCCGATGCTGGATGCCGAAACGGTATTGTTAATTAGGGAATATTCCGCCGGTGTGCATCGTTATGAGCTGGGTTTGCCCAAGGGCAAAACCGACGCAGGCGAGTCTTTCCTGGAAGCCGCGAACCGCGAGCTTAAAGAAGAAATCGGCTTTGGCGCCAGAAGCCTCCATCACCTGAGCTCTTTTTCGATCGCGCCTTCCTATCTGGAACACATGACCGAGGTGATCATCGCCCAGGATTTGTACGCCGAAAAACTGGAAGGCGATGAACCCGAAGAATTGGAAGTTGTGCCGTGGAAATTAAGCCGTATCAATGAATTATTGGCCACCGGAGAATGCACCGAAGCCCGCTCAATTGCCGCACTGTTCATGGCAGTGGAATATTTGAAAGCGTTTCGGGCTGAATAAAATTATTTCATCACGAAAGCGGCACGCTGAGCCTGAGTAAGAGCGAGGAAGACTGCGCCGCTGCTGTGAGTCAGATGGAACCAGGCTCACGAGTTCTCATGGTATTTTCCAAAATCATGCGCTTGCGGTCCTGACCACGCAGGGTCCCTGGAGCGTAAATGCTCGGACTCTTCACCAAGGCCACTAACCCTGCCAACTCATCTTCAGAAAGCGTGTTAATTGCTTTTCCGAAAAATTTCTGCGACGCTTCCTCAAGACCTCGACCACAGCCATAAAGCGAGCACTCCACCCATATCCCAAATGTTTCTTCTTTGTTGAAATGGAGATGGCTCGCAACTCGCCACAACACATTGTTGAGGTGCCAAGAGAGCATTCCACTATTCCCTTTCTCAGCCACTAATGACCAATAGGCTTGCCGAAACGCATAAGACCGAATTCGATTTGTTGTTTCTCCCGCCACAGCTATCGAATAGAAAGCTGGGTTAGCGTCCTTCTTGATCTTCACACCTTGCTCCGCCAGTGACTTAAGCTCGCCAAGATATGGAATGAACGATGCCATATACCATATCAATAGCCCGAGAACAGGTACAGCAACAACTCCGGCCGCCATTATCTTCAACAAACTACTCACGCGCACCTTGCTCATAAATGCTAAATCCATGCTGTCGCTCATGCCTTCGTGGTGTCATATCCTTATAAACGATACAGCGGCTCCAACTTACCATCGTCCGTAACCGCTATCTTTTCTCTGGCTTTATTTTCAACAAACGCCTGAAACAGCTTTTTGCCCTGCCACTGCCCGGCTTCCTTGCCGTACAAAATCTGGTTCAAATGTAAAATTTCATCCCTTAGTCTCGCATCGCTAAGCTCAGCAACAGCACCCAAGCTGGCAGCGCCATACTTTTGCCGGCCCCAAGCCAGCAAAGCATCTTTCGCAGCTGCGGCATTATTATCGGCACAGGCTTTTTTCAGACTTTTGACGCTGTCTTCCAGACGTATTTCCGTAGCGCTTTTTTCCGCAGCCGGTTTTTTAACCGGGCGCTTAATCAGCAAATAAACCAGTGTCGCCAACCAACCAGCCCCCAAGAATAAGGCAACCCAAAACCAGGTATTTTGTTGTTGCGGCTGGGTGATAATCGGCGTCGATTGCTCAGCTTTTTGCGGTGGTTGCACCAGCATCGGAGCCAGGGGAGCTGCCATGTCCGGCAGAGTTCCTGCCGCCTCAAGCGCCGTGATGGTGGTTTCCGGTATTTTGGCTATCTCCATTTTTTGGCTTTGGCTGTTAAACCAGGGAATTTCAATCGCCGGTAATTTATAGAAGCCCGCTTTGGACGGGATTATGGCGATTTTTTCTTCCCTGAACGCGATCAAGCCTTCCGGTTTTTTCTGTTCGCGCAATACCGGCTGATCAGGATAGGTTTTCAGCTGATCGTTAATTTTCCCGGTATTTAACTCGGGCAACTGGCCGACTGTCGTGCCTTTTGCCAGTAGCGTCAAGGTTCTGGTCAACGGCTCGCCGACTTTCATTTGCTGGTTATCGCCCGACCATTCTTCCTTTAACACTAGTTGTTCCGCCGAAAGCCAATGTCGCCCGGTAAAAGTCGCGGGAGTGGGTTTCACATCCAGCGTAACCGATTTGGATGAAATCTTCTTGGTTTTGGTCATCTGCGAATTGAAAAAACCGTTAAAATTCGGTCGGTTGCTAGCCATAACCTCTGCCGTCAGCATCAAGGGCTTGATGATTAAGGCACCGCTTTTTTGCGGGAAAATCGCATACTTGCGCTCAGTGACCAAGTAATTAACGCCGTCGATCTGGGTATTGTAATTACTGTCATCGCCCAGCTTTTCAACCACAGCGTCACTCAGCTCCGGTTCATTCAAAGCCGCCTGGGCAATGTCGACCCGCCGGTATAAGCGCACGGTGTAGAGAACCTGGGATTGCACATAAGGGCTTTGCGGGTTCGCCTCAACCTCCAGAAACAAATCATCGTCAGTATTGACGGTTTTACTGGCCGTCGCCTGAGTCACCAGGATGCTTGCCGGCTGGCTTTCATCATCGCCAAATTTCACTGCCGGAACAACCAGATTGCCCGGATGTTTGGCCATCACGTTCAGCGTCCACTGTATGGTCCTGCTGGACCGTCCGTTAATCCAGGACGAATTGCTGCTCTGGCTTTGGCCGAGTATCTCGAAATCCTGCTCCAGAGGGCTAAAATCCGGGTCATTGTCCGGCGTATCGTTGGCAGTAAAGATGATCTGGAAAGACTCATCCAGGCTGACTGGGTTACGATCGAACGATACGCCGATTTGTGCCGCAAAGACGTTGCCGGGCACAAAGCTCGACAACAGCAAAAGAAAAACTAATTTTTTTATCGTATTCATGTTCATCATTTAGATTAATCAAGGTTCCAGGCGTCTATAAACGGCCGATAAAAACTCAAATCCTGAACTGTAGCCCCTCTTTGGGTTACTAAAGCGGACGCAAACGACTGCGCTCGCTCCATAGTCAGTTGCAATGACCAATTCAGCCGCATGCCCAGCAGTAAAACCGCTGCAAACGCATCGCCGGCTCCGACGGTATCAACTACGTCCAAATCGGCCGTCGGCGCAACTTCAACCTTTTCCCCTGCCTGACTGACTGCCAGAGCGCCCCGACTGCCGCAAGTGACCACCAGAGCCTCCAGTTCATGCTGCGCCAGAAACAAACGCATCGTACCCTGCAGTGTGTCTTGTGGCAGCGTCAGGCACATTAACTCATCGTGATTCAGCTTGGCCCAATGCGCCCTGCCGACCCAATGGTTGACCGTTTCCTTATGCCACCAGGGCGCTCTTAAATTGACATCGATAAAAACCTTGCCCCGGTGCTGCGCCGTTAAATTCCGCAACGCCTGTGCCGAGGTTGGGTTACGCAAGGCCAAAGTGCCGTGATAAATGACATCGTACTTCCTGCCACTATCCGGCTGCGAGGCAATAAAATCGTAGGCCTGCTCAGCTAAAATCTCATAACTGGGTTCGCCATCGTCGATAATCACCTGCACCGTTCCAGTAGGATGATCGGGATCACAAGCCAGGTTTTCAGCAGCCATGCCCCAAGCCAGCATGGCTTGCCTGATGACATCGCCTTTTTCATCATTACCGACCCGGCCGATAAAACACGGGTGCTGATTAAAAGCCTGAAGATGCCAGGCTACGTTAAACGGCGCACCGCCTAATATTTGCTGACCGTCCGGAAATTGATCGAACAGCGCTTCACCGAAAATGGCGATTGGGTTACTGGCCATATTTACCAACCATCGGCATTGCCTTTTTCTTGACGGCCGCGCTGCCCGTATTGATATTTAAATTTACGTTTTAACAGCCCGGCTGGATCGTCCGGAATTCTCTTGAGCCATTGTTCGTCGGCTTGTTTTTGTTCATCCGAGGGCTCGGCACTAACAGGCGTTTGCTCTTTGGCTTGCTCCTTGTTCTGTTCGTCTTTGCCCTGCTCTGCTTGCTGGGACTTTTCATCTTCCGGCTTTTTTTCCTCGGCTTTATCTTGCTGCTGTTTTTCATCCGACGGCTGCTTGTCCGATTGCTTCTGCTCCGGTTTTTGTTCGGGCTTTTCCTCGTTGTCATTTTGGCCCGACTGTTGTTCGCCAGACTTTTCCGATTGTTCTTTATCCTTGTTTTGCTGGGAATCATCTTTGGACTGTTTGTCGTCCTGTTTCTGATCCTGTTTTTGTTTTTCCAGCTCTTTTTCTACAATCTCCTTGTTGTGTTTGGCATCGCTATCATTAGGATTAACAGCCAAGGCTTTTTCATAAGCTTTGATAGCCTCTTCCAACTGACCGGCTTTCGCCAGCGCATTGCCTTGATTGTAAGCATTGCTTTCGGACTTGCTGCTTTTTAGGCTTTCCAGCGCCTTGTCATACTCTCCCGCCTTGTAATGCGCCGCCGCTTTCCAGTCCGGGTTTTCGAATTGTTCTGCCGCCTTGGCATAATCCTGTTTTTTATAAGCCTGCTGAGCCAGCTGGTCTTTAGTCTGCCACAGATCCTGCCAACCCAGCGCATAACTGTTTTTCGGCAGCGGCAGCATCAGCAACAAGGCAAAACATATCAGGCCTTTCCTGAACGTCAGCGCAGCCAGCGGCAAGACCAGCAATAACAGCCAGGGGCCTTTTTCCGCCCATTGATCCAATACCAGATTATCGTTTTGCTTGCCCTGCTGCTGGACCGATCTGTCCACGTTGGTTAGCACGGCTTGAATGTCCGCGTTATTGGCCGTTATGGTTTGGTAAACGCCATTACCGGCCTGCGCCAGTTTTCTCAGCTCACTGGAATTTAGTTTGGGCACCACGATATTGCCTTGCTCATCTTTAAGAAACCCGCCCTCAGGCAGAGCGACCGGCGCGCCGTCATCCGTTCCGACACCCAATATCGACAGTTGATATTTATCCAATGATTTGACTGTGATTAAGGTTTTATCCACATCGACGCCATCAGTAACCAACAGGATGCTGCCTTTTTGCAGGCCGGCCTGTTTGAACAGTTCAACGGCCTTTTCCAGCGCCGACACGGTATTGCTGCCTTGGCTGGGCATGATATCGGTATTCAATGCCGACAGCTGGCTATCGATGGTCTCGGTATCATCGGTCAGCGGCGTAACAGTAAAGGCGTCACCGGCATAAACCAGCAATGCGGTCTGGCCGTCTTTGCGCTGTTTCAGAATGTCGGCAATTTTGTAGCGCGCCATAACCAAACGGCTGGGCTTGATATCAGATGCATCCATCGACCGGGACAAGTCCAGCGCAATAATCAGGGCTGAATCATTTCTAAAGACCGGCGAAGGCAAACGTTCCCAGGTTGGCCCAGCCAGAGCGACAATTGCCAGCAATGCGGCAAGAGCTCCTGCCGTTAGCGGCCAACGGCTTTGGTTGACTGTTTTTTGCTGCAACAGATACGGCAATAATGCGGCATCGCATACCGCCGACCAGTTACCCTGACTCAGCTTGTTCCTGAGCATTACAGCCAGTATCGCCAGATACGGTATAAGCGTCAGCAGCCAGTACGGCCTGATAAAGTGAAATTCGGTTATGTTCATGACAATTTTACCTTGGACAACGCAATGACCGCCGCCAGGCCTAATGCCAGCGATAACGGCCAATAATACAACTCGCTACGCGGCCTGAAATATTGTTTGTCTTTTTCGACCGGTTCCAGTTCGTCCAGCCGCATATAGATATTATTCAGCTCATCGGTATTTCTGGCCCGGTAATATTGACCCCCGGTGCTTTCGGCAATTTTTATCAAGGATTTTTCATCCAGATCCACGGAGGGATTAACCTTGCGGCTACCAAAAAAACTGCGCACAATCATTTCATCCGCGCCTATGCCGATGGTGTAAATTTTCAGATGATTGGCTGCGGCCAATTCGGCGGCCTTAAGCGGTGAGATTTCACCGGCAGTATTGGCGCCGTCCGTCATCAACACCAAAACCCGGCTATTGGTCTGCTCGTTTTTAAGACGCTTGACCGCCAAGCCGATCGCATCGCCTATCGCGGTGTTGTCGCCGGCAAGACCGATGACTGACTCATTCAATAGGGTCATTACTGTTTTCCGGTCAAAGGTCAACGGGGTTTGCAGATAGGCTTGGCTGCCGAACAGGATCAAGCCCACTCGGTCGCCGATGCGGCGGTTGATAAAATCGCTGGCAACGCCTTTGGCTGCGGTCAGACGGTCGACCGACCGCTTGTTAATCACAAAATCCTGCTCTTCCATACTGCCGGACAAATCCACCGCCAGCATCAAGTCCCGGCCGCTGACCGCCTGCTCAATCGGTTCACCCAGCCATTGCGGTCTGGCACAAGCGGCGACCAATAACAGCCAGGCAATCGCCGCCAACCATAGCGGCCATTGCTGGGTTTGCGAAACCGCTCGGGTTTCGCCATCGGAGAAGTCATCCAGAAACGGGACTTTTAATGCCGCCTGCTCCACCGGCATCTTGGCCGGAACCAGCCAGCGGATTAGTAACGGCAACGGTAGCGCGGCCAACAGCCAGGGCCATTCAAAGTGAATCATGATTTTGTCTGGGCTTTAAGCCAGTCTTCGCATAAATTGATTAATTGGGAGATTTCCAACTCTGTGGGCTGCGTTTTTCGATAAGGCGCATCTGCCAGAAGCTGGCCGACTCCTTCACTGAACGGCAAGCCTTTTACCGAACGGTCGAGAAACGCCAGCCATTGCCGTCCGGTCAAACCGGCGGCCTTGTCTCTCGGCGATACGCTGATGGCTACGCGCCTGATCAGCACCGAAAGGTCGGATAATTTCTGATGGTTATCCCGGCTTGTATCCTGTTTGATTTGAGCCAGTATTTTGTTGGCGGTTTTAATCGCGGTCTTGCGGGTCAGCCTTTTATAAAACCAGACCAGAAAAATAATCAGCAGCGGGATAGCTAGCGCCAATATCCACCAGCCGATAGCCGGCGGCCACCAACCTATGGCTTCAGGTTCGTGAATGTCTTTTAAATCGAGGATTGGATTCATTTATCGTAAACGTTGTATCGGATCATCTGTGGTACTGCATTGGATAAGCGCCAGACCCATTTTTTTGGCTATCTGCTCCAGCTGTTGCAGCCGCTGGGTGAAATGTTGCTGGTATTGTAATAGCCGCTGCCGGTCGGCGGTATCGATAACCACATCCCGCTTATCGTCGGTAAAACGGTAGCGGCCTTTTTCCGGCAAATGGCTTTCCAGCGGATCATAAACAAAAATCAGCACCACCTCGCAATGCCGCGACAACTTTGCCAGATACGATTCAACCTGATCGTTAATGCCGCGAAAATCGCTGATTATATAAACCCGGCTGCCGGGACGGGCATGGTGCATAAGCCTTGCCAACACGTGTTCCAGCGTAATGGTGATTTGCTCTGCGCGGCCATCGTCATCCTGATCACAGATGGCGTTTAAAAACCGCAAAACGGCATGTTTACCGTTTTGCGGTTTCAGTTCACGACACACATGACCGGTAAATATCTGCCCGCCGATTCTATCGCCATGATATTGGGCTGCCCACGCAACCAAACCTGCGAGCTTGGCGGCGAGTACCGATTTAAAAACACCGCGCGTAGCAAAATGCATCGCAGGGCGGTTATCCACAGAAATAAATACCGGTCTTTCACGCTCCTCACGAAACACCTTAGTATGCGTTTCTCCGGTACGCGCGGTAACCCGCCAATCGATGCTGCGTATGTCATCGCCCGGTTGGTAGCCTCTGGCTTCTTCAAACTCCATGCCGCGGCCTTTAAACCGAGAGACATAGCCGCCGCTTTGTCCGGCACGTATCGCGGAATGTTTCAGGTTTAGTCCGGCAGCCGGTCTGGCCAAGTCGAGCAACGTCTTTAACGACACTGAAACCAATTCGCTGGCAGGTGACGCTTGTTTAGCAAAAAACATCAAGGTACGGCAACTCTGGCAATAAGCTCTTTAATAAAATGATCGGTCGTGATGCCTTCGGCCTCCGCCTCGTAAGACAATATCAGGCGGTGCCGCAACACGTCAAAGGCTATATCCTGAATATCTTCCGGGCTGACAAAATCGCGTTGCGCCAGCCAGGCTTTGGCTCTGGAACAGCGATCCAACGCTATGCTGGCTCTGGGGCTTGCGCCATATTGCAGCCAGGCTGCCAGATCCTTCCCGTAGGCAGCAGGGTTGCGGGTTGCCAGCACAATTTGCAATAAGTAGTTTTCAAGACTTTCTGCCATATGCAGATCCAATACTTCATTGCGAGCGGCAAACAAGGTAAGTTGATCGATCGGCTCGTACTGGCCGGCTGCTTTTATCGAACCGGAGCGGGCTTCTTCCCTGGCCAAATGCAGAATACTTTTTTCATGTTCCGCATCCGGATAATCAATTTTCACATGCAGTAAAAAACGGTCCAGCTGCGCTTCCGGCAACGGATAAGTGCCTTCCTGCTCGATAGGGTTTTGCGTTGCCATGACCATAAATAGTTTTGGCAAAGGATAAGTTGCCTGACCGACGGTAATCTGCCGCTCGGCCATGGCTTCCAGTAAAGCTGCCTGTACTTTCGCCGGTGACCGGTTGATTTCATCGGCCAGTATCAGGTTATGAAACAAAGGCCCTTTCTGGAATTCAAACGTGCCTTGTTGAGGACGGTAAATTTCAGTACCGGTCAAATCGGCCGGTAACAAATCGGGAGTGAACTGCACCCGGTGAAAATCACCTTGTATGCCTTTGCTCAGCACATTGATAGCCCGGGTCTTGGCAAGGCCCGGAGCGCCTTCAACCAAAATATGGCCGTCAGCTAACAAGCCGATCAGCATCCGTTCAACCAACACATCCTGACCGATAATCTCTTGATTAATATAGTTTTTCAACCGCATTAACGCCGGTTGAACAGTGTCATTATTGCGGTTTTTTTCTAGCATAGTTGACATGATGTTGTTTATTCCTAAATCACAGTACGAAAACCCGACCCGTTTAGCACAAGCTGGTTTTCAACTGACAAATATATTGTCCGTAAAGCGTTTTTCAACGTAAAGCAGCCTATTTTATACAGTTATTACCTGAGGCAACATAGAGTAAGTCTGTTAAAAAATCCTGAACAAGTTGTGGATGAAAATGTGGATAACATTGAAGCTTGAGTTATCCACAACCCATCCACAAGATGCAGATAACCTTAAACGCACTTTACCATAAGACACAAGTGCATGATATTAAATATGAAAATAGGTTTATCAACAAGACAGTACTTAGCTAATAGTAATAGTAGTTTTTTAATTTCTTTAATTTGTTACTGTTAGCTTGAACAAAAAATCTGCTCAATAGTCTTTATCACCTATACTCTTGGAAATGTTGTTTATGATGGTAAAACCGAGGAAAAAAATGCGTATTACACTGCTTATTTTAGGAAGCCTTTTTTCTACCTGTTCTTTTGCAGGAATTTATAAATGCACTGACATTAATGGCAAGACGGATTACCAGGCCAAGCCTTGCGATTCAGAATACAAGGCGATAGAAATTAATGTTAAAACAGGCGGCTTGACCGACCTGCAGGAGAAGGAGAAAGAAAAACAGGCTTTAGAGCAAAAGCAACAAGAAGAAAAACTTGAGCAGGAACAGGTCACCAAAAAACAAATTCAGCTTAAGCAAGATGCGATGAGCGAAAGTGCAAAGAACCAGTTCCTTATTAAAAATAATCCCGAAAAATATTCTGCTTTTTCTATTCCGCCTTATGCTCCGGATCAGTTGCCGGTTTTAGTTCAAAGCTTTCAATCCAGACTTCCCGATATTGAACGCTTAAGAGGGAACGCCGCTCAAAAAGCATTGGCATCAGGGCAATGCACACGTGTTGAATCATCCGAACTGCATAATCAAAGCACCAAGAAAACATTAGTCTTTTCAGTTAGCTGCAGCAGTGGAAAAAATTTCCAATTTACCGAACCTGAATTAATCAGATAGTTGCCAATGAACTCGTCAAAAACCATTTTAATTACCGGCTGCTCCAGTGGCATTGGCTACACCACAGCGGTTGAATTAAAAAAACGCGGCCATACGGTTATTGCTTCGGCAAGAAATCAGGATGATGTATTCCGGCTGCAACAGGAAGGTTTTACCGCAATCCAGCTGGATCTGGCCGACAGCCATAGCATTCAGCAAGCGGTCGGTTCGGCCATCAAATTAACGGACGGCAAAATCGACGCGCTGTTTAACAATGGCGCTTTCGGTCAACCCGGGGCTGTTGAGGATTTATCCCGCGATGTACTCAGGTTTCAGTTTGAGACTAATCTGTTTGGCACTCATGAGTTGACTAATCTGATCATTCCCTTGATGCGCAAACAGGGGCATGGCCGCATTATCTATAACAGTTCAATATTGGGGCTGGTCGCTATGCGTTATCGGGGGGCTTATAATGCCAGCAAATTTGCGCTGGAAGGTTTGGCAGATACTTTACGCCTTGAGCTTTACGGCACTAATATCCACATTTCGCTGATTGAACCTGGTCCGATTCTGACCGATTTCAGAAAAAATTCTCTTGCTCTCTATAAGAAAAATATAGATACCACGCACAGCTATCATAAAGAAATTTATCAAACCATAGAGGCCCGCTTGCAAAAAGAAGGGGCCGCCGTTCCGTTTACGCTCCCGGCTTTTGCCGTTACCAAAAAAGTTATCCACGCGCTGGAAGCCAAACAACCTAGAATGCACTATTACGTTACTTTCCCAACCTATCTGTTTGGCTTTCTTAAACGCATTCTGCCCCTGCCCTGGTTGGATTCTTTACTTAGAAAGGTTTAGTCATGCACGATCTCGATGAAATCATTATTGTTTGTCCCTATTGCGGCGAATCCCTAGACGTATTGGTAGATACCAGCTCCGGGCCTCAGCAATATTACGAAGACTGTTCGGTTTGCTGCCGGCCTATTTTATTTATTGTGTCCGAAGATCAGGCTGGGGAAATGGTTCTTGACGTTAAAAGAGATGATGAATAACGTTGTTTTTATAAATGCTATTTTCATCTGAGTGATAAGACGGCAGCTATGCGAGACCCTATAACCATTTAATTTTAAAGGTAATTATTTCTTTAAAATCAAGCAATTAATTTTTTCTGTGCTAGAATGCCGCGCAGTATTAGCCATTCATTATGTTGGATTTTGCTTTTTAGCATTAACTCTCATTTTTAATAGTTATGCTAAACACAAAAATATATAACAACATAGGTTTAACGAATGAAAGTATTAAATAAAATCGTAGTTTCTGTTGCTATCGCAATGTCCATGACTGCAATTTCATCAACAGCTTTTGCAGCTGAAAAGAAAGATGGCAATGCTGTTGTTAGAGAAGCTGCTGAAGGTACGATTGCTAAAATCGAAGAGGCGATTAGTCTGATAGAAAAAGGCGCCGGCAAAGAAGAAACTTCAAACACCATCGCTGAAGCTCGCCAACTGCAAAAAGAGTTTCGTTATGAGCTAACTGAACGTCTTCGTCAAAGAGCCAATGATAAATTGAGAGTGGCTCGTGAAGCTGTTGACAACGGTGACGTTAAGTCAGCAGAAGAAACATTAAAAGCCAGTTTAGCTCAATTTAAAGAAATGAAAGTCACTTACGACGCCGGTCACTAAGTCACAAGCTGTTAAGTCAGATTCAATCATTTTTTAGTGTGTTTGAATCTGATTTTTAATTCAAAAATAAACCACACTAAAAATCGCTTTTTTCATTCTTCGACTGCTGGTTGTACAGTTTCAATATGTGTTAGAATTTATGCCGGTATATGGCTATTGGTATAAATAGTTACACATCCAATTTAATTAAAATATAACAATCACTTGTCGAGTGGAATATGAAAATGTTAAAAAAAATCTTACTGGCTTCATTAATTGCAGCTTCTTTGGGTGCTGTTTCAACTTCAGCTATGGCAGAAACTGATAAAGGTAGAATTACCTATGCTCCCGCTGATGCGATTAACAATGTAAGCGCTAAAATTAAAGTTGCGATTGACGCTGCGGCTGCCGGCACAGAGGGCGATGCACTTGCCGATCTTATCAAAGATGCATCGGATTTAAGCAAAGAAATCAATGCTAACGATAAAGTTGATAGAGCCCGTTCATCAGCTAACAACGTTCTGAAATCAGCCAGAAAACTCGCTCAAGAAGGCAAAAAAGACGAATCAGTAGAAGCATTAAAAGATGCTGCTAAAAAGTTTGAAGGTTTGAAAAGCTTAATCTAAGAATGACCTGACCCTATCAGGAGATCATTTGCTTTTCTGATAGGGTTTTTACCGCTTTCCGTTTTTCGGCCACAAGCCGATACTTCCTTCCAAATTACTTCGACTCCTACCTGAACGCTCGTTTCAGATCTCCCCGGTCTTTAAGCCGGCAAAAATCTCTCACTTAATATTTGTTCATCGGGTACGCCTTTGGCTTTAGCGGCTGCTTCGGCAGCATCTATTAATGCAGGAGGACCGCATAGGTAAATATCCGGCAAAACAGCCGCATCTGCAAGATCTTGGGCCAAGGCATCAACCGGCGTACCGCAAAAGCCCTGCCAATTATCATCAGGCTTCCATACGCAATAATTTAACTGAAGCTGGGGCAGTTCTGACTGCAACGCTTTCAGCTCGGCCTGGCAAAACAATTCTTCGGTGCGGTTTGCGCCGAAATAAAGCCGGGCCGGATGCGGTTCCTGGAACTCCGCCATACGCCTTAACATCGACAGCATCGGCGCCAAACCGGTACCGCCAGCCACAAACCAGCGCGGTCTCAGGCCGCTTTCAGACAAGCCGAAGGCACCTTTGGGGCCGTGGACGATCAGGGTCTGTCCGACAGCCGCCTGTCCCCGAAGCCAAGTGGAGAAAAGCCCGCCGGGTTGCAGCCGGATTAAAAATTCCAATCGACCTTCCCAGTTACCGGTATTGGCAAGCGAGTAGGCACGCTTGATATCTTGCCCCGGCACCTCCAATTCCATGAACTGGCCGGGCTCAAATTCGGCAACACTGGTGCCGTCTTTGTCCGGCGCTAAGCGCAATTCCAGGCGCAAGGTGTTTTCGCCGACAGCATCGATAGCGGTAATTTCGGCGTTTCTGACCTTGATTTCACCGATCAGAATGCGATCATGGCCAAAAGGCAGATCAATATGTAAATCACTGCGTGGAAAGGTGCAGCAGAGCAGGGTGCCGCCTTCTGTTTTATCGTCTGCTGGCAGCGCGGCCGGGTTGTGTTTATCTAGGAAATACTCGCCTTCAGAAACATTGGCATAGCAAGTGCCGCAATTGCCCTGTCCGCACTGGGCAGGTAATACGATACGGGCGCTGGCTGCGGCTTCCAGCAGATTCTGGTCATCGGCGCATTCGAAACGAAACTGTTCTCCGTCGCGGGTTGTGAGTTCAATAGCGTAAGTATTCATGTCTTATCTGGTCTCCAGAAAAAATGTTGCCGGAAGGTCAGTAAACGTTCAGACTCTCTTTGAAAAAGGGGGATTTCAAAGGAGGGCGGAATACTTACGAAAGTTCCGGCAACGCAGGGGAGGATTAAGCCGCTTTGCGCGTCAACGATGCTTCGATGTCAGCCTGTGCGGTGGTGATGGGCTGTAATCCAAACTTATCGACCAGCACCTGCACCAGATTAGGCGTCAGGAAAGCGGGCAGGGTGGGGCCAAGGCGAATATTGCGGATGCCCAACGCCAGCAAGGTCAGCAGTACTGCCGCGGCTTTTTGCTCAAACCATGACACGACCAGAGACAAGGGCAGGTCGTTCACGCCGCATTCAAACGCACCGGCCAGCGCGGTGGCGATCTTGATTGCCGAGTAACTGTCGTTGCATTGTCCTAAATCCAGCAGGCGAGGGATGCCGCCGATGTCGCCGAAATCATGCTGATTAAAACGATATTTGGCGCAGCCCAAGGTCATCACTACAGTATCCTGCGGGGCCTGTTCGGCGAACTCGGTGTAGTAGTTGCGGCCGGGGGCGGCGCCGTCACAGCCGCCTACCAGGAAGAAGTGCTTAATAGCGCCGGACTTGACCGCGTCAATCACTTTATCGGCCACGCCTAGAACTGCATCGCGGCCAAAACCGACAGTGACGGATTTTTCGCTGATATCCTCGTTGAAACCGGGTAATGCATTGGCGGCTTGAATTAACGGCGCAAAATTCTTGTCGCTGATATGGCGCACACCGGGCCAGCCTACCGGTCCTGCGGTAAAAATGCGCTGACGGTATTGGGGTTGTGGCTCGATGATGCAGTTGGAGGTCATCAAAATGGGGCCTGGAAATTCGGCAAACTCTCTTTGCTGATCCTGCCAAGCGCCGCCGTAATTGCCGACCAGATGCGTATAAGCCTTGAGTTTTGGGTAAGCGTGGGCGGGCAGCATTTCGCCGTGGGTATAAATGTTGATGCCTGTGTCTTTGGTTTGTTCCAGCAAAGCGGCTAAATCGCCGAGATCGTGGCCGGACACCAGAATGGCTTTGCCTTTGACTGGCGTGACGCGTACTTGGGTCGGCTGTTGCGCACCGAAAGTACCGGTGTTGGCCTCATCCAATAATGCCATCACCGCAAGATTTAAAGTACCCAACGCCATGGCCTGATTCAGCAACGCTTCAACATCGTCTGGGTCAGTGCTTAAAAAATCCAGCGCATCTTCGATCCCGGCATAAATCGTTTCGCTTTCCTTGCCCAGCACATAGGCATGGTGTGCATAGGCACAAACGCCTTTGAGGCCGTAAAGCACTAACGAACGCAGGCCGATAATGTCTGGGCCGACCTGGTCGAGTCCGGCATTAATGCCCACACCGGCAGCTTGTTTGAGCATCCCGCCCATGTCGGCGTCAGGCTCCCAGGCAGCAGGGCCGGTGAGTTGTTCAGGCGTAAGGCCAGACGCTAGCGCTGCCTGAGTATAGCTCGCCTTGACCCGGTCCCGTATCTGCGCAGCTTGATGTATCAACGTAACAAAGCGGGTCGCGTTGAAGTTAACATTGGTCAATGTCGTGAACATCGCGTACAGCATGAAGTCTCCTGCTGCATTATCCGGAGCATTCAGGGCACGAGCGCGCTTAGCGTATTGGGCAATGCCCTTGACACCGTATATCAGCAAATCCTGCAAATCGGAAGTCGTGGCATCTTTGCCGCACATGCCTTTGGCGGTTGCGCAACCGCTGACGGCATTGGTGCGGTCGGTTTGTTCGCATTGGTAACAAAACATCAGGTACTCTCCTCAAGCTTGAATAGCTTTAATTAAGATCGAACACAGTTTTTCGGGTTTATTGGATTTTTCCCAATCCCATAGGTAAGAGCATTTACCATGCCAAGCGAAAAACCTTGTATTTTCTGGTTTAATCAAGGTATTGTTGTGCTATTAACATCATTATTAAGTTGTCTAATTGACATCGGCGTTATCACTATGACGACAAACTTATTTTCCAGCTCGCTGATTTCCATTGTTGCCGACCTATCTACCAACATGTCGGCAGAACAGCGCTACCAGCGCTTATTAGCGCATTTATGCCGTATTTTTCCTTGCGATGCGTCCGCGTTGCTCAAGTTTGAAGATCCTTGCCTGATACCGCTGGCGGTTAACGGCTTGTCGGAAGATACCCTGGGACGGCGTTTTATCATCAGCGAGCATCCGCGTTTGGCTCAGATCCTGGCCTCCGATCAATCGGTACGCTTTGCCGCCGACTCCGACCTCCCCGATCCCTATGACGGTTTGATTGAAACCGATAACGATGAACTGCTGGTGCATGACTGCATGGGCGTCAAGCTGTTTATCGATGGCGAACCCTGGGGCGTTTTAACGATGGATGCGCTATCTCCCGGCACTTTCGACAATATAGACCCGGTCCAGCTGGACACTTTTATCAGCCTGACTGCAGCAACGGTCAAAGCGGCGGAGCTGATTACCTTGCTGGAACAGCGGGTGCGCTATGCGACCCAGGCGTTATTCAAGGAAAACACTGATCACGGCATGATCGGCGACAGCGAATGCATGCGGAAATTGCGCAATGAAATTTCCATCGTCGCGCCGTCTGAACTGGCCGTGTTGATTTTGGGTGAAACCGGCGTAGGTAAAGAGTTGGTTGCCCGGCGCATTCATCTGGAATCGAATCGCGCCGATCAAGTCATGGTCTACGTCAATTGCGCGGCATTGCCTGAGAGTATTGCCGAGAGTGAATTATTCGGCCATATCAAAGGCGCGTTTTCCGGCGCGACCAGCGACCGGGCCGGTAAATTCGAGCTGGCCAACGGCGGCACGATTTTTCTCGATGAAATCGGCGAACTGCCGCTTTCGCTTCAGGCCAAGCTATTGCGCACCTTGCAAAATGGCGAGATACAGCGCGTCGGCAGCGATAAACAAATCAAGGTTAATGTGCGGATTATTGCCGCAACCAACCGTAACTTGCAGCAGGAAGTTGCGACGGGGCAGTTTAGGCCGGATCTTTACCACCGTCTGGCCGTTTATCCAATGCACGTTCCGGCATTGCGCGAGCGGGGAAAAGACGTGTTGTTGCTGGCGGGGGCTTTTCTGGAAAGAAACCAGCAGCGCCTTGGCATTAAAAAGTTGCGCTTGGATCAGGATGCCAAGAAGGCCTTATTGGACTACCACTGGCCGGGCAATATCCGCGAATTGGAGCATTTACTCAGCCGGGCGGCGCTAAAATCTGCAACACCGGCAAATCGGCAAGCGGATTTTATAACTATATCTCTGGCTTATTTGGATATAGTGCCGAAGCCATTGATTGATGCACCTATTAAAACTGTAGCAGATACATCGAAAGCTTTATCTGCACCAATCGATTTTAAAAACGCAGTTGACGATTTCCAACGCCAGCTCATCCAACAACAGCTTACGGCCCAACAGGGCAATATGGCTGCTACAGCACGCATGCTGGGGCTAGATCGGGGCAATTTTCACCGTTTGCTAAAACGGCTCGCGATTAAAGCGGAAAGTTGATGCATATTGCGACTACTCGATATTGGAAGAGCTTGGGGATTCTACTATTGGAAGCTGCAGCCAGAAGCTCAGTATTCGATTAGGCTTGGCTGAACCCCATGCCAGGTGAGGTAATTACTTGCCGATACAAAAGCTGGAAAATATTTTCCCGAGCAAATCATCCGAGGTGAATTTTCCGGTAATTTCCGCAAGGCTGTTTTGCGCTTGCCTTAAATCTTCGGCGACCAGTTCTCCAGCCTGACTGCTTCTTAACTGGCTTAACGCGCTTTCGACAAACTCATGGCCTTTGTTTAAAGCTTCGATATGCCGTCGTCGGGCGATGAAAACATTATCGGTCGCCTCGTTGAAACCGACGCTCTGTTTGAGGTGCTGCTTTAACAGTTCCATGCCGTCGCCGGTTTTTATCGACAGGTAGATTTGAGTGCCGAGTTCCGTCTGTTTGATTTCCGGTTCCAGTCCCAGCAGGTCTATTTTGTTATAGACCTGAGTGATGTTGCCGCCGGGCGGCAGGGTTTTTAATATCGCTTCTACGTCCGGTTCTCTGGCATCGATCAGCAATAAAATTTTATCGGCGTTTTTGATTTCCTGGTGAGCCCTGCGGATGCCTTCCTGCTCTATCGCATTGTCGCATTCACGCAGGCCTGCGGTGTCGATGATATGCAAAGGCATGCCGTCCAGCTGGATGCGCTCTTTCAATACGTCACGCGTGGTTCCGGCTATGTCGGTGACAATCGCGGCTTCATGCCCGGCCAGCGCATTGAGTAGGCTGGATTTTCCGGCGTTCGGTTTGCCGGCCAATACCACAGTCATGCCATCGCGCAGCAGGCGACCTTGTTGTGCCGTTTTTTGGATTTGCTCGATGCGGTTCAGTATTTTAACCATCCGGTTTTCGACCACGCCGTCGGTCAGAAAATCGATTTCTTCATCGACAAAATCAATCGCCGCTTCGACATAAGTCCTGAGCTCGGTCAACTCTTCAACCAGTTCATTGACCTGTACAGAGAAAACGCCCTGCATTGATTTTTGCGCCGAGCGCACCGATTGTTCGGTGCTGCTTTCAATCAAATCGGCAACCGCTTCGGCCTGGGCCAAGTCGAGTTTATTATTAAGGAATGCGCGTTCGGTAAATTCGCCGGGATTGGCTAAGCGGGCACCCAGCGATAAAACGCGCCGCAGCAGCATATCCAATACAACCGAACCGCCGTGGCCTTGAAGCTCAAGTATGTCTTCGCCGGTGTACGAGGCCGGAGCCGGAAAGTAGAGGGTAATACCGGAATCGATGGTTGAGCCGTCTTCATCGGTAAAAGATGAGTATTGAGCCAGTCTGGGAGTTAATTTTTTATTATCTCCAGGGATGGAGTGTATGCCGCTGGCCTGTTGGGAACAGGCGCGGCGGATGAGATGTTTGGCGATTTCGGGAACTAAAGCGCCCGAGATGCGAATGATGCCGACACCGCCATTCCCTGGCGGTGTTGCAATAGCTGCAATGGTATCTAGGTTTTCAATATCCACTTTAACCTGGGTTAAGCAGTTTTAGCTATCTGCTTGGTGATAATGGTCTGCTGGATGATAGACAGGGTGTTGTTGACTACCCAATATAAAACCAGACCGGCCGGGAAAAACAGGAAGAAGATGGTAAAGACGATAGGGAACATCTTCATTACCTTAGCCTGTATCGGATCAATCGGAGCAGGGTTTAAGCTTTGCTGGATTTTCATGGTGATGCCCATGATGACCGGCAGTACATAAAACGGATCCTGTATCGATAAATCCTGTATCCACAACATAAAAGGCGCTTGACGAAATTCAACGGTCTCGCTCAATACCCAGTATAAGCACATGAATACCGGGATCTGCACCAAGATCGGCAAACAGCCGCCCAATGGATTGACCTTCTCTTTTTTATACAACGCCATCATTTCGGTATTGAAACGCTGTCTGTCGTCAGCAAAACGCTCTTGCAGTTCTTTAAGACGCGGCTGAATTTTGCGCATTTTGGCCATTGATTTATAGCTGGATTGCGACAATGGGAAAAACAGCAATTTAATAACCAGTGTTACGCCGATAATAGCCACGCCCCAGTTACCGACGGCATCGTGGATCTGGTTTAATAACCAATAAATCGGTTTGCCGATAAAGGTCAAAAAGCTGTAATCAACAGTCAATTCAAGACCTGGCGCAATGTTTTCCATCATCGGCTGAATTTTAGGGCCAGCGAATAATTTGGCAACAAATTGCGCGTCTGAATTTGCGTTAACGGTGACCGCTGGAGAATAAGTGCCGATAACGTATTGTCTGTCATTCAATGCCTTGGTATAGAAGTGATTCTCCTGATCGGCAGGCGGAATCCACGCAGAAGCAAAGTAATGCTGAATCATTGCTGTCCAACCGCCTTTGGTCGCAACATCAAGATTTTCATCAGCCATGTCATCAAAGCCGATTTTTTGGTATTTTTCTTTTTCGGTATAAATAACGCCGCCGTCGTAAGCTCTCATACCGCCAGTCAGCATTCCGCCTTTACTGGAAGTATCGGGAACTCTAAGTAACTGGCTGTATTGTCTGCCTGACCAAGGTTTGCCGGAATCATTTTTTACTTTCTGTTCCAGTGTTATCTCATAACTGCCGGGTTTAAAGGTAAACAGTTTGGTGACAGTCAGGCCATTATTATCAGTCCATGTTAACGGCACTGTTAAACTGTCTTGTCCCGGTTTTAGATCGTAGCTGGTTGCTTCAGCCTTAAATACCGTGTGATGAGTCGGCACCGTCGCAAAACCGCTGTCGGCAATTAAACCGCTTTGCGCAACAAATAGTTTTTCTTGGCTACTATCAAATAAGCGTACCGGATTGGTGTTTTTTTCCGCAACAGGCAAACCAATCATTGTGCGTAATTTGTCTACAACAGTGTTGGGTTTTTCTATCGGGTAGTTCAGCAGATCCAGATTCTGGATGGTGCCACCTTTCAGATCAATTTGAAGAGCCAGCACATCGGTTTTAACATTGATGACATTGACGGAGGACGTCGTTGATAATGGAACGGCTGCGGTATTTTGCTCTGCCGGCTCTGTTTGGGCTGATGCCCCAGCGGCGGAAGGTAGATCTTCTTTGGTATTGGCTAAAGGGTCTGTAATAGCGGCAACTTCAGGTTTCGGGCCATAATCCAGTTGCCAGGCTTGCTGCAGCATAAAAACAAGCATTGCAAAAGTAACGATCAGTACAAATCTTATATTATCCATTCTTATTACCAAATTTTTCCGGAACGGGATCAATGCCACCTTCATGGAACGGATGGCATTTTAATAATCTTTTGAGGGTGAGATAAGAGCCGATAATGGCCCCGTGGAGCTGAAGCGCTTCCAGAGAATAACTTGAACAACTTGGATAGAAACGACATCTGTTTCCAAGCAGGGGACTAATAAAGTATTTATAAAACCTTATAATTGCTATGAGTATGAATCGCATCGGGTTACCAACTTAAGCCAATGCCTTTCCAATGATTTTCTTAACAAATCCAGCGGAGCATCTACGGCTTCTCTACGAGCCAAAACAACAATATCAATATTCCCCAAACCATGTTGTTTCATTCTAAAGTTTTCCCGGACAGTTCGTTTAATCACATTCCTTTGCACTGCCTTTCTTATATTTTTTTTAGCAATTGCCAAGCCTAGCCTCGGATGATCAAAATCATTCTTTATGGCTAATAAGGTAAAATATTGGTCGCTTGATTTTACAGGCTTAGCAAAAACCTTTTTATATTCAGCCGGCTTTTTTAACCGTAACTGCGGGGGGAAACTAAAAATTTCTTCAGCCACCAACCGTCAACTAGACAGTTAACTGGGCGCGACCTTTTGCTCTGCGAGCGTTAAGAACCTTACGGCCGCCTACGGTCGCCATTCTTGCACGAAAACCGTGAGTTCTTACGCGTTTGATTTTACTTGGTTGGTATGTTCTTTTCATTTTACTTATGGCCTGATCGGATGAGTGTTAACAAAAACAGATAAAAAAGACAGCGGATGATAAAATAAACCACTAGGCCTGTCAATTCTATAGACCAATGTTTTATTGCTGTACAGTGATAAAAAGCAAAATTACACTATTAATTATAATCAACTTCTACTATTTTAATGAGCTCAATTTGGAACAATTGTCTTTCTAAACTTGAAAATGAAATTTCGGGTTCTGACTTCAGTACATGGATAAGACCCCTTCAGGCCATAGAAACTGACGAACAAATAAAATTACTGGCTCCTAACCGGTTTGTGTTGGACTGGGTTAAAGAGCATCATTTTGCAAAGATTGAAGAAACCATTCATGAGTTTTCCAACGGAACATTAAATTTAAGTCTGGAAATCGGTTCCAAAAATTCAACCGTTGCGACGGCCGCCAAAATCGTCAAGCCTGCCGGCCCCCAAAAAGCCAGTCCTAATTATCTAAACAAAGCGTTTACGTTCGATAATTTTGTTGAAGGTAAATCCAATCAGTTGGCAAGGGCTGCTTCAATACAAGTTTCTGAAAATATCGGCAAAGCTTATAATCCACTGCTTATTTACGGCAGTTCAGGTTTGGGTAAAACCCATATGATGCATGCGATAGGCAATGCGGTTTTGCAAAAAAATCCGTCAGCGACTGTCGTTTATCTGCACTCTGAGAAGTTCGTCCAAGATATGGTTAAGGCATTGCAACAAAATGCGATTAATGCCTTTAAGGAATTCTATCGCGGTGTTGATGTGCTTTTAATTGACGATATTCAATTCTTTGCAGGTAAGGAGCGCTCTCAGGAAGAGTTTTTTCATACTTTCAACACGCTGCTGGAAAAGAAGCATCAGGTGATTTTAACCTGTGACAAATATCCGAAAGAAATTATTGGCCTTGAAGACCGCTTGAAATCGCGGTTTGGCTGGGGGCTTCCTGTTTTAATCGAGCCTCCGGATATGGAAACTAGAGCCGCTATTTTAATGAAGAAAGCCGCTTTGGTTAATATTGAGCTGGCTCAGGATGTGGCTTTCTTTATCGCCAAGAGGATTCCATCCAACGTTCGGGATCTGGAAGGCGCCTTGCGACGGGTCATTGCCAATGCCCAATTTACCGGTCGCGAAATCACCATCGAATTCACCAAGGAAGCGCTGCATGACTTAATTTCATTGCAGGATAAATTGGTCAATATCGACAATATCCAGAAAACGGTTGCCGAGTATTTTAAAATTCGCGTTGCCGATTTGTCTTCTAAAAATAGAAAGCAGTCCATTACCAGGCCACGGCAAATAGCTATGAGTCTTGCCAGGGAGCTGACATCGCACAGCTTTCCTGAAATCGGCGATGCATTTGGCGGTCGCGATCACACCACGGTAATGAATGCCTGCAAAAGAATTTCCGAGTTAAAAGAGGCTGATAACAAAATCGCGGAAGATTATTCCAACCTGTTGAGAACCCTGTCGCATTAACCTGGAGCAACCTGTGGATAAAATGCATTTTTGCTAATGTCGTTTTTTTAACTACAAGCCGTACACGTTAGAATAGCATCCTTAACCACATTATTTATAACAACCCAGCTAGTTGATTATTAAGGATAAAAACATGTTATCAACAGTTTCCTTTTAAGCTAGTAGTAATAATATAAAAATATTCTTTTATGAAATTTATTATTAATAGAGAAGAGCTTCTGCTTCCGTTGCAGCAAATAGTCAGCGTGATAGAAAAGAGGCAAACGATGCCTATTCTTTCCAATGTCCTGATGGTTATTGAAGAAGACCAGCTTATTTTGACGGGGACTGATCTGGAGATTCAGATCATTGCAAAAATTAATATCGCAACGGCGACACCCGGTTCAATTACGGTACCGGCCAGAAAATTCCTGGACATTTGCAGGCTTTTACCCAATGGAGCTGAAATCAAACTTGAGTTGCAAGACGATAAAGTAAAAATCGCCTCCAGCCGCAGCCGTTTTTCGTTGAGCTGTCTGCCGGCAGATAATTATCCTGAGTTTGCTGAATCGGAATTAGAGAGCCACTTGTTTATCAATGCCGGTAAATTCAAAAAAGCACTGGATAAAACAGTATTTTGCATGGCTAATCAGGATGTCCGTTATTATCTGAATGGCTTGTTGTTTAATGTTTCCAACAGTAAGTTGAAGCTGGTTGCATCGGATGGACACCGCTTGTCCATTTATGAGGATATCCTGGATCAGGCTACCGGTTTAGAAACCCGGATTATTCTTCCGAGAAAAGGCGTTCTCGAACTGAGCCGATTGCTTGACGATCCGGATGCTGAATTGAAAGTCGAGTTTTCCAGCAACAATATTAGAATTTTTATCAAGAACCTGATTTTCTCGGCAAAACTGGTGGATTCTAAATATCCTGATTTTGGTAAAGTCTTTCAGCAGGAGTTTTTCAACCAAATCCACATTCAAAAACAGTTATTAAAAGAAGCATTGACCCGGGTCGCCATCTTGTCGAATGAGAAATTCAAGGGCGTAACTTTTGACATTAAGCCTGACAGCCTGAAAATCAGCACTCATAACCCAGAACATGATGAAGCCGAGGAAGAGCTGTTTATTGAATACACAGGCGAGCCATTAACGATTGCTTTTAATGCCCAGTACTTATTGGACGCTGTTTCAAACCTGGATTCCGAGCTTGCGGTTCTGACGATTGCGAGCAATGCCAGTAGCTGTTTTATCGATGAACCTGGCGATTGCGGGTATAAGTTTATTGTTATGCCCATGAGACTGTAATATTGCAGTTATGAGTTTGTTGAAATTGGATATTTACGGCGTTAGGAATATCCAACAGGAATCTATGTATCCTTCACCTGCGATCAATCTTATTGTCGGTGAAAATGCCAGTGGAAAAAGCGCACTTATTGAAGCCATTTTTATCTTGGGACGAGCGAAGTCTTTTCGCTCGTCAGCCATCAAGTCTGTAATCAATTTTAATCAAAATCATCTGGTAGTTTCAGCGCAAATCTTGCAGAGAAATGGCAACCACTTGCCTTTGGGAATCCAGCTTGATGGTAAAACTATCGAGATTCGCATTAACCAGCAGTCGACTCAAAAACGGTCGGATCTAGCTTACGCATTGCCATTGCAGCTTATTCATCCCAAAAGCTATGAACTGCTCGATGCCGGCTCGCAAGTCAGAAGAGAATTTTTGGATTGGGGTGTTTTTAATAACGAACATAATTTCCTGTCGGCATGGCGAAAGTTTAAAAAAGCCCTGACACAACGGAATGCGCTGTTGAAAACAAGACGGCTGGAGCAGATCAATGTTTGGGATAATGAACTCGTATATTACGGTACAATAGTCGATAGCTACCGTCAGCAATATTTGCAAAAATTCAAGCCGGTTTTTATCGAGATTGTCGACAGATTTCTTTCCCTTGACGGAATTGATCTGAAGCTTGTATCAGGTTGGGATACGTCAAAAGAACTGAGTCGGGTCTTAATCGAAGATCAGGATAAAGATTTGCGTTACGGATTTACGCATAGTGGACCGCATCGCGGGGATTTTCAATTATTAATCAATAACCGGTTAGCAAAGGATTTTGTTTCACGAGGCCAATTAAAGCTGTTGGTCATGAGCTTGAAACTGGCACAGGTTCAGCTGCTTGCCAATGAACAGAGCCAGACCGGCTGCATATTGATTGATGATTTTGCGGCAGAACTTGATGTAGTTAACCGTGCTAAGTTACTGCGTTACTTGTCAGAGATGGCATGTCAGGTATTTATAACGGCTACAGAAGAAATTGATTTTGGCGATTTAAGCCAGATACAAAATTATAAAATGTTCCACGTGGAACATGGCACCATAAAATCCGTGTAGTGTTCCACGTGGAACATTCGCAACCAATAGGAAAAAAACAATCATGAGTAACTCCAGTGATCAAGTTGTCGAAACGTCAAGCCAAACGGCCGCTGTAACTGCTAGGCCTGAATACGACAGCACCAATATTCAAGTATTAAAAGGATTGGACGCCGTAAGGAAAAGACCGGGCATGTATATCGGCGACACGGATGACGGTTCCGGATTGCATCACATGGTTTTTGAAGTCGTCGATAACTCGATAGATGAGGCTTTGGCAGGCTACTGTAAAGAAGTCAGAGTAATTATTCACAGCAATGGCTCAGTTTCTGTTTCTGATGATGGCCGAGGCATTCCTGTTGACATTCATAAAGAAGAGGGCAGGTCAGCGGCGGAAGTCATTATGACTGTGCTGCATGCCGGCGGTAAGTTTGATGATAACGCTTATAAGGTAAGCGGCGGCTTGCACGGCGTCGGGGTGTCAGTTGTAAATGCCTTATCCGAAGAGCTGAACCTTGAAGTCCGCAAGAACGGGCAGCTTTACAAGCAGCAGTACCGTATGGGAGAGCCGGTCGCTCCTTTGGCTGCAGTAGGGCCTGCCGAAGGCTCCGGCACCTTGATTAACTTCAAGCCCAGCTCCGAAACGTTTACCGATGTCGAGTTTCACTACGATATCCTGGCAAAAAGGCTCAGGGAGTTATCGTTCCTGAACTCCGGCGTACGCATCAGCCTGGAAGACGAGCGCTCCGACAGACAAGACGTATTTGAGTTTGAAGGCGGCATAGGCGCTTTTGTCGAACATCTCAATAAAAACAAAACGCCGCTGTTTCCGGAAGTATTCCATTTCGTTGCCGAAAAGGAAGGTGTTACCGTCGAAGTGGCGATGCAGTGGAACGATTCCTACCAAGAGAATGTGTTTTGCTACACCAACAACATTCCGCAACGCGACGGCGGCAGCCATTTGGCCGGTTTCCGTGGCGCTTTGACACGAACCATCAATCAATACATTGAAGCCAGCGGCTTGGCTAAAAAAGAAAAAGTACAAACCACCGGTGATGATGCACGAGAAGGTCTGACAGCAGTATTGTCGGTTAAAGTGCCTGACCCTAAGTTTTCCTCTCAAACCAAAGACAAGCTGGTTTCATCAGAAGTTAAACCGCTGGTCGAATCGACGATGAGCGAGAAACTGCAAGAATTCCTGCTGGAAAAACCGCAAATAGCCAAAGCTATCGTCGGCAAGATTGTTGAGGCCGCCCGCGCTAGGGAAGCAGCCCGTAAAGCGCGTGATTTGACGCGCCGCAAAACCACATTGGATATTGCCGGGTTGCCGGGCAAACTGGCCGATTGCCAGGAAAAAGATCCCGCGTTATCCGAACTGTTCCTGGTGGAAGGGGATTCTGCGGGCGGATCGGCAAAGCAGGGCAGGGATCGTCGTACCCAAGCCATTTTGCCGTTGAAAGGAAAAATCCTTAACGTAGAGAAAGCGCGATTCGACAAAATGATTTCATCGGAAGAAGTCGGAACATTAATTACCGCGTTAGGCTGCGGCATAGGCAAGGACGAATATAACCTGGACAAGCTGCGCTACCATCGCATTATCATCATGACCGATGCGGACGTCGATGGATCGCATATCAGAACCCTGTTGCTGACGTTCTTTTACCGCCAATTGCCCGAAATCGTCGAAAAAGGCTATATCTACATTGCCCAGCCGCCGTTATACAAAGTTAAAAAAGGCAAGCAAGAGCATTACGTTAAAGACGATGCCCAGTTGAATGAATACCTGATTCAGCTCGCGCTGGATAAAGCCCAGCTTTTTACCGACGTATCTGCGCCGCCGATTCAAGGGCAGGGCCTGGAAAAACTGGCCAAACTGTTTACCGATGTAGACAGCATCAACAACCGTTTATCCAGACGCTATGATGAGATTTTCCTGGAGCAGTTTGCCTATATGGATGTGATCAGCGATGAACTCAAGCAAGATCAGCAAAAGCTTGCCGCGTGGTTTGCCGATATGGAGCAACGGTTGACTGACTCTGACAGCAAGGCGGTATACACCGTTGAGCTGGACTACAAATCAAGTAGTGAGTTTTCGGTTGTGGTTAATAAACGTCTCCACGCAATAACCAAAACCTTTGTCTTGCCATCGACTTTTTTCAACGGCAAGGATTATCAAAAGATCGCGCAATATGCAGCAGATACAGCAGGCATGTTTAACGCAAGCTCATTCATGCAAATGGGCGAAAGACAGCAACCCGTCAGCAACTTTAAACAGGCTTTTGAATGGATGATGAAGGAAATCAAAAAAGGCCAGCATATCCAGCGTTACAAAGGTCTGGGTGAAATGAATCCCGAACAGCTTTGGGAAACCACGCTGGATGCGAACAATCGCCGCTTGCTGCAAGTCAGAATCGAAGACGTGATTGCAGCTGATGAGATTTTTACGACGCTGATGGGCGATGTGGTTGAGCCGCGTAGGGATTTTATTGTTAAGAATGCGTTGGATGTTACTAATTTGGACGTGTAATTTGTCGGTGTTGTCAGTTCTCATAATTTTTTAAATAATTCTCACAATTGTTATACGAAATCTCATAATTTGTTAAATAAGCCTGTCGGTTGATCTTACCGGCAGGCGTAGATACAGAAGCTTAGGAAGTAGAGACTCGGCAGACAATGAACATCTTCTATCGACCCTAACCAGTCTTTTGGTAGTAATTTGAATGGCTGGTTAGTGGCGCATTGCTGACATTTGTCATATTGTTTTTATTAGATATATAAAAATCTGAACCGAATAGCGGAAAAACTAAAAGCTGTTTTTCAAAAAGGCCAAAGAATAGCAATAAGTAATAATACGTGCTACATGATAACGTACACCGTTTGTATCCCGAGAAAGCATTGCGCCATTTGTGAATTTTATAAGTGAAAACTATGCCCAAAATAAGTGACCTTTCTGACTATCCCGCCATCAAGAAGCTGGCATCAGCCCTACATCAATTTGATGCTAACCAACACGGCGCGGCCATCATGATTGGTGCGGGGTTTAGCCGCAGCGCGGCGCGACACGTCGGTGGAGAAAAAAAGATGCCTCTGTGGGACGAGTTCAGTAAAAAACTGGTGAAAGAACTCAATCCCAACAACGAAGATTTGAGTTTTTCTGATCCTTTGCGCGTTGCCGAAGAATACCGCGCATACTTTGGGCAAGCCGCACTGAATGACCGGATTCGTTCTGAAATTGACGATGATGCCTGGAGAGCCGGGGAGCTCTACCAAACGCTATTAAAATTACCGTGGTCAGAAATTATGACTACCAATTGGGATACGCTGCTGGAACGTGCTGCCACGGATGTTCATAGTCCTTATTACACCCCTGTCACCAAGCCTTCTGACCTGACATGGGCACCATCACCGCGCATCGTTAAGCTCCACGGCACGATAGGCACGACCAACACATTCATCGCGGCACAAGAGGATTACCGAACTTATCCTGAAAATTTTGCCCCTTTTGTCAATTTCACACGGCAAGTGTTTATTGAGAATGAGCTTTGCCTGTTGGGATTCTCGGGTGATGACCCTAATTTCTTACATTGGGTAGGATGGGTACGTGATCACTTGGCTGGACATGCCAGAAAAATATATTTGGTTGGGGCATTGGGGCTGACGGCAGCGAGGCGCAAGTACTTGGAATCCATCAATATCGCGCCGATTGATTTATGGGATGCAGTGAAACATGTTGGTGACCGTGATCTTAGGCATCAGATGGCGACCGAATTGTTTTTGCAGGCGATAATGGATGAGAGCAAATCCAAAGTGAAGCCACATGACTGGATGCCAACTAATTTGTATCGTACGCAAGTTACTCCAGAAGACCACATTCGCGAATTCAAAGAGCCTGAATACGCAGCTACATTGCTAAGGGCGCAACTGGAAATATTGCAAAAAGATCGCGAGTCCTATCCAGGGTGGCTAGTATGTCCACCAGTACTACGATGGCAAGTGCGGTCCCAAATGAACGCCCCACTTCCCAATGCCAGTAATGTCGCAGCACTTGTGCCCAATGACCGTGCCAAATTGCTCTATGAAATTGCATGGCGGCACAACATTACGTTTGAATACATTGATCCTTGGCTGGTGGAAGCACTTTTTCATGTTGCCAATCCAGATGAGCCATCCGTTATTAGCAAGCACCAGCAGATAGAAATAGCGTTGGCGTTGCTCAAAAATAGTCGCTGGCTGGATGCAAATGATGAAGCAGGCAAACAGCACATTAAAGCACTGGTCGCTATACTGGAAAAACACGCACAATACTTGCCAGATTGCACCGCTGAACTGGCCTACCACCAAGCCCTTGTTGCGCGTGATGAACTGGACTACGTAAGCATGGAGGCGTTGGTTGACAAAATCGAGGGTGAAGACCCAGTTTGGAAGCTCAGGCAAGCAGCATTGTTGATGGAGTTGGGGCAGTTTGACGAAGGGGAACAACTCATCGCAAGGGCTTACGGTGAGCTACGAGAAAACCATCGGCGTGATCGCTATTCCATCCCTATCCTATCGCGTTTGATGTGGGCGCACTGGCTGCTGGAAGCAGCTCATAGAAGCAATTTCAATCAAGCATCTGAGGATATTCCCTCCTTCGCCGAGAGCAAGTATCGAAAATGGAAATGCGATCCGTGGACTTGGATCGAGGACATTCAAGAGAAAGCTAACAAGCAACAAGAGAAGTACCTTAAAAATCAGAACCCCATCGAACCTTCGTTTGAGCAGGGCCGCTATCGGGACAACTCAAACCAGCGCTCATTCAGCAACGAAACATCCGCGTTTTTTCTATTAGATGGATTGACCAGAAGTGTGGGAATTCCCTTGTGCTCAGGTAGTGCCTCTATGAAAGTCAATCTGCTTGCAGGCACTGCCGAGAAATTGGTGCTATCTGGCGGCATCGGTGTTGAGCTATGGGATTACACCTTGGCAGTTCGCGCGGCCAGCAGCGAAAGCTCGCCATCAATCAAAGGCGTTTTCACGCGCATCGGTGTGGCGCGCGCGTCAAAAGAGATTGTGGAAGCTTTGGTTAACCATATTTTGCCAGCAATTGGCTATTGGCGAGAACAACGCAGCAAGAGAACCTCAAAACAGCAAGTCCATGCACTATCTGCTCTTCGTGTGCTGATGGAGGTTTTATCACGGCTGGTTGTGCGCGTATCAGCTGATAAAGCCAAAGAAATATTCCGATTGTCGATATCTGTTGGGCTACAGCAAGATTTGCAACATCATTGGCTGTTTGATGCCACCGATTCTCTTCTGACCCATTCGCTAAAAAGCATTCCAGAATCAGAACAGGGCGGATTACTGGCAGATGCGCTTACGTTTCCTTTGCAAAGTGAGTGTATGAACAATGATTTCCCCCGCTGTCCCAATCCCGTAATCAATCATCCCAGAGCACGAGAAACATACCCTGGCATCGAAAAGCGTATTGGCGAGCTGATAGAAGCAGTGACGCCAAACGGTTCGGTTTCAAGCACTGCCGCCTTGTTGCGGCTTTTACCGCTAGCTGAAAAAGAAAAATTCCTTACTCCGACTGAGCATAAAAAGTTGGCAAACGCACTTTGGGGTAGTGCACCTAACTACCAAGCATTGCCTAATACAGGTTTATTCCCACATGCATTACTACTTTTGCCTTCACCAGACAAAAAACAGACAAAGGCGCTGTTACAGCGTCATTTGTACGAGTATGACGAAGATGTTTTGAAAGACACTAACAAAGAACTACGGAGTTATCCTTCCCCAGAAATTCAGCGGGGCGTTATGATTTATGCGGGCATGGCGAATGCAGCAGCCAATCAGACAACTTGCTTGTTCCCAACACCAGAGCAGGCAGTGGGATTGTTTGACTGTTTGGTGGGATGGCGACCACAAATAGAAAAGGTTGATTTTTTTGTCGCTGCCAATAGTCCTCGGAAACAATTAATAGAGAGCATTGGCAACGCACTTTCTTATGCAATTGCGCCTGTACTATCTAATGTAGCGAAAACCGTTGAGCGATTTGAACAATTAAAGTCGTTTTATGAAGAGGTCGAAGCGGCGTTCTTCGTGATACCAGCCTTCGTTTATTTTGTGCCGATTAACGAAGGCATTGCGGTCATTGTTGAAAAAATCATCTGCAAATCATTGCAATGCCGTGACGCACGTGAAGTGAGTTATGCAACGATCGCTTTGCAAAAATGGATGGAACTACCAGAGGCGGCAAGCTTGTTACAACTCAACAGTTTGATTTCAAGACTGATTGTTATTATCGAATCAGGCCGCACCGTGGGGTTGCAACAGTTGCTTTGGGTTGCGGGTGAGCTGTTCAAAAAACAACGGTTATCCGACGAGCAAGTAGTAAGATTGATAGAAGCAATACCGAATGTCTTTAACGCAGCAGATTACGCAAACATTGACCCCAACAGTCGGGAAGCCGTTAGTGCGTCCAGCATTCGAGAAGCATGTGTGCAGTTGACAAATACGCTTGTCAGCCAGTATCCAAACGACTCTGCTCTACAAGATTTGCTTAAGGAATCCAAAACGGATGCTCTTCCAGAGGTACGTTTTGCAATTGAATCCTAATTAGCTATGAACAGATAAGCCGTTCTCGGTGCGTCCACTATCTTGTTTATATCAGGCATTCATTCATATCCTCGAATGGCAGAAATTCAAAGTTAACCAGCCGTTCACTGAAAATTGGTGACAGGCTCTTGCTGGCCGAACTGCGGCACTCGCTAAAGACAGTACCCGACCCCTTGCAGCCATTCGATTCATATCTTCTGAAACTCAGTTGTCAAAAAGCGTTGAAAAGTTTTCAAATAAAATGGTTAAAATTAAGTGATTGTCCCAATGATCGATTTTTGGTATCGACGCTACAAAAGTATGTATTTTGCTTATTCAATATGTATCATATTGATTTTTTTAAAAAATATTGATTGTAAGTTGTACCATAATTCCATTATTCTTATAAAAAATTACTGAAATATGGATACTACATATGACCCCGTTTGGATTGTTTTTGGAAAATATCAGGCGTAGTCGTCACCTACAACAAAAACAATTGGCGGCAAATCTAGGTGTTCAAGCCTGTTACATAAGCTCACTGGAAAAAGGCCGAAAAACACCGCCATCCAAACAGGTATTGGAAAAGCTGATTATTGCTTTGGAATTAGATGAAGAAGAGCAAGCCGCTATGTGGGATAGTGCTGAACAATCCCAGAGGTCATTGCAACTACCCAACGACATGATACTTGCCGAATATCGAATGGTAAGTGAATTAAGAAAACAATTAGGAAGATTAAGTGAAGGACAAATCACAATAATATTGGATGTTCTTGCACTAAGCACAACCGCGAGTCAGCGATCAAACACCAGGAGAATGAATATGTAAGCGCAACACGGAACAAACCAGCCGGCTTGCCCCGCGCTGCAAGCGAAGTAGATACTCCACCATCAGAAAGTATAGTATCTCCCCGCTTTCAACCCTCGTCAAGCCGACTCTGGCACAACTTACCATTAACATAAAACTTTATTACCGAATACGGTAAGGAATCGTTATGTCTATATATTTTAATGGCGAGCGTAAAAACGCTGGTCAGAGCGCCGCTTTGCGCCTGAATATTACGCCGCAGCCCAAAGCTGAGCGGGCAAGAGAGCCCGTTACACCCTCTCGGGGACTTGTAAGGGGGCAATTCCCGTCGACCAAGATGAATCGCATGATTGCTTGGGAGTCGCAGCTGGAGCAAAAGGCTTGCTACCACTTCGAATATTCCCCTGCCGTCGTTGCATTCCGCGAGCAGCCGGAAACACTTCAGTTTCCATACCAAGACGGCATGTGTCGGTATACGCCGGATTTTCAGCTAACTCTTCATAACGGAGAAATTATCTATGTCGAAATAAAGCCATTGTCCAAGCTACGTTCACCGGAAATATTGGAACGGCTACAACTGGCAAACCAGTTCCTGGTTGAAAAGGGCTACAACTTCATCGTAATAACCGACGAAGAATTGAATTTTCCAAATCGAATCAGAAACTTTTCGATTCTTCGGCCCTATCTGCGATTCGAGATTCTCCCCCACATCTCACAGCAAGCCAACACATGGTTGGCCCATGCAAGCAATCCAACCCTCGAAGCTTTGAGCCGCTTTTTGGATTCGCAAACTACCGCCTTTGCATTGCTCGCGCAGTTGCATATCCGGTTTGAACTGGACAAACCACTCATCAAATCAAGCTTACTTTTTCTAGCGACCACAGGAGATCATCATGAAACTTGCTTCTTTACATACCGGACAGGACCTGATTTTGCGCTATGTGCCGTATCGACTAATTCGAATGCTTGAGAGTGGTCAATGCCAATTGGAGAGGAAGAGCGATCTATCGCTGAGTAGCTTTTCTAAACAACAGCTTTTGGGCTTCATTGGCACGGGAGAACTCATTTTATGTGGGCAGCAGACCGTCACAACGGCTTCGGAAAATAATCAGCGGCTAGATAGCGATTTATCAGCTTATCCTGAAGCGATACAACAGCAGGTTCATTACCGGCTCCAATACCTGAAAAAGGCTGAAGAGTTGTGTGGCGAGAACGTTACTTGCCAAGGACTATCTCGAGTAATTAAGTGGGTTGTTCAGGAGTGCAACGATCCCCAGCCACCATCGGCACTCACTGTCTACTTATGGTGGAAGCGGTGGATAAAAGCAGATCGGTCTGTAACCGTCTTAATCAAAAAACAAAGAGGTCCAAAGCATAAGCGTCGAATTGTTAAAGAATTGGAGCAGTTAGCGCAACAACTCATAGATGAGATTTATCTTAAGTCCGAAGGTGGGAGTATCCAAGATGTTTATGATGCGCTTAAACACAAAATTAAGGCTCTAAACATCAATCGAAATACACCTCTCCACGTCCCCGGCAAAGCAACATTTTATAGGTACGTCGAAACCTACGATGAATACTTGGTTATGGCAGCCAGAAAAGGCAAACAAGCAGCTGACAGACATTTCCGAGCAACCGGTAAAGGGCCAGAACCAGAATACATCCTCGAGCGGGCCGAAGTTGATCATACGCCACTCGATTTGTTAATTATCGATGACGTAACAGGATTAACGATCGGCAGGCCCACGGTTACGTTTATTATTGACCGTTATTCCAGATTGCCGCTAGGGTTTGAAATAGGATTTGAGCCCCCGTCAGAACTTGTCGTGATGCGTGCTCTCCGGCACGCAATTATGCCGAAAACTTATGTATCTCAGGAATACCCAGAAGTCGAAAACGAATGGCTTGCTTACGGGATTAAGGTCAATCTGGTTTGTGACAATGGCCTGGAGTTCCACGCTCACCAATTGCGACGCATGTGTGCAGAATTAAATATCGAACTGACTTTTTGCCCGAAAAAACAACCGCTGGAAAACAGCTTTCAATTTTTTCCACTAATCAGCGTGACTTTACCATCTACAAAATGCTCATGCTTTTATTATCAATGAGATAGAAATTAACTTTGGAAAACTTTAACGCTCTTTTGGTATAAAATTGGAAAATTTCGATGCCATTTTCCAGCCAAGGGGGCCTTGAGACAACTTCACTGCTGTTTGTTCAAAGTTATCTGTCTCTGTTGAAGATCGGCTTACTTTGTTCATCTTTAATCTCCTTTGCTACTCAGTAATTACCTAGGTCTGACTATCTTGCCTTCTGGTAACTTCAGTTGATAAAGACCATTTTTCAACACTTATTTTTCTAAACTAGATAACAGGAAAAACGAGCATGATAAATGTACTCGGATAATATCACGCCTGACAACTGGAATATCCGCGTTTGAGTTGTAACCGGTAATTGCGAATGGCGTATTTTGACCGATCGCTGCCTGTCTCTGTTCATGAAACGGCAGCTTAATGAGCGCAGGTTTCAACCAACATGAGACAGTTCGTATCCTTTTGTCTAATGTTAAAATAAGGCTTGTTATTTGTAATCAGACTAGATTGGCCAACCAACGGAATCTGTCCCAGTTACCTCCATTTCGAGCTTGGGTAAGGGATGGAAGTAGCTCTAAAGAAGCAATTGCATAAGAATCTCTAATGCTTTGATCCCAGGCCTTCAGGATAATCTGCGTCGCGTCCTCATCATCCATCTGCTGAAGGAGAATCCCCACAACGTCCCAAGAGGAAGCAGCGCGCTCAGCGTCATTTAATTCATCGGGAGTCCAGCTATTTAGTTCTTTACCGCGCAGGCTAAACAGAGTTTTTCGCGCCTTGACATGCTCAGGGCGCTGAATGTAATCAATCAAAGTGAAAATATTGTTTAAGTGGCTTGCCTTGTGCGCGATAGTCACTTGTTTATGCATTTTGACGAGCATCCACCAATAGATAAAGAACGTCAGGATAATCGCTATATAGCTTAATATTTGTAGAACATCATTCATTTGGTCTGCCTCCTTCGAAAGGTCAAAAAAATCAATGGAGTGAGTCAGTAACCTAGAAGACTGGGAAGAAGAAAACACATCGCTGTAAAGCACTATGTTCCTGAAATTCCTTTGAATTCTGGCATTATGCTCTATTTCGCTTGTCATGGTGGATATCCATATTTAGCTCCAGATGGACAGTTAAGGAAAGCTATAGCCGGAGTTCAACGGTACAGAGTACAGAGCAATTCTGGAGAGCCAGCCGCTTTTTGTAGATGCGGACGAGTTGCGGGTAGGAAATTTTTATTTAGGAAGAGTTTGCACAGAAGATAACTGGCAAAGGAATCCTATTATTTGATCCTTATTCGGCTTTTCCTCACAAATTTTATTAATTAGTTTTTTTTCAAAGTCAGTTATTTTATCTTTATTACTTAAATCTTTAGAGATTTTGTTATATTCATCAATATCGTTAATTATTTCAAGATAACGTTTATTATCAATAATTCGGTAATATATTTTATTCCTTTCTTCTTCAGGAACGAAAACTCCTGCTGTTTCCGCAATGTTAGCAATAAATTCTAGGCTCACTAATTTCTCTAATTTATTAATTATTTTTGATTTTTTATTACATATTTCTAATTCTGATTTGTTTTTATCAAGCAGCAACTGTATCTCATTAATCTTTCCTTTTAATTGATCATTTTCAAGTGTTATTTCTTGATTTATCCTTGTTAATTTCTGATATTTTTGTTCACAACCTACTTCCGGCATGGGTTTGAAATTATTAACCATATAATTAATAAGAAAAAAAATAGAAAGGAGCAAAACTATAAAAATTATAATAAAATTATTTAGTAACCTTTTTATACAATTTTTAATATAAGAAAGTATCTTATAAATGAGTTCGTTAGGTGGTTTAGGTGATGACGGCAAGATTCCAATTTTTACATTAGAGTCAGACATTTATATTCTCCAGATTCATATTTAGGCTGGTATAAGCGGATAGGTACGCCGTTGCGAACAGGACGGTCATCGTAGTAAGTTTAATCTTCATACTGAAAGACCTAAGTGTAAGATTCGTCTACGTAGACGATCAAGTTTGTTGCCACAGAGGATTATGTCCGAGTTATATCGGATCGCTTTCGACATGGCATCAGTGATTGGATGAGTGCCTGATACAGAACGTAAAGACAATTAATCTGTAGCTCAGAATAAAATACAAAAAAAGCTCAGTGAAAAAACTTGGGTAAAATACTTATAAATGAGCTTCTCGGTGCTTAATTGTAAAGAACTCTCTTCTTTATCGTTTTGTTGGCGATCGTGGCTACCAATCGTTTGGAGCATATAAGTAATCCGATCTAACCGTCTTTCAAAGATGTTCAGAAAACGGTGGGATACTGTTGGCGAATTAATCGCACCCTTGCAGCAAACAATAGTTTAAAGTTATTTATTACTTGCTGACCAGGTATTGCCATGTCTCTTCATCCTAGTCTCATCGAGCCGGTTCCGGAGCAGACGGCTCAGATTGCGCAT
>DATBRD010000034.1:0-24826 GCA_036560465.1 Methylobacter sp.
GCTATCGATAAATTCCGACCGGCTACGTTTCTTGAGGCCGGAAAGCAGGTTCTTAACCATGCCTTCTGCTGTAGCGCGCTCCAGCCAACGGGCCTTGCCATCTTGCAGAGCCGCTGTATAACTGTCGAGAAAACAGTGACAAAAAGCAATCGCCTCAGAGTGATTCACCTCTAAAGTTTTAGCCCCAACCAGCACACTGGTTAGAAAACGCGCCAGCTCCCAAGTGACAGGAGCAAGCGCAGCCTCGTCGAAATCGTTGATATCAAAATAGGTCAGCCGGTTATCACCCTTGAAGCTACCAAAGTTTTCTAGATGCAGGTCACCGCAAATCCAGGCTGAAGGGGCGTCATTAAGTGAAGAATTAGCGGGCCAATCTTGATAGAACAGATGGCAAGTACCACGTAGAAAAGCAAAGGCATCGGCGCGCATCGCACGGTATTTCAGCATCAGCCGATCGGGATCACGCCCTTGGTTGAAGATGAGAATGCGTTCAATAACGTTATGCCGCGGAGACATGAAAAATCCTGGAAATATATGAAAGGGTAAGTATAAGTGAGAACTTCACAAAAAATCTTACTTAAATTGTACTTATAAAACTCTGGAACTGAGCCGCCTCAAGTGTTTCCGGCCGAAGCGAAAAATAGCCGGATCGGATTTGCACCGATGAATCAACTGCACCTTAGCAAGACACACACAATAACCCTGTGGAAAACAGTATACGCTCGATTGCTTTAGGTAAAAAACTGGTTGTTTGCAGGCTCGGAGCGCGGCGGTCATTCAATCCTTGCTCGGCACCACCAAACTCAATGGACTTGATCCGGCTGCCTAGTTAAAAGACACCCTGGAAAAATTCCCCACCTAGCCCAATAGTAGCATCGACGAACTCCTGCCTTTCGGCGATCTGGATTAAATCATAACCTGCAACGTCTGACGATGTGGAGCGGCTGGACGCTTACCCTACAAGATTTTGACGCACTCTATACATAGTCAAAGGCCTCCGGCAAAACCGGAAGCCTTTGACTGGAAAATTTTAAACTCAAATCATTTATGCAGAGTGGATAACTTTTTCTTTGAGCTGTCTGATCGAGCCTTTCACCTTATCCCAAGCCGCCTTGAATTTATTGGTGTGCAAAGTGTCTCTAAGCGCTTGAATGCCTTCATAGAGGATTTCATAATCGCTCTTTTCTCCATAGCCTAAGGCTTCGGCTAGCTTGAGTTCATTTTCTGCATTATCAGCTAGTTTGAGGATGTTTTCCTTGCTGTCTTTCTTGGATAGGTCGGTTTTGTGCTCTAGCTCGTAAGCTTCTGTTAGGTATTCCTCAGCGGCTAGCACTGGCAACGGGTAGATTTCGGCATGGGTAACCAACATGTCGAGAACATCTTCGAGTGTATTTTTAGCTTCAGCTTCGTTTCCGGCAGTAATAAGCCTAGAGGCTTTCTCGATAGCAGCAGGATACTCGCCTAGAGGCAACTCCACTATATTGATTCTGATTTCACTGGTTAGTCCATCAAGGAGCTGCCTAGCTTGTTGTATCCGGTGATCTTCGATAAGTTCGTTGGCAAGATTAGCGGTTTCTATTACCTTGTCTAAATCACCTTCGAAGATGAGCGTTTGTTCCTGAAAGGACACGGGTACAAGCTTTAAGTGGCTGTCTTTGGCGAGGAGACCGCGCAATTTTGCGGATACGTTGTTTAAATTGAGTAATGCTTCCTTGGCTTTTTTATTGTTTAAGGCGGAGAGAGCGTTTTCGGTTTCCATGACGGCTTCAACCGCTTCTTTCATCAACTGTTGTTGCTTCCCCTTACTGATTTGGCGAGCTTGGCTCCAATGGGCTGATGTATGTGGTTTTTCGAGGACGCTCGCCTTGTTTTCTGTTGTACCGTGGTCGGCCCAACTGAGGGTGGGTATAGTCAATAGGATCGCCATGGACAGGGCGTTTACTGTTGTTCCGGTGTATTTTTTTGTCATTATCATTCTCTCGTTAGTCTCTATCATGCTCTCTTTCATAATGTCTCTCGTAACCACGTTCATCGTCATGATGGTGGTGGCTGTAATAAGGGGGATATGAATAATTGTTGTAGAAGGAAGATTGGTAGTAGCCGTTGCCTTGGGTTGGATAACTGTAATAAGGCTGACGGCCATAATGAGCGCCTTGGTTACCGTAGTAACCGTTTCCGTAACCGTACGCTCTGTTGTGTAAGCCATTTCCGTAGCCACCCACACAACCCGCCAAGATGACGGCAATTGAAATTATCGAAAACCGGATCAGTAGTCGCTGCGGTTTTAAAATCATAAAAACCTCTAATTTAAAATTCATTAATAGCGCGTAAAAGGCCCACTGAAAAAATACTCAGAAGGTTGTTCCTTAAATTGGCGTGGATATTCTCAAGCAATCTGCCACCTTCAAAGATATTCCGCCCGAGTCGGAATCAAACCCAATCCGAATCGCCGTTTCCACCGTCATCAAAAAAACCGCCATTATCCTCAAAGAAACTGTCGCTATCATTACTGGCCATAAAGTCGTTGCTATGGCCTGTCGTTTCCGGTTGATCCGAGTCACCGTAATAGTTGTTGATGACCGTGTTCTCGGTCATCTGTTCACCGAGGGGCTGTTGCCCCCAGCCGGATTGATGATGCCCCATCAGGTTTTCTATGCCTTGAAACAAAAATGACCCGGCAACAACACCGGCCGCCGTAGTCGCCACATTACCGAAAAAACTACTCGCTCCTGATCCGGTAGTTTGCGGCGCAACGTGCGAAAACGGGGTATTACCCGCCCCCGCTGATGCGGCAGGTATTGGATAGCCACCTGCACCAGGCACCGCAGTGGCCTTGGAGGGAGTCTGCGCCCAAGGATCGTTACCGAAAAAGCGGCCTGTCGATGATGCTGCACTATTTTGCTGTAATTGATTCTGCAATTCGCTGATTTTGGTTTTGGCTTCATTGAGTGCCTGCTCCAGCAGCAAACTTCTTTGCACCAACAGATACGCCGCATCCGGTTGCCGGGCGGCTGCCTCTCGAATCATTACGTCGGCTTCGGTATTTTTTTCTGTCACCTTCACTTCAATCAATTGCTTAAGAAATTGATTAAGCTGGTCTCGTTCCTGTGTATTCATTGCTATGACTCTAAAAATAATGGTTATACATTGGCGGTAAGGTAATAACGTTCTTTTTTTAATATCGTTTTTATCGTTGATAGCCTCAAGATTTGAAATTAACATCAAAGCCTTATTGCACCAGATTCCATTTTCCGGTTTGGGAATCGAGACAAGCGACTCGGTTTTCGCGGATGCTTTGTCCGTTTGGCAAAGTTATGGTTTCTTCCAGGTTCTGGCATTGTTGCTGGGTTTGCGGATTAACCGTGCTTTGGCCAATAGGATTGACCGCTACAGCGCTCCCGGTTTGCGGGTTAACCCATTGCTGCGATTGATTGACCGCACCCGATTGAACCAGTCCACCTAGCTGCTGAAGCCGGAAATTTTGATCGGCCGGAGTGACTTGCGAACCGATTTGCCCATTTAAAACGCTGCCAGCCATATTCTGTGCAATGGAGTTCAGTAGAGCGTTCTCGACCGCACCCAGTGGGTTGCTGCCAGCCGAATTCATGCCCGCCACACCGTTGTTGGTATAGCCTCCATTATTGGCATAGCCCCCGCCCATACACCCTGCTGCCAAAGTGACTACTGCAACCGAGGCAAGTCTTCCGAACTTATCGAATTTATTAAACATAGCTGTGATAATCCGTAATTGTATTATTAAAAAGTCATTGGAGAACGAGCAGTGAAAATTTCACCTTATGCCGCAGTCCTGGAATAAGCCTACGGCAACGGACTGCTCTTATCGGTTAATAACGCTCTTTCCCTTCAACACTACCTTTGTCGTTGATGGATAGCTTCCAATCTACTCCATCGGCAATGAGGTATATTTCGTATTCCTCGCCTGTACCATTGGGATTAGCAACCAGTTCGGCTTTTTTAAGCTCGTATTTGGGGAAATGTTGTTTTAGTGTTTCAATAGCGGCTGGCGAAACTTCACTCAAATCTTCTATCAACAATTCATTGGCAAATAGATGCCCATCATGAGTGAACAACTCTAGATAAGGCTCATTATTTTCCTCTTTGAAGGAGACTTCCAATAATTCGACGCCAAAATGTTTTTCATGGCTGGCTTGCAAATCATGAGCTTTGGGATGCCTTTTTAAAATGTCCTCTATTACTTTTTCTGGGACACTGATAGACGCAATAGGTTCCGCTTTTGCAGAAAACGCCATAGCTAAAATTGAAATACCGATGGTTGATGTTATGAATTTACGCATATTTCCTCATTTATGTTTAATAAAAAAATCTATTTTGGCGGACACTGCATTCCAATTCAGGGTTACTAATATTTACCGTATTTTTTAGCGACAGACTCATGAAACCGCCGTGAATGAAACAACGCCTCCCATTACCTTATCGCCCAAAATGATCACTCAAGATAACGACCACCTGAAAAAGAACGGGCTGCTCCCCCTTCCGGTTCCGTTGTAAAATTTTAACAAATGAAGATAACATCTATCTTGTAGACCAAGTTATCCTAAAGTGTAGCGCTTATGCCTCTCTCCAATGATCGTAACGACCCGCCAGCGAAATAACGGAAGGCCACTTTAAGCACATCCCCCGCCTTGACTTCCACCGGCTCGCTTAAAGGCAGCACGAGGTAGTCAACCACCCAATCAATGGTGGTTGACTGCTCGGGCACAACAGCCAGAATGTTCTTGGTAATGAAACGCAGGGCGTTCACCACGCCGTCAGACTCCAAGGTGAAGGCTCCTTCCCATTGAATTTCGCGCGAGACAGGCTCGGTAAAATCCAGAATACTGTAAACCTCTGGGTCGGCAAGCTGGGTAGCTCCCTGCTGCACCACAGGCTCCCTCTGGAACTGAATAATGGGAGCATGGAAACCGAAAAAATCGTAATCCTGCCGTAACGGCTGAACTGCCATGACAACCGCCTCGGGAATGAAAACCGGCAGTTTCTCTCCAAAACGGCGCCGATAACGCTCTTTGAATGTCTCGATCACCTCCACCTGTTTCTCTCTGAGCATTGCGGGGTGAATCATTTCGCAGATCACCACATCCACAGGCTCAGGCGGCAAATATGCCAAAGCATCGGCATGAACCACCTCCACCTTGTGCCCATTCCGGTTGAGTGCCAGCAAGCGCCGAGCCTCTAGCACCAGTTCAGGATTAAGCTCGACGCACCACACGTGACTTGCCTTGGCCGCGGCAAAACACGAGAGTACCCCCGTTCCCCCACCTAATTCCAATACCTTCGCCCCCTCGAAAACGGCATAGTCGATAGCCGCCTTGAAGGGAATCATACGGTTTTCGCTCATCAACATGCTGTGATGGTAATGCAAGGGAATGAATTGCCCCAGATGAAACTGATCAACTATGTCCTCCCCTCTTACGTCATGCTTTGACGAAGCAGAGGTGTCTTCTGTCGGTGGCGCATCCATTCCGAAAAAGTTGTCTGCCCTTTCTGTCATGTAAAAACTTCTTGTTATATTAATTATTGAAAGGAGAAAGTCAGTTAGCGTCTCTATCCACTAGATGTTGGTGGTGCCGCCAACTAAAGCCACGAGCTATTTCAGTCTACAACTGTTTTCAGTGTGTATGTACAGTGAAAAACTGATCTTTCTACCTACTTCACGGACTCACCAGCTACCATCAGCACTCGAAGTAAAGACAGTAGATTACCCAATGTGACTTATCTGCCGCTCAACGTCCTGCATGTAACGCTGAATACTTGATTCAAAAGAAAGCGATATTCTAGTGAAATGGCAGCCTATTCGTTTTTGTGTCATCATAAAGCCGGTTTTGACGTCAACCATATATTTGAAGGTAAGACTAACTGAATCATAATTTTTCTCATGTAAATATAAGGTGCATTCAATGGGGTCTCTGTTTGATACAAAATGATGATCAAGCGTGGCGTATGGATTCAATATTGCCAATCCACGGATGCCAATGTCTAACAACTTAAAATCTTGGGTTTCAAGGTAGGTAGCACCGTCTTCATTTTCTAGATTCAACGTAAATTGACAATAACTGCCAATATGCGATTGAGGAACTTTTATTCGGTAAGAATCACGACGTTGCAACCAGAAGATAGCATCAGGCACCTCCATCGCTAGCGCTGGCAGTTCGCCACTCTGTGATCTTTTAATATTGCTGCCTCTAAATGAAACCTTGATGCCATCAATTTCAGTACAGAACAATACGGCTGATGCATTGAGCAGCTGCCGGTTTAGCTGTTCGGTGGGTGCACTATCCAGTTTAAGTTCATTTTTCTTATCATCGATTTCTAGGATGACGGTCAAAAAAGCTTGGTTATATTCGCCAAACTGAACAGAAATAAGGCACTGCTTATTCCGCAACTCAGTCAGGCAATTCACTACCTGCTTGCGCTGCCTAATAAGATAATGGGGCTCATTATCCATCGCATCAGATTTCATAAGTTGATCTTACAGGTCTCGTCATCGATAACAGAGGGCAACCCTATTAACAGCTTGGAAAATACCTCAAGTCTGCTGACTACCTCCTGTCATGTCTTGTTTTTAACGTTGGCGTCTTGCTCGGGGGTGCATACCACCACCTTGTTGCAAGCCGCCACCCCGCCGCATCTCACGGCGTTCTTCCTGCATACCACCTTGCCGCAGGCCACCACCCAACCGCATACTACCGCGCTCATGCTCTATAGCTCCTCGCCCTCCCCTATGCTCGCTAGCCCAAACATTACTGCTCAACATGCCAAGTAGAGCTACAAATAGCATTTTTTTCATAAAATACTCCACGATAGTTAATAAATAGGAGATACCCACAGAATTAGCCAATAAAGAACTGACTGTTCGACTACTACCTAAATTCCTATGCAAAAAAGCTGCCAAATTAATTTCTGGCAATATCAAACAAGGCGTAGTGGCTAAATATCATAATTTCCATAAAAATTGGCTTGAAGTAGAATGACTTTAAAACGGCCTTAGTGGTTTATTTGAACCGCTATTATTGTTCAAGAACCAATTTAAAAACTTCTAGGAGCAGCTGATGCTAACTAACAATTAATTGCTCTAGCGTTAATGACCAGCGGAAACAATCAGATTTTCCTTAATCACTATAGATACCGGTAACGCTCAACCTGTTGCATTAGAAGTGAGTTGGAGCCGAGATCGCCACCCAGAGGTTCTGTTGCGTTAATTCTTAACAGGCACAGGCGGGTTATCGAAAGGAGGAATTAGGCTGCCAAGGAATAGAATTGTTCGGCAGCGGATAGCTTTTGCCTTATTGGCTCTATAAAGTGCATTGAGCTGCTGTAAGAAAGCTCAATAATCACATTTTTGTGAAAATTCGGCCTCTGCAATTTTCGCAGCTTTAAGATAATCTCGCTCAGCTAAGGCTTCTATAACCGATGAAGACCAATCCTTGATAATTGAAGCGGATAGAGCGGGACAGAATTATTTTGAAAATTCAACTGCTTTTGACGAGCAATATCAAACGCGTTGCGTAGCTGAGCAATGTCCGTAAATCTATCGGAGGGGCTTTTTTCGAGGCATCAACAAATAACAGCTTCTAGTTCGGGATGAATATTCGAATTAATTTCGCTTGGCTTTTTAATTGGAGAATGACGCCTAACTTGGGCTGGAGTATCGTGCGGTAATTACCCGGTGACTAATTGGTAAAGTAGCACGCCAGTCAATTGGCGGGCAAAAATCGCCCTTAGTGGACATTCAAGCAAATTGTAAATACCTAAAAGCGGACTTTCAAAATTGGATTTTATGCAATTTATTTGCCTGCAAGCGCTTCAGCTAAGCGCTTGTAAATTTCAATGACTAAAGACTTTCTGGTTGTTGCGGCCACCCATAGGTAAATAGCTGTTTTAAACTCCTTTCTGGTTCTTTCCAATTGGAAGGGAAGCAAAGCGCCGGCGTGGCCTATTGCATTTTGAGATAAAAATTGCATCTATACTTTGAACAGTGGAAGTAAGACCTAGCTGATTCAATTATCAATTGGATTAGTTTATACTTAGAAATAACGATTAGGTGTCTTGGTGTGCGGTTTGTGCGCCAGGGTGAAACGGGAAGTCCGGTGCGATTGGCGTTTAGTCTCTGTCAAATCCGGCGCAGCCCCCGCTGCTGTAAAGCCTGATGAATCATTCATATGTCACTGCACGGTTAGTGCGGGAAGACGGATGATTCAAATGACGGCAAGCCAGAAGACCGGCCTAATCTAATGAAGGATACCGACTCCGGAGGGGGGCCGTATGCCAGTCATGCAGCTTTGGCTGTATTTGTGCATGCGAATTTTCTTGTAGCGGTCGGCTCCAATCCCTTACCTTATCAGGAGACTCGACATGCTCGTTGAAACCCATTCTAGACACGCCCCCAGCTTAGCCACTACACGCCTGATTCCTGCCTTGTCAGCTATTGCGCTGGGATTTGCATTACTGTTGGCCGGCGGCTTTGCCCCAGTTGCCGAAGTGCATAACGCTACACACGACACCCGCCACGCTACCGGTTTTCCTTGCCATTAATGTCCGACATGTTCAAGCGCATCGTGTTTTCTGCTGTGCAGGCCGGTACTGTGGCGGCGCTCTTTCTATCTATGCTACAGATTTTCTGGGTGACGCCGTTGATTCTTCAGGCGGAAACTTATGAAGTTGCCGCTGAAGCGGTTTTACATGAGCATACCGCTGACCATGCACACGATGACACGGTTTGGCAGCCGGAAGACGGCTGGCAGAGAACATTATCAACAGCCACTAGTAATATAGTGATAGCGATCGGCTTTGCGCTGATGCTGAGCGGCATCTATACCCTACGCAATCCGTCAGGAATATGGCAAGGTCTGGCTTGGGGATTGGCCGGTTACGCGGTATTTTTCGTCGCCCCAGCCTTAGGCCTACCACCGGATTTGCCGGGGACCACAGCAGCAGAGCTTATTGTGCGGCAATACTGGTGGCTGGGCACTGCGTTGGCTACGGCTGGCGGACTTGGGCTGGTTTTTTTACAAAGTAATTGGCTGCTACGAATGACTGGCGCGCTACTATTGCTGATACCGCATCTACTTGGCGCGCCACAACTTGAAATGACTGAAAGTCTGGCACCGGTGTTGTTGCAAAACCAGTTTCGCTGGGCCAGTGCGCTGAGTAATGCTGTGTTCTGGATGGTGTTGGGCGTGTCGTCGGCACTGATATTTAACCGTTTGCAAGACAGAAGCGAATGACTCTTTCTAATAAAACCGAGGATACCTATGGCCAGGTCTGGTTCGTCGGCGCAGGTCCCGGCGACCCGGAACTTATTACCGTAAAAGGTCAGCGTTTATTGCAACAGGCCGGCGCTGTGCTTTATGCCGGATCTTTGGTCAACGAGGCCGCTACCTTATATGCTCCTACCACTTGCCAGATCCGCGACTCGAAAGATATGACCCTGGAGGAAATTACCGGCTGGTTGATAGAGCAAGCGCGGCAACATAAAACCGTGGTGCGGCTGCAAACCGGAGATCCGGGGTTATATGGTGCACTGGTCGAAATGGTGCAACCGCTCGATGCAGCAGGCATAGCCTGGGCGGTAGTTCCAGGGGTTTCCTCGGCAATGGCATCCGCCGCCGCAGCCGGTGAAACACTGACCCTGCCCGAAGTAACGCAAACCGTGATTCTCACCCGCGTGGCGGGGCGCACGCCGATGCCGGCAGGCGAAGAGCTGGAATCCTTGGCCTCGCATCACACTACCTTGTGTATTTTCCTGTCCATCACTCTACTGCCGGACGTGCAGCGCGCTTTGCTCGCCGCCGGCTGGGCCGAGGATGCGCCGATTCTGGTGGTGCAAAAAGCCAGCTGGCCGGGCGAAGAAAAAATTGTGCGCGGCACACTTAAAGATATTCGCGAGAAATGTCGCGCCGAAAAGATCAATAGCCAGGCGATGATTATAGCCAGTCCGGCACTGGGCGCTCGCCATTGGCCGGAAATTCACCATTCAAAACTCTACGATGCCGGATTTACGCATCGTTTTCGTAAGGCTGTCAAACCGTGAAACAGGATATGAATAAGCAAACCATTTTATTGATCGGGCACGGCTCGCGCGAGCCGTCCGGCAATCTTGAAATCATAGCCTTTGCCGAACAATGGCGTGTCCGCCAGCCGCAACGGCGCATAGAAGTCTGTTTTATTGAGTTTGCCGAGGTGCTGATTGATTCAGGCCTGGACCGCGCGGCTCAGCACGGTGGTCAGGTTGTCGTGGTGCCGTTGATCCTCAATGCCGCCGGCCACGTCAAAATGGAAATACCCGAGCATATCGAACATGCCCGTCTGCGGCATCCACAGGTTGAGTTTATCTACTGCCGCCACTTGGGCGCCAGCGAGGACATTCTTGCTATTCTCAAGCGCAATCTGCGTAAAGCCTTGGCAAACTTGGACATGCCCGACCCGCGCAATACCGGCGTTATTCTGCTAGGACGCGGCTCTTCCGACCGGGTCGCCAACGGTGAAGTGGCTAAAATGGCGCGCTGGCTGTACGAAGAAGGTGAACATCCGATGGTCGACATCGCCTTTACCGGCATTACTCATCCGCGTCTGGAATCGGTGGTGCAACGTCAGGTCAAGCTGGAGATGCGGCAGATTGTGGCGCTGCCATACTACTTGTTCACCGGCACCTTGATCGAACGCATCCATCGCCAGGCGGCGCGTTTGCAAAACCAATATCCGCATATCCACTTTGCGCTGGCCGATTATCTGGGTTTTGAGGATGAAATTTACGCCTTGCTGGAGCGGCGCATCCATGAAGCCACCGACACGAAATCTCCCGCCATGATGGAATGTGATGGTTGCAAATACCGCGAATTCGCCGCCGATCACGGTCATGTTCATCATCACGAATAGCAGGCTACAGCATGAATAATATCGTCACCGAACAACTCACCGACGCCGGTCGCCAGATCGAACACGATTCCTTTGCCATCGTCGACAACGAAGCCGGGCCACACAGCTATAGCGAACCGCAATGGCAGGTGGTGCGGCGCATCATCCACGCCACGGCGGATTTTGAATTCAACGGCCTGACCCGTTTTCATCCTGCTGCAGTTGCCGCCGGCTTACAGGCAATTAGCCAAGGTGCCCCTATCGTCGCCGATGTGGAAATGATTTGTGTGGGTTTGTCCAAACCGCGCCTGGATTATTTTGGTGTTGTTACTCATCATTTTATTGCCGATGATGATGTCATTGCTCAGGCCAAAGCCGAAAACAGCACCCGCGCCGTGCAAGCCATGCGTAAAGCACAAAGGCAGAATTTGCTGGATGGCGGCATCGTCGCGGTCGGCAATGCGCCGACTGCTCTACTGGAAGTAGTACGCATGATAAATGACGGGCAGATCAAACCCGCACTGGTGATCGGCATGCCGGTGGGTTTTGTCTCGGCCGCCGAATCAAAAGCGGTGCTGAGCGAAATTAACGATATTCCCTGGATTGTCATTGACGGACGCAAGGGTGGCTCTACCTTGGTGGTAGCGGCAATACACGCCTTACTGGCGCTGGCCGAAGCACAACAAAAAGCGGTCAGCTGATCTGACTCATGGAAAAAAAAGCCAAAGGCACCCGCAAAGGCTACACCACCGGCGCTTGCTCCGCGGCGGCGGCGCGGGCAGCGGTATTGGGCCTGGTGGAAGGCATAGTGCCCGAGGCGGTCGATTGCGATTTGCCTAATGGTCAGCGGGTACGCTTTACGGTCAGCGATAGGCGTTGCGATAGCGATTTGGCTCACGCGGTCGTTATTAAGGATGCCGGGGATGATCCTGATGTCACCGACAAGGCCCCCTTGACCGCCGACGTACGCCTGTTACCGAATGCGCCCGGCGTGGTGCTGCTAAAAGGCGGCGAGGGTGTCGGCACTATTACCATGCAGGGCTTGGGGCTTGAAGTGGGCGGGCCGGCTATCAATCCGGTGCCGCGGCGTAACATCGAAGCCAATGTGCGCGTAGCTGCGGGAACCTTGTTGCAGCGGGCTGGGCTGGAAGTGACTATTTCCGTTCCAGGCGGCGAGGATTTGGCGAAAAAAACTCTCAACTATCGCCTTGGTATCGTTGGCGGTATTTCCATACTCGGCACCACTGGAATTGTGCATCCTTATTCGACAGCGGCGTTTCGGGCCAGCGTGATTCAGGGCATTGAAGTGGCCGCCAATCAGGGTCAGGATATCGTAGTGCTGACTACGGGCGGACGTACCGAAAAATTCACCATGCAGGAGCTTCCCAATCTGGCGCCGGCCTGCTTCGTGCAGATGGGAGACTTTCTCAAATACGCACTGGATACTGTCGTCAAATGCGGCATGCGAGAGGTCGTGATCGGCGGCATGGTCGGCAAGCTGACCAAAATTGCTCAGGGCGAGACCATCACTCATGCTAATCGTAGCGCGGTAGACACCGATTTATTGGCGGAAATTGCCGCCGAAATCGGTGCATCCGCCGAAGTCTGCGCCGACATCAGCCAGTCGGAAATGGCCCGCTACGCCAGCGAGCGCATGGAAGAGTTGGGCTTGATTAACGAATTTTATGCGGCCCTAGGTCGGCGGGTTATCGCCACCTTGAGCCAGCGCTACACCGGCAAATTCCGTTTGCGGGTGCTGATGTGCGATTTTGACGGCAATAAACTGGCCGAAGTTGAAGGAGATGTTTGAGATGACCCACCCTTGCCGGATTATCGGCGTACTGGACAATGGCGCCGCAGGCTTAACGCCGGAAGCGCTGGCACAGCTACGCGCCGCCGATGTAATCATTGGCGGCCACCGTAGCTTGGAGTTATTTGCCGATGAAATACGCGCCGATACCGAACGCCTCGATCTGACCGGCAATCTCTCGCAAGTCCCCACGTGGATAAGCGCGGCGCGCGAAGCCGGCAAACAGGTGGCGGTACTGGCGACAGGCGACCCTCTATGCCACGGCATCGCCAGTTTTCTGATCGGCAAGCTCGGTCGTGAATGTGTGGAAATACTTCCCAATCTTTCCATGCTGCAACTGGCCTGTGCCCAGCTGGGTTTGGCTTGGCAGAATGTCCGTATCGCTTCGGTACATAGCCGTGATGCCGGCGAATGGACTATCGGCGCTACGCCGGAACACGGTTTGTATCGCCTGCTGTCTGTGCTGCGTCAGTCCGATTTGATTGCCGTCTTCACCAGTCCGGAAAACGATCCGGCTCGCATCGCCCGGATGTTACAGATCGAGTCGTTAGCGGACGAATTCGAGATGGCGGTGGCGGAATGCCTGTTGCAGGATCGGGAACAGATTTCTGATTGGCTGGCTATCGATGCCGCCGTTGGCCGCAGCTTTGTCGATCCTAATATCGTGCTGTTACGCCGACGCCAGCCTGTTGTTCGTGAAGCCTTGTTTGGCCTACCTGATGAGCGTTTTAATCAGCGCAAACCCGACAAGGGGCTGATTACCAAACGAGAAGTGCGCGCGGTGTCGCTGGCACGGATGGCTTTATTATCGGACAGCGTGGTGTGGGACATTGGCGCAGGCTCCGGCGCGGTCGGGCTGGAAGCAGCGAGACTGTGCCCGCAAGGCCATGTCTATGCCATCGAAAAGAATGAAGCCGATGCCGCGATTGCCCTCAGCAACCGAACCAGCCTGCGAGTCAGCAACTATACACTGCTGCATGGCCGCGCACCGGCCGGACTGGAAAACTGGCCCGACCCGGATGCGGTGTTCATCGGCGGCTCCGGCGGCGAGTTGCGCGAACTGATCGCTCTGTGCCTGCGCCGACTGCGTCCAAACGGCAATTTGGTGATGAACTTCGCTACCCTCGAAAATATGGCCACAGCGGTCGATACATTGAAAGCAACGGGCGCACAATGGGATGTGCTTCAACTGCAAGCTGCGCGCAGCAAGCCGATTTTGGACATGCACCGCATGCAGGCGGAAAATCCGATCTGGATCATTTGCGCCAGCCTGGGCAATTCAGTTTGCAGCGAGCAAACCTTGGAACAAAATCATGACTAAAGCACAAAATGGCCGACTATTCGGCGCATCGCTCGGCCCCGGTGATCCGGGACTGATTACCCGCCGTGCCTGGGAATTATTGCAGCGCACGAACGCCCACTGGACTTATCCGGTACGCCGCAAGGATGCCGAAAGTCACGCACTGCAAATCGCATTGCGCGCCGGGCTGACACTGCCTGAAGAAAACTCGCCGTTGATTTTTCCGATGACCCATGATGCCGACATTCTGGCCGGTTACTGGCTGCGCGCCGCCGAAACAGTGCTGACTCGCTTGCGAGCCGGCCAGGATGTGCTGTTTCTGGTGGAAGGCGATGCCTCCACCTACTCGACCTTTGGTCATCTGGCCCGCACCGTGCGCGCGCTGGATGAAAGCATCATTATCGAAACGATCCCTGGCGTGCCGTCGTTTAACGCTGCCGCAGCGCAGGTAGCAATGCCGCTGGCCGATACCGACGAAACCGTAGCGATTATCCCGGCCAGTTACGGCATAGCTATGATCGAACGCCTGCTCAATGACTTCGACACGCTGGTGCTGCTGAAAGTGAAGCCTTTACTGGACGATATTCTCGATTTGCTGGAACGGCGCGCATTGTTGGCTGATGCCGCTTTCGTCGAAAAGGCCGGTACTCCGCAAGAGCGCGTCGAGCGCGACGTACTGCAATTACGCGGGCAGAAAGTCAACTATCTGTCATTGCTATTGGTGCGTAATCCTGATCGTCAGCGCGGCGAAATGATTCGCGGCTGCCGCAAAAAAACGTCTGTATCCACTGAAGAGACTCTATGATCACACTATCACAGCCCCGTGTCGCGCTGGTAGCGATTACCAAGCACGGCTTATCCCAAGCCCTACGACTGGCCGCACAACTACCGGATGCGTGTCTGGCCGTATCGGAAAAATTCGCCGCCGACTTGCCCGCCATTAGCAATCCTGTCGAAGTGTTGCCCGGCGCACTGAGCGCCAATATGGGCGGCCTGTTTACTCGTTATGACCAGCTAGTGCTGTTTATCTCGTTGGGCGCAGTAGTACGGCTGATTGCTCCGCATCTCAAATCCAAAGACGAAGATCCCGGCGTGCTGGTGGTGGACGATGCCGCCCGCTATGTGATCCCGGTATTATCCGGGCACGTCGGCGGCGCCAATGCCTTTGCTGAATGTGTGGCCGCTTTGCTAGGTGCCGAAGCGGTGCTGACCACCGCCTCGGATGTCGGCAAGACCATACCGGTGGATATTCTCGGCCGCGAATTGGGCTGGCAGGTGGAAGCGCCGAAAATCAACATCACCCGCGTCTCGGCGCATGTGGTCAACGAAGAACCCATCGCTTTCGTGCAGGAAGCGGGCGCCAAAAACTGGTGGACACGGCCCACGCCATTGCCTGCCAATATTCATTTATTCGAAAGTTTCGATGCGGTGGATTTGTCACGATTCAAAGCGGTGCTATGGGTGACTCGCAACGACATCGCCCCGGAACAGTGGGAGCAACTCGCCGAACGTTTGGTGGTATATCGGCCACCGGTCGGGCAAGACTGATGAAAGTCATGCTGGGGCTGGGCTGCGATCGCAATACGCCTTTAAGCACCTTGCGCAGGGCTGTCGAACAGGCACTGACCCTGATCGGACTGGATCAAACCGCCGTCGCGGGCGCGGCCAGCATCGACAAGAAAAGTGACGAGGTGGCCATCCTGCAGCTGGCTGCCGAGCATGATTGGCCATTGTATTTCTTTACCGCGCAGCAATTGGCGCAGATGCCGGTGCCCAACCCTTCCGAAACTGTGCGCAAATACATGGGTACGCCTGCCGTCGCAGAGGCGGCGGCGTTGCTGGCGGCAGGCGTCGATATGCGTGCACTACTGCTGGAAAAATACAAATACCGCGGCGAGGATGGTAAGAACGCCACGGTTTCAATCGCAAGCATGAAAGAGAACGATAAATGAAGAAAGGTAAAATTCTATTGGTGGGCTTCGGTCCCGGCTCGCCGGAGCACATGACCTACCGGGCCCGCGCCGCCATCGCCGAGGCCGATGTGGTGATCGGCTATTCCACCTACATCAAACTGGTGCAAGAACTATTGGAAGGCAAGGAAGTTGTTCGTAAGGGCATGACCGAGGAAATCGACCGTTGCATCGAGGCTTATGATCAGGCTTTGCTAGGCAAGACCGTAGCCTTGATTTCGTCCGGCGACATCGGCGTTTACGGCATGGCCGGGCCGACTTACGAAGTATTGTTGCAAGCCGGCTGGACGCCAGACAGCGGCATCGCGGTGGAAGTGATACCCGGCGCCACCGCGCTGAATGCCTGTGCCGCGCTGGTCGGGGCACCGCTGACGCATGACTTTTGTTCGATTTCGCTGTCGGACTTGCTCACTCCCTGGCCGACCATCGCTAGGCGGCTGGAAGCGGCGGCGCGCGGTGATTTCGTTGTGGCGCTGTATAACCCCAAAAGCGGCCGACGCACCGGGCAGATCGTCGAAGCACAACGCATCCTGCTGCTGCATCGCAGCCCGGAAACGCCGGTCGCCATCGTCAAATCCGGCTATCGTAACCGTCAGGCGATCCAAATGACCACGCTGGCGCAGATGGCCGATTGCGAGATCGGCATGCTGTGCACGGTACTGATCGGCAATAGCAGCACTTTCGTCCGCGAAGGTTTGATGATCACCCCGCGCGGTTATGCGAACAAATACGACAGCCTGACCGGCGAAGCGAAAACTGGCGAACAGGCGGGCCGTTCGCTAAGCATGGGGCTGACCGGTTGGCATGCCTGCGTGCGCAAGTATTTACGCGAAAATCCGGTAGCCACGCCTCGTGAAGCAGCTGCGCATTTCGGCGCACCGCTGGGCGAAATTCTGGCCGCCATTGCAGCGGCCCAGCCCGGCGATGATGTGGGCGATAGGCAAGTGCACTGGATTGCTGGTAACCACGTCGATGCGGTACTGAATACTGCCAATGACTGGGGCCGGCTGCGTGCCGTGGTACGTAGCGAGGCCGGCGCGGTGGCCGAGTTGTTGCTGGACGCCAAGGATTTTATCCGTCGCGGGGACTGGCTTAACTTGACCAATGAGTATTGCCATTTGCATGTCGACAGGCAGCACATCGTTAGCGCCTGGTTTCTAAGCCAAGGCGATAGACAGCATGGCGTCTATTGGGTGGATGGGCACGGCGCAGTGGTTTTTTCGCTGTTGCTGGTTAAAGTTGGCGAAGCATTCGATGGAACCGCACTTAGTGCTTACCGCAACGCCTGTGATCAATATGGCCAAGCCATTGTGATGGTTAAAGATGTGGAAACTGAAGAGGTAGCAGGCGATGAATGACATGGTAATACCGGAAAAACCCAAAATGGGCGACTACAAACGCCACTTGCTGGTGTGTACCGGCCCACGCTGTACGCTGGATGGCGAATCGCAAACACTGTTCGAAAGCTTGGGCGCTAAATTTAAGGCAGTCGGGTTGGATCAGGGCGCATTGCGCGTCAAGCGCAGCCGGGTGTCGTGTTTCGCCACCTGCAAAGCGGGACCGATAGTCTGTGTGCAGCCAGATGGCGTCTGGTATTACAACGTTAACGATGCCAATCTTGATCGTATCATTCAGCAACACCTAATCGGCGGCGAGCCGGTAGCCGAGCTGGTTTTTCATCAAGGGCCCGGTTGTCATGGAGCAAGTTGCAGTGAAGACTGATACCGTAGATTGCCCGACATAATATTACAAACCAGCTTATTCGCGGGTTTGTAGCTAGCCAATGTGCCGCCCGCTATTGCGTTCGCCGAAGCTTGAGCTTTCGCTCATCGCCGTGGCTCGTGATCTGGCGTTTGCTTTTTGTATCAGCAGAGCCTCGGTTGTTTACGTAATATGGGCACCCAGCTGGTTTTGGCCGATATTTGAACTACGACAGTTTTTGTTCGTCCTGATTCGAATTGGTCATTTTATATACCTATAATTCTTGTGTTAGCAAGTACCCCCGTTAGAAAGGGCGTTTAAAAATCGTGATTCCCAAGAATATGAGCAATACAACTAGTTAGCCGTTTTGCAGTCGGTATGTGCAGAAATTCGTTCGGACCATGAGCATTAGATTGAGGACCTAGTACACCCGTGATTAGGAACTGAGCTTCGGGAAATTGACTGGCGAGCATTTGAATGAAGGGAATTGAGCCACCTTCCCCCATATACATCGTTGGGTTTCCGAAATATGCCAAGGTGGCAGACTCGATGGTTTCCGCTAATTTGGCATTCAACGGAGGGGCGTTCCACCCATTCGCTATTTGCTCCAGTTTAAAACTAATATGAGCCGCATAAGGGGGATCCTGTTCTAACACTGCTTTTAATTTTGCGGCTGCCGCTTGAGCATCAACGGTTGGCGGTAAGCGTAACGAAAGTTTAAGCGTCGTCAGCGGCCGTAACACATTACCAGCATTTTCTAATGACGGCAGTCCCGCAGCACCTGTCACCTCCAGTGCTGGGTGCCAAGTACGGTTCAGGACCAGTTGGGTGCGATCTTTACCGACAGGTTGTGCGCCAGACATAAAAGGAAACTTTGTATAAACCCTTTCTTGGAGAAGTGCTGCTTCGCGTTGCGCTTGCTCGACACGTTCAGCGGGAATTTCGGTGTGAAAGTCAGATACGATTATCTCGCCGCTGAACTCGTTCTCTACACGCGACAGCAACTGCCTAACGATTCTAAAACTCGAAGGCACAATACCGCTGCCATCTCCAGAATGAACCCCTTCCGATAGCACCTCTACGCTCAGGTTACCGTTGATGAGGCCTCGGAGCGAGGTAGTGCACCACAATTGATCATAGTTACCGCAACCGGAGTCGAGGCAGACGACCAGATCAGGCTTGCCTAGCCGGTCATACAATAGGTCCATATAAGGAGGCAAATCGAAGCTGCCGCTTTCTTCGCTACATTCGATCAAAACGACACTGCGGGGATAAGATGCTCCTTGGTCGCGTAGCCCGAGGACTGCCGCCACTGATGAAAATAATGCGTAGCCATCGTCAGCACCGCCGCGACCATAAAGACGGTCGCCCTCTATTACCGGTTGCCATGGACCTAACCCATCTCGCCAACCGGTCATTTCCGGCTGTTTATCGAGGTGACCATAGAGCAACACATTGCCCGGTGCCGTACCTGGAATATCAAGGAAAAGCACTGGAGTTCGATGAGGCAAGCGCACCACTTCGAGGCTGGTTCCAGGGATAATATGTGCCCTGCACCACTCCTCTGCTAGCGTAACAGCCGCTTCCATGTAACCATTTTTCTGCCAGTCTGGATCAAACATGGGCGACTTGTTAGGAATCTGGATGTACTCGATGAGCGCCGGCAGTATCGAGTCATCCCAGAATACATCGACGAATTCGCCTAGTGCTTTTGTTTTGACTTTCATTGCGAATGGGGCCCTGTATTATTGATAATAAATTGTATGAGTGGTATTAAAACCATTTTTGATTGATTTTATAATACAACTTTTATTAACTCGTGGAATCTTGCTTAGCAAGACTGACCTCGTCATCTGCCATCAATAACGCTGACTGAGGAAATAAACAGCTTAACAGCCACTCACTGAAATCAGCGACAGACCGTTTTTGGCCGAACTTGCTCTGTCAAACTCGAAAGGACAAAACCGACCCCTTTGCGACATTCGGCTATGATTTTACGTTTCCCTAAACCTGCCACTCGCCAAGTAGCACTATCGACCCAATATAGTCCGTCACTGCAATTGCTTGATCGTCTGATTCACATCTGTCAACAGACGGTCGTTAAGATAATAAAAACCATCCAATTGCTTATTCGGTTTCCAAAAATCCTCGCTATTAGGCTAAAGTCCAATAGCGACATTAGGGCACCTCCTGTTTACGTCAGCTCACCATGAACAGAGATCAGGCAATTATCGCCGTCATTGACGACGAAGAATCGATTCGCAAGGCGCTGGAACGGTTGCTGCGGTCGGCGGGGCTTGCTACGCAGACCTTCCGAAGCGGCGCCGATTTTTCCGCTCACTCGAAGACGAGAAGCCGGCTTGTCTTGTGCTAGACCTCTGCATGATGCCGATGAACGGCTTTGCGGTTTTGGATCGATTGGCGCAGTTGAATATCAAGCTGCCGGTAATCGTAATTACCAGCGATGATAAAGAGGAAACTTACGAGAGAGCGATCAATAAAGGGATCACCGCCTTTTTGAGGAAGCCGATTGACGATCAGGTATTGCTTGATGCGATCAATGACGCTGTCTGTCGTAGCGCATGTTGATGGGGCGCACAGCGGAATCAAGTCCGCGTCTGAGCTTGGCCGTCACGCCTAGGCATTTGTACTAATTATTGAGCTTGTTTTATTGTGTTCAAATTTGTGTAATTTATTTTTTGCCCTAGGTGATTCAAAAGGCTTAAGCTAACCAAATTTTTTTAGTAATAATGGAGTATAAAATGACCGCGACCGTTAGAACCGTTAAAGATGTTAAAGATGAAGTAAGTTCAGATATTAAAGAATCTGGCGATGCAATCAATTTCACAGGTCATGATGCCAAGATCGCTGAGCTTGCTTATTACAAAGCTGAGAGTAGAGGTTTTGAACCGGGTCGCGAACTTGATGACTGGCTTGAGGCAGAACAAGAATTAACGGGTTCTGCCCGATTTCATGCAGTAGGCGCCAAAGTGAGTTGATTTGTGCTGAGGTGGCTTCGAGCTTATTGCATAAGTGTTCCGTGACGCGCAGGCTTCCCGTTGCACAAATGCAGCATTGCACTGCGCTTGCGCACCCCATTGCATACCACTGCACACCCACGACTTTTAAGTTGCCCCAAGCCATTATTGCGCACCTTAACATTGAGTTGGCTTATGCCAGATAGCACCGTCATTGGTAGAGCGGGGCAAAATCGGAAGCTAATTTTTCAGCGGTCTTCTAAGCGGGACAGGATTTAATTTATCACGACCATAAAAAAAGCCCAGATTTCAGCATTGATCTGGGCTTTATTCGTTAAGATTTTCTTTTTGTAATTATTTTATTTTTATAATTATAAGCTTAGCACCATTCTTCCTCAGAAATTGGTGAGACTATTTTATATTGCTGAGCTATCAGAAAATATACGTATCATTACGTACAACCACGCGCTCCGTTGGCTTTCTTCAGCATTACAGGCCTATATTTCGATTATCCAAACAAAGCGCTAAATAGGGGGCTAGCAAAAAAACGCCCTCCTAAAATTTAAGAAGGGCATATCGAGATGGCCCTAGGAGGGAGGGTCAATAGGACAGTGAATGTCGATGTTTCAGTGAAGGCTTAAAGCTTGTGGCGAAGTATGTCTTATCCACGAGCTATAATAAATTAGCACCTCTACCTATTCCGGCGATTTCATAAAAATCAACATTCATGTCGGGGCGAACGAAGCCAGTGATGACGAGGTTTTGCTTTTGGAATCTAGTGCCGGTTAACCGGTACCCTACCTAATCCTCTTGATCGCTTAACCTGCGTTTCCGGATATTTTTGGGCTGATCGTCAGTGCACACGCTGGGTGTCTGCATTATATGTTCAAGATCTTCTATCAAGCCGACAAGACAAACGCCATTATCATCCCGGACGTCTTTTAAGAAGTTGATGGTCATTTCCAGCACTGATTCATTGATTAGCTTCATTTTGACCCCAAATGAAAGTTAATTAAGAATGTCGCATTCTATGTAAGAACTCAAGAGAATCAATTAGTAAGATTAGCTAGTAGTGGCATAAGTATTCTTACATATCCTCAATCACTAAGTTAACGATTAAGCTATATGACCGATCATTGATGATATTCGGAGCCTTAGGGAATAAGCGATATGGTTTCCTTTTTGGTGATAACCGATTCATCTGCGTTTTAAAGCTCTTTATGATGATTTGCGAGTAGACTTATTATGACCACACATGTTGAATTTACTTCAGAAACATTAGAAATTTTAAAAAAAGAAAGACACGTCCACCCCATCCCGCTAGTTCGGCGACGTCTACAAGCGCTGTGGCTAAAAAGCCGCGGCCTGTCTAATCAGAAGATTGCCTTATTGGTGGGCACCTGTGAGAGGACTTTGCGTGATTATTTCCAGTTGTACCAGCAAAGCGGCGTAGAAGGGCTGAAAAATCTTTATTTTTGCTACGGTTAATATAATCCTTGCCAGTGCTCTGCCCTTTGGGGCTAAAGAGTACAATGAGTAGGCTCAATCAAGAATGAATAGTTACACATATCACATTTATCACAACGAAGATCAATGCACAAAGGCCGACCTCATCAAGCCTGAATTAACTAAATCTCAGCTTTATGTCGAGTATCAGAGCATTGAAACTGAGTTACATCTGTACTCGCTCTCTAAGAATTTCGCATTATCGTGCAATACACAATATGATGACGAAGACGGTATTTTAGTCAATTTTAGAAATTTCAAGTCAAGTGAGGAGGCCGACACCTTTATCAGAGAATTTCCGGAATGGTTAAAGACGAGGATTGATACCCGTTTTTGTCCAATTATTCAAAGAGAGACAGAACTGGCGTGATGCCTGCCCACAATTTCGTAAGCAGGCCAAGCTGGAGGCTATGACCAAGTTGGGCATGATCCCGCAAAAGCCTTAACTCCGGTTACCTACAGCTTGAAAGTGCCGCTATTTTTGCGAAAGCTTGTTTTGGGCATCCCAGCCCAAGCAAGCGGCAAAAATTACGCGGCAGCCAATGCCTCCGGCGGCCCCAGCCGTCCTGCTTCATTCGTTGGATACCCGGCAAGGGGCATCCAACATCATTCTCGCAATGACTCGACGCGATGTCGGAAAGCCTGCATTTTCACTCCGCAAATAGCGCTTCGTGAAAACACATGCACTATCGCTTCTGCGGACTAAAAATCTTCGCTACGCAGTGCTCCGCTTCCAAGATTTTCAGCGAACAACTGAGGCTGTATCAAAACGTAAAACATTATTATCAATTGGGGTAGAAGTTATCATCCGTTATCATATCAAGTTTCCACGGGCATATCGGTTCAAATACATCCATGTCTAACCCTGTTTCTTTGGCGGCTTTGATTCTAGCTAGCTTGTAAGCACTGCTTAGAATATCTTTCTGGTATCGTTTTAGCCCAGGAAAGAGTTAGATAAAAACGGTCGGATTGAATGGAAGCCGGGAGTTATTCAAACTAAACTAGGCTTTATTTGCGTGTCAGAATTTGAATTCCCTTTTCTGAATGGAGATATTTTTATCCACATAGATCCAAGATTAGGTCTTTTTGAATATCAATTACCAACTTTTAATAATGGTTAAAAGTTGGTTGATACGTCACAAAAATCATAAGGTTAACAGTGGTGGAATAGAGGTAACCCACCATCCTCATCTTTGGTATAAAAAGAACCCCGAATAATCGGGGTTAGAGCGAGTAGTGCTTCACTGTACATGCTGCTTGGCTATTTGTTGTTGAGCTTGGCTGTTTTTTATGAATTTATCAATATCGGTAAATACTTAATTTTGGGCGCGGGTAGACTTTGAGGTCATCTGTACACTTCTCTCCTGTTGCCGATCTGAACTGTAAAACAGCGTGCAATATTTACCAGGTTCAGTGTCAGTTTTTGCCACCACTGAAAATCTTGGAACGTAGCTTCAGCGGAGTGAAGATTTTTAGTCCCCGGCAGCGATAGGGCATGTGTTTTCACGGAGCGCTATTTGCGGAGTGAAAATGCAGGCTTTACGACATCGTGTCGAGACATTGCGGGAGCAAGAGGCTTACCCCTTGTCGGGTGAGGCGTCGCTTACCTCGGCATGCTGAACTTAGTTTCCGGCATTATTTGGCTTAATCGAGAACACTCTTTACGTCTCATTTGTCTGTTTACTGAGCCAAGCTGGATAGTTAGCTAATAGTCCATCATCCAGTTTTGGTGGCCGGCGGTCCGCCAGTGTCATTGCGACTGCTCTAAGATGGTTCTCTATCGTCTCGATCGTTCCAAAAGATTCAAAGCCGAGAGTCCACCAAACCTTGGCATTTTTAAGCGTTACCTCTGTCAGTTCTACATTACAGCCAAAAGTTGGCATGGGTCGTTGTTTGTCGAGAGGCTTCTCATCAGCTCCGAGCGGTATTTCCTGTGGAAGCGCGATAGCGGTATCGAACTTGCGAAGCCACCGCCGCTTCTGGGTGGAAACTGTCGAATTCGATTGCAACTCAAGCCTTTCAGATGTCCATTTAGTCCAAATCTCTACCGGACCTGTGAAAGGAATCATCACTAGGCCATCCCGTCTAATTTCGATCAGTCCTTTGACTTCAACACCATCCTTGCCCTCACGACGCTTAAGGACTAGCTCGAATTGATGGGGATCATACAGATATTCATCCACACGCGTTTTTCCACCCCCTGCAGCGTAATACTTATTGCCTGCGTTGCAGAACCAAGCCTGAAGACCTGGCGGTGGCTCGTCAGGCCAAAACCACCGTATTTCCGCTGATATTTGCATGCTTCGGCTCCTTTAAGATGGAAAACGGTTTTCAATATTTGCCACTATAGAGCACTGAGCTTTCCAGTCATAAAATTTACATATGTAATATTATCAATAGGATAGTGAATAGCTACTGGAAAATTTAAACGCTCTTTTGTTATAAAAGTGGAAAAATTTAGATTCCATTTTCTAGCTACTACCTCTAAATGCTAATTACATTTAAATCTTACTTTGAAAGGCAGCACTCGACCCAGGGTGTGTAAAAACGCCTCATCTGTTAACATAAGCTCACGGCCATCAACCGGGAGTGCAAATGAAACGCTTCATTCAAAGTACCGACCGAACCCAGGTCACCCTATTTCCTGAGCAACTGGAAGATTATGTGG
>DATBRD010000035.1:0-24025 GCA_036560465.1 Methylobacter sp.
GAACCACCCGATCCCATCCCGAACTCGGAAGTGAAACCGTTTAGCGCCGATGATAGTGTGGCACGTTGCCATGTGAAAGTAGGGAATCGCCAAGCGCTTATTTGAAAAACCCAGGCCTAAACCCCTGGGTTTTTTTTTGCCCGCGATTTATCGAAACGGTTGGCGGATACAGCGTCGAGTTTAGCAACGCGGATACTGTAAAGACGAGAGGCTTACAAATAAAAGGGAGCGGATCGTGGGGTGCTGTAGCGTACCTAACACTTTGCGCGATTGGGTTACGGCCAGTGTCTAACTCCAACCTACAGCACTAACTTTTGATACCTTTGAAGAGTTTTGCTAACTGTTCTATACCGTCAAAAGTGGATGGGAGGTTTTCTTCGCTTGAAATGAGACCGCTGAAAACCAAGTTTTCGAACTTCTCAAGAGCAGACGGGTCTCTTGCTTTAATATCTGCTGAGAAGGTAGAGTCACTCTCGATAAACTGGCAAAGCGATTTTCTCAGTTCTAATTGAAGCAGTTGGGTCTTAATTGATTGAAAGTGAACAAGTACTACACGGAAGAAGTAAATCAGCAGAACCTCGATTGTAATTAAAGGTGGGAGCGAGAAAAGTAACTCATTCTTATAGCCGTCCAATATGCCGATGTGATTATTAATGAATGTCAGCTCTACCAAAACCGGCGAAAGTAATAACACACCAAGACAGATCAGGGAAATGAAAGCGATTCTTTTTTCTGCTCGTTTTTGGTTGGAAAGTTGCCGAAAAGCCATCGACTAAGCCGACAAAATTGAAGCTCGATTGCTGATTATCTAGTTGCTTCTGGAGCTCTTGAGCTTGCTCTTTTTTCTGCTCAATTTGGTCGTCCCATTGTTTTTTCAGTGTGGTGGCTGATTCATAGCGCTCGTTGTACTCTCGCATTGCGACCATATTGGGATGATTTACCATGCTTTTTACTATAATTGCTGGCAGCATGTAGTTCGCGAATGTGAGGTTTCGCCTTATGTGTACAGGAAACAAAAGAAGATTATCGTCAATGAATGACTTTATTTGGCGAAGATCCCGATTTAGATTGTCTTGTTTTGCGAACTCTAGCTCACATAAGAAATAATATGCCAACGCGAACAATTCTTCGGAATTGTGTTGTGGGTCGTAGTTCCTAGCTTCATCAATGAACGAGGAGCCATGCTTCTCGATAGTCCACGTACATAGCTTATCGAAGCTGTGTACATCATTCACGATGTTATTTACGATTTGTCGGAGATATAGCCTGGAGTCGGGATTCTCCCTTCCTATCTCGGAACTTTCCGGCAACTTGGTAAGCAGCCCTTGAAGAACGGTGAGGTTTGCCTCAGCCGCAAAGAATGGAATATGTTCAGTGGGCATTGAGGCACCTTTGGGGGTTAACAAATTATTATCAGGGTTTGTGCAGTTAGCGGTAATAATATGTAGAACCACAATTGCTTTGGGGAGGGCTTAATCACCTTTCGCCAACCCGCTGTGTCTCACAGAATAAGAAAAATACACAATTAATCCAATAACCAGCCAGACGACGAAGCGCAGCCAAGTGAGCGCGGGCAAAAATGCCATCAGCGCGGTGCAGGACAGCATGCCCAGTACGGGAAATAACGGACTAAACGGTGAGCGGAACGGGCGCTTCATGTCCGGTTTGGTGATACGCAGTACTATTACGCCCAAACATACCAGTACAAATGCGGCCAAAGTACCGATGTTGACTAGTTCGGCCAAGTCGCCGAGCGGTATGAAGCCTGCGGCTATTGCCATGATGATGCCGGAGATTACGATGACGCGTACCGGGGTTTGGGTTTTGGGATTCACTTCGCCAAAGAACGGCGAGAGTAGTCCATCGCGGGACATCGCAAAGATAATGCGGGTTAGTCCGTAATACAGCACCAGCATCACAGTGGTAAGGCCTGCAATAACGCCTGTTGAGATCAACGCTGAGGCCCAGTTGTAACCGAGCAAGTTCAAGGCGTGAGCGACAGGTGAGGATACGTTGAGCTCGGTATAGTTGACGACGCCGGTCAGCAGGCCGGATACCAGAATGTAGATAACCGTGCAAAAGCCTAGCGAGGTAACAATACCAAAAGGCAGGTCGCGTTGCGGGTTACTGGCTTCCTCGGCAGCAGTAGATACCGCATCGAAGCCGACGTAAGCGAAAAACACCAAGGATGCACCGGCCAGAACCCCGGCGGTTTTGCCGTCAGGCAATGTCTGAAACCAACCGTACGGCATGAACGGATGCCAGTTTTCCGGGTGGACGTTGAACGCGGCAACAGCAACAAAAACGGTGATGGTAAGCAGTTTGACAAACACCATTGCATTGTTGACTTTGGCGCTGTGTTTTACGCCGATGATCAGCAGTATCATCAATATCAGAATGATGGCGGAAGCGGGCAGGTTGATCAGGCCGCCGAGTTTGGGTGCTTTGGTCAGCATCTCCGGCAACGGTATGCCGATGGCGGTTAGTGCGTTGTTAAAATAGCCCGACCAGCCGTTGGCGACAGTCGCTACGGCAAGACTGTATTCCAGCAGCAAGTCCCAGCCGATAATAAAGGCGAATATTTCCCCGAAAGCAACATAGCTGTAGCCATAGGCACTGCCGCAGCCGCCGACCGAGGCGGATAGTTCTGCATAAGACAAGGCGGCGAAAGCACAGGCAAGTCCGGCAACTACAAATGACAGAATCACGGCGGGGCCGGACTGGGTGGCGGCGGCAACTCCAGTCAGTACAAAGATACCTGTACCGATAATTGCACCTATGCCGAGAAAAGCCAGATCCCATTTGGACAGGCAACGCTTAAGGCCGCTGCCTGTATCATCATCTGAAGTAATATGTTTGCTGCGAAAAATTTGTAGGGACATTTGGTGGCGGTCTCTTGTTATTAATTAAAGGAGGATGGAGTTGTTAATGTGAGTACGAGGTAAATTATAGGAGGAATAGCGATAATCCCCAAAACAAGTCCATGAAATCAGCAAAATTATGCTTGAGTAACCCTTGCATGTTAATATGGGCAGTTTTTTTAGATTGGCGGATCTTGATCAATTACCTGGGGATTGCCTGTCGGTGCGGACTTATCCGCATCTACAACTAGCAAAGCTGGCTGTTTAAGAAAGTTACTATTTTAATATGTTTTCTGAGAAATTTATCGCAATGAACATTCGCGCACTACTTGCTTTTACTATCATACTGTCAGGCATTGGCGGTCATGCAAACGCTACGACCTATGCTATGCCGGAAAACAGTAATGATAGCGTAATCACTGAATATCCTGATGGCATGGCTTTAACCCGTGCAGAGCAGGATGAGACTTTATTGGACGTGGCGCGCCGCTTTCTTTTGGGACAAACAGAAATCGTCAGGTTGAATCCGGATGTTGATCGTTGGCTGGTTAAAAAGGGTGAGATTGTTCGTTTGTCCAATAGACGAATTTTGCCGGATTCGCCTCATAATGGAATTACCTTAAATATTTCCGAATACCGGATGTATTATTATCCGCCGACTAGAAAAGGCGAGAAGCCTCATCAAGTTATGTCTTATGCGCATGGCGTTGGCAGACAAGATTGGAAGACACCGTTGGGTCAAACCAAAGTTGCGCGGAAAATCATGAATCCTGAATGGCATCCGCCCGAATCAATCAGGCGCGAACACGCAGCGAATGGCGATCCTCTGCCGGTCATTGTTCCTCCGGGGCCGCACAATCCGTTGGGTTCGCGCGCGCTGTATCTGGCATTGCCCGGAGAATACCGAATACACGGAACCGATATTGATAAGATTCATGGTATCGGTATGCAGATAACGCACGGTTGCGTGCGGATGTATCCGGAAGATGTTGAAGAACTATACGATCTGGTTGCAGTCGGAACGCCAGTCTATATCGTTAAGCAGCCTATCAAGGTTGGCTGGCTGGACAATGTTCTTTATGTAGAAGCGCATCCTGATCTGGAGGGTGAAGAAACTACGCTGGATCAGCGCTTCGCAGTAGCGCTTAGGTTGATTCAAAAAGCCAATAATAATCAGGATTTGCCTGATTTTGACCAGCAAGCTTTAAATAAAGTACTTAAGGAGCAGTCTGGGGAGCCTATAGCGATCTATGAACGCTTACCGCCACTGGAGGAAGCGTCGTTATCCGCGCCCACATCTTCCGTAGCGGCACCTGCACCAGCACCAAAACCGGCACGCAAAGCCTCCCCTGACGGTTATTATCACGGAAACTAAGCTATAAGTTGCATCGGGGATTATAAAAGGTTATTTATAACCGCAGGGTATAAGTGCCCTGCGAGTAAACCTGTTAAACTACTTAATTTTAACGCATAGCCTTTTTCGGTGATTCCTTTGAAAAAAATCCTTATTTCCGACAAGTTAGCAGAAGCCGGCATCAATTATTTACATGACCAGCCCGGCATACAAATACATATTGAGACCGGGCTTAATGAGGATCAGCTTTGCAGCCTCATCGGTGATTACGATGCGTTATTGATTCGTAGTGATACGCAGGTGACAAAAAAGGTTTTGCAAGCAGCAAAGAATCTTAAGCTGATAGGTCGCGCCGGTATTGGTGTCGATAATGTCGATATACCCACAGCAACGGAGCTGGGGATTATTGTCATGAACACGCCGGATGCAAACGCGACAACCACAGCCGAATTGGCCATTGCGCATATGATGTCGCTAAGTCGGCATTTACCAACCGCAGATCGCTCGGTTCGCGCCGGAAAATGGGAGCGCTCCAACTTGATGGGGTCGGAAATCGCTCATAAAACGCTGGCGATACTTGGTTTCGGCACGATCGGGCGGATCGTTGCGCAACGCGGTTTCGGCTTAAAAATGCAGGTGATTGCGTATGATCCGTTCGTCGCGCCTGAGATATTTGAAGATTTTGGGGTTGAGTCGGTGAGTCTGGATGAGCTGGTAAGCAGAGCGGATTATCTGACCTTACACTGCCCCTTGATAGAAAAAACCCGGAATGTTATCGGCGCTGCTCAGTTGGCGAAGATGAAGAAAGAGGTGATGATTATCAACTGTGCCAGAGGTGGATTGATTGACGAGGCTGCACTGTATGATGCCTTGAAAAACGGCCGGATAGCCGGTGCCGCGCTTGATGTTTACGAGAATGAGCCGCCTGCCAGTTCGCCGCTATTGGAGCTGGATAATATCGTTTTTACCCCACACCTAGGCGCATCGACCAGTGAAGCGCAAGTAGCGGTCAGTGTTGAAATCGCTCGGCAGGCAGTTGCGTTTTTAAAGACTGGCGAAGCGATTAACGCCTTGAACCTACCCAGAGTGTCTGCGGAAGAGTTGAAAAAATCGCACGAATTTATGACGTTGGCCAATATTCTGGGCAAAGTATTGGTTGGCCTATCCACCAAACCGCTAGAAAAAATAGAAGTTGCGTTATTAGGCCGGGCGGCGGAAGTTGAGGCGAGGCCTGTTTCAGTCGCCGCTCTGATCGGGGTATTAAGCGGACAATTTTCTACACCTGTAAACCGGGTGAACGCCGAAAATATTGCCAAACGCCAAGGCATTGCTCTGGTTGAATCGAAAACCGAAGAAACTCAGGACTATTTGTCGCTGATCAAGGTTACCGGGTATTGCGCGGACCGTACCATTACGCTGGCTGGAACCTTATTGGGCGGCTGTCATCCCCGATTGGTTTGTATCGATCAGTTTGATATTGAAGTAGTACCGGTAGGCACCTTATTAGTGACCCGGCATGATGACAAGCCGGGCGTCATATCGGCCATCAGCAGTGTGTTGGGCAACGCCGATATCAATATCACCAGAATGCAGGTGAGTACGGCCGATACGCAGCAGAAGGCGATGGCTGTTATCAGTGTCTCAGAACCTTTAACCGAAGATTTGTTGCAGCGGCTATGTCATATTCCCGCCGTGCATAAGGCTGTCCAGATTAACTTATGAGCTTTGATGTCATCTGTTTTGATTGCGATAGCACGTTAAGCAAAATAGAAGGTATAGACGAACTCGCCGGACGCGTTGGTTTGGGCGAAGAAATGTCCAGGCTGACCGACGCAGCGATGAATGGCGAGGTGTTGCTGGAAGCAGTCTATGAAAAACGGTTATCGTTGATCCGGCCGGATTTGGACAGCATCAATTGGCTGGCTGATTTGTATATTGAACAGATAGTCGATGGCGTTCAGGAAGTGTTTGAAACGTTAACCGCGTCGGACAAAGAACTGCACATTATCAGTGGAGGAATCCGCCAGGCTATTTTGCCGCTTGCAAGATGTTTAGGCTTGTCTGAGAGACGGGTTCATGCTGTCGATATTTATTTCAATGAGGACGGCAGTTACCGTGACTATAATCAGGAATCGCCATTGGCCAGATCAGGTGGAAAAGCCGAGATTTGCAGGCGATTGCTCACATCACAAGGTTCACTGGTTATGATAGGCGACGGCAAGACCGACATGGAAGCCAGGCAGGCCGGAGCCGTTGTGATCGGTTTTGGCGGCGTGGTTGACAGACCGGTTGTTCGTGAGCAAGCCGATTTTTACTGCGCCGAACCGAGCCTGGTTTCCATACTGGCGCATATTTTATAAGTTTGAGAAGATAAGCAACAGGCAGGCTGCGGACCTGACCGATTGATTTAACGGTATTTAAGAGAGAGATAATGGCTGGGCATAGTAAATGGGCTAATATCAAGCACCGCAAGGCAGGACAAGATGCTAAGCGGGGCAAGATTTTCACTAAAATGCTGCGTGAAATTACCGTAGCGGTAAAAACAAGCGGACCGGATGCATCAAGCAATCCTGCCTTACGTACTGCGGTAGATAAAGCCTTAGGGGCAAACATGCGCCGCGATACCATTGATAACGCAATCAAAAAAGCGTCCGGCGCGTTGGAAGGGGTTAATTACGAAGTCGTTCGGTATGAAGGCTACGGCCCTGGCGGTACAGCCGTTATGGTCGATTGTCTGACCGATAACCGTAACCGAACTGTTGGCGAAGTGCGCCATGCTTTTTCTAAAGCAGGCGGCAACCTGGGTACTGACGGATCTGTCGCCTATCTGTTCAGCAAGATCGGCATTCTCAGCTACGCACCTTCCGTTGATGAAGATGCGCTGATGGAGGCAGCGTTGGAAGCCGGAGCGGAAGATGTTACCGCTCACGATGACGGCTCAGTCGATGTAATAACCACGCCGGAAAATTATTTGGAGGTAAAAGACGCTTTGGTAGCGGCAGGTTTTGCGCCGGATAATGCTGAAATCACCATGCAGGCGGCAACGATGGCTGAGCTGGATGCTGATGACGCGGAAAAAATGATACGCTTGATAGACCGGTTGGAAGATCTGGATGACGTGCAAAATGTTTATTCCAATGCGGACATCAGCGATGAAATTATGGAAGGACTTAATTGATAGTTTACTGTAGCTGATGCGAATCTTAGGGATAGACCCCGGCTCAAGAATAACCGGCTACGGCATTATAGAAGACTCGGCGCAAGGTTATAAATATATAGCCAGCGGCAGTATTCGGATTAAAGCCGACTATTTTCCTGATCGGCTCAAGCAAATCTTTGACGGTATTTTAGAAGTTGTCGATCGCTATCAACCTGAGCAAATGGCCATAGAACAAGTGTTTATGCATAAAAATGCCGATTCCGCGCTTAAGCTGGGGCAAGCTCGCGGAGCGGCAATTTGTGCGTTTCAGACTACCGGCTTGCCGGTGTTTGAATATGCGGCCAGGCAAGTTAAACAGGCCGTAGCGGGAAAAGGCAGCGCTGAAAAAAATCAGGTTCAGCACATGGTGAAAATTCTGTTAAATATTCAAGGCGAGTTACAAATCGATGCCAGCGACGCGCTAGGCATCAGTATTTGTCATGCCCATTATCAGCAAACTGCACAGCGATTGCGGCAGGGTTTGTTGCGATGATTGGATTTTTGCGCGGCAAACTGGCATTTAAAGCACCGCCGTTGTTGATGCTTGATGTGAACGGTGTCGGCTATGAAGTTGAAGCGCCGATGACGACTTTTTATAATCTGCCGGCCATCGGTACAGAGGTAATGCTGCATACTCACCTGGTCGTTCGGGAAGATGCCCACATTTTATTCGGGTTCTCGACTGAAGCGGACCGCTCGATGTTCAGAACCCTGATCAAAGTTAATGGCGTCGGCCCGAAGCTGGCTTTAACGATTTTATCGGGGCAGAGCGCCGAAGAATTTCATCGTTGTATTCATAATAATGATACGCAAGCATTGGTGCGTTTGCCGGGAGTAGGCAAAAAGACGGCCGAACGCCTGATTATCGAAATGCGCGACAGGTTACCGGATTTGGGCGATTCGACCGGTTCAACACTGCTCAGCGTGGATCAATCCCAGCGGGTCAATAATCCAAAACAGGAAGCCATCAGTGCTCTGTGTTCGTTGGGCTATAAGCCGCTGGATGCCAGTAAAATGGTGCAAAATATCAGTGTCGAAGGTAAAAGCTGCGAAGACATTATCCGGTTGGCGCTACAAGGTACGATAAAATGATTGAAAACGATCGTATGGTTACAGCTCACAGTCATGCTGATGAAGAGCGTCAGGATCGGGCTATTCGGCCCAAGCGTCTGGCCGATTATATCGGACAGAAAGAATTGCGCGAGCAAATGGAGATTTTTATTCAGGCGGCAACAGCGCGTCAGGAAGCGTTGGACCATGTGTTAATTTTCGGGCCTCCCGGCTTAGGCAAAACGACATTGGCCAATATCATAGCGGCCGAAATGTGTGTTAAAATTCGCCAAACATCCGGGCCTGTGCTGGATAAAGCGGGCGATCTTGCGGCATTGTTAACCAATCTTGAACCCCATGATGTACTGTTTATAGATGAAATACATCGCTTGAGTCCGGCGGTTGAAGAGATTTTATATCCTGCCATGGAAGATTATCAGCTTGACCTCATGATTGGCGAAGGTCCCGCCGCACGCTCCATTAAACTGGATTTGCCGCCCTTTACGTTGGTTGGTGCTACTACTCGTGCAGGTTTGCTGACCTCGCCGCTACGAGATCGCTTTGGCATTGTTCAGCGCTTGGAGTTTTACACGGTTAGCGACTTGGCGACTATTGTGATGCGTTCAGCCAGTGTGCTCGGTATTGCAATGGAACAGCGCGGCGCTTCCGAAATAGCCCGTCGCTCCCGCGGTACTCCCCGAATTGCCAACAGATTGCTGCGTCGAGTGAGGGATTTTGCCGAAGTAAAAGGTAATGGCATTATCACTGAAGAACTGGCCTTTCAGGCATTGGAAATGCTGAAAGTGGACAGTAATGGTTTCGATTCATTAGACCGCAAACTGCTGTTGGCCATGATTGAAAGTTTTGCCGGCGGTCCGGTAGGGCTTGATACCTTGGCTGCTGCGATCAATGAAGAGCGGGGCACTATTGAAGATGTCGTGGAACCGTATTTGCTGCAACAAGGCTTTATCATGCGTACGCCCCGTGGACGCGTAGTTACTCAGAATGCGTATTTGCATTTTGGTCTGCAGCCCCCGAAGCACTTGGGTATGACCGAGGATTTGTTTGAATAATCAGGTCTAAGGCGCGCCGTATTATCCCTAAACAGTATATGAAAAATTTTATCTGGCCGGTACGCGTTTACTATGAGGACACTGATGCAGGTGGACTGGTGTTTCACGCTAATTACCTGAATTTTTTTGAGCGTGCGAGGACAGAAATGCTCAGAGCCATGGGCGTTGAGCAGGATGAACTGATCGCCACCGAAGGCATTATTTTTGTGGTGCGTTCCGTGCAGGTCGATTATTTGAGTCCCGCCCGGTTTAATGAACAATTACAAGTAAGTGCGGAAGTGAGTCTGGCAAAAAAAGCCAGTCTTACATTCGAGCAAGTTATTACGCGAGGTAATGATGTTTTATGCAAGGGCAGTGTTCGAATTGCCTGTTTGGATGCACGAACCATGCGTCCCAAAGTTATCCCTGAAACCTTATTTAGAGCAATTTTAGAGCACACAAGAAATGAACACTGATTTATCGATTTTCCATTTAGTTAAAGAAGCCAGCTTTGTTGTCCAATTTGTAATGATGACATTGCTAACCGCATCGGTGGCATCGTGGACATTTATTTTTACCAAGCGTAAAGAGTTAAACCGGGCGGTTGAAATCACCGACGAATTTGAAGAGCAATTTTGGTCCGGCGTGGTATTGGCCGAGCTTTATAGAAAATTGGCAGCAAAGGATTTTGAGCCGGAAGGCATAGAGAAGATATTTCTTGCTGGATATAAAGAGTTCTCCCGGATGCGGCAAGCCGGCAATGTAGAGCCCGGCGTACAGGTAGAAAGCGCGCAACGAGTGATGCGTATTGAATTATCACGTGAATTGGAACGGCTCGACGAGCATTTGGCATTTCTTGCCACGGTCGGATCGATCAGTCCTTACATCGGTCTATTCGGAACGGTCTGGGGTATCATGAATTCCTTCATGTCGCTGGGCAGTGTCAAGCAAGCGACTTTGGCGCAAGTCGCGCCGGGCATTGCCGAAGCATTGATTGCCACGGCCATCGGTCTGTTTGCCGCGATCCCCGCCGTTATATCTTATAACCGTTTTTCTACCCGATTGGACAGATTGACTGGCCGGTATGAACTCTTTGTTGAAGAGTTTGTCGTGCTATTGCAAAGGCAGGCACACCAAAAATGAGCGGACCAGAAATAAGCAGAAAAAATGGGCGAAGAAAGCCCATGGCGGAAATCAATGTAGTTCCGTATATTGACGTAACTTTAGTGTTGCTAATTATTTTTATGATCACAACGCCGATGCTGCAAACGGGTGTTCAAGTCGAGCTTCCCCAAGCTGAATCCGCAACTGTAGAATCGGAAGGCGACAATTTGCCTGTTATTGTGTCAATTAATGAACAGAACCAATATTTTATTACCATTGATGACGAAGAGCCTGAGTTGATACAGCCCGAAGAGGTGGAAAGCCGGGTGATGGCGGTATTAAGCCAGAAACCGAAAACCCAAGTTTTAATCGGCGCTTATAAAGGTATTGAATATGGTGTTGTGGTCACGCTGATGGCGGGGTTGAAAAATGCCGGTGTGTCCAGCGTGGGTTTAATGACCAAGTCAGGCGAACAATAGATTTGATGGACAGTAAAAAGAAATTTTCATGGCCGATCATCCTGGCTCTGGCTTTACATCTTACGATTTTAGGCTTATTTGCCTTAAGTGCCTTATTTAAGCCCGACAAAACAGAATCGAGCGCAGCGCCGGAAATCATTCATGCTGAAATTGTCGATGAAGCCAAGGTTAAGAATGCGGCTGAAGCTACACCAGAACCTGTAAAGCAGGATGAACCCCGGTCTGAAGAGAAAATAAAGCCGGAAGCTCAAACTAATCTGGAAACCGAGCAAGCTGCACAGCGGGTTGAAGCAGAAAAAGCCAAGGCTGAAGCAAAGCAGGCTGAAATCGCCAAGGCTAAAGCCGAGGCCGCTGCACAGGCCAAGGCCGAATCAGCGAAAGCAAAAGCAGCTGCGGAGCAAGCGGAAGCCAAAGCCGCAGCCGAAAAAGCCAAAGCCGAGGCCGCTGCACAAGCCAAGGCTGAAGCAAAGCAGGCTGAAATCGCGAAGGCTAAAGCCGAAGCCGCTGAGCAAGCCAAAGCCGAAGCAAAACAAGCTGAAATCGCCAAGGCCAAAGCCGAAGCCGCCGAAAAAGCCAAGGCTGAAGCAAAGCAGGCTGAAATCGCCAAGGCTAAAGCCGAGGCCGCTGCACAGGCCAAGGCCGAAGCAGCGAAAGCAAAAGCAGCTGCGGAGCAAGCGGAAGCCAAAGCCGCAGCCGAAAAAGCCAAAGCCGAGGCCGCTGCACAGGCCAAGGCCGAAGCAAAGCAGGCTGAAATCGCGAAGGCTAAAGCCGAAGCTGCTGCACAGGCCAAGGCCGAAGCAGCAAAAGCGAAAGCGGCAGCAGAACAAGCGGAAGCGGCTAAGGCAAAAGCCGCAGCAGAGAAAGCAAAGGCTGAGGCCGCAGCTCAGGCTAAGGCGGAAGCAGAACGAGTTGAAGCCGCCAAGGCAAAAGCGGCGGCGGAAAAAGCAAAGGCTGAGGCCGCAGCACAAGCCAAGGCTGAAGCAGAGCGGGCGCAAATCGCAAGAGCCAAAGCCGAGACGGAACAGGCTGAGGCAGCAAGGATGGAGGCAGAGCAGGCGAGAATGGATGCCGAGCAAGATCAGCTGGCGATCAAAACAGCCGCCTCAGCGATTCGGCAAAAAGTGGCCCGGAGCTGGATTCGGCCGGTTTCTGCTTCAGAGGGGTTAAAATGTACAATTCAGGTTACATTGATGTCGGACGGTACAGTAATAGACGCTCATGTTGTTATTTCCAGCGGTGATGAGATTTTTGATCGTTCAGCAGAAAATGCTGTTCACAAAGCGTCTCCACTCCCGGTACCTAAAGATAAAGAATTGGCAGTTAGAGAATTTAAGTCATTTAAGTTTTTGTTTGATCCTGATCGTTCCAGATAATATGAAACACGGTATTATTATCACGAAGATGTCGACGATTATTTAATGGTCTTTTTTCAGTTTAAGTTACTGAGGTAAACAGGTGAGATTTTTTAAAAATATTTTGTTAGTTGGTCTGATTAGTTTCTATTTGCCAAGTAGCTATGCGGAGATGACGATTGAAATTACTGAAGGCATTGAGAGTGCATTGCCTATCTCAGTGGTTCCTTTTGCCATGCAAGGGGCGTCTGGCGTTCCAGTTGATGTCAGTTTTGTTGTTGATGCAGACTTAGGGCGTAGCGGATATTTCAAAACGCTGGACAAGCAAAGCATGCCGGCTAGACCCAGTACTACGGAAGCGGTTCAGTTCAAAGACTGGCAGGCTATAGGACAGAATTACTTGGTTATCGGTCAGGTGACTGAAGAGCATGGCCAGTACAATGTTCAGTTTCAGCTGTTCGATGTTTATAAGGGGCAGCAAATAATGGGCTACCGAATGGCATCGTCAGCGGGCGATTTGCGCAGAACGGCCCATCATATCAGCGACCTGATCTTTGAAAAATTAACCGGCAAAAAAGGTGTTTTCAGCGGCCGGATTGCTTACATTACCAGCAGCCGGCAAGGCAGGCAAAGCAACCATAAACTGCAAATTTCCGATGCGGATGGCTTTAATGCGCAAACGGTAGCTTCATCCGTGGAACCATTGATGTCCCCGGCATGGTCGCCTGATGGTCGGAAAATAGCCTACGTATCTTTTGAGAAGAAATCAGCGGCCATTTATATCCAAACTCTGGCGACCGGCGAGAGAGTTAGGGTTGCTGAATTCCCTGGCATTAACGGTGCGCCTTCATGGTCGCCCGATGGATCAAAGTTAGCTTTGACGTTGTCTAAAGATGGCAGTCCGGATATATATGTCTTAAATTTGGTGACGCGTGCCTTAACTAAAATATCTAAAAGCTTTGCGATTGATACTGAGCCAACTTGGTCTCCTGACGGCAGCAGCATTGTATTTACTTCTGACCGGGGCGGAAAACCACAGTTATATATAGTGTCAAGCCAAGGTGGCGAAGAAAGAAGATTAACATTTTCAGGTAATTATAATGCCAGGGCCAGCTTTTCGCCGGATGGCAGAAGCATCGCTATGGTGCACGGGAATGGCAATAATTACCGCATTGCCGTCATGGACTTGGCCACCAAGGCATTTAATGTACTTACTGATGGTCCATCAGATGAGTCGCCAAGCTTCGCTCCGAACGGCAGTATGATTTTGTATGCTTCACGAAAAGGCAGCTCGGGTTACTTATCGGCTGTGTCATTGGATGGTAAAATGCAACAGAAGCTGGTGTTTGATAGCAATGAAATTCGCGAACCGGCTTGGTCACCCTAGTTCGGTTGGGCGTAACACAATTTTTTTATATTATTTTGGAAATTAAAAATGAAATTGAATAAAGCAGTATTGGCATTAGCAATAAGCGCAGTAATTCTATCGGGTTGTAGTGAAGATGAAAAAGATGCGAGTCTTACTGATGGTACTCAAAACGCAGCTAGTGGTATTAATGATGCATCAACCAGCGGTTTAAATAATGGATCAGGCTTAGCCGGCTCAGAAATGAGCGGTTCAGGAATGTATCCAAATGCCCATATGGGGCCAGAATTTAGCGATCCAAACAACCCGCTGTCAAAAAGCACTATCTATTTTATGCTGGACAGCAGCCAAGTTCAGGATGACTTTGTTCCTGTAATTGCAGCGCATGCGCAATATCTGGTGAACCATCCCGGTCAGCGCGTTGTCATGGAAGGCCATGGCGATGAGCGCGGTTCTCGCGAGTACAACATTGCATTGGGTGAGCAACGCGCAAAATCCATCGTCAGTATGATGAAAGTTCAAGGCGTTTCTGATGGCCAGGTACAGATAGTTAGCTATGGCGAAGAAAAGCCAGCGGCAGAAGGGCACGATGAAGCGGCTTGGGAGCTTAATCGTCGCGCTGAGATAGTTTATCAAGGCAAATAAAATGAAAGCTCTTCTTATCATGCTGTTATGTGTCTGTAGCGTTGCCAATGCTGAGGAGACTTTGCCGCCAGTTATTGATAACTCAATGTATCCGGAGGGCGGAGTTAGCCCCGCAAGGCCTTCATCAACTAATGCAGTCTATGAAATGATGGGGCGGCTGGAGCAATTGCAAGCTGAAGTGCAGCAGCTCACAGGCAAGATAGAAGAGCAGGCCAATGTTATTGCTGAGATGAAAAAATCTCAGGGTACGATGTATTCGGATCTTGATGGACGGATACAGGGACTTGAAAAAAAAGCTGAAGCCGTAAGGGCTCCAGCGGCTGAAAACTCGCCAATGCAAGAAGGAGCAGTTGGATCCGATGCTAAGGCGGCCGAACCGTCAGTTGCGGCTCCGGCCGCAGCTCCAGCCCCAGAGACTAAGCCAGCGCCTGTACAGAAACAGGATGCGGTGCCAGCTTCAGGCAAAGCTTCTGCTACTGCAGGCGATGAAAAACAGCAATATCAACAGGCCTATGAAGCACTTAGAAATGGGCATAACGCTCAGGCAATTACTGAATTCAATGCATTGCTGAGTAAAAATCCGAAAGGCGAGTTCGCAAATAATGCTCAATATTGGCTGGGCGAGGCCTATAGGGTTAACCAAGATGTTGACTCGGCCCGCAAAGCCTTTAACAGCGTTATTGAAAATTATCCGGGCAGCTCAAAAGTGCCCGACGCTTTATTGAAGTTGGGTACTATCGAGATTGAGCAGAAAAACCAAGCCAAAGCGCGTGAATATTTAACGCGCGTTACTGCGGATTTTCCCAGCTCGACAGCTGCCCGTTTGGCAGCAAAGAAGTTACTTCTGCTTGATTGATGTTAAATAGTAGTGGTGAGTTTGTTACGTATAACTGAAATATTTTATTCACTGCAGGGCGAGTCGAACACGGTAGGTCTACCCACCGTGTTTATTCGACTTACCGGCTGTCCATTAAGATGCGTCTATTGCGACACGTCCTATGCTTTTACCGGTGGTAAAAAAATAGCGATTGATGCCGTTATTGAACAGGCTGAACAGTACGGAACCAAGTATATTACCGTAACCGGCGGAGAGCCTTTGGCGCAGCCGGGCTGTCTTGAGTTGATGGCAAAGCTGCTCGATAAAGGCTACGTTGTTTCGCTTGAAACCAGCGGCGCCCTTGATGTGTCGAAAGTCGATTCGCGCGTTGTTAAGGTCATGGATCTTAAAACGCCCAGCTCTGCTGAATTAAGCAAGAATCTCTATCAAAATATCGATTACCTGGATTCAAAAGATCAGGTTAAGTTTGTTATCGGTAATGATGAGGATTACGACTGGTCAAAAAACGTTTTAATCGAATATGACCTGCCTAACCGTTGCCAAATATTGTTTTCACCAGTGATGGGGCAGAAAAATCCTACCAAGCTCGCCGACAAGATCCTTAAGGACAGATTACCTGTTCGTTTTCAACTACAACTACATAAAATACTTTGGGATGATGCCCAAGGTAAATGACTGATATGCAAAAAAAAGCCATAATCCTTCTATCCGGAGGATTAGATTCAATCACCGTACTTGCTCTTGCAAAAAAGCAGGGATTCAAATGTTATGCCTTAAGCTTTGATTACGGTCAGCGACATAACGCAGAGTTAGTAGCCGCTACGAAGATAGCGGCAGATTACCAAGTCGAAGATCATAAGATTATCAAACTGGGTCTAAGCTCGATCGGCGGCTCCGCACTAACCGATGAGCATATTGCCGTGCCCAATACGCCTCAGGAAGGTATACCGGTAACCTACGTGCCGGCAAGAAACACAATCTTCCTGTCTTTTGCCTTGGGATGGGCGGAAGTTTTAAATTTAACCGATATTTTTATCGGGGTTAATGCCGTGGATTATTCCGGTTATCCGGATTGTAGGCCTGAATTTATCAGGGCGTTTCAGCAATTAGCGAATCTTGCCACTAAGGCGGGTGTAGAAGGTGAGCATTTCACCATACATGCCCCGCTAATCGCGCTCAGCAAAGCGGAAATTATTAAGAAGGGGATAGCGCTAGGCGTGGATTATCAGCGCACAGTCTCGTGTTATTCCGCCGATGAGCAAGGGCGCGCCTGCCAAATATGTGATGCCTGTCGTTTAAGAAAAGCCGGTTTTGCTGAGGCGGGAATAAAAGATCCAACTCAATATCAATCAAGCTAAAAAAAGGTTGACGTAATTGAATTAGTCATTATAATAGGCAGTCTTTGTTGGGTCGTTAGCTCAGCCGGTAGAGCACCGCACTTTTAATGCGATGGTCGCGCGTTCGAATCGCGCACGACCCACCATCAAAGTCTAGACAAATCAACCAGTTAGCTTGCTAGGGCGACTGGTTTTTTTATGCCCGCTATTTCCCAAATTACCCAGTGGGTAAATCATGAGGCTAATCGCAACATGGTTACCTTTTCTACTGTGGTCAATTTCTCGACCGCTTCCAGCAACTCCTCCACTTCTGCTGGGGAATAATGGACGGTAATATCACCGTCAATATGATGCATCAATGCCTTTCGTGTTTCCAGAGGCACCCTCGCTAATCGTAGGCGTCTCGCAAAGGTATGGCGCAGATTATGAGGTCCCGATAACACATGGGCGCCAACCGGCAATCCAGACCTTACCCAGGCTTTTTTCCAGGCCGAACTATGTATCCGGTCGACCGGTTTACCATGGTACCCAAAAACATGAGTAGCTATTTTTCCACGACGGCTTTCTATCACTTTTCGAGCGGTACTGTTCAACACCAGCGTGCAGGAAGTTCCGTTTTTGGTGAATTCACCCGGAACCAGAAAAATTGATGTACCAATTTCCGGTATCCGTCTTTCCCATTCCCAGCGCAATTCCGCCACCACGTTTTCACGAGCGCCGGTATTGATGGCAAATAAGGCCATTTCCGCCAGGTGCTCCGGCAACTCCTTAAACAAGCGCCGTTGTTCATCAATCGTAAGTGGATAGGGCTCTGCCGCATCTTTCCAATCGGGCATCCTTAGTAAAGGAGCCACCGGCAGCCATGGCTGATTATCCAAATCACGCCAAACCCGGGAAGCCAGGGTCAGAATGCGCCTAACTACCGCAAGTTCTCTAACCACAGTTGCGCTTTTAACACCTTGCTCCCGTCTGTGATCGATATACGGCTGCAGTGTTCCTTGGTGAATCTGATCGAGCCGTAATGCGCCAATCCAGGGATCGAGATTCGCCAAACAGTCGGCATCTCTCGACAAACTGGATTTGGTCTCCTCATTCAAATACTTCGTCGCCGCCTCCCTGAACGTCCTCAACTTAGGGGCGGCGGCTTCCGTTTTCGCAGCCGCTATGGCGCGGTGGTACTCGGCTTCCGCTTCTTGCCGCGTGCTTGCTGTAAAGCGGTGGCGAACTCGGCCGATCCCTTCGATACGCTTGTCGACCGAACCTTTTCCTGTTGCTTTGTCCCAGTAAAGTCCTGTAAATTTTTTTCTTGCCATGAAGGTTTCTCCTTAACCCTCGCGTTGCGGGCGATATACTCTTCCAAAACGCGATTAAGTTCAAGTAAATCAAACCCGAGGCCTTGCTTTCCCACTGCGATTTCGGCCAATAGGGGCCTAATTTCACGCTCGAAAAGGGTTCGCCCCATACTGCAATAATAGGCGGCTTCATCAGGTCTTAATATGCGTGGGGGAAAGCCGTATAGCATCGGATTTGGATTTATATTTCATTAAAAGTGCGGCATCATTAAGCCACATCGAGTACGGAATATTAATTGCGACAAAGTTATGACCAAGCGTTCATTGACAAATCTAAAAAAACGTGATCGGGAGTTAGCCAGGGAAGAATCTGAGACGGCCCTTCTAAAGCAATTTGAGGGGTTCTTCTTATTTGAGTTTTATGTGCGCTATTTAAAACGCTCACGCAACCACGCATTCAACAAGCTACTGAAGTTGAAAGAGTCAATCAGACAGCGATTTATGGACCTTCAGGTGGTTGATATGCTGGCAGAGTACACCATATGTTTCGAGGAGTTTCCTGAGAATAAGGGGCGCTTAGAGATTGACTTGGAAGGCTTAGTCGACTGGACGCTGGATGCTATTCAGGCTTCGGATTGCCAATTATTCCGGCTTGGTTCTGATTTCGCTTATGTCTCGCTGTCAAAAGAACACCTTGATCAATTGTTTACGCCTTTCAGAGAGCATGAGGAATTAATCGAGCCCGCGCTAAAAAAGCTTTATTACCGATTTTCTGATTTGACGTCTCTTCCCAATGACATTTTGTTTGTATTGGAGTGGTGGCTAGAGCACTTAGATGAGAATTTTAGACGCCAACAAATACTCCTAGGGAAGCTGGGATTAACCTCAATAGAGAAAAATGATTGGAGCGAAAACAGCAACGATGAGGATGTGCTTTGTTTCTGTCCGCCGCCCTTTACCGCGCCTCAAGTGTTATTTTTTAAGAAAACGAATTATGAACTTTATGACACGAATGAGGCGGAGGTTAGTATCAATGGGCAGCAGCTAGTCCATTCAATCGTACTTTCCCTCCAATTTGACCAAGACGCTGAAAATATAGACGAAATACTGCGTGAGTTCGTAACTGGATTTTATGGGGCGCAAGCTACCTACTTTTTAAATGCCATCCATTCTGGAACGCATCCGGGCTTTTCACTCAAAGGTGAGAGTAAACTGGTGTCTTCAATTCGGAAAGCGCCAAATGACAATTATTGTTTGATTAAAAGACACGATTCCATATCGAAATGGCTTTCTGCACTGGTGTGTTATGACGCATATAGGCGAGGGCATGAAAGCCTTTCATCCGTTGCAAACGACATATTAATGAAACACCAGCATATTAAATTATCTGATGCTGACGCACTGGTAAAGTATTATTACGACATTGAAAAAAAGATTAACCACGTTAACGAGCTTTTCAGGAAGAAATATCCTTCAGAAGCAACAAGGTTTCATGCCGGATAAACGAACAATGTTGCTTATTCATTTATGGGTAGAGCGAAATGATCCCGTAATGGTTCAGCCGGTCGTCACTTTAGATTGATGGAATAGCGGGCTTTCAATTTTAAATTGTGTAAAAGGTGCCGTGTTTTAAAACGGCCAACAGCAAGCCCTCATTTTTTTCGGCCAATTTCTAATGGTGCTAATTTTGTCGTTGTTTTGCTGGGCTTTTAACCGCTTAATAATAGGCACTGGCCCTAGCTGTGCAGATTATGAAACAAATTCAAACCTTTTAAATTTATATATTATCCAAAAGATAGCGTGTTAGTTATCAAGTCAGCTTCTGCTGTCTTATTAAAAACGTTTTGAAGCCAATAAAGCCCCAGTGAACATCAGTTTTACTGGGGCTTTATTGCATCTTCGCTAGCTTACTAAGGAATATATAATGATTAAACACTGTCCCAATTGCCAATCCGAACAGCTTATCATCCTCGATTTTGCCAAGAAGTCCGAGGCTGTCATCGGGAAGGGCGACGACGCAGCAGATATATCAACCAATGCAATGTTGGAAGAAGAAAATGCCGTTCCTTTTTTTGATAAGTGCCAATGTCTTGACTGTGGTTATGAATTCAATTGCAGAAGTTCCGACATAAAGCAAAGATTGAATAACCCGTTACAAAATCTCAATCAATAACGTTCCCAATAATCATGATCCTGTCTCTGAGCTATTAGAGACGGGATCATGAGCCCGTATGACGGGCTTTTTTATTCAAACATCAAGAGAAGTCTTACCTTAAAACCGAGCGGGTGTATTGCTTTTTGAAAGCCCGATTGATACGTGCCAAACGAGTAACACGGGTGAGTTCGCATCGCAGTAGATTCATGTGCTGTGAGTCTTTAATGACGGCAATTGGCCGTTCTAACTTAACGGCTGTTAAGGCTTCGATAGGAAAATACCCATGACAAATGAAACTAAAGCATTAATGAAGGTGTTAGAGTGGGTGATCGATATTGACTCGGCGGCCATTGTTGTTTCAGTGGCTGCGGAGAGAAATCAACATCCCGAGTTAACGCCTAAACAACTGGCCGGTAAAGCATTCTCCCTGGCACGCTGGAAAGCAATTTCGGCGGGCATTGCAACAGGATTACCCACGAATCCCTGGATAACTCTTCCGGCTGCAACAACGGATGTCGCGGTCACGTTGAAAACAGAGGCTTATGCAGCTGCCTGGACAGCCATCATCTACGATGAATCATTTTTTGATGACGAAGAAGCCAAGTGGGAATTGCTTATTCCTGTCTTGGGTCTGAATGTAGGCAGTCAATTCGCACGTGAGCTGGGCATCAGAGGGGGCATGGGAGTGACTCGTGCTGCCATCAGAAGGTATTTGTCTAAAGAAACCCTAAAAGCGTTTCAAAAGCTAATGCTGAAATACTTTGGCCTCAAAGTCACGCAAAAAGCAATGATCACCAAAATAGTCCCCATCATTGGCGGGCTCATAGGAGGCGTGTGGAATTATCTTGAAGTGAATCAAATAAAAAGCCGAACGATTTCCTATTTTGAAAATAAGGGTGACTTGATTTAAATGAGCGTTTGAAAATTGCGCCTCCAAGCAATCTTTACCGGCGTTCAAAAACATTGATTGAAAGCCTGGCAAAACTATAGAGAATGTAGGGAAAGGGGATTAAGAAGAAACTGCCGAACCGGGTGATCTTGGGCATTTTAGGGATACAAAGTTAAGTCCTGGTGAGAAAAGGAACTAACTGGCCATATTAAAAGGTCTAACTGCGTATAGGTAGTGTCATAATGTTATGAATTGCACACCGGTTGAACTAACTTGCACGCAGGCGCTTGCGGGAAACAGGCTAATACTTTTGTCGAACATGAAGTTGGGTGCGTAAATTTGGAATGGCGAACTTCGGCCACTTTCAGCCGTTCAAGTGAAGCCTCAAGCTGTCCGCTGAACGACTGGTCACTGGCAGCAAGCAGTCCTTCAGTTGTTTGATAGATTAAGTGAAATCGGGAATGAGTTCGCTGGACGGGCATTATTTCTTTATGGGAAACACAATGGCTGGAATACAATTCCAACCAATCAAACAACTAGTAAAATTCGTCGCCCAATACTATGAGACATAATTATTCATGTTGAAAACCTTAGCGCTATTTGTTCATCGATTGAGACAGTGGCTGGATGTCCACCTTCCTTTCCTCATCCCGAGGCGCCGGGGCGGTATTCACCATATGCTGCTAGCCGTTGTCTTGGTGGCATTGGCTTTAATGATGCGCTTGTCAATTGCCCCTGTGAATGCAGGATGGCAGTACACAGCATTTTTTCCAGCCATTACCCTGGCTGCTATCGCTGGCGGGTTTAAGCCGGGGTTGCTGGCTACCATCCTTGGTGCATTTTTTGTCACTTACTTTTTTATCCCTCCCTATCACTCGATTTCAATGGACGTGTTGCAACATGCCTTTCGGGGAAACATGGTGTTTCTCATGGGTGGGCTGGTCGTGTCCATTGCTATTGAGGCGATGTATCGCTATCGTAAGCAATTAGCGCAAGATTTAAAAAAATCGATCGATGTCAATAGTGTATTAGAGGAAAGCACGCAGCATTTAAAAAATATCCTCGACAATCAATTTGCCTATGTTGTCTTGCTGGATACCCATGGGGTCATTCTGGAAGCCAACCAGGCAGCATTTGATCTGTCTGGGTACCGCCGAGAAGAGATCATCAATCAATACTTCTACGATTTACCGTGTTGGTCTTATAACGAAACGGTTCAGGCCCAATTAAAGGCGGCAATGGACGCCGCGTTGCAAGGGCAAACATCGCGTTACGATGTGACCGTGAAAATAGGCGATGATTTCGTCGTCATCGATTTCCAGATATCGCCGGTACGCAACCAAGAGGGCAGAATAGTGGGATTGCTGCCCATGGCGGTCGATATTACTTCGCGCATCAAGGCCGAGGAAGCTCTAAAAAAATCCCGAGCCCAACTGAAAGCATTCATTTCCCAAGCGCCCATCTCTATTGCCATGTTCGACCGGAATATGAACTATCTGGAAACCAGTGGACAATGGCTCCATGAATTCGGCCGAGGTTATGCCAATCTGAACGGATTGAATCATTATCAGGTAAACCCTGACTTGCCCGAAAAGTGGAAGCAGGTCCATCAGCAGTGTCTGAGCGGAGCCATGCTGAAAAATGACGAAGACCTGTGGATCCAGGCGGATGGCAGCCAACGCTGGTTGCGCTGGTCAGTGATGCCATGGCTCGATGAGAATGGCGCCATCGGCGGACTGATTATCTCAGCTGAAGAGATCACCGGCCACAAGCAAAACGAAGCTCAGTTGGCCGAACAAGCATGGCAACTGCGGGAAACAGACCGGCGTAAGGACGAATTTCTGGCGATGCTTGCCCACGAACTCCGTAATCCCTTGGCGCCGATCAGCAACGCCGTGGAAATACTGAAACTCACGGAGCTGGAACCGGCCCAGATAGCCCGGTGCACCGACATGATCAACCGCCAGGTCAAACATCTTGCCCGGTTGGTGGATGACCTGCTGGATGTGTCCCGTATCAGCCGCGGCTTGGTCGAACTTAAGAAAGAACCGCTCGAGGTGCGGGATTTCATTCTGCCGGCCGTGGAAACCTGCCAGCCGCTGATCGATAGCCGGCGGCATACCTTTTCCTTGGCGCTTCCGCCAGAACCCGTGTGGGTTGAAGGCGACCGGGTTCGGCTGGCGCAAGTCGTCTCGAACCTCATTAACAATGCCGCCAAGTATACGGAGGAAGGAGGGCATATCGAACTGTCGGTCGAAGTATCCGACCGCGAAGTGGGCATTCATGTCTCTGACAACGGCAGCGGCATCGATTCGGCGGATTTAGCCCACTTGTTCGACTTGTTCTACCAAGCGGACCGCAACCTTGACCGTGCTCAGGGCGGATTGGGCATTGGTTTGTCTCTTGTCCATAACCTGGTGGCGAAGCATGGCGGCAACATACAGGCCTTCAGCTCCGGCCGTGGCCAAGGCAGCGAATTCGTGGTTCGACTGCCGCGGCTGATCTTATTTTCCTCTACGCCCGCTATGACGGCCGAGCCTGCAGCCTCTTGCGCCCATACACTTCGTATTTTGGTCGTGGATGACAATCGTGACATCACTGAAAGCCTGGCCTTGCTGCTCGAAAGCGAAGGGCACCAGGTGCTGACCGCTTATGATGGTATCTCTGCACTTGAAACCGCACGCATCGAACGGCCGGATATCATCCTGATGGATATCGGACTGCCTGGGCTGGATGGCTATGCGGTGGCGCAAGCATTGCGACAGAACCACGAACTGGAGCGGACCATGCTGATTGCGCTGACGGGCTATGGGCAGCCTGATGACCGGAAAAAGTCCAGCGCTTCAGGATTCGATGAGCACCTGGTCAAACCCGTTGATATTGAAAAGTTACGGAAATTGCTAGCCAGCCACAGCCACCCGCCAACCCGATTTCATGAATCGCCCTAATCGACTATCTCTAAGACTTGCTGGCTTTTTTCACTCGCCAATCAACACTTCAACCGCTTGTTTGCAGCTAATGTTTTCGTAGGCGTTGTTAAGGATATAGTGCG
>DATBRD010000036.1:0-12288 GCA_036560465.1 Methylobacter sp.
GTTGACTAACTTGGCTGCATCCTTCTTAAATTCAAGAGTATATTTGGGTCGGTTATGTTTTTTTTGTTCGCTCATTATTCACCTCTGTTGACATTATAAATCTGTCTTTAGAAGTGTCCGGTTTTATTAAACCATTTCACAACAAGTTCAGGCCGTGGATAGACTGTATAAAAGATAATATAAATGGGCATACGCACATATACTGATTCAAGCCAGGCCAAATCAGGGCCGTAGGATGCGGTTTATATTTGTAGCCTGGCTCATTCATTAGATTAATTCATGAAGAACATGCGACAAATCGGTTTTTTTATGAAACGATTAATGCCACATTGTTAAGCAACAGAGAAAAATCATGAACGATTTGAATGAAGCCAAGGCTAAAGCAGCCGCGGCCTATAACGCCGCTTCCGACTTGTTCGACCATCCGGCTAATACTTTTTGGGACCGGTTCGGCCGCAACACCATCAACCGTCTTGACCTGAAACCCGGCGCATCGGTACTTGATGTATGCTGCGGCAGCGGGGCATCAGCGCTACCTGCCGCTGAGCAAGTTGGACATGCCGGTCATGTTATTGGAATCGATGTTGCAGAAAAACTGCTTAACCTCGCCAGCGCCAAAGCGACAAACAAAAGCTTGGATAACGTTGAGTTTCGATTTGGCGATATGCTCGATACCGGCTTTGCAAATGCCAGTTTCGATGCGGTGGTTTGCGTGTTCGGAATATTTTTCGTGCCCGATATTCCGGCAGCTATTCGTGAGCTGTGGCGCGTCTTGCGCCCGGGCGGAAAACTTGCGATTACTACCTGGGGGCCGAATTTTTTTGAACCGGCCAACTCGGTGTTCTGGAATGCGGTGAGCGATGTTAAACCCGAACTATACAAGGGCTTCAACCCTTGGGATCGAATATCTGAACCATCCGCTCTCAGCGCCATATTTATTGAAGCTGGGGTGCCCGAGCCATTGATCCTGGCTGAACAAGGGACTCATCCAATAGCATCGGCGGAAGACTGGTGGACGACGCTTCTTGGATCAGGTTATCGAGGTACTATCGAGCAAATGGAACCGGAACTGGTCGAGTATGTTCGGCTAGCGAATCATTCGTTCATTTCAAATGCCCAGATACAAGAGGTGCAGGCAAACGTACTTTATGCGGTTGCCGAAAAGTTTTGATACTCATTAAGCTTGTGCTGTTTGGGGTGTCTACTTTTGTTCTTCAATTGAACGCCTAATGACAGTCCTTTTGTTACCGCTTAAGCAAATATAGTTAACAGTGCAGGGCGCGGTGGGAAGTGCCCCGCCGCACCGCTGAGTTTCTTGATTGATGCGTATTAATCAAAACTCGGAGCTTGTTCCAGTGCCTTGACAATAAACCCCCACTGAAACCCTATCCCCAAAAGCACGGCTATATGCAAAATCTCATGAGGGCCGATTATGCCGGGAACTATTGTCAATTTCTGGTGATATTCAATCACTGCCCCTACCGTGTAGAAAATGCCGCCCAGTACCAGCGGTTGGATAAATGCAAAACCATAATTTCGCCAAAGATGAAACCCCATGAACAGCCCCATCCATCCGAGACCCAGGTAGAAAGACAGACCTAACCATTCCGGAATTGTTGTAAAAAAGATTGTTTTTACGATAAGGCCGCTGATAGCCAGAACCCAAACAGTAACGAGAAATCCCCATCTTAATAGCCCGTCAAAAAGGATACAGTTTATTGGCGTAAAGGTGCCCGCGATGACAAGAAAAATTGCCGCATGATCTAGCCGTTGAAAAACCGTATGTGCGACTCCGGTTGTCGCCAATAAATGATAAATACCGCTGACCAGTAACAAGAAAATACATGAGCCGGAAAATACAGCCAGTGAGATGATGCGGATGCTCGATCCCTTTCCCCGGCGAAGCATGTGTTTGGCCTGATAAGTAAAGAATAGTGCACCTAAGAGGTGAATTATCGAACTCAAAGGGTGAGTAAAACCAAATATGGGATAAATAGCTGACATAGTAGAAATGCCTCCACCTTACTTTTTAGCAATCAAAAAAATAATATTCTGAGATATGACAATTGTGCAAGATCACGAATTACCCAATGAGCTATTATTTAATTGTTTGAAAACAGCACAGGGTGACCGCCATCCAACAACTGATCTTCCAATGCCTAAGCCGCAAATATTTGCAGACAATTATTGTCCAGGAAGTCCGGGAAATCAGCTGTTAAGCGATGCGTTATTTAGCGGACGTGACCTGACCACGATTAAGAAAATGTATTGAAGAGCCAAGGCTATTGCTTAAATTCAGCCAGCTTTACTAAAAAATAGTCCAAATCCTTTTTGGTATGCTCTGCCGAAACCTGCAACCTGATTTCCTGCTCGCCTTGAGGGACAACCGGATAATTCAGGCCGGTAACCAGAATATTGTTGTCTAATAAATGCGCGACCAACGCGCTTGTTTTTTCTGTGTTTCTGATCATGATGGGCACGATGGGATGTTCTCCTGGTAAGGTTTTAAAACCAAATTTTTTAAGTCCCGATCTAAGATACACGCTATATACCCGTAGTTTTTCCAATAAAGACAAGCCTTCATCGCTGTGTACTATGTCTAATGCAGCGTTTGCGGCACCTGCTTCAGCAGGCGTAATCGGATTTGAATAAATATAAAACGGCGAGGTTTCCCGTAAATAAGCAATCACTACCGAATCGGCAACGACATAGCCGCCATTAACGCCAAAGGCTTTGCCGAGCGTAGCTATTAATACATCAGCCCTGCCTTGGCTATATTCCTCTGTACCGCGGCCGGTCTGGCCAAAGGCGCCAACGCCATGAGAATCATCGACAATACTGATAATCCCTTCTTCGTACGCATCTTCATGCCGTTTGCAACAGGCGTTTAATTTATTAAGGTGGGCATAATTGCCACGCATACTGAAAATCCCGTCGGTAACCAGACAGACGCGCTTGACCCGGCCTTTGTAGGCTTCAAGGATTTTGTCCAAGGCATTAATGTCTGTATGGGCATAAATTTCTTTGCTAGCGGGATGGGATAGCCGTATCGCATTGATAATGCAGTTATGGTTCAGCGCATCGCTGACAACTAACGTGTCGTCGGAAATAAACTGGGGCAATACACCGGTCATCGTCGTGTAAGCGGAACTGAACAGCATTGCCGATTCGCGGCCATGAAATGCGGCAAGCTTTTGTTCCAGTTCAATATGCGGCTGATAAGTGCCGCTGGTAAAACGAACCGCTCCGGGGCCGGTGCCGAATTTTTCAGCAGCCTCAGTTTCGGCTTTGATCACCTGCGGATGCGTGGCAAGCCCGAGGTAAGAGTTGGAGTTCATGCGCAGGAACGCTCTGTCCCCGAATCCTTCAAGAAAATAGCGGGGGCCGAAACCATCAGCGGCGGTTTTCATGCCGGTGATGATTTTTTCATGACCTTTGGATAGGCCCTGTTGCTGTAATTCGGTTAGTTTATCGGCGAACAGGGTTTCTAATTTTTTCAGTGACATAAACACCTCCGGTTAGCTAAGTGAGCGCATATTCAACAGCATATCCTTGACCATGGCAGGCAAATCAAATTGAGCTCGCCAACCCCACTCGGTTCTGGCGGCGCTGTCGTTCATGTGCCTGGGCCAAGAGTCGGCAATCGCCTGTCGCAAGGGATCGATGTTATAAGTGATGGTGAATTCAGGAATGTGTTTTTGTATTTCTGCGACTAACTGCTGCGGCGTAAAACTCATCGCGGTCACATTAAACGCGTTTCTGTGTTTTAGCTGCGTACTGTCCGCCGTCATTAAGGTAATGGCGGCATCAAGAGCGTCAGGCATATACATCATATCAAGTTGCGTATCAGCCCGGAGGAAACACTCGTAATGTTGCGATTTAAGTGCTGCATAGAAAATATCCACCGAGTAGTCGGTAGTGCCTCCGCCCGGTTTGGTTTTGCTGGAAATTAATCCTGGATATCTTAAGCCGCGGGCGTCGACGCCAAAGCGATGAAAATAATAATCGCAAAGCAGCTCCCCAGAAACTTTGGTAATGCCGTAAATAGTCGTTGGCCTTTGGATAGTGTCCTGCGGCGTATCCATAGACGGAGTTTCTGTGCCGAACACAGCTATGGAACTGGGAAAGAACAGCGCACATCGGTTTTCTCTGCAAATTTTCAGTATGTTCATTAAACCATTCATATTGATGTCCCAGGCCTGCTGAGGTTTTTGTTCTGCAACAGCGGAAAGCAAAGCGGCAAGATGAAAAATCGTATCAATGTTATTGGCTGTTACGATTTGCTTGAGTGCCGATAGATCGCGCACATCCAGGCGGTAATAAGGCCCCGATTGCGTTAGTTCGTCATTCAAGGCTGGTTGTATATCGGCAGCAAGCACATTTTCGGCGCCATATCTATTGCGCAAGATCATTGTTAACTCCGAACCGATTTGCCCGGTTGCACCTGTTATCAGTATTTTTTTCATTTGTGCCTTCGTTATTTTGCCGATTAATGTTCGGATTGGGCTGTAAAAAATGAAATGCAACAGAACCAGGCAAGCCGATCCTTATAGGTATGTTACTGCAAGAAAATGGAGATGAAAGCAAAAAAGACAAGCTTAGCCCAGAAGCAGGGCCGATTTATAGCGATAAATACTTTTAACAAAGAGCCTTGATTAAAAATCGATTTTCCGGTTGTTAATATTATTGATGTTAAAAGGGTTTGATGTATTATCTAAATTCCTTGGGACAAAATGTCGGATACAAAGGAGTTAAGTATGTTAATTAAAGCCAAATCTAACATCTTGAGCGGCGAAATCACCGATCGGGCAGTTTTTGAATCCCGAAGGGAGTTTATTAAAGCAGCTACAATACTTTCGGCGGGAGTCATGTTGCCGGGTGCGGCACACGCTCAGACGCCTATCAACTCTTATTCAGCAAGCCTACACGTCAGTGATCGTACCGATGTTATCAACTATACCAATTACTATGAGTTTTCCACGAATAAACATGATTCCACTATTTTAGCCAAGGTTTTAAAAACTAAGCCGTGGAGTGTAGAAGTGGTAGGCGAGGCGGAAAAGCCCGGTGTTTACAATCTGGAAGATATTTTAAAAGACAATCCTGTGCAGGAGCGTATTTATCGATTCCGCTGCGTGGAAGCCTGGTCTATGGTGGTGCCGTGGCTTGGTTTTCCGTTGGGCGATATGCTGAAGCGATTTAAGCCGACCTCAAAAGCAAAATTTGTTGAATTTACCACGCTGTATAATCCGGAAGTCATGATCGGCCAGCGTTCCTCCAGGGTTTTAGACTGGCCTTATGTGGAAGGTTTGCGCATGGATGAAGCCATGCATCCGCTCACGATGATAGTTACCGGCATGTATGGTGATGAGCTGCCCAACCAAAATGGCGCTCCGTTACGATTGATTGTGCCGTGGAAATACGGTTACAAGAGTATCAAGGCGATAGTCAAAATACGTTTTAGCGAAGACATGCCCGAAACCGCATGGCATAAAGCCTCTCCCCGTGAATATGGCTTTTATGCCAATGTTAACCCTGAAGTGCCTCACCCCCGATGGAGTCAGAGCCGTGAGCGGGTGTTGGGAAGCAGCATTTTTACCGCGAAACGTAATACTGAAAAGTTTAACGGTTATGGCGAGGAAGTTGCAGCCCTTTATTCCGGTATGGATTTAACCAAGTATTTTTGATGTTACTCGGCAAAAAAGGCTGGACGGCCATAAAAGTTATTGTTTTTTTATTGAGCTTGCTGCCTTTTTTGTTGCTGACCAATGCTGCCGTCAACGGCCGGCTTGGCCCTAACCCAATAGAAGCCCTGCATTTTGGTTTTGGAGACTGGGCTATGCGTTTTTTGTGCATAACCTTGGCGCTGACTCCGCTTAGAATCATAACCGGACAAAACTCGCTGTTGCGCTTTAAGCGTATGATGGGCTTGTATGCTTTTTTTTATGTCAGTTTGCATTTTCTGGTCTTTATCGTCCTTGATTTATCGTCATCTTGGGACGCTTTTAAAGACGAGGTGCCGAAAAGCCCTTATATACTGATGGGCTTGTTGACGTATTTGCTGTTAATCCCCCTGGCTGTAACTTCAACAAAAAAGATGCAGAAATGGTTGGGGCGAAGCTGGTTAAAGCTGCACCGCTTAGTCTATGTGGCGGGGCTGACGGCTGTGGTGCATTATTTTTGGCTGGTAAAAAAGGATTATACCGAGCCGTTGATTTATGCAATAGTGATAGGCGTTTTGTTAGGAATACGCGTCATTGTTTATTGCAGGAAAAAATTTAAGATTTTGAGCTCTTAGCTTTATTTTATTTCAAAAGACGTTAACGCTTCATCATGTTGAAGTTCGGTGATTTCCACATGATCGACTCGGGCAGTTACAGGGCCTTTGTGGCACCATTTGATGAATTTTTCAATAGCCATTTTGTCAGCCTCGGCGATAATTTCAACGCGGCCGTCAGGAAGATTTTTGGCGCTGCCTTTTATGGCAAAATGTTTGGCTTTGTTCTGGGTGAAAAGGCGGAAATACACGCCTTGAACTCGGCCGGAAACCAGGATTTTAACTTTACGTATCACTCTTGAATTCTCCAGCAATAATGGATTTTGGGGTTGCGGGCAAAATCCTCCGGAATTGTTGCCGCGCTGATGTCTTGTACAATTAAATCAGACAATGCCTGTGTGTCAATTTTAAAACGCCTGAAGTTAGTGGAGAAGTATAGGACGCCTCCGGGCGACAGCAAGGAAATTGCATTGTTAATCAGTTGCACGTGGTCGGCTTGTATATCGAACACCTCGTCCATTCGTTTGGAATTGGAAAAAGTCGGCGGATCAAGAAAGATTAAATCGTATTGCCGGTTAGCCAGTTGAGCTTCAGTAGCCAGCCATTCCAGGCAGTCGGCTTGTATAAACTCATGCATCCCTTCATTGGCGTTCAATGCCATATTCTTCTTTGCCCAGTTGATATAGGTATTGGACATATCGACTGTTGTCGTTGACTTGGCTCCGCCTATGGCCGCATGAACCGTCGCGCTGCCGGTATAGGCAAACAGGTTTAAAAAGCGCTTATCTTTGGCCTGTTTTTGAATCAGCATCCGGATAGGTCGGTGATCAAGAAACAATCCGGTGTCCAGATAATCCTCAAAATTGACCAGTAACTTGCAGCCGCCTTCCTGGATGATATGGAAACGCCCTTGATCGCCGTGTTTTTTGTATTGGTCAGTGCTTTTTTGCTTGCGGCGTATTTTCAGGAAAACTTGGTCGCGACTGACGCTGAGTACGCGCGGTATTTCGGCCAATAGCCCCGCCAATCGTTGATCGGCTTTGTGTTGGTCGATGCTTTTGGGCGGCTCGTATTCCTGTACGACGATCCAGGTCTGGTCTCCTTGGTAAACGTCAACCGCGACCGCGTATTCCGGCAGATCGGCGTCATAGGCGCGGTAGCAAGTGATGCGGTTTTGCTTGGCCCAGCTGGACAGCTTTTTCAGGTTCTTTTTGAGCCGATTGGCGAACATCTCCGCTCCCAGATCACTGACTGTGTCGGCGCCGGCCGTTTCGGGCTGCGGTGCGGCTTTGGTTTCGGTTGCCTTGGCGATCCGCTGTTCCTGGGCTCTGCTGATCACGGTTACTTGAGCAATGCGCTCTTCCTGCGTTTTCGCTTTTGGAATAAAGAAATTGTGTTCTTCTATATCCATCCTTAACAGCTTGCATTCAAGCGCACCATTGAACAGGGTGATCGGTTTTTGCGAGCGTATGCCCAAACGAAAGCCTAGCTCCGGGTTACTGATAATCATTGCGGCCTTCCAGCCGGTAAAATGCGCCTTGAGCGTTTCGCCGAATTTTCTGTATAACTCGGCCGTTTCCTGCTCATCGCCCAAGCGTTCGCCATAAGGCGGGTTGCAGATCAACAGGCCGGGTTTCCAACTTTCTGCGGGTTCCGCGTCTTGAATGTCACGGCGTTCGACATGGATTTTGTTTTGCAGGCCGGCATTAGCGATATGTGCTAAAGCTGTGTTGACGGTATGGCGATTTTGATCGAAGCCGACGATAACCGGCAGTTTTTCCAAGCCGATTTTCTTGCGTTGCTCGGCTTCCGTGCGTAGTTTTTTCCAGCATTCGGTATCGTGTTTTTTCCAGCCGGTAAATCCGAAATAGTCCCTTAACAAGCCCGGCGCATAATCGGCGGCAATCATTGCGCCTTCCAATAATAACGTTCCTGAGCCGCACATCGGATCGATTAATGAGCCATGCTGTTTGGCAATTTGAGGCCAGCCGCTACGCAACAACATTGCGGCCGCCAAGTTTTCTTTCATCGGGGCCTTGATGCTAACATCCCGATAACCGCGTCGATGCAGGCTTTCGCCGGAGAGGTCGAGGCTGAGCTGAGCGGTTTCACCGTTCAAATAAACATTGATGCGGATATTCGGTTGCTCGGTATTGATGCTGGGGCGTTTTTGAAACTTTGTCCGCATCTGGTCGACGATCGCATCCTTGACTTTTAATGCGCCAAAGTGAGTGTTGTTAATCGCCGCCGAATTCTTCGCGCTAAACGACACGGCAAAGCTGTCGTCAGGATTGATATGTTCGAACCAGTTGATTTTTTGTACGCCTTTATAGAGGTCGTCCTGGTTTTTTACCTCGAAAGAACTTAATACCAATAAAACCCGGTTTGCGGTTCTTGACCACAGGCACGCTCGATATGCCGTAGCCAAATCGCCCTGAAAAGCCACTCCGGCCATGGTGGCTTTGATGTTTTTTACGCCGAGCGCCTGGAGTTCATCGGTCAGGATGGTTTCCATCGCTTTGGGAGTAGTAGCAAATAGTTGATAGGTCGTAGTCGGCATAAAGGGCAAGATAAAAACGGGAAAGCAAAAGGCGAAAGTAAAAAAGGCGCAAGGCAAAGGCTGTGTCGCCTACGCCTTGCGCCTTTTGGGCTGTTCGATTATTGAATCTTGATCAGCTCGACATCAAAAATCAATGTGGCATTCGGGCCGATTGCACGGCCTGCGCCTTGCTCGCCATACGCGAGTTCTGATGGAATGTAAAAGCGGTATTTTGCGCCTTCTTTCATCAGTTGCACGCCTTCAGTCCAGCCGGCGATGACTCTGTTCAGCGGGAATGTAGCGGGCTCGCCTCGGCTGTAAGAACTGTCGAATTCTGTACCGTCAATGGTTGTGCCTTTGTAATGTACGGTAACGTTATCTGTGGCTTTAGGAGAAACCGTACCGGTTCCTGGAGTTAAAACTTCATATTGCAAGCCGCTTGCAGTCGTTATGATATTGGGTTTTTTAGCGTTTTCAGCAAGGAAGGCTGTACCTGCGGCTTTATTTTCTTCAGGAGTGGTGGCGTTGGCCATTGAGAACATAGTAAATCCTATAAGTAGAGCAGTGACGATTAAAAGAACTTTAGTTTGAATATTTCTCACGACTTATCCTTTATTGTTAACGTAGAACCGGTAGTTTATCAAAAAAACCAGCCTTTGTTTTCTAAATCGCTTTGGCACTCGCCTAATTGGCGTTGAAACAGTTTTGCCCGTTTGGCTACTTTATTGGCAATCTGTACGAGCCCTGCTTTTTGTAAATAGCTTTTATGTTGATAACCGCCATGTCCTTCGTGATAGGCAAGGTATAAATTCTTGGCATCCAGTTTCGATATGCCTAGCCGGTTGTGGCTGACATTGCAGTACCAGCCGATAAAGTCGGTAGCGTCGGCAAATTCGTCTCGATCCGCTCCCCAACTGCCTGCTTTGTCCAGATAGTGGTCCCAGGTATCATCCTTGGCTTGGGCATAGCCATAGGCGCTGCTTTCCCGGGGTAAGGGAATAAATCCCAGCAACCAGGGGCGCGGCGGCTCGGCATCGGCGACAAAATGCGATTCTTGATGCATGATCGCCATCTGAATATAAATGGGTACGCCCCATTTCTTGAATGAGTTTTTAGCATCCTCATACCAGTCATCTTTTTCCCTAAAAGTAGAGCATATATTTTCACTGTCTTTCGGCGGGAGAGCCGTGCAGTCCGTCAAGGTCATTAACATGAGCAGGATTAAATGCTTTCTCATAGTGCGATGTTGTGGTTTGGGACTACTAAAATGTGGTCGCTAAAATTAATTGCAATAGTAAAGCGCAAAATATAACACAGGCGCTATACTTGAGACGGTAGTCTTATACAGTATTTGAACAGCAAGATAAATGGATAATCAGAGAGGAAAGTTAGATGAATTTAGATTTAAACCGGCCCTATCGAAAAAAATTCATGTCAAAAGGTCTGATTTATATGGGAGGAGAAGAGCAGGAAATCACCATTAAAGATCTTTCATTAACCGGTGTGCTTGCAGAATTAAAGTCGCATGGTAAAGACGCCAAAGATATTTTTAACATACTATCAGCATCGACTTTAATCGATTTATATCTTCCGGAAATGCGCCTGGCCGGTGAAGTCGAGGTGGTTAGGGTTGATATGCATGAGGATCATATAGCGATCGCGCTGGAATTCAGGAATGTTTCCTATGATGTCGATAATCAGCTGTACAAGAGAAAAGTGTACAGAAAAAACATGGTGGCGCCGGGTAAAATCCTGCTGAATGGCGGATATCGCGATTTTAATACTGTTAACGTTTCAGTGGACGGGTTAATGATTAAGCTGGACGAATTTATAGACGTCAAACCGGGAGAAATAACCGTATTTGAATTTGAAAGGTTGGGTCTGGACGGCGAAATTAAAGTGGTATGGGTTGAGCACCCCGCCGAAGCCGGCACATTGCTGGGCCTCCAGTATGTGCATATGGAAAAAACGGAGATTAAGGGAATACCCCGTTTTGCCCGCTGACAAACTGCATAACCTCCTGCCACCATGACAGTTCATCAGCCAGTGGCAGGGTGTTATGATCCGCACCTTTAAACGTCCAAAGTTTCTTGCGATGGTGCAGTGATTCGAAGAGTTTCAAGCTGTATTGAGCGGGAATGATTTCATCTTTTTCCGCGACCAGAATCGCAGTGTTTCCACGGTAATTTTGCAGATTCTTGATGTTGTCGAATTTATCGCGGATCAGCCATTTGGCCAGAAAAAACCAGTAATGGTGTTGGGCAACATCGGCCATGCTGCTAAACGGCGTGATCAGGACAATGCCTTTAACCGGAACCTGTCCGCTCTGCACGATGCCAGAGACCACACCTCCGCCGAGCGATTCTCCCCACAGGAAAATAGGTTCGCCAAAATCCTTCAAGGCCTGTTTTGCAGTCTGGATGCCATCGGCAACCAACGCCTGTTCCGACAGATCACCGCTTCTGGCCGCATACCCCGGAAATTCGGCCAGAATCACCCGATAACCCAGCCTTTCCAACGCATCCACATAATAAGTCCGGTGAGTTGCCGAGCCTGCATTGCCGTGAAAAACGATGACTGTGCCTTTGCCGGTCGTTTGGGATGTGTTAGAGACCAAGCCCCGATAATCAGCCGTTGACGGCCAAAGTTTCAGGTTAGATTGATCGGCCAGCTGCTGTTGTTCGGCAAGCGAATAGGTATCGGGGAAATAGATCAGTTTTTGTTGAAATAGAAAAACGATCAGCAGGAACAGCAAGTAGGTCAGCAGGATGGAAAGCATCGGTTTAAATGTTGGCATTTTTTGTTAGCTGGAGCCCTGTGTCCGATCATCCAGTAAAAACTATCGGGGTTGCCTCTCTCCTCGCATAACATAAACTATGTAGACCTTGTCTTGATCAACACGATATACAATCCGGCATGAACCAACGATGACTTCACGATACATTGAGCGTTCTAATTCTGGAGGTATACGGCCTGATTCCGGAAACTGCTCAAGATGGACGACACTGGAAAATACCTGTTTAACTAAGCGTCGTGCCGGATCAGGTTTATCGAGTGCAATGTATTCGGCAATTTCATTCAAGTCTAATAAAGCGGGCTCGGTCCAGATTATTTGAGCCATTTGCTCATTTTTTCTTTTGCTTCCGTGTGGCTGTAGGTGCGATTTTCCAAAATGGCCGTTTCACCCCGCGCTATGCCTTCGAGAAGACGTATCCGGCTTTGCATCAACTCATAATCATCGACATCTACCAGATAGGCTGACGGTTGACCATGCTCGGTTATTAAAACAGGCTCTTTGGATTCATGCAGTTCGGCAAGAATTTTAGTGGCTTGATGTGTCAACACTTTTCCGGACACATTGTTACACAGCTTTTTGCTGTATTTCATAGTCTACCGGTGACAAATAGTCATTGGCAGAATGCAGGCGTTCTCGATTATAAAAGACCTCGATATATTCAAAAATCGTCTGCTT
>DATBRD010000037.1:0-15779 GCA_036560465.1 Methylobacter sp.
CGGCAGTGGCGGTAGCCAACAAAAACGCCCGAATCGTCTGGGCGCTACTGACCCGGACGGAGAGCTACCACGTTCCCGTATCGGCCAGCACCTAAAACAGGTGAGCAACAACCCATTTTTAAACAGTTAAGCAGTAAAGAGGTTTTAATAGTCACTTCCCCAGTTGTGAAGCATTTTTCAACACGATGGCAAACAGGTCGGACCGGTGTTTTCAGGAATTCGTTCAGCGCATGGGCCTTCGAGGCCGGTAGGATGATAGAGATGAAAATACGCGAAAATCCATCAGGGCCAGAGGCTAAAGGCCTCATTAACAGGCCGGATATATGGCAGCAACTGCGTTGACTGACTGTCGCGATCGAAGAGAAAAAAGCTTGCAAAACGGAGGAGTCCATATATGTGCTGAACAAAGTGAAGCGCATCGCTTGAGATTGATGCGCTTCGTGCCTCAGCTCATCCTATGGCACTAATAAATATTTAGTCTTTATCTTTCGCCATGGTTGTCTTTAAGATATCCATCAGTTTTTTGTCCTTTAGCAATTTTTCTATAATTTCGTGAAGGGGGCTAGCATGGTTTTCATGGCCGTTATAAATCCTTATTGGGTTATCACCAAGATTTTTAATGGCTGTATCCAAAAGATTTTTTTGCATTTCCACATCGGTATCGATGACTTCGCGCCTATATCCCTCAAAAGACATTGCAGAAGCCTCTTTGTAGGCGTAATCCTCGCGTAAACGTGCAGTGTAGCCGTATTGTTTAGCTGAGAACCAACCTAACCAGATAAACGGTGCGACCAATGTTAGTCTGTATGGTAATAGCTCCAATTTGCCAGGTTCAAGGAGAGGAGCTAAATAAATGACACCCATAGCAACAAGTCCAAGAATTGAGCACGCAAAAGCCAGGAGCCAGTTTCGCATTGGACCAGAAAGTTCCCTCTTGCGTTTGGTGAATGATGCAGCCATTCCCGTTCGGTTTGCATCGCCCAAGAGGTCGTTGATTGTATTTCTATAGTCTTCGAATTGCTCAAATAGCTTAGCTTGAGTGTTCTGACTTATTTCCAATTCATCCTTAAGGGATACAAAACCAGATAAAAGCGTATTAATCTCCTTAGCGTAATTTTGAGCTAGAACAACAGAAGCCGCAGATTCAGTTGCAGCAGTTTCCGCAGCTATTTGGCTGTTTGTGACATTATTTAATAGATTCGTTAAAGATTCTGCCTCGGTTTTTGCGTTGGATGAAAAATCAAGAACCTCTTGGTGGCACCTCTTTAACTCTTCATAAATTTTGGCTGCATCATCTATTCGTGAAAGCGCTTCGGCCTGCATCATAGCTAGACCTGTAACGGCTCGCCTGCTTTTTCTATCAGACTCTTCAAACCATGTGCGAACAATAGTGTCTACTTGACTTAATAGGCGCAGCAGCTCCGGCATATGAGGGATTGGGCCGCTAGGTATATGAGTTGTTACATAGAGGAGCAAGGGCTTAAGTTGCTGCCGAAGATTATTTACTGAAACTACCGTAGGTTCATAATCCTTAGCTCTTGATAGGTGTTCAATAATTTTTGCTAGACCACCAAAGGTATCGGATATTTCCACTTTACTAAGCCCAGGAAAACCTAAAGGAGTAAGATCATCTGGTAGTACTGCATTAGATATACTGTCCCAATTGTTTTTTATCTCTTCAAGCTGCTGTTGAATATCACTAATCATTAATTTTTACTCTATATTTTACTTTGCCTCCATAATAACATGAAAACTCAGGGCCTCAGGATGTGCTGAACAAAATGAAGCTCATCGTTTGCGATTAATACATACATCAAGAACTAAACGACAACATCGAACAGCCCGCCCGCTGCCTTGCCCAGTCGGGGCGTTTTAAGGCAAATTCTTCCTTGCCCGGTTGTTCGTCGTAGGGATGGCGCAACAGTTCCAACAGCTCATTAACCATCGAAAAATCGCCCTGCTCCGCCTTGTCGATCGCCAGTTGCGCCAGATAATTGCGTAATACGTATTTTTCTCGTTCCCACGCGCTGCGTGGGAACGCAGTTACAGGCGCGCTGCGCCGCGAGTTGAGTGCATCCTACGCACTACATCCAGGCAGCGCTACAAACAGGACAAAAACTATCTGTGCGTAACATCAGTCAATAGCTTGGTATTTCTTTGACTATTTTCATGCTTTTCGTGAGTCACTTGCGGTTTTCAGGTTTATGCCTCCACAAGCACATCATGTTGTAAACCAAGGACGGTGGGCATCGGTTTGGCATACAAATAGCCCTGCACGTACTCACAACCTGCCGCCATCAACAACGCTCGCTGACCTTCGGTTTCCACGCCTTCCGCTATTACCTCCAAGCCCAATCGGTGCGCCATTGCCACAATCGCTTCCGCTATCGCCCGGTCGCTGGGATCGGTTTCCAAATCCCGGACGAAGGAACGGTCGATCTTGATGTAATCGATGTTGAATTTTTTCAGATAGGCCATCGCCGAATAACCGGTGCCGAAATCGTCCAGCGCCAACTCCATACCGGCCTCATGAAAATGCCGTAACTTATTCAGCACATCGGCCTGATCGTCCAGCAACAGGCCTTCGGTAATTTCAATCACCACCGCCTTGGGATTTAAACCGATAGCCTGCAAATATTCGATACAGAGAACATCCGGGTTGCCGCGCACGAACTGACGCGGCGACATGTTGACGCTAATCTGCCGCATCCCCTCCTCTTCGGTCAATGCATTCCAGCGTTTGGCGGTGTCCGCCGCTTCGCGGAACACCCAAACACCGATCTCCTGAATCAGACCGGTTTCTTCAGCAATAGGAATGAATTGTTCCGGCGACACCATACCGTGCTGCGGATGCCGCCAGCGCAACAGCGCTTCGGCCTTGACCGGCAGGCCGCTGGCGACATCGATTATCGGCTGGTAATACACCTCAAGTTGACCTTTGCCTAGCGCGTCACGCAGGTCGCCGCTTAAATGCAAGCGTTGCCGGGCCTGTTCCTGCATGCGGCGGGTAAAGAAACTGAAGTTGTTGCGGCCTGCTTGCTTGGCGGCATACATAGCCTGGTCGGCGCAGCTCATCAAGGTTTCGACATTGTCGGCATCTTGCGGGTAGCCGGCGATGCCAATGCTGGCCGAGATATAGGCAATATGCTCTCCAATCAGGAACGGCCGCGTCATGCTTTCAACGATACTCTGCGCCACCCTATTCTGAGGAGCGATTTCGCCGACTTCTGCCAAAATGACGACAAATTCATCGCCTGCCAAGCGCGCCACGGTGTCCGATTCCCGTACACACGCTCGAATGCGTTGCGCCGCTTCTACCAACAGGCTGTCGCCAGCCTCATGACCGAGTGTGTCGTTGACTTCCTTGAACCGATCCAGGTCGATAAACAGCATCGCCAGACTATAACCGCCGCGTTCGGCCTTGGCGATTTCCTCGCGCAGCCGGTCGCAGAACAATCGCCGGTTGGGTAGCCCGGACAGGCTGTCGTAACTGGCCTCAAGGTGCATCAGTTCTTCGATCCGCTTGCGCTCGATAGCGATGGTGCTCAACTGGCTGGCATGCCGCAACAGGACCAAATCTTGATCCCCCGGCTCACCCGCCTGGCTGAGATAGACAGTCACTACACCCAATACCTTGCCGGATGACGCAACAATCGGCTCCGACCAAAAGCCTAGCACCCCGGTTTCGCAGGCAAATGTCCGGCAGGCTTCCGGGCGGGCATGGTGGAGAAGGTTCTCCACAGTTAATCGTTCTCCGCGCCAAGCAACAGTACCGCAACAACCGCTATTCTCGCCGACGACAACCCCATCCAGGCTTGCCGGGCACAACTCGGAAAAAGAAGGCGCGGCAGCGCTGTACAAGCGGTTCCGTTCCTCGTTTAACAGTAAGATGCAACAGCGTCGGCTTGGACTGGAAGATTCGACATACAGAGCCACCTGCTCAAGAATTTCGTTGAGATCGCCACCGTGCGCCATTTTCTCGAATACGCGCTGGCGCGCCGCCTCCTGCATTTGCTGGCGTCGGCGCTCACTGTCATCGAAGCCCAGCACCAGCAAACCCCGCACCGCTCCATCCTGTCCGTATTCCGGCGCGATACGCACGATATGGCTGACGAAACATCCATCGCCGTCCGTCCCACTCCAGCGGCACTTCCTGCTGTACGCCGCACCGCAACACATGCTTAAGTATCTCGATATAGGCATCCGCAGAAATATTGATAGCCCGCCAGAACGCGCTAACATGCGACCCCAGAAGCTCCGCCTCGGAGATACCGGCGAACTCCACATAGGCTGGATTGACGTAAACGCGGCGCAACTCCTTATCGATCCGCACTACATAGGTCGGCAGATTTTCCACCAGTGTGCGGAATTCCCGTTCGCGTTGATACAGCAGGTTTTCCGCCATCTTACGGTCGGTAATGTCGCAGGCGATGGAAATCACCCCGGCCACCTCGCCATGCGAATCAAATTCGGGCGCATAGCGGTTATGGAAATAATGCAGCCGCCCATCGGGAGCGATAAACTCCACCTCGCTCTCGGCAGCCCGGCCTGTCTCCAGCACTTGCCGGATTATCTGAACCAGCTTTTTCCCTTCGCGCATGCTGAGCACCGAGGCATCCGACGGCACCCTGTTCCGTAGACTGGCGGCTGATTTTCCTGTTAACCGCTCAACGGCCGGGTTGGCATAAGTGCGGCGGCACTCTTTGTCGTACCGAAAAATGGGGTCGGGCGAATATTCCACCAGTACGCGAAACTCCTGTTCGCGTTGCCGTACCGCCGCTTCCATCTGTTTGCGCTCGGTAATATCCAGCGCGGTGCCGACGAAGCGCAACGGCTTGCCGTCGGCATCGTAAAAGGGCTCGCCTCGCTCAGCGATGTATTTCACCCGGCCGTCCGGAAACAGCAGCCGGTGTTCGATCTGATACAAAGTCTTGTTGTTGATCGATTGATTGTAGGCATGGACAAGGTTTTCCCGGTCTTCGGAATGCACCGTCTCAAGAAATGCCTCAAAGGTCGCGCCGAAATCCGCCTTGTCGATCTCCCAAATGCGAAATGTTTCATCGGACCAGGTCAGCACACCGTTGACCATATCCACCTCCCAGCTGCCGATATGGGCGATGCGCTGCGCTTCTTCCAGCGATGCTTGACCGCGTTGCATGGCTTTCTCTACCCGCTTGCGCTCGGTGATGTCCCGCACCAGCGCCATATCGTAGTTCTGGCCCCGGTAGTCGATGTGATTGGCACTGACTTCCACCGGAAAAATCCGGCCATCCTTGGTTTTGTGGCGGGTCTCCAACGTCTTCGACAATGTCCCGTCTTTTATGTCGCCCTTGAATTGTTGCCATTGTTCCGGGCCAAAATCGGGATCGATGTCGAATATCCGCATCAACAGCAGTTCATCCCGCGTATAACCCAGCATCCTGCACGCGGCTTCATTGACCTGAACAAAACCGGCTTCTTCATCGACCAAATAGACCGCCTCCTCAACATGATCAAGCGCATAGCCCAGCAAGGCGAGCTGTTCGCCGATTACTTTGCGCTCGGTAATGTCTTTGCCGACGGTGATGATGCGCATGGGGGCTGTGTCCGGCACGATAGCGACGGAAGTCTCGTATTCGCGCCGCTCTCCGCCGCGCATGAGCAGCCCCAGCTCATAACTGGTTGGAACCGCTTCGCCGGCCATCCTGCGAGCGTGGTAATCCATCACTCGCCCCCGGTCGTCAGGATGAATGATGTCGATGAGCGCGGGATGCGCGTCCAGCTCCGCATCCGTATAGCCGAACTGGTAGGCAAGTTTGCGATTGCCGACATGGCTGATTCTGCCGTTCTCGACCACCATCAACTGCATTCCAACATCGCACATGGCGTTTAACAGGGTTCGCTGGAAATTCGTCTGGCTGATAAGCTCGGCCTCCATGCGCTTGCGCTCGGTGATATCCAGAATGATGCCCACCAGATACTGCTGCCCACGGTCATCGGTGTAGCAGGTTTTCTTGGTAACGAGGGCACGGGTAATACCGTCACTACCGGTAAATTCCTCTTCATTGACGTTTTCCTCGCCGCTGTTGAATACGGCTTCGTCCTTGGCCCAAAACACCTCGGCCTCGTGCTCGGGGAAAAAGTCGTAATCGGACTTGCCAAGCAAGGCCTCCAGAGGATGTCCGATGAATTCGCAAAACGCCTGGTTAAGCCGAATCCAGCGGTGTTCCCTGTCCTTGACGAATACAGGGTCGGGAATAGTTTCGATCACCTGGTTCAAGAATTGCCGCGAATCCGACAGCGCCCGTTCGGACTGCTCACGCTCCAGTTCCGCCGAGGCGCGTGTCGCCACCAGTTGCAGCATCGATGTAACGGTGGCCAGGTCACCAATCGGCTTGCCGTCCATCACGGCAATCAGACCGATGACCTTCCCTTTGGAATCCCAGAGCGGAAGACCGGCATAGCTCTCGACCTGCATGTCCACCAGCAGGCTATCTTCGGGAAATCGCTGTTGCACATCCGCGGGATGACAACACAGCCCGCCACCCATAACGTTTGCGCAAGGCGTGCCCTTAAGGCTGTATTGCATATTGGGAAGCACTTCGCCCTTGGCGTAAATGGCGACCGTCTCGGCGTTGGCAGGGTCGTCGGCCAGCTTGTCGACAATCACATAATCGACTTCCAGCATCTGGCCCAGATAACGCGCCAGCGCGGTCAGGAACGATTCGCCGCCTTCTGCCCAGCCGCGTTGGGCGATAAATTTCAACGTGTCATCGACCCGCTTGCGCTCGGCGATGTCACGCATCAGCGCCAGATTGTAACCCTTGCCGTCGAATTCAAAATAGTTGGCGATTATCTCTACCGGATAAATGCGGCCGTCCTTGGTCTTATGACGGCTTTCAAAAATAAGCGAACCATTTTCCTTGAGGTCGAGCCAGTGCTCAGGCCAGCGATCCAACTGGTAGTCGGGGTCAAAATCCGGAACGCCTAACCCGATCAATTCATCTCGGCTGTAACCCAGTCCGCGGCAGAATTCTTCATTGACATAATAGAGTTGCGCATCTTCACCTGTCAGTAAAACCGACTCTTTGACACGGTCCAGGGAATAGTTCAACAGGGCAAGTTGCTTATCGGCAGCCTTGCGCTCGGTGATGTCGCTGCTCAGGCTGATGATGCGATGGATATGACCGAACTCGTCGCGTACCGGAATCAGCGTCGAGTTGAATATTTTTTTGCTGCCCGACAACTCCAGCTCCATCTCAAAGTGGATAGGCTTACCCTCCGCCACGCATTGCCTGTAATTGGCAATCATTTTCCGGGCACTGTGTTCCGGCATGATATCTTCGACAAAGTGGCCGAGAATATTCCTCTGACTCATCCCGGTCATACGCGTCATGGCCGGATTGATGCCGACAAAGCGAAAACGCTCGGCATGCACCACGTCCAGCAGAAAAATGCCGTCAGTGACATTTTCAAATATTTCCCGGTATCGAAACTCGATTTCCTGGCCGACAACCTCTTCAGCCAAGCGCAGGCGTTCGGCTTCCAGGGCTCGGCGCTCGCTGATGTCGTAGATATAACCGACCATCAGCTTCCGTCCCTCATGCTCAAGCCGGCTGAAGGTGAGCTTGATGGCGATACGCGAGCCCGATGCCAAGCGGAAATCGGTCTCCATGGATGCCGTGTTACATTCGCCGACCTTCTGCCATAACTTTTTCAGCTGAGCCAGGGTGAGCGTCGAGATATATTCCGGCAGAGGCATGCCATGCAGGGTTTCGTGGCTATCTCCAAAGTTCCTGCAGGTTGCGCTGGCATGGAGCAGCCGGTAGCCGTTGCCGGGGTCGGCCACGAAAACGGCCGGGGCGGAAATGTCCTCCGCCATGTGCAGATAGAGTCCAGATTGCAGAGCGGCGGCAAGGCATGGTTCCTGCGCAAGCCCGGTACCGTTTTTCGATGGGGATCCTGCAAGTACGTCAAGTTTCATTATTCAGTCACTACAGTATTTCAACATTCTGCTTCACAGCGCCATACGCCACAATCTCATAAGCAATCCGGCCCAGCGGCAACTCCCTGTTCACAGCACCCAGTTTTGCCGCCTCTTTCGGCATGCCGTATACCACACAGCTGTCTTCGTCCTGTCCCACGGTACGCGCCCCCATGTCGTGCATTTCTTTCAAGCCTTTGGCTCCGTCATCGCCCATGCCGGTCATGATGATGCCCAATGCATTCTTGCCCGCGCATTTGGCGACCGAGCGGAACAATACATCGACCGACGGACGATGACGGCTGACCGGCGGCCCGTTCACGATCTCAACATGGTAATGCGCCCCGCTGCGCTTGAGCAGCATGTGCCGCCCGCCTTGCGCGATCAGCGCGCGTCCCGGCAACACCCGGTCTCCGTTGACGGCTTCGCGCACTTCAATCCGGCACAGACCGTTCAACCGCTCGGCGAAAGCCCCGGTAAACTTTTCCGGCATATGCTGCACGATAACGATGCCGGGACAGACGCGCGGCAAGGCAGTCAGCACCACTTCCAGCGCCTGCGTACCACCGGTGGAGGTGCCGATTGCGACAACCCGGTCGGTGGTCTCGACCATGGCATGGGAAGTCGCCGGAAGGATCGCGTCTGCCGTTAATTTGGCCTGCACCGGCACGGCGGCCGTAGATGCAGCCAAACGGCGCAGATTAGCGCGGGCGGCGGCTTTGACGGCGGTAACCAGACTTTCCGAATCTTCCTGTAAAAACTGCTTGAGCCCTACCTTAGGCTTGGTGACGATGCTCACCGCCCCCGCCGCCAGCGCCTGCATGGTGGTTTCCGCGCCTTTCTCGGTCAGCGTGGAACAGATGACCACCGGCGTGGGGCGCTCGGCCATCAGTTTTTTCAAAAAGGTGATGCCGTCCATGCGCGGCATTTCCACATCGAGCACGATCACATCGGGCCATTGCGTCTGCATCTTAGCCATCGCGAATACCGGATCGGAAGCCGCGCCGATCACGCTGATACCCGGATCTTGCGACAGATTTGCAGTCAATACCTGCCGCACCACGGCGGAATCATCCACTATCAATACCTTAATCCGAGTCATCCTTGATCCCTGCTTATTGGTTCAAGCTCGGCTATGGACAACACATCGCTGTGCTTAACCCAAACCTCCCCGCTCCATACTTCAAAAATAACGTCGCGATGCCCGGTGTCGCCCAGGTGCTCGGCCACGCAGGTAAAACCATGTTGTTTTGCAAGCCGCCGCGCAGCTTGCACATTTTGAATACCGAGCGGGGGCATCCTGGTTTTATCCGTATCGGGAAACATACTACCACCACCGAATAACTTGACCTGATATTCCTTATAGGGAGCGCCAACGGCGTCCATTTCCTCCAGCAACAGGGCAACGGCCGTGTCGGCATAACGCCCCGGCTGACCGCCTGTTCCACGAGCATTGACTCGTTTCGGCAGCATGTAATGGCACATCCCTCCTACCAGCAGTTGGGGGTGCCAAAAAGTCATCGCAACGCATGAACCCAGCACGGTACGAATGCGGGTGTCCCGGTCAGCGAAATAATGATCGCCGGGGTGAAGAAATATATCCAAAGGCAATAAAGGGCTTGTCATGTCAGAGCTTCCGGTAAACAGCCGGCTGCACCAAGCGTACGTCTTCGCTGATGCCGTTCAACGTCTCGGAATGGCCGACCAGGAAATACCCGCCGGGACGCAGCAGCGACAGTAGGCGCGATACAACCTGGCGTTTGGTGTCCTGATCGAAATAGATCATGACGTTGCGCAGGAATATCACATCAAACTCGCCCAGTTTCGGCGGCGCTTCAGTGAGATTATAGTGCATGAACTGCACGCGCTCGCGCAGTTTGCGCTCGATCAGCAGTGTTCCTTCCTGACTGCCGGTGCCTTTAAGGCAGTAGTTCAACAAGTAATGCCGGGGAATTTCCGGCACACGCTCCAGTGGGTAAAGCCCGGTGCGCGCCTTTTCCAGCACTCGCGTACTCAGGTCAGAGGCAACGATTTCCCACGGCGCACACCCCAATGCTTCATCCAGCAGCATTGCAATGCTGTAGGGTTCTTCGCCGCTGGAGCAGGCGGCACTCCAGATGCGCAAGGTTTTACCGGGTTTTCTTGTCGACAAAATACACTGACGCAGAAAATCGAAATGCTTGGGCTCACGGAAAAAGTGCGTTTCGTTGGTGGTCAGCAAGTCCACCGCCATTTGCAGTTCAGTTTGACCGTTGGCTGAGGTAATCATTTGAAAATACTCGCCGTAGCTTGCCAAACCATGGTGCTTTAAGCGCTTCGCCAGACGACTGGCTACCAGTGTCTTCTTGGCGGGCGACATGCTGATGCCGGCGATGCGGTAGATCAGGTCGCGAAACTGTGTAAACTCCTTTTCTTGCAACACCACCTCAGCAAGGTTAGGTTTGTGATATGCAGTCATTTTTTATTCCATTATTTTATTTTATCGTTCCCGGGCCGGAACCTGGCAATCAGCAAAAGATTTAAATTGCCTCAAGCGCTGCGATTATTTCATCGATCACAACTATTTTTTTGTCTCATCACGCGCACTTAAAATCTTAAATTCCAGCTTTATGGCTCGCTTCATCCATACCTCGCATGATAATTTAAGGCTACAGTTTTCCTGCTTTAAGATATCGATATATTCGTTGGAATGTTTTAAATAAGCTTTTACGACCTGAAGCTGGCTTTCAACTTCTCCCATTGTTTTAGTGTTACTTTTCAGTCTTTCACGCAACAAATATTGGACATTCAAACTTTCCTCTAATTCATTTATTTTTTGATTTAATTCGCTTTCCAGTTGCTCGATCTTTGTCACACTGATCCTCTTAGTCATCATAGAGTTGCGGTTCCAGCTAGCCTCAGGTTAAAACTCTTCCCACTCGTCGTTGCTATCGATTTTGGGCTTGGCTGACGATAAAACAGGAACCACAGGTTTTTTAGCTGCCCCTCTTATTGGTGTTACAGCCGCCTTATTATGTGCAACTGGCTTAGCCGTTGCAGAAGCGGTCTTTGAATTGACCCTGAAAAAACTAAGCAGCTTGGTCATGTCCGTAGACTGCTCACTCATGGCAATACTGCCCGCTGCCGCTTGTTCGGCTAAAGCTGCATTTTGCTGAGTAATATCATCCATTTGAGAAACCGCCTGATTGACCTGATCAATACCCGCCGTCTGCTCTGCGCTGGCATGTGCAATTTGAGAAGCTATTTCCCCTACTTGTGCGACACTGTTGACGATTTCAGTGAGCGCAACACCTGTTTCATTGACAAATGCAGTGCCTGCACGGACTTTTTGCACACTATTTTGGATTAAATCACTACTTTGTTTGGCCGCAGCGGCACTTCGCTGAGCCAGATTACGAACTTCGGTTGCAACAACCGAAAACCCACGCCCCTGCTCTCCCGCTCTTGCAGCTTCTACAGACGCATTCAACGCCAGCAGATTGGTTTGGAAGGCAATTTCATCGATCACACTAATAATCTCGGCAATCTCATTGCTGCTGTCGTTAATATCCTGCATCGCAATGATGGCTGACTTAACTATCTCGCCGCCTTTTTGCGCTAACTGGCTCGCTGCATTAACAACCTGACTTGCCTGTTGCGTATTATCCGCATTATTTCTCACGGTACTGGCAAGCTGTTCCATGCTGGCAGCGGTTTGTTCCAGGCTGGCGGCCTGTTGCTCGGCTCTATGTGAAAGATTGTTATTACCGCTGGCCATTTCCTGCGATGAGCTATCTATAAAATCAGCCACGTCCCTGATTTGAATGATAAATTCACTGAGCTTCGCTAAAGTGCTATTAATATTATTCTTGCATTCCGCGTAAACGCCTTCATATTCATTGGTAATGGAACTGGTTAAATCGCCTTGAGACATATTTTCCATCACTCTATTAATGTCGTTAAAGGCGCTTTCTATGACATCCGTTAATTCATTGATCCCAGACGACAACATTTTGGCAAACCCTTGCTTATCGCCCATATTAATGCGCGTACTCAGATCGCCCGACTTAACGTCCTGCACTAATTGCTCAATCTCTTGCTCAATCAAAATCTCCTGGGTTCTATTGTGCCATTCGGAAACAAAGCCGATACGTTCACCCTCATCATTAATCACGGGGCTGATAACAGCATTAATATGTTGCCCTCCAATAATCAGCTCTGCGCTATACGCTTCCTTTAAGTTTTCCAACAGGCGTCGTTGATGAGCGGGATCCTTATGAAAGCTGTCGATGCTTGCGCCCATCAGTTTATCGGACTCAAAATCCAGCAACTGTTTACGAATATCGCTTTCTGCTTCCTTGAACATTTCCAGGACACTGTCGTTCAGATAAATAATTTCAAGATTATTATTAGCTACCATTACACCGGATTTAACATTATCCAGCGCTTGGTTAATACGTTTAGCTTCTGAAGCATCGTCCCTGGATTGCGCCAGATCCAGGCTCAAATTTATTTCCATTGAATACAAGGCGCGCTGAAAATCACCGATCAGGTCATTCCGGCTTAAATCTTGCACATTACCAAACCTTTTCTCGGCCAGACGATAAAAAATACCGATGGTTTTATTTAACGTCGTAGTGAAGCTTTTGATTACACTGTAACCTATCGCCGATGCAATCATTACTGACGAGGCAACGCCCGCTAATAGCGGATAATCCTGCGATAAGAACAACTGATACATCAAATAAAAGAGAGGACCCAAAAGCACTGCCAGTGCAAATGCCATTTTTTTCCAGACATCCATTTCCTTAGTCGATTTGACCATTGCAGAAAAACCGGTAGGTCTTATTGTCGCTTTCTTGGCATTCAGCAACTTATATAGCTGATCCGTTTTTTCAATCTTTTCCCGGCTTGGCGCGCGTCGAACAGAAAGGTATTCATGAACCTTGCCATTTTTAAACACCGGCATTGCATTCGCGTCTACCCAGTAATGATCGCCGGATTTGGTCCTGTTTTTTACTATGCCATTCCAGGGCCTAAGCGCTTTTAAGGTCATCCATAAATCTTCAAAAGCGGCTGGCGGCATGTCAGGATGCCGGACAATATTATGATCTGCGCCTATCAGTTCATCACGGGTAAAACCGCTGATAGCGACAAACTCATCATTGACGTAAGTAATAACTCCTCTTAAATCGGTTCGCGAAACCAGCAATCCTCCTTTTTTCATCTGGATTTCTTGGTTGGTTACCGGCATATTTATTTTCATTTAAACTCCACCTCACGAACTGAAATATTCGTTTTATTGTTATTATTAAGTTTCGGTAGTTCCCAAGCTCAAGCCTAGGAATTCGGTTTTGGAAACCTGTCCTGAGCTTTGCCTATAGACTCCAGCTTTTCGAGATTCCCAATCTGGAGATTGGGAATCAGCACAAACATGCGCTCCCTCTCTCGTACATTACACAGTACATTGTTTCACACCAACCCGGAACCCACTTGCAACTCTGAAAACCAATTAATGAAACGCTCGACATCGGCGCCCTGATAAATCGCGCCGTGCTGAGGGCAGAGCATATCGATTTTCATGGTTGCCACGCGCTCGCACCAAAGCCGCTTGGCCTCCGGCGAGCCCATCCAGCGACGGTGAAACCCCTCCGCATACAGAATGTGCCGATCGAAATCTTTAACGAACAAACCATTCAACTCTTCCGGCAGCATCGCAGCGCCGATATCGCCCGAGAAAAACAGCCGCGCTGCCTCGTCATACAAATGGAAATTGCCGGAAGAATGCAGGTAATGCGCTGGCACGATTTGCAGCTTTAGTTTGCCGACTGCTATCGCCAAGCCCTCATCAGGAATCCCTATAAAAGTTTCATCGATGCCACCAAAATGCGGGACAAAGGTTGTCCACAAGCGGCTGAGGTAACATTTAAGTTCCGGATTAAAATCGAGCCACAGCGACAGTGATGAGATAATGTCCGGATCCTGGTGAGAAGCAAACAACGCGCCTATGTCCGCTGGATCGTATGCTTCACAGATAGCTGAGAACACCGTTGAAAAAATTTCCGAACCGCCCGGATCGGTCAACAACGCCGTAGTGCCGTCAGTAATCAGGTATTCGTTGGTGTCGATCAGATAATTAGGGCGCTCCGGGTCACGTGCTACGGCAATCCATTGATGCTGACCGGATTGATAAATAATCGTTGCTTTTTTCATAACACGGCCTCTGTCAGCCTTAATTCAAGGCTCTTAACACGCATAACAATGTTGTCGATAACGTTCTCCACAGTCTGCGCAATCTGGCGCAATACCGTCACCATAGCGCCACCGTAAGCCGCCTCAATACCGGCCGAGCGCGCAATCACCAAGCCGCCGGCGCATTGCTTTTGGATGCGCTTAATCATCACCTGCAACCCGTGCATCAGACTTGTGATAAATTGCTCTATTTCATCTACATCGGCTTGGCTACGCGCACATGCCGGGGCGATACGGGTCTGTGCCAATCCGCCATAAGCTCCAGTCGTGTTGAGCTTGTCCAAGCTACGCAACCGATGACGCTTCCCTGCGATTGCCACTACCTGTTGGTAGATCAGCCCCGATAACTCTTGCATGGCAGTCGCTATCTTTTCGCTAAACATCCTCAGTTCGCGTGCTACCACGCTGAACCCCACGGCATTAATGCCCGCTTGCCTGGCGATCAATATCGCATTGGTCGCGGTCAGGCTAATATTTCCAGCGGCATGCACAATGCTCTTTATTTCCTGATTGATCTCCGCGATAGCTTTTAATTCATTCATATGAGTATTTTTTAACTTGAAAATATCTATTTAACGCCATCAGGAAATCCCTGATAGCCACTCCATTCACAGGTCAGCAAGCAGCAGCACCCTCAAGTAAGCAGGTATTCATTAGTAGCGCTAGAATTGATAAATAACCGTTGTTCTTTCCATAACCCGGCCTCTGCCAGTTGTGATTCAAGTTTTTCAATGCGTAGGGCGATACTGCCGACAACCTCTTCCACATTTTGCGTAATCTGCTGCATTTCCGGCGGCATTGCGTCTTGCGCCTCCTCCGTGTCGCCCGAGCGCGCGATCAGTAAACCGGTTTCGCATTGCTTTGCGGTGCGCATCATCCTAATCTGCAACTCGCACACTTGCTTCACAATAAGCTGCTCTATTTCATCAACATCGGCCTGTCCGGATATCGGAACAGCATGAGCCTGGGTGAGAAAGTCCCTAATCTGCGCCCGATGATGCTTGCCTGCGTTTACCTCGGCCTGCCAATAAATCAACCCGGATAGACTTTGCATGGCAGTCGCTATTTTCTCCCTAAACATTTGCAATTCACGGGCTACCAAACTGAATCCCACAACATTAATGCCGGTTCCCGCAGCTTCCAGCATCGCATCGACCGCAGTCAGGCTGATGCTTTCCGCAACGGAAACGATGCTCTTGATTTCTTCATTGATTTCTTCGATAGCTTTTAATTCGTTCATATGAATACCTTCAATATGGGTGGACTTAACTCCAACAAATCATTGAGATATTGCAAAGCGGCAAAGACTCAATCCTACGCCTCAAATCTTACGACTTGTCATAGGCTTGCTCCAATGATGCATCCGCAAATTCTTCGCCGTCACGCATTACCACGTCATCGCAACTGAAGAACCACTGCATGGCCCCGGCGACCCGTTCCGGCACCTAAAACCTGACGAATTCGGCTTCGTTAGGCGCGGGTCTTGCCACCGTTTTCCTGAGCGCAGGTTTGGAAGTCTTGGCCTTGGGAATCGCCGATACCGCAGTAATATTACCCACGGTAAAGAACGCCATCAGCTCTTGCA
>DATBRD010000038.1:0-27146 GCA_036560465.1 Methylobacter sp.
GCTTATCCGATTCATTCGCCAACTTGACGGCTGAGGCTCTGAATTCGGCTGTATAGGTGTTGGGTTTTTCTTGGCTCATTTGGACTCACATTTTTTTGAGGTTATTTTAAAAAATGTGTCCGGTTTAGTGTAGCCACATCAAACAATCTTGCCGAGCGGCAAAAACTTCGCTTAGAAATTTATGACACAACAGCGAATGCTATTAATGAAGCGGTAAAAATGCGTGAGCAAGGCAATAAAGCATGGGATAGTGGCTTGTCAAAGGCTTTTAAGATTATACGGTATATTCTTGTTGTGCTTGGTTCAATTCTCATTGTTGTTGGAAAGTGGTTGGTTTTAACACACAAGCGCACAGAAACGCATAATGTTTAATAAATTCATTTGTTTCTGGCCTAACATGTCAGTCAAAGGGACGCGCAGGACGCAGGCGCTTTTCGAGGTTTGCGGCTTATTTGGGTTCGTCGTCTTCGCTAAATTATGCCAACCAGCGCGCCCCTTACTTTTACGTTAGGGTGGCCCAGTGCAAGCTTCACTGCCAAAAATTAAAACCGTTGCTCGGTTCCTGCTAATCGCAGCTGGTCTCGTAGCCGTTTGGTATGTCGCCGACGCTCCGATTAATAGCCAACCGATCGAGGGTCGAGTTCTTAATTCGTATTCGTCGTTTGCGCGCTATGGGTACGCCGATGTGAAAACTACCGTCCAACTCAAAGACGGAACCACTCTCTCATATTCTTCTGTCGGCATCCTTCCCACTGGCTCAGTGGTTAGTTGTATACGAGCTCAACGTCGCTTTAGCCATTTCGCGTACTACAAATGCTAGATTCATTCCCTAACATGGCGCTCAACCGGAGCGCGGTTATAATGCGGTTTTGTTTTTTCAGCTTTCCGGGCCGCGCCCGGTTAGCTCTACGTTAGGTACCCAAGATGCGCGATAAGAATATCTCTCCTGTGGGATGGTACATCGGCTCATATTTGATAAGATTTATTGAATTAGAAGACAAAAAAAATGATGACCCCGAAGAGAAATTTTTATCCTGGGAAAATACGATAATCATTAAGGCTGATAATCTTGATGATGCGTATGACAAAATTGTTGAATATGCCAAGCTGGAGACAGAGCCCTATAAAGGAGGCCCCGAAGGAATACCTGTTCAATGGGTCTTTGAAGGTGTTACAGAATTACTGCCAATCTATCAGGAGCTGGAAGATGGTGCTGAAGTAATGTGGGCTGAACGTAAGCCTAGAAAGCTCAAAAACCTTCGTAAATTAGTGAGAAGCAAAGGTGAATTTAGTGAGTAAAGTACCTAACCCCTCGCTCAACCGGAGCGCGGAAAGCGATGCGGTTATTCTTCAAGCTCCGGCGCGCCGCGCCCGGTTAGCTCTACGTTGGGGGTCAAAAGCATCGTGCTAGCCCAGGCCAAAGAACAATTACAAGCGCATGCGTCAGAAGCACTGCTGGCGGGACTAGGCACAGCCCTACCAGCCTGGCTATTGCTGGCAGAGTCTCGTCTAGTGCCATATGTATCCCAACTAGAGCCAGTAACGGTAATCCGATCAGCGGCACTTCTGGTAGCGGCAGTTGGATGGGCGGTTGCATTCCTAATGTTTTTTCGTCCTAAGCTCAAATTCGATTCACGCCTTGGCATATACCGCGACCGGAAATCCGGCCTCTATTTCTGCCCTTCGTGTCATACAAAAAAACTTCGCGCTCCTCTGCGTGAGAGTGAAAGGGGTTGGCGTTGCGTAATCAAGGAATGCCAACTCTTCTTCCACAATCCAGACTTTAAGGAGCCACCAAAACCGCAGGAATCTAGGGGCCGCAACTCATGGATGCGCATTTGACCCCCAACCCTGCGCTCAACCGGACCTGCCGCATAAAGCGTGCGGCAGGCCGGTTAGCTCCACGTTAGCACCCATGAATCGGACTGCCACACTTACCGCCTTAGTCAAAGTTACAATGCCCACCCACGAGGCAGTATCGCGCTTGGCGGAATTTGCGTGGGACAGCGAATCGGAATTAGTGCTTCTTACCTCGGAGAACTTTTGCCATGTCTTGTCGTTGTTCAAGCAAGGTTCACTTTCAGCCGCCGAGGTCGAAGATTGGGCAAACGCCCTGGAGGGCCGTGATGATGTTGGCTTTGCTACAGAGCAAGCTCGTGAGCAACTGCATGAGCTTGCGAATCCCCTGCTTACGCAGTCCTTGTCTGGTGAACGAGCTGGTTTCTGGCTCTCTCAGCTTCAGCATGGTCGCTAACCCTGCGCTCAACCGGAGCGCGGTTATTATAATGCGGTTTTGTTTATTCAGCTTTCCGTGCCTCGCCCGGTTAGCTCTACGTTATGTATCATGGAGAAAGGTTTGACTGATCGGTTGATTCTCGGGGACTTTAGCAACATGAAGCTTTTCGATCTTCACTTCCATATGGACTGGATTTCTTGGCAAGATAGCTATATCGAATTAGTTGCAGAAGCTCCAGGAAGAAGAAGGCATTTAAAGTTTAGCTCACCCCGTAACCTGTGCATTGAGCAAGGTTTTAACGGCAATTTATCTGGAATGGCAATAATGGACATCTCAGACCGGCAATGGGACTCCACTAATCTTGAAGTCATCAATTTCGAACAAGATGCGGGCATCACCTTCTTGGCAGAGAGTATGGAGATTATCGGTGATACATAACATATCGCTCAAGCGGGACGGTCGCTATCGCGCCCGCCCCTTAGCTTTACGTTGGGCCTCATCACCATGACCGTGGGTATCATTCGTCATCGCTCGTTGTGCTGGTCGGCTTCGAGTGCCGTGAGTGAGTGCTGCTCAAGTACGCGTGCGCGGGCCGCCTTCCAGGTCGTATCACCGCTTGTGGTCGTGGCAAGCGCCGCTGTCTATCTATGCGTCGATTCGTGTTTTTTGAGAGAGCTAACAATATGCCTTATGTAAATATCCAAATCACCAAGGGCGCTACGAGAGAGCAAAAGGCTCAACTGGTCAAGGACGTAACTGACTCACTTGTGCGCGTACTAGGCAAAAAGCCGGAACATACCCACGTTGTTATTCAAGAAATTTGCGAAGAAGACTGGGGTTTCGCAGGCCTCCTCACAGACGAATGGAAAAAATTGAAGTAATGCCATGTGCGAAACAATGCGGCCCAACCCATCATTCCACCGACCTGCGCGAAAAGCCGCGCAGGTCGGTGAATTCAAACGTTAGTCCCCGACGCAAATCCAAAGGATATTTTATATGAAATTGCCGCTTGCCCTTATTCTTGCCGCATTGATTACCGGATGCACTCAAGTTACCACTGAGCCCGGATACGAAACCGTTATCATTGATAACCCTTGGTTCTTTGGTCATGGCGGGGTGCGCGATGAGACGCAAAAACCAGGACTGTCATGGTATTGGTGGTCCACTCGCGGGGTACCCGTGGCTTTGACGCCGATAAAATATAACGAACCACTCGAGCATTTAGCGACCAATGACAACAATTTCATTAACTATGCCAGTTACATCGTGCTGCAATGGAATAATCCGGCGGACCTCGTAAAGAAATTCGGATATAAAGACTGGTATGAGCACAACCTGAAAGAACAATACCGCACCATCGTGCGCGACGTAACGAAAAAATACCAGATGACTCCGATCATGACCGATCCGGACGCTCTTGCCAGCATAGAAAAGGAAATTTCCGAACAATTTAAGAAGCATATCGAAAAAACAGGGCTACACGTATCACTTATCAACGTTAACATGGGCAAAGCACTTCCTGATCCGGCAGTAATTGCTGAAATGAACAATACTGCGATTCAACAGCAGCGCGTCAAGACTGAAGGGCAGCGCAAGTTATCGGAAGATTCAAGATTTCAAGCCGAGCAGAGTCGAGCCCACGCCGACAATGCCTACCGTGAACAGATGAAGCTTGATGCGGCGCAGTTCGTGCAACTGGAATCCATCAAGCGCTATTCCGACGCATGCAAGGAAAGTAAAAACTGCGTAATAGTTCAGGGCAACGCACCTGTGCTGGTGGGTCGGTGAGCTCCAGGTTAGCGACCACCGCTTGTTGGAAAGATAGTGTCTGTCCAACATTGGCTTAACATGGCGCTCAACCGGAGCGCGGGCATAATGCAGTTTTATTTTTCAGCTTTCCGGGCCGCGCCTGGTTAGCTCTACGTTGGGCGCCAGCATGAAGCTCATTCACCTTTTAAGCGCCCTCCTGATTATAATCTCTTCCACAACTGAAACAGTTGCCGCGGAAGATAACTTTCTCATGTGCGAAGCAAGCTATTGAGTGCAACTTTTGGCTTTATCTTTATAAAGAACGTCATGCCGTCGCAGCAAGCTCAAACACTACCGTAGGATTGCTACACGACATAAGAAAAAACAATTCACTACATGGCATACTGTCATTCTTATCTGCACTGTTATGGTTAAGATGAAATATCAACAGAACCTAGTACGAACAGTAATCGTACGGATAGAAAATTAGTTCAAAATATGAACAATAGCTGCTACAGAAAAAAATCTAAATCAGTTTAATTCAAGAGTTAACTGTCGCATCAATTCGACTATCAACTACGCTATACATCAACAGTAGTTGGTTACAGCGCGTTAGTACATTATGCCCCTTATTTTTGAGTCATGATATTTGTCAGACGCTGAGCTTCTTATCCTTAACACTGATTAAATTCTAGATGGAGGGTTGGTCTTATGAGTACGAAATGTAATTGCTTAAACTGCATCATGCCACCACACATTCTCAAAAAGCTGTTGGAGAGTGACAATGAAGAAATCCGTCAGATTGCCTTAAATACACTTTTGGTTACGGCACGGTTACGGGGTGAAAGGTCGGTTCGGTCGAATTTCGTTGGGGCAGCTCCACCTAGCCGCGGGCGCCGGACAATATTTGATTGTCACCAACGTATTACGCTTTCATCCGCAACACTGGCGCGCTCGGAGGACGGCCCGACATCCTCCGATGCTTCGGTTAATCGGGTTTTCGACGGTTTCGGAGCTACCCGGGATTTCTACATGACAATATTCAAACGTAACTCTATCGATGGTCGGGGTATGCAGCTCAATGGATATGTTCATCGTGGTGTAAAGTTCAATAATGCGTTCTGGGATGGCCAAGAAATGGTGTTTGGTGACGGTGATGGTCGTCTCTTCACAGACTTCACGAAGTCGCTCGATGTTATCGCACACGAGCTGACACATGGCGTGACTGAGCACACAGCCGGCCTTGAGTATCACAATCAATCGGGAGCGCTAAACGAATCAATCTCGGACGTATTCGGATCCCTTGTTAAGCAATGGTCACTTAAACAGACGGCTACAGAGGCTGACTGGTTAATTGGCGCTGAAGTGTTTACCCCTCGCGTAGCAGGGGACGCGTTACGTTCGATGAAAGAGCCCGGGGCCGCCTACGACGACCCGCTACTGGGCAAGGATCCGCAACCTGGCCATATGAACGACTATGCTAATCTAGCGGATAACGAGGAAGGAGACTACGGTGGCGTTCATATCAATTCCGGTATTCCGAATAAAGCCTTTTATCTGACGGCCATAGCAATAAGCGGGAACGCCTGGGATGCGCCCGGACATATCTGGTACGAGGCACTTAAGGCTTCGAACACAACTACGGATTTCCAATCTTTTGCCGACACGACCTTTATCAAAGCTGATCAGTTGTATGGCAAGGGCAGCCCAGAGCAGCAGGCCGTGCTCTCCGCATGGCACGAGGTAGGTATCCAAGTTAGCAGAGCCCCCTCCCGCGCGCGCGTTTCCGAAAGAGCTGTTCCGGAAGGCGCAACCTACGACGAGCTAATGAGCTGGATCAAGGACCTGTCAAAACAGGTAGGGTCGATAGAGGCGGAAGTCACCGCGTTAAAAAATGGAAAGGATGAACATCGCTAGGACTGGCGTTAAGAATCCATATAACGCATGATCGTTAATTATTTACTGAAGTGTCGTGTATGAAAGTTACTTTGGCGCTGCATGGCGGTTGGGGGGCTGCCGTTCATCTCTCCCAACAACCGCGTCAACTGGACACCGAGGATCTTCCGGCGGCGGCCGCGGGTGAGCTTGCTCGTCTTGTTACTGCCGCGAGAACGGTACCTGCGCCAAGTTCACGGCCGTTGCCGGACGCGATGAGTTACACAGTTACAATCGAGGACGGCGATCGACGAACCGTTATTAAACAGTCCGATGCGACGATGTCGCCTGAGTTCGCCGATTTGCTTAGCTGGCTTCAATTGCATTTCACACAAGCATGATCATTTCCTCCAGGTTCCGATAACTCAACGGTTAAGCGCGTAGATTGGGCTGAATGCAACGAAGCCCAACATTTATGCATCGATGTGTTGGGCTTCGGGCCTCAGCCCCAACCTACAGACTAAAGAAAAATAGCAGTATTCTGTCAAATGAACGCCTACACAAAAATTCTTACACCCTCATTCCATCAAAAAATGACTTCTGAAAATTTAGCATTTGGCGTTAGAACTTGCAGTTTTCTGATTTGATTAAGCTCGATCTGCTCCTTTTGACCATGACCATGATCGTTATCAATAACCAGAAATTCACGCTTGTCAGCAGTAGTCATGGTGTTCATGGCCTTACCTTCGATGATTCGATGGTCATTGAGCGTAAGCTGGATCTGATAGCCATATAGGCAGGCGATTTCAAGGTAATCATGTAAATCGCAGGATATTGAAGATTTGTTCATAACGACCTCCTCAAGTTTTCATCGGCAGGCCATCTTAACTTCAAAGAAGTGTTACGTCGATGCGTTAAGCTACGTACCTCAGGCCAACCAACGGACTGGGTACACAATGTTGAAAAATCGACTAATGTCCGGCTTCGGCCCAGACCGTGCCAAAACGCATAAAAAATTTTTCAGAACGTTCTCGCTGGACCGGACAAGATTTTTCCAGGCGCAGTTGCAGCTTGGCGCGGCGCGGGTAAAATTCCGTTCACGGTTGTTAACGGCTTTAAATTTGCTGCCGTCGATGGCGACCACCGCTTCGGAAAAGAGCCCCAACTGCTGGCACAAGACAACAAACTGCCGATAAACCCTTTGAATCGCTTTACCGTAGTCCTGACGGAAACAGGCGATAGTCTTGAAGTCCGGCATCAGGCGGTCCGCCAGCCACATCAGATCGACGTTACGTTGCGCCTCTTTTTCAGGCGTCGGCTGGACTGAATGCGGTTCAGGTAACCGTAAATGTAAACCTTGAGCAGTGCAATCGACTGCGAGATATTTTATTTCCGTATTTTGTTAACCATCCTTCTTTTCGCATCATTGTGTACTTTTCCGTACAGATACCGTCCTCTGATCGGCCTAATCTGCTGCTTGGGCTAGTGCGAATCATTCATGCCATGTTACACGCTAAATCTAATCATAAGGCAGAAATCGAAAGCCTTGAGGCTCAAAATCACGTTAATCCAGATTACCGAGCGCATTTTCGTGAAAATGAAGGCTACGCCAAGTCATCAGAATTTCTTGGTCAATTAATACAAAAATGAGGATGAATTTATGCATAACACAATCTGTTCCAGCTCGAATAACCAACCAACCCAAAGTGGTTTTAATGCCGGGCCATGGCTTTGGGTTGTTTTGTGCAGCGGTTTGTTGCTGGCAGCGTTGCCAGCAAGGGCAGCGCCATTTGCCTACGCGGCAAATAATAACAGTGATTCAAGTTCAGTATGGGTGATCGATACGGCGACAACGCCCGACACCGTAGTGGATAAGATCGCTGTGGACAACGGTGTTGTGGCCGTGGCCGTTGCGCCGGATGGCAAACGCGTCTATGTTACTAACAGCACCGGGGTAGTGGTGATCGACACGACAACCAATACCGTAGTGGATAAGATCGCCGTGAACAATGGTGCTGGGGACGTGGCTGTGTCGCCGAATGGTAAACACATCTATGTTACTAACAGCACCGGGGTAGTGGTGATCGACACGACGACCAATACCGTCGTTGATACGATCGCTATGGACGACAGCCCAAGGAACATAGCTGTAGCTCCGGATGGCAAACGCATCTATGTCTCCAACTGCGTAGATGTATTGGTGATCGACACGGCGTTCAACGACATCGTAGATGAGATCCCAGTGACCAGCTATGGCACCTCCTGTCCGACAGACATAGCCGTAGCGCCGGACGGCAAACGCGTCTATGTGCCGATTAACGGAACCACCTTCACAAGCGACTCTATTTTGGTAATCGATACATCGGCCAACAGCGTCATGGATATAATCGCTATGGAGACAGGCCCGTTTAAAATTCTGAGACACGGCTTAGTCGTGGTGCCAGATGGCAAACACTTGTATGTGGACGCAAAGGACACATCTAGCCGCGGCGGCGGTGGTTCAATATTCGTAATAGACACGATGAGTCCCAACACCATTGTGGCGGAGGTTGGATTTGGCAACGGGACTCCGACGGACATAGCCGTGACGCCGGATGGCAAACGCGTCTATGTGTCGGCTTTTCCGGGCTTCAACCCTTTAACTGGCGGCGTATATGTGATCGATACAACAAAGAATAGTGTCGTGGATACGATCGCCAAAGGCGCAAACGATTTCGTTAGCGTAGCTATCACACCTGTACCGGCCAGCAAAGATCAGTGCAAAAATGGCGGCTGGAAGCTTTTCGGCTTTAAGAATCAGGGCCAATGCATCCAATACGTCAACGAAGGAGGACACGAATACAGGCATGAAAAGTAAAGCAGATTGGGTATCTCGATGCTTCGCGATCTCGACGATCCGGATTTAACGGACGTTTTACCGGAACCGCTGAACCGCCGGGCTCGCCATGTTGTCAGTGAAAATCAACTGGTGTTAAATGCGCTCTCCGGCGTTTCTGCGGACGAATTCGGCGCGTTGATGAATGCTTCTCACGAAAGTTTGCGCGACGATTTTGAGGTTTCGGTTCCTGCGCTCGATTGTTTGGTGGAACTCCTGCAAGACCATTCGGATATCTATGGCGCCCGCCTTACCGGAGCAGGATTTGGCGGCGCTTATGTTGCGCTGGCGCGGGCGGGACGAGGTGCGGAAGTTGGAAAAGAGATACTGGCCGCCTACGGTGCCAAGGGCTATCAATTTGGTGTCGGGACCTATGCAAAACCCGTCGTGAGTCCTGATTTTGATGCTGGAGGTAGCTAGATGGCACATTTTCTTAAAGCCATGGAAATCGACGTCCTGGCGCCGATTGCGTATGAGCAGTGGACGCGGTTTGAGCAATTGCCTCAATTCATAGAATGCGTTAATGAAGTTCGTCAGTTGGATGATAGCCATCTGCACTGGCGCGGTACGCTGAGCGGTAAGCCTGTCGAGTCGGACATTGAAATTAACCAACGGGTAGAGGATTACCTGATCGTCTGGAGAAATCCGGTCGCCCCGGCGAACCATGGGACTCTGCGCTTCGAGGCAATGGGCAATGGCCGTACTCTGCTGACGGTGGAGGTCGAGTATGAGGCCGAGAGTCCTGAAATAAAAGTGGCCGAGGCGCTTGGCATGATATCGGCTCAAATCGAGGACAGCCTGGAAAGCTTCAAAGCGTTTGTCGAGTCTCGCACCAAATCCCATACTGAATACAGACAAAAGCCAGATCCTGATTCAGTCAGCCCCGCTTAAACCGTCTCAGTGGAGGATATACCGATGACTAGCACACATACTTCGCCGGCGTTCCTGAAATCTTTCTGGATAGCAGGATTCGAAGAAGCCAGCCATATTAATTCTTCAGGCAAACGATTGGATATGGTCCACTCCACTCAACACGATGTTTTGGTGGACAGTGATTATGCTATGTTGCGCGATGTCGGGATACAGGTGGTGCGGGAAAGCGTGCGCTGGCATTTGATCGAACGCTACGGCCAGTTCGATTTTTCTTCTCTTGATCTCCTATGTTGCACGCGGCTAACGAGCATGGTGTTCAGGTTATGTGGACCCTATGCCATTACGGGTGCCCGGACGATCTGGATCTATTGTCGCCCAACTTCGTGCGCCGCTTCGTCCGTTTCGTCCGTTTCGTCCGCGAAGTGTCTCAATATATCGCCGACCATAGCAACGCCGAACTCCTCTATTCGCCGATCAATGAAATATCCTTTATCTGCTGGGCAGTCTGTCATAGCGACCTGATGTACCCTTACGCGGTCCGCGGAAAGGGACGGGATTACGAACTAAAACGGCAACTGGTGCGCGCTTTCATCGAAGCTATTGACGCTTTATGGGTCGTGGATCCCCGGACACGCATCGTCCATGTCGAACCCATCATTCATGTTATTGCCCCGACCTGAAAGATGCCGCATTGGCGATGCGCAATTCTATGTATGAAGCGTGGGATATGCTTCGGGGTTCCCAAGATCCTGAATTGGGCGGCGACCCCAAGTATCTCGACATCATAGGCGTCAATTATTACCACTCTAACCAGTGGGAGTACCTGAGCAACGACAGGCTCCATCGGCACCTTGGCGACCCTCGACGTATAGCGCTTAGTGATTTACTTAAAGAAGTTTACGACCGCTATCAAATACCCCTTTTAATCGGCGAGACCAGCCATGTCGGCCAAAGGCGCGGTCAATGGATCCGGGAACTGGCCGCTGAGGTGTACAAGGCGCAACAAATGGGCGTACCGCTGGAAGGTATCTGCTTATACCCCATCGTCGACCGTACCGACTGGGAGAATGACCATCATTGTCACAATAGCGGCTTATGGGATATGGAACCTGATGAACTCGGTGTTTTGCGGCACGTCATTTCTAAGCCCTACCTCGAAGAGTTTTTGAAAGCGCAACGCCATCTTGCTCGTCAAGAACCTAACTTTACTATCCGCAGGGAATAAAATGGATGCTCTGTGATCGAGCCGCTCATCTTCGCAAAATTCATCTGCTCACAGCAGTCAAATGATCCATCCGTTATGAACGTTAGCGTACAGACGTTAAAGCCCTCTGGTCGTATCTTTTAATCATTGATGGCTATTACGGCGAAATAATCAATCATTAGGTTAACAAGAAAAAAAGATTGGCATGGAGTCGGACGTATCAAGCAAAAGGATCAGCAAGCATAAGGATGACCTTACTACTGAGATGAATAAGGAGCTAAACAACGGCGAAAAGCGAGAAATCTGAAACGGGTTGAATGGCTTTTCTAATTTATATTTCAATATGTAGTTTTAAATTAATTGGAGGCAATGATGAATATACGTACTTTCACACTAGCGATGGGTGCTATTTATGTTGTTGTCGGGGTGCTGGGCTTTATCCCTGCCTTAATGTCAGCTCCACCGCCAGATGCTCCGGTCATGTCAACATCATACGGCTATCTGTTGGGAATGTTTCCGGTCAATTCCCTGCACAATATCGTGCATTTGATTATTGGCGCATGGGGCCTGCTGGTCTATAAAGATTTTGAGGACTCTCGTACTTATTGCCGGAGCATTGCAATTTTATATGGTGTTCTGGCAGTGTTTGGGCTAATTCCTGTGCTGAAGACAACTTTCGGCCTTATTCCGCTTTTCGGCCATGACATCTGGTTGCATCTGCTGACAGCATTAGCAGCGGCTTATTTTGGGTTTGTCGCGCCGGTAACGTTGGCAACCGGTCATGCAGGACAGCCTCACAAGCCACACTGATAAATCGAGCGGCTCTGATTGTAAAACAGCGTCCAATATTCTTCAGTTTCAGCGTCTGCTTTACCCGCTTAAATGAGAAAATATACTGTTAAGACAATCTCATAGCCTATTTTCGCTATTAGCTGGTAAATACTTGGCGCTGACTGACAGCCCGCAGCACGCTGCCTCTAAATCCAGCACTTCCGTGGTGGCAAGCAGTTATGCAGTGTATTAACGATCAAAACAAGTCGGCAATGAAAGGCAAGCAGGCTGATATGTATGAGTTAGTCAATAAACATAATGCGCGGGCTGCCTTTACAAACTACGGCGCAAGGCTGACCGGCCTATGGGTACCCGACAAAAACGGCAAGATGACAGATGTGGTAGTTTGGTTTAGCCACGTTGAAGACTACCTAAAGGCTACTGAGCGGTATTTTGGCGCAACTATCGGCAGATTTGGTAACAGGATAGCTAACGGAAAATTTACGATTGACGGTAAACAATACTCGTCATCGCTCAATAATGCTTCGAATACTTTGCATGGTGGTAAAGAGGGGTTTTCGGAATTTATCTGGGATGCCGCGATGCCTGATGATCATACTATCCAGTTCACCCGGCTATCAAAAGATATGGAAGAAGGATTTCCCGGCAACCTCCATGTCAAGGTCACTTACACCTTAACCGACGACAACGAGTTGCAGATGGAGTATGTTGCCACCACGGATAAAAAACTATCGACAACCTAACCAACCATGCTTTCTTCAACCTGAACGGCGAAGGCAGCGGCACAATTCTCAATCATAGGCTACAGATCAATGCCGATCGTTATACGCCGGTCGATTCGACCTTAATCCCTACCGGGAAAATTGAATCCGTAGCAGGAACGCCTTTCGATTTCAGGCAGCCGCAAACCATTGGTTCAAGAATCGATCAACCTGGTGAACAATTAAAAAACGGCAAAGGTTACGATCATAACTGGGTGCTGAATACCAACAAGCCGGGCGAGATGTTTACTGCGGCGATTGTCGTGGGCGATCAAAGCGGCATTGTGCTGGAAGTGCTTACCCAAGAGCCTGGAGTGCAGTTCTATAGCGGCAATTTCATGCAAAGTAAAAACACCTTTAAGAGTGGAGCCAAAGACGATTACAGGACAGCTTTTTGTTTAGAAACGCAGCATTTTCCCGATTCGCCTAACCAGCCATCGTTCCCTTCAACTATTTTGGAGCCGGGGCAAGAGTACCGTACAAAATCTACCTATAAGTTTTCGATGATGAAATAGGAGCCGGACATTTGGTCTGCACCATACTAAATCGATATAGGCCTGCGTAGGTCCGATTAGCATAGCTTAATCGGACGCACGTTATGGTAAAGCCCGGTCAGGGCAAGTGCATATGGACATTCTCACTTTTAAATTGATCGGATAAAAGCACGAAAAAGTTGCCGTTTATTTCATTCCGAAAAAGGTACGCACTGCGTACCCTACCCTGTTTAAGCATCAATACCTGGTCAACCGCTCGTAATCGCCGCGCGCCAATACATAAACAGGACTGGCGGAAACCGAAACATCGGCATTTCCGGAAGAGTCGGTAGGCAGTTCCCTGACCCGCCCCACCACATCCACCAACACCCAAGGCTTACTCGCATCAAGCCGCAACGGCCAATTGCCGCTGGCCTCATCGGTGCGCCATACCATTAAGGTTTCGCCAAAATAAGCGGCTTCGATATTGCCGTCCTTGGTATCGACGGCTTTATACGGCAAGCCGTCGATCAGGGCACTTGCGGTATAGAGTGCCGCCTCGCCGGGCTTGTGGCCCATCGAGTAGTCCCAGATTCGGCCGTAAGCCAGATCGTATTCGTGGCCTATGCAAAAAGCGATGCCCAAATAATCGTTGCGACTGTTGACCCAGGCGATCATTTTTGCCGCCTGCTCGGCCTGCCAGCGGCGACCGGTCAAGCCGTGCATCGCCTTGGCGCCGGTCTCGCCTAGCCAGAACGGCAGGCTGTTCTTCCGGCCCAAGCTAGCATAGGTGGCCAGCACGCCGCGCTCATCCTCGTTTTCGCCGTTGCCGATCGGCCCGCCGAAACGCGGCTCTTTCTGGGGATAGGCGTGTACATCCCAAGCGTCCTGATAACGGTCCAGGCCCAGTTCCAGCACCTGCTTAAACCACTGATCCTCACCCGGCCGCACCAGACTGCCGCCGACGTAATAAGCGTCGCTGCGCTGCTTGTGCGCCTGCTCGTATTCCCATTTGGCGCGCTCTACCCAATGCACGGGCTCGCGCAGCTTTTGCCACTCGGCCTCGCGGCGGATGTCGATCTCATTGGTCGACTTAAAATAACGGGTAAAAGCCGAAGCGGCATTGATAAAGCTTTGGCCGTCAGCCGGATTGTCATTCAACCAAGAACTATCGCCGGAAGAATCCGCTAACAAAACCAGTCCGAGTTGTTTAGCCTTTTCCCATTTTGCCCGGTACTGCGGATCGAAGCCCGGATAGCTGCCATAGCTTTGGTAAATTCCCATCCGTTCCAGCCAGGAGAAATAGCCGCCTTCCTGCTTGAAGCTCTTATCCCCATCGGCCAAGGCGTAATAGTCGTTGTTCCATAGCTTTTTCTTGCCCAGCCGTTGCTTTTGCTCGGCGGCTCCGGCCACGACAGAAAAACCGTCGGCGGGATAGTTCATGATCAACTTGCCGTCAATCGTATATAAAGAAGTATAAACCGCATAATAGCCGGGCTCGCTGATCTTGCCGAAGTTTGCCTCGACCTGGTCGGGAAATAAGCCGCTTACTTCCTGCGACGCGACCTCTTTGCCGCCATAATCGACCACACGCAGGCGCAGTTTCGCCGGAAAACGCGGCAGCGGCGCAGGCAAAGCGGTCTCTTCCAGAACAGGATGCCAGCGCATATCCACCCGCAACTTAAGCGAATCGCCCGGATGCGGCAGGTTGGCCGGTGCATCGACAAAGACCAGAGGCCGCAGCTTGGCGGCAACCCGGTTAAGCGCCAGATCGGCATCGGGGTCCGCTAGTTGCGTCTTGATCGACTTCAGCGGCTTGCCAGCCGGGTCGGTGAATAAGCCGGCAAAATAAAACCGCTGGTTTTGGTCGTGCTGCATGACCAGCTTGACCAGCAAGCTGTGCCATCCTGGCGACAGTTCCAGCGTCGCAAGCTGCGGCGCTTCGGGCCGGGCCGACAATGCGGTAGCGACCAAGCCTTCGGTAGTCAATCCGTGCAGCAGTTTTTTTACCTGCTCGCTGGCGGAGGATGAGAACCCGGCAGGCGGCTTCGGGTCATCGGCCAATTTGAAAGGCTGTCCATCCAGCCAGCCGAAAGTCCTGATGCCGGATTGTTTCAGATGCAACAGCGCCTGCGTGGGCTGATCGACATGCAGATAGAGCTGGGCATAGCCGCTGCCGCGCGACCAGCCGTAGGAATGCTGAGTCTTTGCCTCAATGTCTGCGACGCCATCGGCTTGCGTGGATGCGACATGCCAAGTCCGCATTTCCCCGCCCATCATTTGCAGGCTGAGATAAGGCTGTTCGGGATTCGGGCGCAACACGGTTTCGCTATCCATCCCAAAAACCGAAACGCCGGATAAGCCGTCCTGTAAACCGCCCACCAGCCAAGCATCAGGTATGCCCTTCTTAAGCGGTTTGGGCGCATCCGCTGCAATTGCAAGCGGCGTAGTCATCGTGCCGATTTTGCCGGGATCAGCGAGAAATCCGGCTATCTCCTGTTCACTATTAGACTGAGCCAATACGCCTAATAGACTGTAATGATCATCGGTCATTAGTGCGACAGGCAGTTCGGAAATATTCAAGCTACGGGCCAAGGCTTCGGCTTCCGGCCCTATCAGATAGGAGACCGACAGTTTGTCATAACTTGGCCGCGCGGCATCCGAAGCCAAACCTTGAAACAGGAAAGCATCCTTTTTGCTTTTGCCGTCGAGCACGTACAGGCGCCTGTTTGCTTCAGGCACTGTTTTGGCCAACGCCAGAAAGCGATTTCTGGCTTGGGCCTGGTCGGCATTCATCCAATCGCCCAGCGGCGTCTCCAGTTTCAGCAGGAAGGCATCGAAAACTTTGGCTCCGTCCGCCTTGCCGGTATTGTTGATTTCCAGCCAGCGATCGCCCGGCAGCACGGTGACAGTCGAAGCGGCTTGCAGCCATTGGTATTCCCAAGGCGTGGTGTTGGTCAAAGCAAAATCGCCGCGCGTCGCTAATTCATCTGGCTTTGCTCCAGCCTTGACCGTGAAGTTCTGGCTGACCTGAGAGACCTCGCCGCCGCTTTTGTAGCGGGCGTAAAACCGGTATTGGCCCGGCGCAATCGCCTGCTTGAGTTCAAAACGAAAATTTGCGCCCCAGTTTCCAAAACCGGGATGGAATACCTGAACTTCGTCCTTTTCGGTTACCACAGATGCGGCATCCGGACCGGCGGTGGCTGTGCCGACTTGAACTTGCAGGGCTGGGTCTTTTCCCGCTGCGATAAGTGCTGGCGCATTGCCCAAGTCCAGCAGCACCAAAGGCTTGTCGGCCGCGCCGCTAACCGGCAGAGCCGACAATGGCGAAGCGAGCAGGAAAGCGTCAAAGACTTTGGCATCATGGCCCGCCCCGCTATCCCGCACCTCAATAACGGCATCGTCGGCCTTAAGATTTACCGGCAACTCGCTGGCTATCCAGGCATAGTCCCAGCCCTTGGGCTTCATGGACAGTACGGCGCGCTGCTCCAGCCTGGACGAATCGGGCCCGGCCCAGACTTCAAAAGATTGTACGCAGACATTGGGGTCCCCGCCCTGCCGCCAGCGAGCCCAAAAGGTATAGGGCTTGGCCGGAAGGCCGGGCTTGATCTTGAAGCGAAAACTGACCTTCCAGCTGCCGAAGCCGGGATGCAATGAGCTGATTTCATCTTTATCGACCTGAATCGATGCGTCGCCTTCGTGAGAGGAAACTTCGCCTGTAAGCACCTGCATTGCCTTATCGCCTTTGCCAACCGATGGCGGCGCACTGCCCAGCTCAAGCAGCAATGCAGGCTGCTCGGCTGTGCTTTTTATCGGTAACCCGGAGAGATTATCGGCGTTGGCAACGGAGGACCCGGCCAGCGTGACCACCACTATCTGTAATGCAAGAAGAAATAAGGTCAATGGCTTCATGGCTTGTAAAAGTTTGGGTTGGAATAAACTGATGAGCTCGTAACATGGTGTATAATAGCGGCTATCAAGTCGGGCTAGCCAGCAAATGTATCAGATATGCGTTCAGGCTTATCGATGTCGGACAACGGTCCTCTTGCAGCACGGCATCATGGATGGATTATTGAAGAAAGGATCACTTTTAACAATTACACCCGGAGATCCATGAAGGAGCCCATTCCCAACTTTGTTCTGGATATTTTCAGAAAACCGGATTTGTCGAAACTTTGGTCGAGACTTTCGCCGAAACCTGGGTTGAAAAAAAGCGAAGGACGATTTATATCTCTTTTCGATAAGATAAAATTCAAAAACATTTTATCGTTAAAGTCCCTTATCGTTCTTGGTTTTGTCATTGCCGTTATCCCGCTTTTTTTAGCCGTGATATATGCCGCTTTTGGCATGCGTGAAACTTCGGCATTAGGCAGGACAATCAATTCGCAGGTCTTCGAGCAGACCAAGGCCATACGTCTGGTTTTGCAGAAAACCGCCGATATCGAGCGGAAAGCCAGATTATTCGTGCTGCTGTCCGATCCGGCGGTACGCCAGCCTTATGAACAACAATCCTATGAAAGTACGCGGGCATCGTTCAAGCAAGCCTTGAGCGCGCTGTTAAAACTGCATCTGGAAAATAAAATCGCACTGTTGGTCAATGAATTATCGGAGAAGGAAGACCTGATTTATCAACAGATCATCGGCTCGGCGAATGAAGATAATCTAAAATTACCGGTCGATGAAGCATTCCAGGGACTGCGCGAATCCTCCGCCGGCCTTTCGCGTGAATTCGAGGGTTACGTTGATCATGAATTCAATGAATTACGCAGCCAATCGGAATCGCTTGAACAAGGGCTATTAGTCAAAGGCGCGGTTCTTTTAGCCATCTCATTTATCTTCATCGCGATACTGCTGGCCATACTCTCACGCTCAATGCGGCAACTGGATACCTCCATACGCCGTCTCGGGTCGGGAGAACTCGACCAGCCGATTGATGTTACCGGCCCTTCTGACCTGCGCTATCTGGGCGACCGCCTTGAATGGCTGCGCACGCATTTGATGGAACTGGAGGTTTCAAAACAACAATTCATGCACAATGTGGCCCGCGAGATCGACCTGCCATTGGAAAATATCCGTGAAGCGGCGGAACTGCTTGTGAATGCAGCTAACGAGGAACCGGACAGTGCAAGACAGGAAGTTGCACAACTGCTCTGCAGCAATGTCGACAAGCTGAAAACAGTATCCGGAGAATTGGTTCGTTACAGTCAGATCAACGCGAAGCCGGAAACTAACCGCAAGGAAGCCATCAATATGAAATACCTGCTTGAGTCGGTTATCGAAGATTTTCAACCTCGTCTACAAGCCAAATCGATCAGCTTGAAAAAGCTGGTCAGACCGGTCGAAATATCCGGAAACCATGATCAGTTGCGAAGCATTATCGAGCAGTTAATGTTGAACGCAGTGAAATATTCGCCAACGGGCGGTGAAATACGCATCATGCTCCGCGACTCGGGCGCACAGCTGGAGTTGGAAGTCGAAGATGAGGGTCCGGGCATTGATCCTAGTGAACGCTTGCATGTATTCGAACCCTTCTTCCGCGGCAAGACTGCCCAGAGCGAAGATAATGTCGAAGGACCTGGATTGGGGCTTGCTATTGTCAAAGAGTATGTCATCAACCATCAGGGCAAAGTCGATATTATCGATTCCAGACAAGATCAACATGGGGCCCGCATCCGCGTTCAAATACCGCTAACCGGAAAGGCCTAAAATACGGAACAAATATGCTGTCATTACCTTCTATTCGAAATATAAATTTAGCATTAAGCCTTTTGCTGCTGACCGGATGCGCCGATTTCAATGCCGGTTGGAACGGGAACGGGTACGGATATTCAGACCGTTATAACGATCCTTATGCGCAGTCGGACTTTGATGAACTGCTGGCTTTCGGAGCCAACATGTCCAAAATATCGCCTTCAGCACGCGCCGAAGTATGTCATACCTTACTAAAACGCCAAAAAAATCCTCCAGGAGCCGGGATACACTTGCATCTGATGGTAGGCCGCTTGCTTTCCGATGCCTGCGGCGATATTCCCAAAATCCTGAGCGGGGTCAATGCTATTCCGCCCGGAAGCATACCTGACGAACGGATGCAGCGATTTGTCGCTATTCATACGGAAGCCTTGAAACGGTTACAGAACGTGTCGAGAAAAGTCGGTACACTGGAGCATAAACAAAAATCAGTCCAATCGGTGCTGGAATCGAAAGATACAACCGGATCGAAAAAAGATGAAACCCGCCTGCTGCGAGAAAAACTTGAAGCAATCAGATCCATGGAGAAACACCTGGACGAGAGCGGCGAAGCGAATTAGTTTTTATGTTTCGTTTCCGTCTGGCTGTCGTCATCGTTGTTTCGTTCTGTTTTGTGCTGTTTTTAGGTGTCGCGCTCTATTGGGGTTCAAACCAGGTTGCACTGTATTTCCAGCGCAGCCAGATGGCATATGAGGCTTTCGATCATTATGAGCGCTTGTCCCAGGAGGCTTACCGCCACTTCAAACAGCGCATGGATAGACTGATAACGGCTAGCCCAACTGCAGAAGCCGGCGTGGAATCCTCTAAACAACGTCTCTACGAAGCGATGCAGAACCTTAGAGATACCGCGGTAAAAACACCAATCGCAGAGGGTTCTACTGAAAATCGGCAGAGCAAACCCGCCGAACTGGAAAGAGTTGCCCATTTCACCGCTTTTCTGGATGCCAGCGAATACCGGTTCGATGAAGTAGAACGCTTGCGTCAACAAGGCAAGAACCAAATGGCGGTGCAGGCGCTATCGAAATTCTCGGAAGAAGAAATCGACGGAAAATTCCAGCCGCTGATCGACGCCGCCATTAACGCTGAACGGGAAAAGGCCGGAAAAGCCAAGCAAGAACTGGAGGATTTGGTCGCTCAGTCGCGCTGGATCGCCATTATCGCATCATTAGCAGCAGCAATATTCAGCCTCACATCCGGGGCATTACTGCTTCGCGGCGTCAGAAAACCTATCGAAGCGTTGATGAAAGGAACCAACGAAATAGCCTCCGGTAGCTTGGATTATCGTATTTCTCTGGATACTCGCGATGAATTCGGTTACCTCGCCAGTCATTTCAATCAAATGGCCCGGGAACTGGAACTTCAGCAAAATAAGCTACGCGAAGGCCGCGCTGTGCTGGAGAAAAGAGTGGCCGAACGGACTTTCGAACTTCATCATTTAAATGAAGAATTAAAACGCATGGACAACGAGCGCCGAGAGTTTTTAGCCGACATCAGCCACGAGCTGCGCACCCCGATTACCGTTATCCGCGGGGAAGCGGAGGTCACTCTACGAGGACAAGATCGCGGGGCCGAAGAGTATAAGGATGCCTTGCATCGCATCGTCGAACTATCGATGCAATTGGGAAAATACGTCCAGGATCTACTATTTATAGCCCGTACCGAAACTGCCAATCTGCAATTCGAATGGGATAGCCTGGATTTGACCGAACTGGTGGCCGGAGCCGTCGAGAACTTTCATGTAATGGCCGAAGAAAATTCGATGACAGTGTCCCTGGATGCGCCGACCGAACCGGTCTGGGTGCGCGGTGATAAGCAGCGGCTTCGGCAGCTACTGTTCATCCTTGGCGACAACGCCTGCCGATACTCGAGCCCTGAAAGCCACATTGCGGTTTCCTTATGGGTGGACGGCGAAATGGCAATCTTCAGCCTTAGCGATCAAGGCATAGGCATACCGGCACAGGATTTGGAGCGGATTTTCGACCGCCATTTCCGCAGCCAGAATGCGCTGGCTTCACGAGATGACGGAAAAGGCCTGGGCTTACCGATGGCTAGATCGATTACGAAAGCACATGGCGGAAGCATCAGCGTGACCAGCATTGAAAATTCAGGTTCGACATTCACAGTAATGCTTCCGCTGATTGCCGTGCAACAGGATGACGATCTTATAAATGAACAATAACTTAAATAGAAGAATCTAATGGATACTGGTTACATGCGAGTTCTGCTAGTGGAAGACGATGAACGGATTGTCGATTTTGTTCAACGAGGGCTAAAAGCCGAAGGCTATTCCGTAGAGGTCGCGCGCAGCGGCAAGGAGGCTGTCGCGCTAGGCAGCGAAGGTCAGTTTCAAGCCATTATTCTGGACTTGGGCTTGCCTGATTTCAACGGCCGGCAGGTTTGCGAGCGCTTGCGCGGCAACGGCGTTACCACGCCGATTCTAATGCTGACGGCCAGGGACACCGTGCAGGATAAGGTGACCGGTTTGCGCTCGGGCGCCGATGACTATATGACCAAGCCTTTCGCGTTTGAGGAACTGCTTGCCCGGATCGAAGCACTGATGCGTCGCCGCAGCGGCGAGATCAAATTGGACACTAAAGAGCTCCATATAGCTGACCTCTTGTTGAATGGCGAAACCCATGAAGTAAGGCGCGGAGAAACACTGATCGATTTAACGCCGAAGGAATTTGCATTACTGGAATGCTTTATGCGCATGCCCGGCAAAGTGTTGAGCCGTACCCGAATCCTGGAGCAAGTATGGGGCTACAGCGCAGACCCATTGACTAATGTTGTCGATGTTTATATTCGTCAATTGAGGCGCAAAATCGATGACGATTATGAGCTAAAACTTCTGAAAACCGTCCGGGGATTCGGCTACAAAATGGATGTATCCTAGTAGGTTGCAACTCTGCCGCATTAACTATCGGGCAACGAATTCAGAATTCTAGAACCGTTCAAAAACAGCCTGAACGGTTCACTGGAAACCATAAAGAATACGCTATCATGTTGGCGTGCGTTGAAGCACTGAGAATTGGTAGCTATTTTTTACAGTCTCGACATCACATAAAAAACATGGTCGCCAATTTGCCTGACGACTGCACCTGCGTACTTAGGCTTGGTGCCGGTGTTCCAGCTATCGGAATTCTGCACGATAGAATCCTTGCCGTGTATCACTGATTTAGCTAATGCCTTGTAATGAGACCTTAGATTGCGTGGCGGTGTTAGCCGGGACACACCGCTTAGCTTGCATATTGTCTTGCTGGTACGCTTGGCTCGATTGACCGCAGCCTGCCCGACGGCAATAGCGCCTTCGATAGACTCACCTCTCGATTCCGCGAATATGATCTTGGCCAGGCAGCCTTCTTCGCTTGGCGGAGTTGATACGGGTAACAGCAATGCTATTGTTAGAAAAAGATTAGTCATAGTTTAACTCCTCTGTGCTAGCTTTATTAATCACATGCCAAACCGGGCAATATCCGGCTTAATCAAGTATTTTCAGGCTAAGCTAGATGCTAGACTTATTATGGTAAAAGCAAAATAGGTGCGATTGCTTAGAAAGAGGATGAGAGTAGGAGCGGCGCCAGATGAAGTCGGTTTATTTTGCATTCTCTCCCTTTGTCCTTGCTGTTTTCAGCCATAACAAGCCAGGATTTTTTAATGATGATCAGTGTCCCTAGCATTGACGGGATGGACAGGTTGCCCCATATCCAACCAGCTTTTCAACAGTGTAAAACAAACGACCAAAAGGGTAGCTCCTACAAAGATGCCGACAAAACCCCAGGCCAGCAAACCACCCAGTACGCCAATAAAAATGAGGGGAATGGGTAGCCCACTACCCTGACTGATCAGGTAGGGCTTCACAAAATTATCCGCTACATTAATAAATATACCCCAGACTACGGTAAAAACAGCCCACCCCGTATCACCCTGATAGCCCAGCCAAACGGCTGCCGGAATCCAGACCAGGGACGTGCCGACCTGCATCATCGCCAGAATAAAGCACACTGATCCCAATAACTCAGCACCCGGTATGCCGGCGATGGCGAATCCGAACAGACTTAATAAAGCCTGCATCAATGCCGTCCCCATCACGCCTACAGAAACAGCACGAATAGTTTGCTCGGCAGTAGAGATCAGTACAAGGCCCGGCTCTCCGGCAATCCGGTAAATCAAACGTTGCAGCAACTTTTTTGCCCCGTCGCCGTTAGCGCACAGGAACCCAGCCAGCACAATCGCCAACAGAAACTCAAGCAACGACAGCGTCAAACTTCCGCTTTGTTTAAGCACCCAAGCTATGCCGTTACTGATAGTGGGCCTTGCCGTCTCCAGAAACGCCGGCATATCAGTGCTTGCACGCTGCCAAAAATCGTTGATTCGCGGGCCGATCAGCGGCGCATTAACTAGCCAGGTCGGAGGCGGTGGCAATGTTATTGTGGTCAAATCTTTGATCAGTCCACTCACGGAAGCGACATGATCGGTTAAGGAATAAACCAGCAGGGAAATGGGCACGACAAAAATCAGGATCAGCCCTATAGTCAGAATGAAGGATGCCAAACCCTGTCGTCCCCTCAGTTTTCGTTGGAGCCGGTCAAACAACGGCCAAGTCGATATTGCGATGATTGCTCCCCAAAGCAGCGCGCCCAGAAAGGGAGATATAATTTTGAGGCAAGCTATGACAAGCACCGCGATGATTGCAAGACCACCTGCTCTTTCGAAAAATCTATCATTCAAGTCTGCAATCCTTTTGCTGGGTCAGGGTTGAAAAGTAAAGGATCAATCGCCATCCTGCAACATCCTCGTGCGTCAAACCCCAAGGTTAGGAACCACACTATCACAAACGTTTGCATCAAATTAAAGCTTAAACTCGACAAATGCTTGCCCGTAGCGCGTGCCGAGATGGTATTTTTATTGATCCCTAAAACCCGCCCCGTTTCTCTAACGCCATCTGCACTTTTTAGCGTTGCCTCGTCAGCCTTAATCTTGTAATGGCGGTCAAATCGAGGCTTATCGCGCCGAATCGGGATTAATCCAGCCTTGCGCAGCAAAATACTTCGCAAGCTGTTCCGATATCTTGTCGGCAACTTTTTCCGCCTGCTGAGCTGAGGACGACCTGTAATACTTAGCGCCTCCTATCGCGACGCTTGATCCAACGACCGCCCCCGCTTCCGCACCGGCGCCGGCAGCCGCAGGCCCCAGAACTGCAGCACCGGGCATGTTTCCACTATCGGTGTGGGTTTGAAACGTCATCAGTTCCATATAACCTGATGGGGCCGGCGCCAATACCCGTACCTCCGTATCTAGCGAGGACTGACCCAAGTCCAGCCCGATAACGTTCCGGCGCAGCCGGTTGCCTTCGTCGATTTTAACGAAATGTCCGGTAACCAGTATTGAGCCTGGGGGAGCCGGCTGATCATCAAACGCCCGTACCGGCTTTAAACCCATAGCAGCAATTCTCTGCGTAAGTTCAGACGCCAGTGCATCGGCCACCTCGCGGCCTAACTGAATTTGTTCCGCGGTCTGGCTAGAGCTGCTGCCCATATTTCTTTTCAGCTTCGCAAAAATGCTCGAATTTTGCTGTATATCTTCAGGACTTACCGCAAAGTTATAAACGAGCACTTGCTGCGGCTTGGAAAGGCCGGGACTCGCCATTTCATTCGATGTGCGAAGATTCGTTTTGGCGCAGCCCGCCATTTAAATTATTTACTTAAATAAATAATTATTCACCTTGATATTGCCTGTTAAGAACCTAAACATGTTCAGTAGATCGGCTTTTTGGTTCATGAAAAACAAAAAACATGTTGATACCTAACTAGCGGTCAACGGCCGATTGCGCTGCTCAGAAAAAGTCTTGCCCGCGCTACAGCATTGCGATGTCATTGGATCCGATGTACAGACTCAGAGGCTAGATAAGCGGCAATATGTTCTGTTTACAGGCTGGTTATCTGGCTGATTGTCATTAAAACGCTGCGCCAAGACCCCCATCTAATTCGCTTCCCGGAATTGGAAAATTCGCTTTTCCAGTAGCTGACCAGTACCTAGCGATGGGGCTTCCGTTAAAAGAAATAATGCGCACCCAAGCCGAAATATTCCACTTTTTCCTTGTAAAACTGGCCGCTTGGGGAGAAACCATTATAATATTCCCCAAGAATCTGAAGCTTTCGACCTAATACATTTAAGTTATCAAACTCAACGCCCGCTCTGGCTGACACATCATAATTCCAGTTATTCTCTTCATGATTTTTGACATCAGCGGCAACGATAGGCCGCATTTTTGCAAAATCCATGCGCCAAGGACTCCGAAATTCAAGACCGTATTGTACCGACCATATTTTAAGTGCCGAAGGTTCTCTATTGTATAGGCCTGCCCCGCCGCCGTATAAACGTATGCCATAAGGAAACTCATAAGAAAGTTTCAGGTCCACCCCTTCATAGCTGAGGTTTATACGCTCGAACTTAGTACCTATCTTACGTAGCAGAAACTCGTCGCCAAGATGAGAACTCTGATGGTAAAGGCGGCCAAAGGCTGAAAATTGACCGGCACGCATACTTGAATAGATTGCTGCAACAAAATCGGTATTGACCAGGTCAGTCGATGAAGCATCCAAATTGAAATCACTGAAGACTCCGGCTTGAAGCCCTGCCTCCCACTGTGCTGTACTGTGTCCGAAGTTACTGCGATAAAACGGTATGGTTTCACCAAAACTAACAGACGCTATATCCCTGCCGTCAAAATTACTACTTTGATAATTGCGGTAAGCGGCCGAAAAACGAGTCCAGCGTGGATCAGCCAACAAGGGTTTAAATAAATGGCCTGTAGGGAGAAACCCTGTTGGCAAGACGATGGATTCATTTACCGATAACGCCTCATCAGCAGGCACTTTGGCTGACTTTGCGGATTGTTCCGTCAGCTGCACGCTGGTAGCTTCCGATATTTTTACCGAATTAACGCCAGGGATTTCAGACAATAGCTGTATCGCCTTGGCTCTGTCGCCGGCTTTCAGATCGCCTGCCGGCAGCGTGATTACGCCATCCCGCACTACTAATGAGCGCATATCAAGATTTAAGCTCTGCTTTAACACGCCCGCAGCGTAGCCGGCAATGTAAGTGTCATCCGCAGTTGTCGCATGAGCAATGGAGGCAGACAGCAGCATAACGCCCAGAACAATCACAAAGCGTAAATAACACATTGTTACTTCACCTTTTGTACAATCAACTCACTCTGCACCCCTTTTACATCCGTCTGGGCATTGGCCACTTCTATGGCTCGGGCGATGTCCGGCTCTTCATTTACTGTGCCACGCAACGTCACGACGCCGTTGACTGTGGTCACCTCAATGTTGGAGCCACTGAGCAAAGGGTCAGCTAAAATGGCTGACTTTATCTTGGCGGTAATCGCCGAGTCATCGACATATTCCCCGGCCGCCCGGCCGGTATCGGTGGCCGATTTCTTGGCCGCGTCAATTTCCTTTTCAGCCTGGTCTTTCGCTTGGTCGATCTTTTGCTCGGCACTTTCGACCGCACGGTCGACTTTCTCCCCTGCCTTTTCTGCCGAGCCTTTTTGTTCGCATCCGGCCAGCCCGAAAACAGAGGCTAAACAAGCCATCGCAAGCACGTTACGGGCTAACTCTTTTTGCCGGCACATGTTGATTGTTTTCATAGGTTATTCCTTAAATTGTGGTAATAAAGATACGCAGTGACCGAGCGGTACTGCCGTTAGCGAAAAACGCTAGGCGCGGCGCCGCCCGGTCAAGCGCAGTGAACTGAGAACTCATGCCGAGCTTATTATCAAGATCAAGCGCGGTCTGTGCGGTAGCGTACATAAGGCCGGGAATGGGCCTTGGAGCCGGTTTCACCGGGCGGCGCGCATAAAAAACCCGCCGGGCGGCGGGTTCGGTAGCACGTCGGGAATGTCCCCGGTCTGGCCTAAAGCCGGGCTCAGTATTCGATCCAGATCAGCTCGACGCGGCGGTTCTGGGCCCTGCCCGCTTCGGTGCGGTTGTCGGCGATCGGCTGGCTTGAACCGTAGCCTTTGGCAATCAGCCGATTGGTGACGCCTTTCGATTTCAGGTAATCGACCACCGATTGCGCACGCCGCTGCGACAGCTTCAGGTTATGGGACGCCTTGCCTTCACTGCTGGCATGGCCCTGGACTTCAATGTCATTCTTTTGCGGATCAGAAATAAGACTCTGTGCGACGTCATCGAGAATGTTCCGGGCATTCAACGTCAGCTCCGCTGAATCACGTTGAAAATGTTGGCCTTTCAGCACCAGCCTGACCGGGCAGCCGCTATTGTCGACTCGAGAGCCCTTCATGGTACCCGGGCATTTATCCACGGAATCGGGAACCCCGTCACCGTCCGAATCCAGCGTTTGCGGGGCGGCGGCAATTGGGGCCGGCTTTTCGACTCTTTCGGCGCGTTTGGGCTTGTCGCCGAAGGGAATGACAAAGCCGAGGTTGACGACCATATCGTGGAATTCGTCAGTGCCGGGCTGCACCTGGGCATTCAGGTTGTTGTTGTAGCGATAGCGCACATCGCTGCGCACCAGGAAGTTGTCGTGCAGC
>DATBRD010000039.1:0-56915 GCA_036560465.1 Methylobacter sp.
TTCGCAAACAACTCAAACGGGGGCAGGTGTTGGCTTTTTTCGCTAACGTGTCGCCTTGCTTGATTGGCTTGGAAGCCTGCGGCGGGGCACACTACTGGGCGCGGGAATTGCTCAAGTTGGGGCATGAGGCACGGTTAATCAGTCCGCAATTCGTCAAACCCTATGTCAAAGGTAATAAGAATGACGCCAATGATGCGGAAGCGATCTGCGAGGCGGTGGGTCGACCAAGCATGCGTTTCGTGCCGATAAAAAGCCTTGAGCAACAAGACATCCAGATGCTGCACCGGGTGCGTAGCGGACTCGTTAAAGAACGCACGGCGCAAGCCAATCGCTTACGGGGCTTATTGAGCGAATACGGGATCGTCAGTGGTCAAGGCCTAGCGCAACTACGCAAGCGCCTGCCGGAAATATTGGAAGAGGCCGAAAATGGCTTGACGAAAGCGGCGCGGCAGCTCTTTGCAGACCTGCACCAACAGCTGATCGAACTGGATAGACAAGTATCGGCTTACGGGGAAAAAATTCTGGTGCTGCACCAGTCAAGCGCTGTCAGTAAAACGCTCGGTACAGTACCCGGTATTGGGCCGATCACTGCCACGGCGCTACTGGCTTCGTTGGGCGACGGTAAGGCCTTTGACAAGGCGCGGCAAGTTCCGGCGTGGTTGGGTCTGGTTCCTAAGCAAGATTCCAGCGGCGGCAAACCGAAGCTGTTGGGTATCAGCAAGCGCGGCGATACCTATTTACGCACCCTGCTGATCCACGGGGCCAGAGCGGTCGTCAAAGCGGCAGCCAAGAAAGACGATGCACAGAGTCGTTGGATCAACGACTTGGTAAAACGGCGCAACGCCAATATCGCGGCAGTGGCGGTAGCCAACAAAAACGCCCGAATCGTCTGGGCGCTACTGACCCGGACGGAGAGCTACCACGTTCCCGTATCGGCCGGCACCTAAACAAAGGGTGAGCAACAACCCATTTTTAAACGTTAAAGAGGTTTTAATAGTCACTTCCCCAGTTGTGAAGCATTTTTCAACACGATGGCAAACAGGTCGGACCGGTGTTTTCAGGAATTCGTTCAGCGCATGGGCCTTCGAGGCCGGTAGGATGATAGAGATGAAAATACGCGGAAATCCATCAGGGCCAGAGGCGGTAAAGGCCTCATTAACAGGCCGGATATATGGCAGCAACTGCGTTGACTGACCGTTGCGATCAAAGAGAAAAAAGCTTGCAAAACGGAGGAGTCCATATATGGGTAGAGCGGTAGCAGCGTAGGGTACGCATCGCGTACCTTTATTGAGATTATGATGTAATTTAAAAATGGTACGCGATGCGTACCCTACCCTGTTTGAAGACGGGGCAGGCATAAAACCTACCCCATTTACCACGGCCTTAACCTTTTGAAAATACCAGCGTCTCATGCTCAACATCGACTTTGATGGTATCCCCGGCAACAAAGTTCCCTGCCAATATCTGCTGAGCCAGCGGGTTTTCAAGCTGTTGCTGGATGGCTCGCTTCATTGGCCTTGCGCCGTAAACCGGATCGAAGCCCGCTTCGCCTAACAAATCCAGCGCCTGTTCTGAAATTTCAAAACCAATTTCGCGTTCCTGCAAGCGCTTACGCAAGTAATCGATTTGCATGACACAAATAGCGCGAATTTGTCCACGACCCAGAGAATGGAACACCACCGCTTCATCAATCCGGTTGATGAATTCCGGGCGGAACTTGGTGCTGACAATTTCCATGACCGATGTTTTCATCACCGAATACAGCGCTTCGCCGGACAGCGATTGAATGATGTCCGAACCCAGATTGGAGGTCATCACGATAATGGTGTTCCTGAAATCCACGGTCCTGCCCTGCCCGTCAGTCAAGCGGCCATCGTCCAGCACCTGCAACAGGATGTTGAACACATCGGGATGGGCTTTTTCGATTTCGTCCATCAGGATGACCGAATACGGTTTGCGCCTGACCAGTTCGGTCAGGTAGCCGCCTTCTTCATAACCGACGTATCCCGGAGGCGCACCGATCAGTCGCGCCACGGAATGTTTTTCCATAAACTCGGACATGTCGATGCGCACCATCGCATCGGGCGTGTCGAACATAAATTCGGCCAATGCCTTGCACAGTTCGGTTTTACCGACGCCGGTTGGCCCCAAAAACAGGAACGAGCCATTCGGACGGTTCGGGTCGGATAATCCGGCCCTGGAACGACGGATTGCATTACTGACCGCTTTTAGCGCTTCTTCCTGACCAATCACCCGCTTGCTGAGTTGCTCTTCCATGCGCAGCAATTTGTCGCGCTCGCCCTCCATCATTTTCGATACCGGGATGCCGGTCCATTTCGACACCACTTCGGCAATTTCCTCTTCGGTGACCTTGTTGCGCAACAAGGTCATTTTGTGTTCCTCAGCCGGTACGTCCGAATGCAACTGCTTTTCCAGTGCCGGAATAATGCCGTACTGCAACTCGGACATCTTCCCCAGGTCGCCGGCTCGGCTGGCCGCTTCCAGTTCGGTTTTAGCCTGTTCCAGCTTTTCCTTGATCGATGCCGAGCCCTGTAACGAGGCTTTTTCGGCTTTCCAGATTTCTTCCAGGTCGGAGTACTCTTTTTCCAGATCGGCGATTTCTTCTTCCAAAATTTCCAGGCGTTTTTTTGACGCGGCATCGGATTCTTTCTTAAGCGCGACCTGTTCGATTTTTAACTGAATCAAGCGCCGGTACAGTTTGTCCATTTCCTCCGGCTTGGAATCGATTTCCATACGGATACGACTGGCCGCTTCATCGATCAGGTCAATGGCCTTGTCCGGCAACTGCCGGTCGGAGATGTAGCGATAGGACAGGTTGGCCGCCGCGATGATGGCCGGATCGGTAATATCAACGCCGTGATGCACTTCGTATTTTTCTTTCAGACCGCGCAGAATCGCGACGGTATCCTCAACGGACGGCTCATCCACCAGCACTTTTTGGAAACGGCGCTCCAAAGCGGCATCTTTTTCGACATATTTGCGATATTCATCCAGCGTCGTTGCGCCCACGCAATGCAATTCGCCACGCGCCAGCGCAGGTTTCAGCATATTGCCCGCATCCATGGCGCCTTCGGCTTTTCCCGCGCCGACCATGGTGTGCAACTCGTCGATAAACAGGATTACCTGACCTTCCTGCTTGGCGAGATCGTTTAAAACCCCTTTCAGGCGCTCCTCGAATTCGCCGCGAAACTTGGCTCCGGCAATTAATGCTGCCATATCCAGCGCCAACACTTGTTTGCCCTTGATGCCTTCCGGCACTTCACCGTTGACGATGCGCTGCGCCAGACCTTCGACAATCGCGGTCTTGCCGACGCCCGGTTCGCCGATCAGCACCGGATTGTTTTTGGTGCGCCGCTGTAGAACCTGAATCGTGCGGCGTATCTCGTCGTCGCGCCCGATCACCGGGTCCAGCTTGCCTTGTTCGGCACGCTCGGTCAGATTGATGGTGTATTTTTTCAAGGCTTGGCGTTGCTCCTCGGCATTAGGATCGTCGACCGGCTGACCGCCGCGCATCGCATCGACCGCTCTTTCGACCGCCTGTTTGCTGACCCCGGCTTTTTTAAGCAGGTCCTGAAGCAGGCCTTTTTCTTCTAAAGCCGCCAAGATGAACAGCTCGCTGGAGATGAATTTGTCGCCTCGCTTTTGCGCCAGTTTGTCGGTTAAATTCAGCAAACGTGATAATTCATTGGAAATCTGCACGTCGCCGCCGGAGCCGCTAACTGTTGCCAAACGATCCAGTTCCCTAACCAGCTCGGTACGCAGCAGCTGCGTGTTAATACCCATTTGGGTCAGCAACGGCCTGATGCTGCCGCCCTGCTGATCCAGCAAAGCCAGCATCACATGAACCGGCTCGATGAATTGATGGTCTTTGCCCAAAGCCATGCTCTGTGCATCAGCCAATGCTGTTTGAAACATGCTGGTTAATTTGTCCATCCGCATAATATTTTGCCTCATATTAGAGTTTTTAAGTTACTGCTAACATGGGGGATAGTCCGATTGTTTTCAAGCAGAGGCTGAGCTGAGGCAAATAATAAAAGGCTACAACAGATAGAATGAAGGCAAGCGCATAGCTATCAAAGACGCTTGCATGGACTCCCAGATCAAATCCGGGAGCGAGGGGCTAATTACAAACCCGCTTAACCGGAAAATGGCAGCTGAAACGGCTACCTTTGTTTAATTCGCTGGCTATATTCAATTTGGCATCGTGCCGCATCAGCACATGCTTAACGATAGCCAAACCCAGGCCGGTGCCGCCCACTTTTTTGTTGCGCTTGACTTCGGATCGGTAAAATCGTTCGGTAACCCGGGGAATATCGGCCGCCGCAATACCCTCACCCTGATCCTCAACATCCAGCACTATATCTTCATGGGATCGGCGCCAATGCACTTTGACCACGGAATCCTCCGGCGAATATTTAAGCGCGTTGCCCAGCAGGTTGGTGAAAGCGCTACGCAATTCCTGCTCCTCACCGACGATATGCGTATCCGTGCCCAAGGTTAATTCGATCCGGGCAGGAATGCCGCCGTGCAATGTCTCTGCTTCCTTGCAAATCTGCATCAATAAGGCGGGAACATTAACGCACTCGGTTTTCTTCTGCCCGGTTTCCAGGCGCGTCAGCAACAGCAAGTCATCGACCAGATGCTGCATCCGCTCAGTCTGCCCCTGCATTTGATGAAACGAGGTGGTTAATAACGGGGATTCGCCATCATCCATATCCTGCAGGGTTTCCAGATAACCTTTTAATACGGTCAAAGGCGTTCTGAGCTCATGCGACACGTTCGCGACAAAATCCTTGCGCATCCGTTCCATCTTTTTCAGCTCGGTAACGTCCTGGGCCAATAGCAGGCGCAAGCCTGCGCCGTACGTGATAATCCGTACCGCCAGCGTGATGCGATGGTTTATCGGGGAGGGCAGTATGACAGGTTCGTTATAATTTCCGGATTTAAGGTAGCGTATAAATTCAGGGAACCGAATAAGGTTGGGAATACGCTGGCCTTTATCCGATTGCTGCAAGCCGAACACTTCTCTGGCCGCCTTATTCGCCCACTCAATCTCGTCATTGGCGCCCAGAACGACTGCCGCATCCGGTAACGCTTCGGTGGATTGGCGAAACTGGTCAACCATTTTTCCCAGTTTCTTTTTGCGTTTTTTTTCGGTCTTTTTGATACGGTAAACATGGTAATAAATTTCTTCCCAAATGCCGCTGGTCTTGGGATATCTGGCTCTGCCCCCTGCCCGTATCCATTTTTCAAAACGGTTAATCTGGAAAAGCTGGCGCATTAGCATGCCCAGCGTCAGCAACAGCATCAAGGGCATAAAAAGACCGGTCATGCCGCCTATTATCGACACGGCTACAAACAGCAGCAATCCGGTAATGAGTTCTTTTTGCCAGACCCACATATTGATTAAGATAAGGATGTAGCAAGAGGTGACGAATCTGTTACCGAGAACCGGTAACCGAAACCACGCACGGTTTGAACCAGATCCTCACGTCCGTGTTCACCCAGAATTTTTCGCAACCTTCGGATATGCACGTCAACGGTACGCTCTTCAATGTATACGCTACGCCCCCAGACCTGATCCAGTAGCTGGGTGCGATTGAATACTTTATCGGGATGAGTCATAAAAAACTGCATTAAACGGAATTCGGTCGGGCTCACTTCCAGCTGTTTATCGCCGATGCTGAGCCGGTGCTGTTCGGTGTCCAACACCAGATCGCCCAAGGTGATTTGCGCCAGATCGTGTATTTTTCCGCTTCTGCGCAAAACTGCGCGTATACGCGCCACCAGCTCCTTGGGTGAAAAGGGCTTGGTCATATAATCGTCGGCGCCGATCTCCAGGCCTCTGACCTTATCCTCTTCCTCGCCCCGCGCCGTCAGCAAAATAATGGGTAGTTCCCGATACATTGGATCTTTCTTTAAGCGTCTGGCCCATTCGACCCCACTGACTCCCGGTAACATCCAGTCCAGCAGGATCAAGTCAGGCAATGCCTCATCTAGGGCTTTTTGCGCATCTTCCGCATCCACAGACGCAATCGAGCTAAAGCCGGCCTGCTCAAGTACCATCATCAACATCTCTCTGATGGCATCTTCATCTTCAACAACGAGAATACTTAAATTAGGCATAATTAAATTGGAGTAAGAATAAACAAATTATTTTAACAAAATACATATTACCTTTTTATGACAAACGGGGTTTGCCTAGTTGGCATGGTAAAGCTACCCCTCACAAAAGGTTTCAAAAAAATCCCAAAACTTATCTATTATTAGTATTATCTCATTCGCCTCATCACCTACGTAATAATACCTATTTTCAGACGGATTAACGTAGCGATGACCGTTACCGCAGAGCTTCGACCTTAGATAATGATTGAAATTTTACGCCGATATAGCCTGATAGCGCTGCTGTTGATTTTTAACGTTGCTGTTTATGCCGATGCCCCTTCCCTTTCGGGAGCTGCAACAGAAAAGACCAAAACTGCCCAAGCATCGAAAGATAGTTCCGAACACAAAGAAGCCGTCCTCATGAGATGGTGGAACTTATTGTTGGATTTACCATTGATTGCGAGCCTGAATAAATACTCCGACGGCATTTACGAACCCAGCTTCAATGCGCAAAGCAAATCCAAAGTCCCCAAATATACAATCGGCATTCACCCCTTACATAACCCCAAACGGCTGTTTGAAATTTACGGTCCCATCGTCGATTTTCTTAACGCCAACATACCCGAAGCGGATTTTATTTTAGAAGCATCGCGTAATTACGAAGAATTTGACCGAAAGCTCTACAGCGGACACTTTGACTTTGCGATGCCCAATCCCTATCAAACCGTCAGCTCGCTTAAGCACGGCTATCGCGTGTTCGGCAAGATGGCCGATGACGATGATTTTCGCGGCATCATTCTGGTGCGCCGCGACAGCGGCATTAACACCGTCGCCGACCTCAAGGGCAAAGCCGTATCCTATCCTGCGGCGACTGCGCTGGCTGCAACTATGATGCCTCAATATTATCTGCATACCCACGGCATTGATGTTAACCATGACATCGAAAACCGCTATGTCGGTTCACAGGAATCTTCTATTATCAATGTGCTGCGCGGCCATGTCGCGGCCGGAGCAACCTGGCCGGTGCCATGGAAAACATTCAGCAAGGAAAATCCCCAGTTGGCCGCCCAACTCGAAGTAAAATGGCAAACCGAGCCGCTGCAAAACAACGGTTGGGTAATGCGTAAGGGCTTGCCGACGGAAATCACGAGTAAGTTTGCCGCATTGTTATTTAATCTTGACCGGCATGAACAGGGCCGGGAAATGTTGGCACGTATCCCTGTTAGCCGTTTTGAACCGGCTAACGATGATAGTTACAGACCGGTAAAGACTTTTATCGCGACTTTCATCAAAACAGTGCGACCTTTAGACTGAATTTAAAATAAATGGACATAATGTGACAACGGATAGTAATCAAGACAAAAAGAGACAAAGTACTTTTTTTAACGGTTCTATTCGCCAACAATTGGCATGGTCGTTTGGCAGTGTCGCGCTAATCATGATGATAGGGCTTGCAGGCCTGTTATTCGATCGGCAACGCGACTTTCTTTATAGCGCTGCCATGCAGCAGAGCAAATCGCTGAGCACCTCGCTAGCCAGCAGCAGCGCATCCTGGGTATTAGCCAATGATATTGCCGGGTTAAAGGAAGTATTACAGGGCTTTGTTGGCTTACCCGACCTCGAACGGGCCTATATCTTATCGTTGCGCGGCGAGGTGCTGAGTTCCACACGGCCCGAAGAAGCCGGGCTATTCGTTACCGATGCGCAAAGCCAAAAATTGTTAAACTCCCCGCCGGTAAATCAAGTGCTGCTGTCCAATAATCATCAAATTGATGTTGCCGCACCGATCATGGCCGGACTGCGCCATGTCGGATGGGCGCGGGTGGAAATATCCATGAACGGAGTCAACGCCAATCTCCGCTCCGTTGTGGTCACCGGCGTCAATTTTATTATGTTTGCGGCGCTTGCCGTAGTGAGTGCGGCAATATTCCTGGCACGAAGACTTACCAGAAGATTACATCACTTGATGCGCATAGCCGCCGAGGTCGAGAGAGGGAGTCTTAACGTGCGGGCCCATATCTCAAGCAAGGATGAGGTTGGCGTACTGGCGCACGGTTTTAATCAAATGCTGGATGCTCTGTCCAATTCCGAGCGGCAACGAGAACGCATCAATCACTTATATGCGGCCTGGACCCAGAGCGCCGACATTATTGTGCGCGAATCGGACGAGGTTAAGCTACTGAATGAGGTGTGCCGGATCATCGCCAATCATGTCGCCTTTAAACTGGTCTGGGTGGGCATGACTGACCCGCATAACTGGGTGTCTGCCGTGGCTGCCAGCCATCCCGATTCCCCTTTCCTCAGGAATATCAAAATCTCGATAGACGAGGCATTGCCGGAGGGACGTGGGCCGATGGGCACTGCAATCCGGGAAGGCGTGCCGAAAATCCTTAATAACTTTCTTAATGAACCCAGTACCTTGCTCTGGCAACATATCGCCGCTGCCGAAGACATTCATGCATCAGCGGCATTTCCGCTTATGCGCGGCGGCCGCTGTATCGGAGCTATTGCCGTTTACTCCGCTGAGCAGGATTACTTCACTCCTGACCTGATTGATCTGATGCGTGGACTGACGGACGATATTTCCTATGCGCTGGACAATTTCGACCGTGAAAAATTGCGGCTCAAGGCCGAGCATGAACTACGCATTGCAGCGGCGGCGTTTGAGTCTCTGGAAGGCATCATCGTCACTGATGCCCACAACAATATCCTGCGCGTCAACAAGTCGTTTATCAAGCTAACCGGTTACAGTGCCGATGAAATCATCGGAAAACCCGCAGACATACTTAAATCCGATCAACAAGGCAGTGAGTTTTATGCGGCCATGTGGGAAAGCATTACTCGGGATAAATACTGGCAGGGCGAAATCTGGAATAAAAGGAAAAACGGCGTTATCCGCCCTGACTGGCTGTGTATAACGGCTATTACCAATCCTGAAGGCGCAATTACCAACTACGTCGGCACCTTCACCGACATTAGCCAACGTAAGGCTGATGAAGAGCGCATCAAAAATCTGGCTTACTACGATCCTTTGACTAAACTCCCCAACCGCACTTTGCTCTTTGATCGTCTCAACCTGGCACTTAACTTCAGCCATCGTAACAAGACTTACGGCGCGTTAATGTTCCTCGATCTTGACAATTTTAAAACGCTTAATGATACCTTGGGTCATGATCGGGGCGATCAATTGCTGATTGAAGTGGGACGGCGCCTGCAAAGCTGTGTGCGGAACGTTGATACCGTAGCCAGACTGGGCGGCGATGAGTTTGTGATCATGCTGGAGTTTCTCGATGAACAGGAAACTGAGGCGGCTGGCCAGGCTTTCGCAGTTGCGGAAAAGATTCGCAGCAATCTGGCCAAATTCTACCTGTTGAGCAGCAATACCGATCGCGTCGGTTCCCTACCGACCGCGACACTTCCGCCATCCCTGGCAGTCGGCAATAAACTACAACCTTATGTCGAACATTATTCCACAGGCAGCATCGGTTTTGTGCTGTTCATGGGCCACGGAACCAGCAGCGAAGAACTGCTTAAACGTGCCGATGTCGCTATGTATCAAGCCAAACAAGCCGGTCGAAATACGGTACGGGCTTTTGTTCCTGAAATGCAAGAAGCTCTGAATTTACGGGCCTCTTTGGAAACCGATTTGCGCAATGCGCTGGATCGTAACGAATTAAGTCTACATTATCAGGTACAGGTTGATGAATTAGGACAACCGGTAGGTGCGGAGGCGCTGGTTCGGTGGGCTCAGTCCGAGCGCGGCATGCTTTCTCCAGCCGAATTTATTCCACTCGCCGAAGAAACCGGCCTGATCCTGCCTATCGGTCATTGGATATTGCAGCAAGGCTGTAATACTCTGGTTGACTGGGCAAAATATCCTGAAACTCGCGAGCTGAAACTGGCGGTAAACGTCAGCAGCAAGCAGCTTGGTCAGCCTGATTTTGTTGAGCAAGTATGCGCTATGTTGGCAGAAACCGGAGCCAACCCCGCTTTGCTCAAATTAGAAATTACCGAGTCAGTGGTTCTGGATAACGTGGAAGACACTATTATTAAAATGCATGCTATCAGGGGCTTGGGAATCACTTTTTCAATGGATGATTTCGGCACCGGTTATTCCTCGCTGTCTTATCTGCAAAAACTGCCCTTGGAACAACTAAAAATAGACCAATCCTTCGTCAAAAACATGGTTTTTAACAACCATGACTCCGCTATCATCCGAACCATTCTGGCATTGGGAAGAAATCTTGGCATTAATGTCATTGCCGAAGGGGTAGAAACAGAAGCTCAGCGTGATCTTCTGATAAGTTACGGATGTCCCGAATTCCAGGGCTATTTATTCGGCCAGCCGGTCCCGGCGAATGCATTCAAACAGAACCTGTTGACAAGACAGTCGAAAAGTTCATCCTTGCATAACACCATGGAGAATGTGGCAGAGTAATGCCGGACGCACTGGCCGTACAAAAGCAGACGCTTCAGGGCGATATGTCGGTATAAATGGCTAGCCCAAACGCATAATTTTACTTCATTCGGCACAAAGAAAATTTTACCGGGCCGTCATTTTTGCCCTATTGTTGACCGGTCCCTCTATTTACTCAGGCGACACCGATCCTTCTACTTGAAATCCGGAAAATTGACGCTTCCAGTCCGCAGGGATAACGACGCTTTTTATTAAAAGCGGACAGGAATATCATGAAGTTCTGTTCAAACAGATCCTCTAGGTGTTTTAACTTATTGAAGTACAATCAAATGAATCTAGAATGAACTGTGTTGTTTATTCATCCGCCAAGAGCAAGCTTTTTACTTCCGCCGAGCTCTGATCCTACATACAATTGGCTCCATTCAACCTAACCCCAAAAGGTAACCGCGATGAAACATTTATATAAATCAACTGCCGTTCTATTACTGTTGTTACCCATGAGCATGATGAGTAACGCCGCAGAACCGAAACCCGCCGAGCCAATGAAAGAAATGGGCGCACATCAAGACATGGGGATGGAGTGCTGCCAAACTGAAGAGCAGAAAACTGAACACATGCGCACCATGCAGGAACACATGTTGACGATGCATGACCTCTCTAATCAGATTTTGTCAGAGAAAGATCCTGCCAAAAAAGAGGAGTTAAAAAACAAGCAATTGGAACTCATGAAAACGTACCATGCTCAAATGATGCAACATCGCCAACAAAAGATGCAACAACATAAAAAATAGATATGTCCGAAAAGCGAATACTGAAACCATAAGTTTCAAAGCCGAACAAAGACGGAACTATCCAACCCGCTCATCCCGAGGAGAGCATAACAAAAATAAAGGATACTGGTTATGGGCATGTTAAAGGAGTTTAAAGAGTTCGCCATCAAGGGCAATGCCATTGATATGGCGGTAGGCATTATTATAGGCGCCGCTTTCGGCAAAGTTATTTCATCCCTTGTTGCCGATGTATTCATGCCGCCGATTGGCGTATTAGTTGGTGGAGTGGACTTCACTAAGCTGGCATTTACCCTAAAGGAAGCCGCTGGCAGCACGCCTGCCGTGACGCTTAATTACGGAAATTTTATTCAAACCCTGGTTGATTTTACGATTATTGCTTTTGCTATTTTTATGGCCGTAAAGTTCGTCAACAGGCTTAATAGGAAAGAGGCTGCGGCACCCGCAGTCATTCCCGAGCCTTCCAGAGAGGAACTGCTATTGACCGAAATTCGGGATTTGCTCAAGGAAAAAAAGTAACCGGTAAATTGAGAGCGGGCTATCGTTAAATGGGAGCGTTTGTAAGTTAGTCGTTATTAGGAAATAAGCCCAACTATTTTAATACAGGACTAAAAATATGAAATATTTACTTGCAGCGTTGCTTTTGTCAGTATCTCCAGCAATTATGGCTGACCTTATATACATGAATCAGCAAATGACAGAAATGCGCAACCGCCATCACCAGCAAATGCTACAACAGCAACTACAGCAACAAGAAGAAACCAGAAGTTACCTGCAACAGCAGCAGGAGCGCGAAGAGCAAAGGCTAAAACAAATTAGCGAGGAAAGACATCGTGAACGGCAAGCCAGACCGGAAGAATTTACTGGTCAATCAGAGTGGTCAATACCCAGAAACGGTTTAAATCGTTCAGAAAGATCAACATCAAGAAGCGGTTTGAATCGCTCTGAGTTGTCAACACCTAGAAACTATTCAAATCGCTCAGAGTGGTCAACATCTAGAAGCGATTTGAATCGCTCTGAGTGGGCAATGCCAAGAAATAATTTGAATCGCAGATGATGTCAAAGCTCTTTTCATACCATCGGCAAGTTTTGGTGCTGCTTAAGCTATATTTTTAGCAAGCTTAAACCTCACTTACTGAAGCTACTAAGGCGGCCATTTCGCTAGCCGGACTATAAAGCTATACTTGGAGCTCCTGCTTAACATGCCCTGCAAGCCAGTTTGTCCAAGCGGAAAAGTTGTCGCCTTTAGTGGCTGACAGCTGGATGATCTGGATGCCCGGATTAACCTGCTTCGCATAGTTGACGCAACGATCCACATCAAAATCGACATAAGACAGCAAATCGGTTTTATTGATGATCATCAAATCCGCCGCATGAAACATATCCGGGTATTTGAGGGGTTTATCATCACCTTCGGTCACTGACAGCACGACGATTTTATGCGCCTCACCTAGATCGAATGACGACGGGCAAACCAGATTACCGACATTTTCTATCGCCAGCAGACTGTTAGCTTTTACGCCCAGCTCCATGATCGCATGACCAATGCCGTGCGCATCGAGATGACAGGCCCGGCCAGTGTTGATTTGCAACGCGGGTACGCCGGTGGCTCTGATCCGGTCCGCATCATGCTCGGTTTGCTGGTCGCCTTCGATGACTGCAATTGGAAAACGGTCTTTCAAAATTTTAATGGTTTCTACCAACAGCGTGGTTTTACCGGCACCAGGGCTGGAAACCAGATTCAGCGTAAAAATATTATGCTGCTGAAAATACGTCCTGTTTTGCTCCGCATAAGCATTATTTTTACTGAGCAAGTCCTGCTCGACTTTAACCAGACGCTCTGCGTCGTGATGGTGATGGCCGTGATCATGGCTATGCTGATGAATTGACCTATTCAAAGGCTGGAGTTTGTTAATTTTGCCGAGTTGGCTGCAACCGCATATTCCACACATAAATAGTAACCTGTAAGAGTGTAAGTACCTTATTCTTGTTTTTTTGTCTAAATAACAGTCAAATCTTTAACTTTCATGTCCGCTCCCTGAATGATTTTAACAAGAGTGCTGCCGCAATGGGGGCAGGGATCAAACGATGTTTCCATCTCGACTTGCAGGCCGCATTGCTGGCAAATACCCAATCCTGCTATTTCGGATATAGTCAATTCGGCATTTTCGGCCAGAGAGCCGCTCATCACCACATCGAAACCAAACCGCAACGCATCCGGTTCAATGCAAGACAGTTTGCCGATTTCCAGCGTCACTTTGGTGACCTTGCTGAACTTCTGGCTCACTGCATGGTCTTCCAGAATTTCTCTGACATTTTCCAGGAGGGAGAGTTCATGCATGGCTATCCCTGCCATGCCCCCTCCGGGCCAGTGCAAATCCGCTCCTGGCGAATTTGTCATGCATGGCTGTCCCTGCCATGCCCCCTTCGGGCCAGTGCAAATCCGCTCCTGGCGAATTTGTCATACATGGCTATTCCTACTGCGCTTGTTTGGGCCAGTGCCATCTTGCTCCGGACATATTTGTAATCCATGGCTTACCTGTTTTAACCAAAAGCCTAGCTCGGGATTGCCTAATAAGCGCGCTGCAAAAGAGCATGCTTCAGCTAAATTTGTTTCGGCGTTGGCACTTAAGCCGTCGCCCAATTCGAATTGCTCGGCTTTAATACTCAGCAAAAAACACGGCGGCGGCGTTTGCTTTTTTATCGATTGATACACGTCTAAAATTGCCGCCGGGCTCATTGCATGGGTTGTGTAGCTTTTATCTCTGGCGGGTTCCAGTATCGTAAAATCGAACGCATTGACGCAGGCTACGGATGCGTCGACAAACAATACCAGACACCTGTTTTCCAGATCCAGCGCATGCTCGATTTGCAGTTGGAAGTCTGACAATATTTCAATCGCATCCAAGCCGCAATGGCTTTCAACATATTCCAGCAGCAACGGCCCCAACGCATCATCGCCGCGACTGAGATTGCCGTAGCCGAACAGTAAAACCGGCTTAGGCATTTTCCCGCTCAATTTGACCATCGCTATGTTTGACCAACTTATCGATCAGCTTGCCCTCAGCATCCACCAACTCAAGTTGCAGCGGCATTTTGCCTACCGCATGGGTCGCGCAGGACAAACAAGGATCATAAGCCCGAATCGCCACTTCCAAATTGTTCAACAGGGGTTCGGTCAGTTCGCGACCGGATAAGTATTCCGCTGCCACTTGCCGCACCGATTCATTCATGGCCATGTTGTTGCTGGTCGTCGATACGATTAAATTGGCCTTGGTGACGATGTCGTTTTCATCGATTTGATAGTGATGGAACAGGGTACCGCGCGGCGCTTCAATGACGCCTATGCCTTCATAGCGTTTTTCGCCTTGCGCGACCAAATCATGCCCCATAATGTCGGGGTCATTCAGCAGTTGCTTGATGCTTTCCGCACAATGAAGGACTTCAATCAACCGCGCCCAGTGAAACGCCAGCGTGCTATGCACCATCGCTTCGCCGCTGTGTGCCTTAAACTCGACGCGAGCGGCTTCCGCCAGCGGGGTATCGATATAGTCGCAGTTGTTGACCCGCGCCAACGGCCCGACCCGGTACCAACCTTGTTGCTGACCCAGTGACAACAGGTACGGGAATTTCATGTACGTCCATGAGCGGACTTCTTCATGGATGTAATCGTTATATTTGCAATAATCGATGTGATCCATAATGGTTTCGCCGCTCGCATTCTTGGCGCGAAGACCGCCGTGGTAAAGCTCCAGCGCGCCGTCCGGCTTGGTTAAACACATGTAGTTGGTGCGTATCGTGGCAAACTCATCGTAATAAGGCAGGTTGGAGCAATGTACTTTTTTTATCAGTGCCACCGAGCCTTCCGACCAGGTTATTATCTGATCTATATCTTGCAGCAGATAGTCGCGTTCGGCCTTGCTGAGCGATTTATTCATGCCGCCGGCTATCGCGCCGGTGCCGTGAATACGTTTGCCGCACACCATGCGTATGACTTCCTGGCCGTATTTGCGCAGTTTTACGCCCTGCAGGCCGATATCGGGATACTCGGACAAAACCGCAACGACTGAACGCTTGCTGATGTCGCTTTCAAAACCGAACAACAAATCCGGGCTGGATAAATGAAAAAAATGCAGTGCATGGGATTGCAGTACCTGTCCGAAATGCACCAGACGCCTTAATTTATCCGCTGTGACAGGCAGGTTTTCAGGATCGATGCCGACCAGTTGGTCTATGGCTTTGCCTGCAACCAAATGATGGCTGACCGGGCAGATACCACATAAACGCTGCACCAAAACCGGCAACTCCCAATAGGGCCTTCCTTGAATAAAACGCTCAAAGCCCCGGAATTCAACGATATGCAGCCTGGCTTGCTGGACTTTATTATCCGCATCCAGCAATAAAGTGACTTTGCCGTGCCCTTCAACTCGCGAGACCGGATCAACGGCAACGCGTCTCAAATTGCCCCGGTTTTCAGCAGTTTCTAAATGTTCGTACATGATCTTTCTCGTGTTTGCAGGCCGTCAACAGCCCGGCATTTTATCGGCAGGTTTTGTCGAATTACGCTAACGCAATCCGATCTACGAAGCTACGGAACCTAATCGTAATGAATCAACTCATTAGGCAACGAAGGCTCACGCCCTTCAATCACATCGGTCAGAAACTTCCAGAACACATCTGCCGAGGGGGGACAGCCGGGCAAAAAATAGTCTACTTTGACGACTTCATGAATCGGATGCACTTTATCTAATAGTAACGGTAGTTCTATGTCATTGGGGATCATTGGGTTTTCCACGCCAATGCCGTCTATGTATGACTCGTTCAGGCATTCTTCAACCGGGATGTGATTGCGCAAGGATGGCAATCCGCCGTTGATCGCACAGGCGCCGACCGCAACCAGGAATTTGCAGCTGCTTCGAAACTCCCGCAAGACGTGCACGTTCTCGGAATTGCATACGCCGCCTTCGATAAGGCCTATATCGCATTTTCCGCAGTGTTCTATGTCGGTAAGCGGCGAGCGGTCAAACTCGACGAATTCAACCAATTGTTGTATCCGCTCATCTATATCCAACAGCGACATGTGACAACCGAAGCAGCCTGCCAGAGATACTGTTGCTACTTTAAATTTCTTCGCCATGTTTAAGATGCTCCGTTTCCGTTTCCAGACTGACTTGATCAATTTCTTTATGATCGTAAACACGCTGACCGATAGGCACCCGATAGCCGGTACGTTTGATTATAATCGCGCCGGTAGGACAAATATGAGCCGCCCGATCCGCCGCTTCCAGATCAGTATCTTTTAACAGCCCGCTTTGGGCATTGAAGATCAGATGCTTGTTGATGCCGCGCCCGCTGACGGCAAACACACTTTTACCATCCTCTTGCTGACTGGCGCGAACGCATAGCGTGCAAAGAATGCAGCGGCTCTGGTCAATCATCGCGTCAGAGTGAGAGGCATCCACTTTCCGATCCGGATAAAAATGCGGAAAATGGCTATCGAGCATATTCAAATGGTAGCCGACAGCTTGCAATTGGCAGTTGCCGGATTTTTCGCAGCCTGGGCACAAATGATTGCCTTCGACGAACAGCATCTGAGTGATTCTTCTGCGGTCGTTGATCAGCTCTTTGGTTTCACTAAGCACCTCCTGTCCTTCCATGGCCGGAAAGGTGCAGGCAGAACAGTTGCGGCCGTTTACTTTGACCGTGCACAGCTTGCAACTGCCGTGAGGGGTAAATTCCGGCTGATGACATAAATGCGGAATATAGATACCGGCGGCCATCGCCGCATCCATAATGGTTTGGCCGTCTTCAAAAGGAATGATTTTGCCATCGAAGGTAATTGTCTTACTCATGTTTACTTTCCGCCTGCCAGAGATGGTGGAAAAGTCGCCGCCGGTACGGAGCCGGTTGCGACTGTCTGAGCCAAGTGCGCTCCAACATCGTCCCGGTTAGCCAAGCGCCGTGCCGTTTCCAATGCACCATCCAAATCAAACCCCGGCTCAAAACTGATATCTTTTAATTGCTTTTCATACAGATCAAGATAGCGTTCCAATGTTGTCAATATCGGGTTTGCAGCAGTTTGTCCAAGGCCACAATGGCTATAGTTTTTAACCAGCTGGCACAGCTCTTCAAGCGCAACAACATCCCCTGCCGCGCCATGGCCTTCGACAATTTTATCAATCTGTTTTTTCAATAGCGAGGTGCCGACTCGGCATGGCGTACAAAATCCGCAGCTCTCGTGGGCAAAAAAATGGGTGAAGTTATGAACAGCGTCGAGAATATTGCGGCTGGAGTTGAAGATAATGAATGATCCGCCGGTAGCCAAATCTTCAAACGCCAACTTGCGGTCAAGCTCCTGGTTGGAAATAATGGTTCCGGACGGGCCGCCTACCTGAACACCCAGCACATCAGTGACACCACAGTCATTAAGAATGGTCTGTATTGTCACGCCGAAAGGATATTCATAAATGCCGGGGCGCGCGCAATCGCCGCTGATGCTGAGTATTTTTGTACCTTTTGATTTTTCGGTGCCGATGCCTGCAAACCAGTCGCCGCCATTGGCCGCAATAGCGGCCGCAGCCAGGAACGTTTCGACATTATTGACGACGGTCGGTTTGCCCAAATAGCCGTGGGTCACGGGATAAGGCGGACGGTTGCGCGGAATGCCGGGCTTGCCTTCCAGTGACTCGATCAGCGCGGATTCTTCGCCGCAAATATAAGCGCCTGCGCCTAAATGGATTTCAATATCAAAATCCAGCCCGACACCAAGAATATTGTTGCCCAGCAAGCCGTTTTGACGGCGCTGATCCAGAATGCTTTGCAGCTTGTCATGAAGATGCAGATATTCGCCGCGCAAATACACAAAACCCTGCTTGGCGCCGATAACCGCTGCACACACTGTCATGCCTTCAAAAACTTGGTCGGCGTAGGAATTTAACAGTACTCTGTCTTTAAACGTGCCGGGCTCGCCTTCGTCGGCATTGCAAACGACATAACGCTCAGCCTGCTGCTCTTCCGAACAAAACCGCCATTTCATCGCCGTTTTAAATCCGGCGCCGCCTCGGCCTCGCAAACCTGACTTATCAATTTCCGTCAGTGTTTCATTGACGCCTCGTTTAAAGGTCGATCTGAGCGCTCCACCTTGTTCAATCTGCTGACTCAGCAGTAAACCGGATTTGTAAATATTATCGTCGACATGAAATAACTCGGCCGGCCATTCGTTTAAGGGCTTTTGTTGATTAACCAGCTCTGCGATTTTATCGATTGCGGAATAGTCCAGCCGGGTCAAAGCATAGCCGTTAACCAAGCCGGCCGGGCCCTGATCGCACATACCGGTACATGATGTGTTATCCAGGCTGACCACGCCGTCTTTTCTGACTTCGCCAATAGCCACATCCAGTTTCTTTGCCAGATAGTCGATCAATTCTTTCTTGCCCAACATATGATCAGTTATCGAATCGCTGATCAAGAGCTCGTATTGCCCTCTGGGTGTCAGATGAAAAAAACTGTAGAATTCGGCGACGCTGATGATTTGCGTCCGGGGAATGTTTAGCAGGTCCGATAGCTGTTCTATCGCTGCCTGCGGTATATAATGATAACGGAACTGGATCTGCCTTAGGATCTGCAACAAATGGGTCGCCAGATAGCGACTGCTTTCTGCAATACCCTGAATAAATTGTCTCACTTTATTTCCCCAGCTTTATCTTTGGATGATTGTGGATATGATGATACTAGCGAATTTCATTACCTACATGGCGTAGATAAGGGGACTAAGCAGGAGCAGGAAGAGCATGCTTTAGAACTGCCGATTCCTTACATGGCCTAACTATATCCCACTATTTTAAATAAACCAATCTCTTGATAAATGACTTTCCGCCGCTAATTGCCAGACAAAGACCCATGACAAAAAAATTAACCTCTTTTAAAGCTGCATTGTCATTTCCAAACGGCACTATCGCTTACTATTGCAGTCAGATTGAGCAGCAAAAACAGGTTTTGCAGCGTATCCATGAAGTGTTGCCAATAGCGATAGCCGAGCATGCCCTGCATTGCGTAGTTAATGGCAGAAAGTTGCTGATTTACACCGATACGGCTGCATGGGCATCGCAGCTGCGCTTTTATAACCGCGCGATTCTTGCAGCTATCGCTCCGGTAACCAGGGAGTCGGTCTCGATTATGCAGATTAAAGTTAGAGCAGAGACGCCGTCTACAGGGCGTAGGCAAGAGGCGGAAGATGACGATTTGCAGACGAGACCGCTCGGCAAAAAGCCGAATATTCCTTCGCCGGAAAAAATAGCGTTCATCCATAGTCACAGTCTGACTGTTTCGGATGAGCAATTGAAAACCGCGCTGTTGAAGCTAAGTGCAACGCTGGCAAAACTGTCGAAACGCCAAGCCCAGGACTGATAAATCAACCGGGGCTTGGCGCTCGCAGCTGCTTTATGCGGCAGACCTCGGTGTCTCGGCAGAACGCATAAAAGAAATCGGGGCATTTTCTTCATCGTCAAAAATAACCATTTCCCACGCATCTTTATCGTTTAATAAAGCGCGAAGTAATCTGTTGTTTAAGCCATGACCCGATTTATAACCGGTGAATTCGCCAATCAAGCTATGCCCTAACAGATATAAATCGCCTATGGCATCAAGAATTTTATGCTTAACGAATTCATCTGCATAACGCAGACCGTCTTCATTGATAACTTTATCATCGTCAACCACAATGGCATTATCAAGGCTTCCGCCTAAAGCCAGGTTATTTTGCCGCAGCATTTCAATATCTTTCATGAAGCCGAACGTTCTAGCCCGACTCACTTCCTTGACAAATGTAGTCGATGAAAAATCCATGGTCGCGGTTTTCACGTGATCTTCAAAAGCCGGGTGTTCAAAATCAATCGTAAAAGTAACCTTGAATCCTTCAAATGGCTCAAAAGCAGCCCATTTATCGCCATCTTCAACTTTAATACTGCGTTTTATACGAATATATTGCTTTGGACTGTCCTGCTCTTCAACCCCAGCAGACTGGAGCAAAAATACAAAAGGTCCGGCACTGCCATCCATAATCGGAACTTCTGCGGCACTGACATCAATAATGGCATTGTCTATGCCTAATCCAGCAAAAGCCGAAAGCAAATGTTCTATGGTTGATATTTTCACATCACCCGCAACCAGGGTTGTCGAGAGTATGGTTTCGCCAACATTTTCCGGTGTGGCTTCAATGGTCACCGGAGTTTCCAGATCGACTCTGCGAAATCTGATTCCGGTGTTTGCTTCAGCCGGGCGCAACGTTAAATAGACTTTATCGCCCGTGTGCAGCCCTACACCTGTTGCCCTGATTGTGTTTTTTAAAGTTCGCTGTTTAATCATAAAATCAATAACGCCAAATGAGGAGGGCAAAAATCGCAAATGTTACCACAATCAACCTCCAAAATGGAGACTGATTGTTACTATTATGCCCTCTTACTAGTCAGCTTGACGTCTTAAAAATGCCGGAATGTCCAGATAATCTAAATCCACGTCTTTTTTAGGTTGAGCTCCAAAACGGGTTTCCCTGCCTTCGATTTTGTTTTGGCGCATGACCGTGGGCTTATCCAAACCTTCATAGCTGGTTTCTCCGGCCGCATTTTGATTAATGTATCCAGCGGTTGATTTTGGCGCAAGTTTAACCACACGAGATGGTAAGCCCATTCCGGTAGCGACAACAGTCACTTTAATCTCATCGCCTAACTCGGGATTGATAGACATGCCTATTTTTATAACAGCATCTTCCGAAGCAAACTCATGGACGATATTACCCACTTCATCGAACTCGGCAATGCCCATATCAGCGGCAGAAATATTAACCAATATGCCGCGAGCGCCTTGTAAATTAATATCCTCCAGCAATGGACAGGCAATGGCTTTCTCAGCCGCTTCGCGAGCCCGATATTCTCCTTTTGCCGCGCCTGTACCCATAATTGCAGCACCCATGCCGGACATGACTGTTCTGACATCGGCAAAGTCGACGTTAATCATGCCGGGATGAACGATAAGCTCGGTAATCCCCTGTACAGCATCCAACAACACATCGTTAGCCGCTTTAAAGGCATTGACCAAAGACACATCGCTGCCCAGTACCGGCAATAATTTTTGATTTGGAATAGTGATCAATGAGTCAACGAACTTTTCAAGCTCCGCTATACCTTGCTCCGCAGTTGCCAGCTTCTTTTTGCCTTCGAATGCGAACGGCTTGGTCACCACGGCAACCGTCAAAATACCCATACTTCTGGCAATTTCGGCAATCACAGGAATCGCGCCGGTACCTGTGCCGCCGCCCATACCTGCGGTCAGGAACACCATATCGGCACCCTCTAAAACTTCCCTGATACGCTCTTTGTTTTCGTCTGCGGCCATTCTGCCAACTTCAGGGTTGGTGCCGGCGCCCAACCCTTTGGTTAATTCGACACCTAACTGAATAATCGTATCAATATTTAATTTTCTTAATGCCTGTGCATCGGTGTTTGCACAGATAAACTCAACCCCTTCCACAAGACTTCCAACCATGTGGCTAACCGCGTTGCCGCCACCGCCGCCGACACCAATAACTTTGATGACTGCATGTTCATTACTCATATCCATTAATTCATATTTCATAGCCATTGCCGCTGCCCCTTAATTATTTAAATCTATTAAAAATTACCCTGAAACCAGTTTTTCATTCTTGAAAACACGCTGGGGCCGTCAGAATCAATGCTCCTGCCAACACCTTGATGTTCTTTCCCATACATTAATAGCCCGACTCCTGTTGAGTGAATCGGGTTTTTTACCACCTCGGTCAATCCTGTCACATTTTGCGGCCCTCCCATACGCACCGGCATATGGAAAATTTCTTCCGCCAAATCGATTAATCCCATTACTTTTGAACTGCCTCCCGTTAGCACTACCCCGGCGGCGATTAATTCTTCATAGCCGCTACGCCTTAGTTCCGACTGAACCAACAACATTAATTCTTCATACCGAGGCTCAATAATCTCGGCCAGATTTTGCGTTGAAATCTTGCGAGGCGCTCTATCTCCGATGCTGGGCACTTCGATAACTTCATCCACATTTGCCAACTGCGTTAAGGCACAGGCATATTTTCGTTTAATATCCTCGGCATTGAGCGTCGGCGTGCGTAAGGCGACAGCAATATCATTAGTCACCTGATCACCTGCTATAGGGATCACTGCAGTATGTTTTATCGCGCCATCGACAAAAATCGCAATATCCGTGGTACCGCCGCCAATATCAATCAGGCAAACGCCCAATTCTTTTTCATCATCCGTGAGTACTGAATTGCAGGATGCCAATTGCTCCAGCACAATATCATCGACTTCCAGGCCGCAGCGCCGAATGCATTTGACGATATTTTGCGAAGCGCTGACACTGCCGGTGACCATATGAACCTTGGCCTCCAAGCGAATGCCCGACATCCCGATAGGCTCTTTGATGCCTTCCTGGAGATCGATCACAAACTCCTGCGGCAGAATATGTAAAATTTTCTGATCCGCAGGAATGGCTACAGCACGGGCGGAATCAATTACTCTGTCGATATCGTACTGGGTCACTTCCTTATCTTTTATGGCTACGATGCCGTGAGAATTAAGGCTTCTGATATGACTACCCGCAATACCCGCATAAACCGACCTGATCTGGCATCCCGCCATTAATTCCGCTTCTTCAATAGCCCGTTGGATAGATTGCACCGTCGACTCCAGATTGACCACAACCCCTTTTTTCAAGCCACGCGATGGCGTTGAGCCAATGCCTATGATTTCTATATTGCCATCACTGGTAATCTCACCAACAATAGCGGCAACCTTTGACGTGCCGATATCCAGTCCGACTATTAAATTACGCTCTGATTTTTTCGCCATTTTGTTTACTCTGTATTACCTTATATGATTAGCCGTCTATTTCATGTTGCGGATCGGCAATTTTCTTCCAGTCGATTTCTTCAGTATCCGGCTTCCATGAAACTGCATATCCGTTGGGATATCTCAAATCAACTATTGCCATTTTCTCAACCAGCTCTTGTTCCAAGACTTCCAGCGTTTTCAAAAACCTTTGTAATTTCTTTAACTGTTCATTTCGTCCCAACAGTATTTCCAAACCCGTTGTTAACTTAATCTTCCACGCCCACCGATCATTAATTGTAAACTCCGCCATTTTCATGGACTGATCGGCTAATGCCGTGTTAACGCCCTTCATTATTTCCAGCGTTTTCAGCTGTTGCTGATCAGGGCCTTGCAATATCGGCAAGTACTTAAATTGGTCTATATTCTTGGGTGTAATTATCTCGCCCCGTGTGCTGACCAGACTGTGTTGCCCCCAGCGCACATAGGGCTTTTTTTCACGTACCTTTATGTCAATCGCATCGGGCCAAACTCGTTTAACGGTAACGGTATCTACCCAAGCCAATTCCGAAACAGCCTGATGAATAGCCTGCATATCGGCATCGAAAAAACTGGTCATCACCAACGGCTGCAAAGCCGTCTTTATCTCATCCTTGCTGAGGTACTGAAAAACCCCTTCAGTTCTTACATACTTAATCGGGATGCGCTTAACGCCGTATCCCGCCATCCAGACCAGCCCAGCCAGCAGTAACATCGTGATCATGGCTTTTACCAAGGCCATCACAATTCTGCCTGAAACTGATTTGCAACTGCCCGCAATGAAGCATGGCAGGAATAACTACGCATGACCCATTACTCGCAGCTGGTTTCCAGAACGCGCCAGACCAATTCGTCAAAATCCATACCTGCCTGCCTGGCCGCCATCGGCACCAAACTGTGGTCAGTCATGCCGGGAACGGTATTAACTTCAATCAGCTGGTACTGCCCCAAGTCATCGATAAACACATCCACTCGTCCCCAACCTTTAACGCCAACGACTTGGCAGGCCGTTTCAGCCAAGTTCTTTATAAACTGCTCCTGGTCCAAACTCAGGCCGCAAGGACAATGGTATTGCGTCGTCGTCGCCTGATATTTAGCTTCGTAATCGTAAAAGGCATTCGGGGTTTCCAGGCGAATAACCGGCAACGCCTCGCCATCCAGCACCGCAACGGTATATTCCTTACCGGTCACCCAAGCTTCCGCATAAACGTCGCAACGGTATTTTGCCGCCACGGTTAAAGCTTTTTGCAGTTCATCCCGATTGGTGGCTTTGCTCATGCCTATGCTGGAGCCTTCCTGCGCCGGCTTGACGATAACCGGGAAACCCAGCTTTTCAATGCAAACGTCAAGATCGGCTTCGTCTTTCAATAAATGCCATTTGGGCGTAATCAGGCCATAACCCTGCCAGCACAGCTTGGTTCTAAGCTTATCCATGGTTAATGCCGATGCCATGACCCGACTGCCGGTATAAGGAATCCCCAACACTTCCAGCACGCCTTGCAACACGCCGTCTTCGCCGCCGCGCCCGTGGATAATGTTAAATACCCGGTCGAACTTTTGCCCTGCTAGCGCATCAATCGGGCTGCCTGTTACATCAATGGCAATCGCGTCAACGCCTTTACGTTTTAAAGCTTCATAAACGGCCGCACCGCTTCTTAACGAGACTTCTCTTTCAGCCGCCGAACCGCCCATCATCACCGCGACACGGCCGAATTGCTCTGGCTTGTTTATCACCATTGCTTTCATATTGCTTCACCTACCATACAAACTTCTGTCTGCAAGACTATCCCCTGCTGTTGTTCAACTTTGTCCTGGACATAATGAATAAGGACCTCAATGTCCGCTGCCGTTGCATTACCTGTATTGACGATAAAATTCGCATGCTTTTCTGACACACAAGCGCCGCCAATCATGTAGCCTTTTAAACCGGTCTGCTCTATCAGCCTTGCCGCATAGTCGCCTTCAGGATTTTTAAATACCGACCCGCAACTGGGTTGATTGGTCGGCTGGGTTGCCCCCCGCTTTTCCAATAGACCTTTGATCTTCTGCTGACTTGCCACCGTATCGCCTTGCTGCAAAATCAACTCGCAGGATAAAAACCATTCGTCTTCGAAGCCCTTTACAGACCGGTAATTCACCTGGAAATCCTGCGGCATTCTATGCGTTACCTTGCCTGCCCGATCCAGCATTTCCACACTTTTAACAATAGCCCAGGTTTCCCCGTCAAAGGCTCCGGCATTCATTTTCAAGGCTCCGCCCATGGTGCCGGGTATGCCTGCCAAAAATTCCGCCCCGATTAAGCCGCTCTCTCCACAAAAACGCGCCACATGCGCGCAGGGAACGCCTGCTTCAACATAAACTGAACCATCATCGGTCAACCGCAATTCTTTTAATCGTCCTTTAGTGTTAATCACCGTACCGCGTATACCGCCATCCCTGATCAGTAAATTGCTGCCCAGGCCCATCCAGAATACCGGCTCCGAATCAGACAATGCGGCTATAAATTCGATCAGATCCTGCCGATCCTGCGGAATATACAGCCGATCCGCAGGGCCGCCGACTCGCCAACTGGTGTATTTCGCCAGTTTTTCATGCTCTAGCAAACGGCCTTTCAACTATCACTTCCTATCGAAGCCTTGCCTTGCAACGTCTCTGCCAACATCTGCGGCAGCTGTGCGGCAATCTGTCCGACATTGCCTGCGCCCATGGTCAAGATCACATCCTCGGCGTTTACAATGCCCGCCAATATTTGCGGCAATTCTTCCCAGTTTTCGACAAAGACCGGATCAACCTGTCCACGCACACGGATTGCACGGCTTAATGCCCTGCCGTCCGCACCGGGAACCGAAGTTTCGCCTGCGGAGTAAACATCCATCAGGATCAGCACATCAACAGTCGACAGCACTTGCACGAAATCTTCAAATAAATCCCGGGTACGGGTGTACCGATGCGGCTGAAAAACGATGACTTTGCGTCGATCCGGCCAAGCCTGACGCAAGGCTTCAAGCGTTGCCGCAATCTCGCGCGGGTGATGCCCGTAGTCATCAACTAAAGTCAGTTTACCGCCATCCATCGGCAAATCGCCGTTAATTTGGAACCGTCTGCCTACGCCTTTAAACGCTCCCAAGCTCTTGATAATGGCCGCGTCATCGACTGCCAGTTTGCTCGCTATGCTAATAGCCGCAAGCGCATTGAGCATGTTATGCCAGCCGGGCATATTCAAGGTAACCTGTAATGGCGGATGGTCGCCTCTTCGTATGACGTCAAAAGACGTATGCATGCCCTCTTGCTTAATATTGACCGCCCGCACATCGGCATCTTCATGGACACCATAAGTCGTTACCGGCTTGGATATGTCCGGCAGTATTGCCCTGACGCCTTCGTCATCCAGGCACATCACCGCCAGTCCGTAAAAAGGCAGGTGATGTAAAAACTCTTTAAACGTGTCTTTTAACCGCTGATAACTGCCTTCATAGGTCGCCATATGATCTTGGTCAATATTGGTGACTATCGCCATCATCGGCTGCAAATATAAAAATGACGCATCGCTTTCATCGGCTTCGGCAACCAGATACTGGCCCAAACCTAATTTGGCATTGCTGCCGGCGCTGTTTAAGCGTCCGCCGATCACAAAAGTGGGATCGAGCCCGCCTTCGGCCAGCATGCTGGCTGTCAAACTGGTGGTTGTGGTCTTGCCATGGGTTCCGGCAACGGCAATGCCGAACCGAAAACGCATCAACTCAGCCAGCATTTCCGCGCGCGGAATGACCGGTACTCTTTGAATATAGGCTTCGTCTATTTCTTCATTGCTGCGGTCGATCGCGCTGGAAGCGACCACCACATCAACCTCTGCAATGTTTTCGCGTTTGTGGCCGATGTTGATGGTCACGCCTAAACTTGCCAATCGTTGGGTTACCGCGCTTTCCTTAATGTCCGAACCTGAGACGCGATAACCGAGGTTTGACAATACCTCGGCAATGCCGCTCATACCGGTTCCGCCGATGCCGACAAAATGTATCCGGTCGACATTACCTAAAGCCTGTGCAGGCATCTGGCTGTTGGGGATGGTCATAATCCCGCCTCGGCCATGCAAACACCGGCAACGGTTTCCGTCGCATCCAGCCGTGCGTATTTTTTTGCAGTTTTACTCATGACATCCAATTGCTTAATTATCTTTGTTATATGCTCTACCAGCGTTGCGGTATTCAAATCTTTTTGCATCAATATCAATCCGGCGCCTGCATCAGCTAAATATCTGGCATTGGCTGTTTGATGATCGTCAATCGCATTCGGCAGCGGTATAAAAATAGCCGGAACCCCTGCTGCTGCGACTTCGCTGACGGTCATTGCGCCGGATCTGCAAATCATCAGATCCGCCCATTGATAGGCCGATACCATATCTTCTATAAAGGCATTGGCTTCCGCATTCACGCCTAATTCCTTATACCGGTCCTGAACCTGCTGTTGCATCGCCGCGCCAGTTTGGTGCTTTATTTGCACCGTATTTTCATTGGCCAGGTCGACGCTTAAGGCTGCAAGTGCGTCAGGCACGACTTCATTTAAAATCTGGGCTCCTTGGCTGCCGCCAACGACCAATATATTGATGCCCTGATGTGCCACTTTGCACTCAGCACATCCTATAAACTGTTTTCTTAATGGGTTGCCGGTAAATTTGGCCTTAAGCTTTTTATCAAAACTGCCCGGAAATGCTTCCAACACCTGATTGGCCATCCGTGCCAGCAACCGGTTAGTGGTTCCCGGCACCCGGTTTTGCTCATGAATGACCAGCGGTATGCCTAACAGTTTCGCCATCAATCCGCCAGGCCCCGCGACAAATCCGCCCATGCCTAACACTACATCGGGTTTGCGCTGACGCAATATTTTCAATGCCTGGCTACAGGCCTTAACCAGTAACAACCCAGCGCTTATTTTCGACAGTAAGCCTTTACCACGTACGCCGGCAACCGACAGCCAATCGATCTCTATGCCCTGCTCAGGAATCACCCGGCCTTCCAGCCCTTTTTGCGTGCCCAGCCAGCTTACCTGCCAACCTTTCTCGATCAGTTTCTGGGCCACAGCCAAAGCTGGGAACACATGCCCGCCGGTTCCTCCGGCCATAATTACGATGCGCTTAGCCATGACGGTTTCTCTTTGGCATACCGGCATGTATTCCAGCGGTTTCGCTTTGCACCCGAAATAACAACGCAACCGCGCAGCACATGATCATCATGCTGCCGCCGCCATAGCTCATCAACGGTAAGGTCAGGCCTTTGGTCGGCAAGATTCCCATGTTGACGCCCATGTTGACGAATGACTGAAAGCCGAACCAAATCCCCAGCCCATACGCGATAAAGGCTGAAAACCGTTGACCGGCCTGCTCGGCGGCGGCAGCTATTGCAAAAGTGCGCCAAACCAATAATGAAAACAAACCAATCACAGTAACCACGCCTAACAAACCCAATTCTTCCGCTATCACGGAAAACAAAAAGTCGGTATGCGCTTCGGGCAAATAAAATAATTTTTGTATGCCGCTACCCAAGCCCACGCCCAGCCATTCTCCTCGTCCGAACGAAATAAGCGCCTGCACTAATTGAAACCCGGTTTTCAAAGGATCGGCCCAAGGATCCATAAAGCTGGTGACCCGAACCAAACGGTACGGCGAAAAATAAACCAGCAACATGGCCAGTACGCCAACGACCGCCAGCAGCACGATAAATTGCGATAATCTCGCGCCAGCCAGAAACATGATGCCCATGGCTATCATGATAATCACTACGGCTGAACCAAAATCCGGCTCCAGCAACAACAAAAAGCTGGCTACCGAAAATAGCCCTAGCGGCTTGACTAACCCAAAAGCCGCATTCTGCACCGACTCTTGATAACGAGTTACATATCCGGCCATATAGATAACGGAAAAAAACTTAACCACTTCGGATACCTGTATCCGCATTCCCGCAATCGATAACCAGCGCACGCTGCCGTTTACCTTGACGCCAAGGCCGGGGATCAGCACTATGATCAGCAACAGCAATCCCGCCAGAAACAGCTGGGGGCCATTCTCTTCCCACACCCGCATTGGAACTGCCGCCACGATCCCACCAAAGAACAGACCCAAACCTATGTGTAATAGCTGCCTGACCGGATAATACAAACCGTTACCCGCCATTTTTATGCCCAGATGCAATGATGCGGATGCCACCATCACATAGCCGATCAACAACAGACTAGTGCTTACGATCAGCAACACCGGATCTAAATGAAACCGGCCAATTCGTACTCTCGATAATTTCATTTACGACCACCAAGGTAGGTGGAAGTGTCACAATTTGTAAGGAACAAATGTGACCGGCCACCAAGAAAAGCGGGGCCATTACAATCTGCAAGCAACCGATGCCGCTGCGTGCTCATACAGTCGCCACGGATGGCGGATAACTGCCTGAGCGGTCAACCAGCGCCAATACTGCCTTGGTAAATTTCTCGCCCCTATCCTGATAATTTTTATACTGATCAAGACTTGCGCAGGCAGGCGACAGTAGGACGCTCTCGCCGGCATTGGCAAGGCCCGCCGCAATCTGTACCGCTTGCGCCATATTGTCTGCCGAATAGACAGGGACGCAACCATCCAGTGCCTGCTTTATCAAACCTGCATCTTTGCCCATCAACACTACGCTTTTGGCTTTTTCTTTAATCGCCGGCGTCAATTCGTTCATGTCGGCGCCTTTCGCGTCACCGCCGGCAATCAGAATCACCTTGCGGGCATAACCTTGTAAAGCGGCAACGCAGGCACCGATATTGGTCGCTTTGGAGTCATTAACCCAGGTGACACCACGTATTTCCGCAACACGCTGCATCCTGTGACTTAAGCCTTTGAATCTTCGCAAGGCATCGCACATGATCTGTTCATCCAATCCCATGGCCACGCCCAGCGCCAATGCGGCCAAGGCATTGGCCGCGTTATGCCTGCCCTCAAGCGGCAATTCAGACAGCGGCATCAGGCGTGCTTCATTGTGCATCAGGTATTCTGTATCGCCCTGATAAGCAAGATGAAAGTCGGCTGGCTTGTTAATCGAAAAGGTAAAGGTCTTTCTGCTGTTATCCTGCATTGCAGAGACTACGGGATCATCGACATTGATGATCATGATGCCGCCACCCCTGAAAATTCTTTGTTTTTCCCGCGCGTATTCGGCTAGATCGACATGCCGATCCAAATGGTCGGCGCTGACATTGAGCACAGTCGCTGCGGCTGCGTTCAAGGCTGAAGTACGCTCCAGTTGAAAGCTTGAGAGTTCCAGCACATACAGCTGCGCATTTAACTCCAGCAAATCCAGGGCCGGCGTTCCCAAATTCCCGCCTACACCCACTTTCATTCCCGTGGCTTTGGCCATTTCACCCAGCATAGTAGTCACCGTGCTCTTACCGTTGGAGCCGCTGATCGCAACAACAGGAACATTCACAGAGCAGGCAAATAGGTCAATATCGCTGACTATTTTCGAGCCGTTGGCAATGGCTTTCATTATCGCCTGTTCATTCAGCGACACTCCGGGACTGACCACCAGATGCGTCGCCACCTTAAACGCCGCCTCATCAAACCCTCCGGTAAACACCGGCGTATCGGGCATTTGCTCAAAAAACTCATCCATCATCGGCGGTTTGGCACGACTATCGATGATGGCGAATTTGAAACCTAAGCCTTGCAAATAATGCGCGACTGAAATTCCCGTATTGCCAAGACCCACTACCAAAACTTTGGACGTTTCCGGATCCAAAGAAAAATTCTTCTTCAACAATGCAATGATGGCTGTTTCGCTTATAGAATTATGTATAGGAGCATGGACTCTATTCATTTTTCTTACCTCAATTTCAAGGTTGCCAAACCGATCAGCACCAAGATGACGGTAATAATCCAGAACCGCACGATAACGCGGGGTTCCGGCCATCCCTTCAATTCGAAATGATGATGTATCGGCGCCATACGAAAAACACGCTTTCCGGTCATTTTGAAAGAGGCTACCTGAATAATCACGGATACCGTTTCCATGACAAACACCCCGCCCATAATCACCAGTACGATTTCCTGCCTGACCAGCACCGCCAACACGCCTAATGCCGCGCCCAACGCCAGCGCGCCGACATCTCCCATGAATACCATTGCGGGATAGGCGTTAAACCATAAAAAACCCAAACCGGCGCCAACCAAAGCAGCACAAAATACGATGAGCTCTCCCGCATTTGGCAAATAGGGTATTGCCAAATATTGTGAGAAAGTCACATGTCCCGATAAATACGCAAAAATTCCCAGGCCGGTGGCGACCATCACGGTCGGCATAATCGCCAGTCCGTCCAGTCCATCGGTCAAATTGACCGCATTGCTGGTCCCGACAATCACAAAATATGTCAAGACTATATATATCCAGCCCATATCCAGCATGACGTCTTTAAAGAACGGCACAATCAATTGCGTTTCCACCGGCAAAATTGCAGTTTTGTATAGAAAAACAGCCGCTGTTAAACCTATGACCGATTGCCAGGAATATTTGGCTCTAGCTGACAAACCGTCACTGTTGCCTTTGATCACTTTTCTATAATCATCGACAAAACCGATGATGCCGTAACCCAGGGTCACCAACAAAATCACCCATATATAGCGGTTGCTCAGATCGGCCCACAACAGTGTGCTGAACGCAATAGCGATCAGTATCAGCGCTCCGCCCATGGTAGGCGTACCTTTCTTTTCGTAATGCGATTGGGGACCTAACTCTCGGATACTCTGCCCGATCTTGTTGCGGCTCAGTTTTCTGATCATTACCGGCCCGACAACAAAAGAAATGACCAGCGAGGTTAAAGCCCCAAGAATGGCGCGAAATGTCAGGTAATGAAAGACCCTGAAACCGCCATCAAATGTCATCAAATAATCTGCAAAATAAAGTAACATTATTATTTCCTGAAGTTTTCAACCAATGCGGCCACTACATTCTCCATGCGCTGAGCCCTTGACCCCTTGATCAAAATTGCTTCATCACCTTTAAGTTCTTGCTTTAACACTTCAATTAAATCGTTTTGGGTATCAAAAAAAGTAGCTCCTTCGCCAAAAGCCTTTACCGTATTTCTGGCATCAGAACCTACTGCCAGAAGACGCGCGACGCCGCTTGATTTAATGACTTCACCCATTTGTTCATGTATTTTTGAGCTTTCAGGCCCCAACTCACCAAAAGCCCCTAAGACCAGCCAGTGTTTGCCTTCACAGTTCGCCAACACGTCCAGCCCTGCTATAAGCGACGCCGAATTGGCGTTATAGGTATCATCGATAACGATATTGCCTAAACGGCTTATCAATGACTGCAAACGTCCTGTAACCGGTTTTACACTTTCCAGACCTTGTTGAATTTGTTTCAGGCCAATGCCCAGTGCCAGACATGCGGTGGCGGCTGCCAATGCGTTGACGACATTATGCCGTCCAGCCAGCTTTAGCTGTACTGTCAATGCGCCTTCCGGAGCCACTAATTCAAAGGTCGTGGCGAATGCATGATCAACAATTTCCGCTTTGATAGCGTGCGCCGTCACATCCGCTCGTTCATTCATTCCAAACGACATGACTTTTCTTGTTCCGGCTATTGATTGCCAATAGTCGAAATAGGCATCATCACTATTAAGGATCGCTACGCCGTCCTGCTTAAGCGTCTGGATGATTTCCCCTTTCGCTTTGGCGACACCGTCAACACTGCCGAAACCTTCAATATGCGCGGCCCCAACATTGGTAATGATCGCTACATCCGCCTGTGCATATTGGCTGCTATATTCGATTTCGCCCGGATGGTTTGCGCCCATTTCGATGGCTGCGTACCGGTGCTGCTCATTCAGGCGCAACAAAGTCAGGGGCACGCCGATTTCATTATTCAAATTGCCTTGGGTAAACAGCGTCTTGCCATTGACGTTCAATATCGCCGCGACCATTTCCTTGACGGTTGTTTTGCCGTTGCTGCCGGTAATGCCGACTACCGATACTGTCGCTTTTCTACGCCAGGCTCCTGCCAGCTCAGCCAATGCCAACCGCGTATCGTCAACAACGATATGCGGTATCGCGGCGGTAATGCCTTGATGTACGATTGCCCCCACTGCTCCTGCTTGCGCTGCCTCTGCCACAAACTCATTGCCATCGAAGTTATAGCCTTTAATTGCAACATAGAGCTGTCCCGGCTTTATCGCTCTGGTGTCTATACTGACCGATGAAATGGCAACATCTTTCCCGACCAACTGTCCCTGCACGCATGCTGCAATCTCGCTCAGCATCATATTCATTTATTCCGCCTGTCCAGTGCGTCCATCACCACCTGCCGATCACTGAAAGGCACGCACACGCCATTGCTTTCCTGGTATTGCTCATGGCCTTTGCCAGCAATTACTATGCAATCATCTTTAGCTGCACTTGCTACCACTTTTTGTATCGCCTGCTCTCTGTTTTGAATGACTTCGACATTATCTGAATTGCAGCCTGCCAAAATATCGTTAACTATATCCAGTCCGTTTTCGTAACGCGGGTTGTCATCGGTAATAACCACATGATCCGCCCATTGTTCTGCAATTTTTCCCATTTGCGGGCGTTTGCCTGTATCCCTGTTTCCGCCGCAACCAAAAACCACCCACAAAGCCTGCTTGCAATGTTTGCGCAAGCTGGATAAAACCTTGTCCAGAGCATCGGGGGTATGCGCGTAATCCACAAAAATCAAAGGATCGGTCTCCGTCCCAAACCGCTCCATCCTGCCATCAACCGGCTTTATACCGGCAAGTTTTTTAGCTGCCTTAGCCAACGGAATATCCATAGCCAGCATGACGGCCAAGACGGCCAGCACATTCTCTACATTAAAGTCCCCGTACAGCGGCACTTTTATTCGTTGAGTTTGTCCTTTACAGTGCACATCAAACTCGATGCCATCCGTTTTATGAACTATATTTTCCGCTTGGAGGCTTTCGCCTGAATCCGATGCTTGCCCATTGGCGCTAAAAGTCCATAGCTGCACTGATTCAGGGACTGCGGCAATAATCTGTCCGCTGTAAACATCATCCAAATTCACCACTGCGAAAGCTAAGCCCGGCTGTTTTAACAGCGCCAGCTTGGCCTGTACATAAGCCTCCATCGTGCCGTGATAATCCAAGTGATCGCGGCTGATATTGGTAAATACCGCTCCCTTAAACGCAACCCCGTTGACCCTGCCCTGCTCCAAACCATGCGAGGAGACTTCCATCGCCACAATGCGTTTTTTGTTCTTTAAAAGTTCAGCCAGTATTTTCTGGATTGCCAGCGCATCAGGCGTGGTGTTCAGCGTCTTGTTGAGCTTGCCCCACTCTCCCCATCCGAGTGTTCCTATAATTCCGCAGTCATCCAGCATCTGGCTCAGAAACTGGCTGCAGGATGTTTTGCCATTCGTTCCGGTAATACCGATAACCGTCATGGACCGGGACGGATCATCATAAAAACGCGCGGCCAGTTCACCCAGCTTTAAACCCAGATTTTCCACCGCGATCATCGGCACAGGGCTAGAAACGTTGTGCCGCATGGTCTCTGACAGCTGCTGCCCATTCCCGGCCGGATCAAAAATCATTGCGCAGGCTCCGTTACTGATAGCCTGCTCACCATGCGCCAAGCCATGCTGTTTAGCTCCGGCCAATGCCACAAATGCATCGCCGCAAACCAGTTCCCGGCTGTCCAAAGCCAATCCTTTAACCGGCATGTTATCTTGCTCTGGAACCGAGGCCAGCCCGCTTAATAAATCTTTCAGTCGCGGTAATGGCTTCTGCCGCACTGTATCTGCATCCCTGGAGATCGTCATGTTACCGGCCTTTTTGGGTCAACAAGATGGGCATGCTGTCTTGCTGGTCAGGAGCAACCTCCAACACCCTCAAGGCTCCCGCCATCACCTTGGAAAATACCGGGGCCGAGACTATCCCGCCGTAATATTGTCCTGCAGAAGGCTCATCAACCATGACCACGATAATCAACCGCGGATTCTTGGCAGGCGCCATACCTGCAAATACAGAAAAATAACTTTTCTCAACATATCCGCCGGCACCGGCTTTTTTTACCGTCCCGGTTTTACCGGCCACGCTGTAGCCATCAACTCTGCCTTCATAGGCGGTACCGTCTTTCATCAGCACAGATTCGAGCATAGTTCTGACTCTCTTGGCTGTCTTGGCTGAAAACACTCGCTTTTGATCAACATCTTCATCCCGCCTGAACAAACTAACCGAATGTAAAATGCCGTCATCCGCCAATGCCGTGTAAGCTCGTGCTAGCTGGAGTGCCGAAGTGCTGACACCGTAACCGAACGACAAAGTCGCCTTATCAAAATCATGCCAGTTCTGGTAATCAAGCAAGCTTCCATCGGCTTCTCCGGGAAAGCCGGAGCCGGGAGCAACGCCAAAACCCAGCTTGTTGTAAATTCCCCAAAAATATTCCGGAGGCATGCGCAATGCCATCTGGCTTACCACAACATTACTGGACTTTTTCAAAACTCCAGTCAAATCCAGCGTTCCGTAATTATGCACATCCTTAACCAGATGATGCCCGATCTCAATAAATCCGTGGGTCTCAAAAACCTCATTTGGCTTGACATATCCGCCGTCTAAGGCGGCTGCAACAACAAATGGCTTGACCGTTGACCCGGGCTCGAATACATCGGTTAACGATCTATTCCTGTACAGGCTTTCCTTTAAACTCTTTCGGCTATTCGGGTTAAACGATGGCTGATTCACTGCCGCCAGAATTTCCCCGTTCTTTGCATCCAATACCACTAGCGCTGCTGACTTCGCCTTGTTAAGGTTAACGGCCAGTTGCAATTCCCGATACGCCAGGTATTGGATGCGCTGATCAATACTTAGCTCCAGGCTCCTGCCTGCAATCGGCTCTTTTATATTTTCTACATCTTCAATAATTCGGCGCTGTCCATCCCTGATGACCCGCTTGCTGCCTGGAATTCCCTTTAATGATTTTTCATACCCTGATTCAAGCCCGGCCTGACCGACATCATCAATATCAGTAAAACCGACTAAATGCGCCGAAACTTCCCCGGCAGGATAAAAACGCTTGAATTCCCGCTCGAAATAAATCCCTGCAAGTTTCAAAGCCTTGACCTGATCGGCAACCACCGGACTAACCTGGCGAGCAATATAAGCAAACTGCCTATGCGCATCACCTTTCATCAGCTCATTGATCTTTCCGTTCGGCAAATTCAACAAGTCTTCCATTTGCCTGAATTCGCCTTCTTTTGCAGGCTCAACCTCTTGCGGGTTCATCCAAATGGATTCGACAGGCGTACTAATCGCCAACGGCGCGCCGTTTCTATCCTTTATCATGCCTCTATATGCCGAAACCGGCACATCACTGACATGACGCATATCTCCCTGATCCTTAAGAAACTGTTTATTCAACACTTGCAAATCGACGGCTCTACCTACCAGCACCGCCATACAAGCCATTATAAAAATGACTACGATTTTTCTTCGGCCGTTATGGACGGTGGAAGTGTCGCCATCGGTAGAGAACCGGTGCGATCGTCCTGAAAAATTGCCGACCAGCTTATTTGCCGCATTTCTGCGTTGAAAATTAATCATTTACGGTTTTATATAAACAATCTTTTCTCGCAGCGGCATAACCAGCTTCAATTGTTCCCGCGCCACTTGCTCTACCCGATTCTGTTCTGCCAAGGTCGTCAGCTCCAATTGCAGCTGCCCCCACTCCACTTCATACTGATCCAGTGCCCTTTCCTGCTTTTGGATCTCAATAAAAATTAATCGAGACTGATATTTGCTGTAGATAACGGTCAAAGCAGATATCAATAGCACCGATATCAGTGCGGCCATCCCTAAATATCGCTTTATTGCCACTTAAACCTTCTCGGCTACTCGCATGATTGCACTTCGCGCTCTTGGGTTCTGAGCAATTTCTTGCTGCCCTGCTTTTAGAGCCTTACCCGTCTTTTTCAAAATGCCTTTAGCAATGTCGACTTCCTTAATAGGCAGCCTTCCGGGGTTATACTTGGCTCCGGACTCAGCCCTGATAAAGCGCTTAACGATTCGGTCTTCCAATGAGTGGAATGAAATAACCACCAAGCGTCCAGATGGCTTCAAAACCCTGGCGGACTGCTCCAAAACATCTTTTAACTCATCCAGCTCTCTGTTGATTTCAATGCGGATCGCCTGAAAGCTACGAGTCGCCGGATGCTTATGTTTCTCTTTGACCGGCACTACATCTTCAATAAGCTTTGCCAATTCTCTGGTTGTTGTAATTGGCGTGTTAACTCTCTTTTCAATAACCGCGTGAGCTATGCGTCGTGCGAATCGCTCCTCGCCATATTCAAATAGAACCTTAACCAGTTGCTCTTCAGCAACGCTGGCCAACCATTGTTCAGCCGTAACACCGGCATTGCCGTCCATTCGCATATCTAACGGCCCATCGCGCAAGAAGCTAAAACCTCTTTCGGGATTGTCCAACTGGGGCGATGACACCCCCAAGTCCATCAATATGCCGTCGACTTTTCCAACCAAACCTTCACTTGCAACTATATTTTCCAGCTCTGAGAAGGGCGTATGCTTTAGCTTAAACCGTCTGTCATCGAGCATTGCCTGCGCATAATCAGAATTAATTGCGTCCAGATCCCTATCGAATGCCAATAGCCGTCCGGATGGCCCCAACAAATTCAAAATTCCTTGGCTATGTCCGCCTCGACCAAAAGTACAATCCAGATAAACGCCGTCTTCTTTAATCGCCAACTGCTGCAAGGCTTCTGCAAACATGACGGGCAAATGTGCCACTAACAAATCTCCCGCATTAAAAGGATAAGGAGCCTAAATCTTCCAACCCTTCATTATCGTCACCATCCAGCCACTCACTCTCTTTTGCCCCCCAGGCTTCTTCATTCCAGAGTTCAAATTTATTGAGTTGACCAACCAGGACAACTTTCTTGTCCACATTTGCAAACGTCCTTAACTTTTCCGGCAGCAATAAACGTCCTTGCCCATCCATCTCGCATTCAGATGCGTTTCCGATAACAAATCGCCTTAACTTACCGGCCATTTTGTTTAACGTGGGTAATTTACTAATCGTTTGTTCGAGTTTTTCCCATTCAGGCATCGGGTAAAGCCACAAGCAACCGTTCTCTCCAACACATCGCTCATTTACGGCAACTGTCACAACCATCTGGCACTCGCAACATTCCTGTAACTCCTCCCGGTAACGGGTAGGAATTGCAAGACGTCCTTTGCCGTCTAAGTTGATAGAGCTAATGCCTCGAAACAAGATTCACCCCAGATTCCCCAAAAAAACCCTTTTTTTCCACTTTTCTCCACTTGTGCCCACTATAGAATTCTAATACCCCCTAGTCAAGAATGATTTCATTTAGATTCTTTCTTTTTCGACAATGACTTACATCACAATCTGAACGGAGCAAAATTGCATAAAATATGACCAAATAATTTTTATTCTTTATCAAAAAGTTAATTAATCTATTGAGAAAGAACTTTAAGTATTGAGCTATCGGAAATTTCTGAATTTTTAACCAAAAAATGAGGACTGGATCAAAGGATTGCCGCAGTAATTATCAGACGGTTTTTGCGTTTTTAGAGGTTATAAAGACCGAGCAGAAAGCTCGAAAAAAGGAAGAAAGAGTCGGCCTATAAGCCGGGTTCTGTCGAGAACAGTCATTCATCTAGGCTGCAAGTCACCCTGCAGCTCAAGCAATCTACCCAGGAACCGCGCGGGCCACGCGTCTGTTCCTCTATTTGATCTTGCTCCGGGTGGGGTTTACCATGCCACTCCTGTTACCAGTTGCGCGGTGCGCTCTTACCGCACCTTTTCACCCTTACCGATCACCTAAGTGACAGGCGGTATATTTTCTGCGGCACTTTCCGTAGGCTCACGCCTCCCAGGCGTTACCTGGCACCCTGCCCAATGGAGCCCGGACTTTCCTCCATCTTATCTTACGATAAAACAGCGACTGCTCAGCCGACTCTTTCAGCGTGTAGTGTATCACATATCCGCAGCGATGCGACATGTAGCGGTCATATTAATAAGCAAAATTCAGACCAGAATTATACCCCAGTCGGCATTAACGAAAAAACTAAGCTTCTTTGGCTTTTTCCAGCTCTAATGCAGCCTGATATAACAGCTTCTTTCTGACTCCGGTAATTTCTACAGCCATTGCAACCGCTGTCTTAATAGAACACTCGGTCAATAAAACGCTCAGTATTTTTTCTTGTTCCGGCGTAATAGTCCGCTCTTTTTTATCGATAGTGGCGCCATCGACAATAACCACAAATTCGCCTTTTCTCATATTGGCATCTTGTTCAACCAACTTAAGCGCTTCACCCAAAGTGGCTTTCACTATAGTTTCATGCAATTTGGTCAATTCTCTGGCAATAACGATTTGCCGATCCAATGGCAAGACCTCCGCCATATCCTGCAATGAAGCCAGAATCCGATGACTGGACTCATAAAATGCCCAGGTTATTGGACGCATCAATCTTTCACTAAAAAAAGCTTTTCGCGCCGATGAAGTTCTCGGCGAAAAGCCTTCAAATACAAACTGCGTAATCGGCAACCCCGACGCGGACAATGCAGCAATCAACGCACAGGCGCCCGGCACCGGCACAACATCGACCCCTGCGTCTTTCACCATTTTCACCAGCGGCATGCCCGGATCACTTAACAGCGGCGTTCCTGCATCGGAAACCAGCGCAATGGACAAGCCCTCGCGTAGTTTTTCCAGCAACCCTGACGAAGCTTTGTCTTCATTATGTTGATGCAACGAGATCAGCTTATTGCTAATGCCGTAATGCTGTAGCAGCATTTTTACATGCCGGGTATCTTCGGCAGCGATCAAATCGACCTGTTTTAATATTTCAACCGCCCTGAACGTAATATCTGCTAAATTACCTATCGGAGTAGCAACAACGTATAATTTGCCGCATTCACTTGACATTCGATAAACTCACTTGAAACCCCTAAAAAGATGCAACCCAAATATAAGCCGCCATTATTATATGCCCTGCTTCCCGGTCTATTGCTTTTTTCCGGTTGCGCAACCACAGTCGCTACGGATACTGGAGATAGGGCAATACAGAAGCAGAAAGCACTGGTAACGCAACCCTTAATTAGGAACGACCAGCCGGGGCAAATGGTTGAATTATACCAGCATCCCGCAACCTCATCGTCTGAAGAACAAAACCGGCAACGCTTAGAAGCCATCGAATCCTTAATCCTGGCTGGCGATGGCAACACGGCCAAACACGATGCCGACGCCATTAATCCTGCCGAGCTGTCACCCGAGCAGCGTCTCTGGCTAAACCTTCTTTATGCCCAGATCCTGCTCAGCTTTGGCGAGGCGGAACAGGCCATAGAAAGCATGGCGCTGATACAGCCGCAACAGCTCAGCCTGGACAAAAAAATCAAATACTTCCAATCGCAAGCCTTTGCCTACTCTTTGACCGGCGATCTGCTGGACAGCGTCAAATCCAGAATCGAACTGCACCAATTATTAACGTCTCCCGAAGAACTTGAAAAAAATCAGGCCGCCATCCTTGAAACATTAAACCTGCTGCCTGACACCGCCTTACAAACCAATCAAACGGACACCTTAGCAGGCTGGATGTCTTTGAGTGGCATCTTAAGAAACATCAACCAGCCTGATTTTAATACTCAGCTAAGCCAATGGCGTGCAGCCTTTCCGACGCATCCTGCCAACTTAAGCTTCTTGGATTACCCTCAGGGCGTGCCGGAAAATGTTCCCTCGCAACTCAAATCAATCGCACTGCTGCTACCCGATTCAGGGACTTTCGCCCAAGCCGGTAAAGCTATCCGTGCCGGATTTATGGCAGCCTACAATCATGCAGACAGTAATTCCAAGCCCGCCATTCATTTTTACAACAGCGAACAATCGGCCCCTGCAACCTTATACAATCAGGCGGTCGCAGAAGGCGCCCAACTGGTCATCGGCCCGCTAGCTAAGGAACAGATCCAAAGTCTGGCCGATACCGCTACCTTTAACATACCCGTACTGGCATTAAATCATATTCCAGGCCTGCAAAAAAACCAGCTCTACCAGTTTAGCCTTAGTCCGCTGGATGACGCCGAGCAAATCACCCATAAAGCCCGGTCGGATGGCCACCAAAAAGCGCTGCTATTGATTCCTGAAAATGCGCCAGGTAAACGCATTGCCAATTACTTAACGGAAGACTGGCAAAACCAGGAAGGCACTATTCTTGAAACGCAGACCTATAACCCGAAAGAAACCGACTTCTCATCACCCATTCAAAAGCTGCTCAATCTGGATGAAAGTGAACAACGCTACAATAAAATCCTTACCCTGGTACCGGGCGTAAAATATACTCCGCGAAGACGACAGGATGCCGATGCCATATTGCTAAGCGCCTATAGCGCAGAAGCGCGCTCCATCAATCCCCAGCTCCAGTTTTATCAGGCGGGTGACCTTCCCGTTTACGCAATGCCTACCGTTTATACGGGACAAGTCAACATGTCGCTGGATGCCGACCTTAATAAAATAACTTTTTGCGATACTCCCTGGTTATTCAACAAAGCCTATCAAGGCGCACTTAATATGGATGCGCTGCAAGAAACCTGGAAGCAATTCCCCAGCTCTTACTTACGCCTGATTGCAATGGGTATAGACGCCTACAATCTGGCTACACGCCTGAGCAATCTGGAAACCGAATCTTATCCTGGCGCCACCGGAAATCTATCGTTGACCGACGACCGGCGCATCAAACGCAAGCTGATATGCGCCAAATTCATCGACGGACACCCAGAAATAAGCGATTTTGCTACTGAAAACTCATCTAGCTATGCTGTTTACTAAGCTCAAGACCAAAGCGGCACATCTGATTCGCGGCGAAAGTGCCGAAGAACAAGCTCACAACTTCCTGATCGGTAAGGGACTCAAACCGGTATGCCGGAATTTCCGCTGTAAACAGGGTGAACTTGATTTAATAATGACCGACCAGCAAACGCTGGTCATTATCGAGGTCCGGTTCCGTAAAACCGACAAATACGGCAGCGCCGTTGAGAGCATCACCCGTGCCAAACAATCCCGCATCATAGCAGCAACGCAGGTTTATCTTTCATCCCAAAAAACAGACTGCCCGATTCGCTTTGACGTGATCGCCATGTCCGGCGACGGCCGCATGGACTGGATACAGAATGCGTTTTAAATCATGACCGGCGACGCTCGATCAACACATCGCCGTTTTTATCGCGCTTAACTTCAACCGGCAAAACCGCTTCTAAAGTAGCCCAAAAACGCTCAAGATCGTTACTATCGAAAACCCCTCCAAGCGTCAAACTGTTCAGCGACGGATCGACAATACGCACGTGCACGGGATGATAACGCTCCAGCTCCTTAACCACTTCCGACAATTGCGTATTGCGAAAAATCAGTTTGTGGTTTCGCCAAGCAGCAAAGGTTTTGACATCGGCGGCTTCAGGTTCGGAAAGGACGGTGGCGGCATTATAGATCATCATTTGCCCGGCCCCGGTTTGGCGCTGCTCGCCTGTCGCCGGTAAACTGAGATCAATCGCGCCTTCTAATACCGAAATCCGGTTTGTCGAAGAGCCGATGGCAACATCGAAACGGGTGCCAATGTCGCGAAGCCGTCCGCCTCCAGCCGATACTTCAAAAGGTCGCAACTTGCCGGGAGCCACGCTGAACAAAGCTTCGCCGCGCACCAATTCCAATGACCGGCCCATCCAGCCGTAATGGACGGCAAGCTCAGTATCCGAGTTGAGTTCAACCAGCGACCCGTCAGCCAGGGTTATCTGCCGTAACTCGCCTTTTGCCGTCTGAAACACGCTGTCGTCAGTCAGCGGCCAACCTTCCTTGATACAGAGCCCGGCGACAAGCAGCAAGCAGGCGGCGCTAGCCAAGATCAGAGGCCGATACGACAATCGCAACCGGCCTGTCTTTTTGCGTGCGGCGGACAATTCGGCTTGCGGACGAGGCAAATCCCCCCAGACGCGCTCTATTTGTTCATAGATACGGCGATGCAAAGGATCGGCGGCAAGCCACTGTTCAAATTTCTGCCGTTCGGCAGCGGAAAAAGCCCCCGACTGCTTGCGAATCAACCAATCAATGGCCTGCTGACGGATGGAGCTGGAATGCGGTTGTTCTATCATAAATTGTTGTTATTATTCGATAAGCCAACATTATACTTGGAGAGAACTATTTAAAAACCCTCATAACGCGGCTCCCGACGCTTTATTGTGCGGTATTTTGTCAGGTTCTTGATATCCGGCACAAGCGCCATAAATCGCAACCCTTAAAACTCAAGACAACTCAAACAATGATCGAAAGCTTTAGCGATGTAACGTTGTACTGTTTTGTCGGAAATCCCCATGAATTGGGCGATTTCCATATGTGACAGACCGTCGAAACGATTCAGCAGGAATGCCTGACGATGGTCCGCAGGTAATTGCGCCAACGCATCGCGAAATTTTTTCAATCGCTCCGTCCCATGCAAGCTATCCTCCGGCCCCAGAATGCTGGTAATCGTCCTGTCTTCAATGTCTTCATAATTATCATGCTGGCGGTGGCTTTGTTTACGGACATGGTCGACGACCAGATTGGCGGCGATTCTGAATAAAAAAGCACGAGGCTTGATAATAGTCGATGACAACGGATAAGTCAGTGCGCGTAAATACACTTCCTGAACCAGATCATCGGCATCCGGTTCGCCAATCTTTCGGCAAAAAAATACCAGTAAATCGGATGAATAATGTTGAAACCAATCCTGCAAAATGTTGCGGGATATTTTTTCAGTCATAATCGGGCGTCCTTTGTCGGCATATTATTGAAGCTAGACAAGCAGGATGCGGGCCAACACTATGACCTTTATAATTCAATTAGTTAATGTTTTTATTGAGCATTTTACTATGTGAAAAAACACAATCTAAGTGATATCACCTATTTTTAGCTACTCCAGGAAGTCGCCGGTTACCAGAGGAAATTGCGGAACCTCCGCCTGAACGACCAGTCGGCAATTGCGAATAACAACAATAGCGCACAAATCCCGCCGACAGTGATGATTGCCGGATCGAGGCCGGATGACTGGCTGCCGTAAACGATGCGCAAGGCTTCGCTAAGGTAAGTGGTTGGCAGCAACAAGGCCACGATATTCCAAGGCTCGGGCAGCATAGCGTAACTGAAAAAAGTACAGCCTAGGAACATCATCGGCATCAGTAAAAAAGCGATGAAGTCCTGAGCCTTGGCGGGCGTCTGCGGCAATGTGTACCCGATGCAGCCGAGCAGAGAGAAAACCGTCGCGCCGTAAACCAGGCAAGCAAGATCGCCAAGTAACGAGTCAGGCATATAGCCCAATAACCCGTAAATCAGCAGATTGCCGATCAAACCGGCTGCGGTTGCCGTCAATGTGCTGCCGATAATCCACGCCAACATCAGGATCCTGAGCTTTAGCGGCGCCAATAGCCAGCCTTCCATGCTGCGGAAATAGTAGCCTCGGGTCAGAATTCCGCCGATATTGCTCAGCGCCGCGCTCATCACCAGCATGGAGACGATGCCGGGTGCGACAACCAGCGAATAACCGCTATCCGGTAATGCCCGCCCCAGAATTTTGCCGAAAACCAGCAAATAAACCAACGGTTGAAATAACATCCGAAACAGCGCCGAACGCCAGTTATCCAAAGACTCTCCCAGTGCTCGGCCGACAAATGCCCAAAAACCGGTCATTATTCGGCCTCGCAATCTGCCAATGCAGGCGGTTCGGCGGTTAACGCATGGAAACGGTGCTCCAAGGACTCCTCGCCGACCAAATTCAGCAGTCGGCCCTGATGGATCAATTCGACGCGGTCGCAAAGACGCTCGGCTTCTTCAAAATGATGCGTAGACAACAGCGTCGTGCCGCCGGCTTGCGAAAAAGCCCGAATCCTGTCCCAAACCACGGCGCGAACCGACGGGTCGAGCGCATTGGTCGGCTCGTCAAGAATCAATAACTTAGGCTCGGTGATAAAAGCCCGCGCGATCATCACCTTGCGCTTGTTGCCGCCGGATAATTGATGAATCTTTTGCTGCGCGGCCGGTTCAAGCTGGAGCACCGCCAGCCATTCGTCGATGCGCCGCTTGGCTTGGTGGCGCGGAACGGAAAAATAGCTGCAATGGCGTTCCAGGTTTTTGCGTACCGTCAGCGGCTGGTCGAGATTAATGTCCTGGGAAACCACACCGAGATGCCGCTTGATTTCATGGGTTTTGCTGCGGCTGTCCATGCCCAGCATCGTCAATCGTCCCTGGCTGGGTTGCAGCAATCCGCAGAGTATCTTCAGCAAAGTGGTTTTACCGGCGCCGTTCTGTCCCAACAAGCCCAGCACTTCGCCGGCAGCCACTTGCAGATTGACGCCGTCTAGGGCGAGATGGCCGTTAGGGTAGCGCTTGGTTATGCCGTCGGCATCGATGTCCCAGCGCTTATGTGAAGTGGCGGATATATTCAAAAATTGACTCCTATTTCGCCGCGCACGATACGGCCCGGATCGCTTTGAAACAGGCTTTTTTCAAAACGGTTATCGAGCAGGTTATTGACCGCCAGGGTCAGGTTGACGCTGCGCTTGTCGATGCCGATTTTTTTGGTGACCAGAAAATCCAGCGTCGTATAAGCCTTGTTAAGCCAGGCATAGCCGCCGGCGTCGCGGCTCAGGTTGCGAAAATCCATGTATTGCTCCGATTCATGGTGCAGATTGAGCCGGGTCGTCCAACCGGGCATGCCGGTGTAGGTCAACACCGCGTTGATCCGGTGATACGGCTGAAACGCCAGTTCATTGCCGATATAGGCGCTGTTCAGGCTCTCGGTGATTTTGGTCGTGGTCCAGGTGTAATTGACCGCCATATTCAAGGCCTTCATCAAACTTTGGTTAACGTTGAATTCCAGGCCTTTCGATTCCGATGCGCCGATATTGACGGTTTGCTTGATGTTCGGCACGCCGGAAGTCACCAGGCTTTCCATCTTGTCGGTCCAGCGCGTGTAAAACCAGGTCAATTCCGCCTTGCCGCCCTGCCAGTTGAACTCGCTACTGAAATCCAACGTGGTCGATTGCTCGGGCTTCAACGTCGGATTCGGCAGAATCACATAATTAGGCCGCGTCTGCCGGAAATACAGCGTCGCCGGATCGGGCGGCATGAAGCCGGTCGCGGCGGAACCGCGCAAGGTCAGCCAGGACAAGGTTTTCCAGGATAGCGCCAGCTTCGGGTTGAACGCTTTCTTGAAGGCATCGGGTTCGCGGCTGTCAAGCCCCGCGTCGTAAATCGATATGCCGGAATAATCGTATTGATCGTAACGGCCGCTGACATCGATGTGCCAATCCTGCCAAAAATCCAGCCCGTAACCGCCGAACAGGCCGATCCGGTTCACTGTGCTGTCCATCGTGAACAAGCGCTGGCCGTTGCTTGCCAGCCGTTGCTCGATAGCCGCCTGAGTGACCGCGTAAACCAGCCCGGCGTTGAAATTGCGGTAATCGCCCTGCACTTCCAGATTAATGTTGTTGTCGCTTTCTGGACCTTGCATATACAGCGCCAGATCTTGTGTACCGCCGACGTCGCGAAACACATCGGTGCGGTTATTTTCGTACATCAGCTTGCCGTTCAGTTTCAGTTCGCCGAAGCGCATTTCCGAAAACAGCTTCGGCCGCACCGTGGTGTAATCATTGTAATTATTGGGACGGCCGTAATTACGCGTCTGCTCCAGGTAGTTCAGCTCCGCGCCGACGGTCAGCCAATCGTTGCGATAGCTGGACTTGATGTCGCCGCCGCGCTTACTGAACCAGCTATCCTGGGTTTGCATCATCGACAACAATGGACTGTCGTTACGCTGAACCATCCATAAGTTGCTGAGACTGTCTTCGAAGCTGACCCGCACATCGATACCGCTACGGCCTCCGGAAGCGATCGCGCGGCTGTAATGGCTGTCCAGGCTGTCGTAGCCTTGCACCAGCCCCAGCTCCCATTGCGGCTTGGCCTGTAACGTGGTGATGATGATGGCGCCGCCCAATGCATCTGCGCCGTAGCGGTTGGAAGCGGCGCCGCGGATGATTTCGATGCTGGCGACATCCTGCGGTTTGATTTTTTCCAGCTCCGTCACCGCGCCGCCGCGAGAAAAACCGTCAACGTATAAAGCTATCTTGGGTACGCCGCGTAAACTCAACGCACCGGAACTGTCGCCGAGACCGCCGCGTTTACGTAACAACTCCATCAGGCTGGCCGGTTTTTCCCGCTCGATCTCTGCGGCGCTGATAATTTCCCGGTTGTTATCGGCTAAAGCTGTGCTCATGCACAAAAAGCAACATAACAGACAATAAACCCGGAACATGCGCCTGTGCATTAATGCTTAGCCATCGTGTAATGCTTGTTCAGGTAATCGACGATCACATCGCGCTGCTCGGCCGGGATAGCCGCTTTGTTGAAAGTTATCATCCGTTCCACTGTCGGCCGCCAATCGCTACGCCGACTCGCCGCTTTATCCATCCGGTACCAGCTGTGGCAGGCAGTGTGGCAATTCTGCTCGAATGCTGCCGCGCCGGGTTCATCCGGATAACCTTTGGGATGGCGTAACGGCGGAGTGGCCCCAGCCGGTACAGCGGCAACAGGAGACGCGTTAGCTGAGGCCATGGTTAATGCGTCCTTAGGCTTGATCACACAAGCGCTCAATCCGGCAGCGGCATTTTTCGACCAGTTGCTCGGCATCGGCAGCGGAAAACTTTGGATTTTGCCGCTAGCCGGATCGAGCCGGAACAGCTCGTAATTGAACATCGTCGAAAACCAGACCTTACCGTCGGCCGCAACGGTCAACGCCAACGGCGATTCTTCTTCGGCCGGGATCGGGAATTCAGTAATGTTGCCGTCAGCCGCAATCTGGCCGATTTTATTGCCGTGCCATTCGGTAAACCAAAGGTTGCCCTTGGCATCGCTGGCTAAAACCGACGGGTGAGCGCCGGGAGTCGGGATGGTATAGCGCTTGAATTCGTTATTGTGCAGCCGCCAGATAACATCGCCCTCGGCCAGCCATAAGTCGCCCTGCGCGTCGACATGCAAACGAGTGATGATGCGGCCTACCTCGGCCGGTAGCGTGATGCGCTCGAAACGCCGTTCGCGGAACGCATACAACGCCGCCTGCTTGTCGTCATCGGGCGTCAGCGATACCCAGCCTTGGCCGTTCTTGGTCATCGCCACGTTCGGCGCAATAGCCTTTTTCGCTTGCAGCAGAAAGACCTGCTTCGAAGCGTTCGGGCCGATTTTTACCAGCTGCATGTCGCCTTCCTGCCCGCAGCACGGTCCGGCCAATACCCATAGATTGCCGTCGGCATCGATAGGCAAAGTAAAACGGCCGAAGCTGCGGCCCGGTAGCTCGACTTCGGCGAACAGGCTGTCTTTGCGCGAAAAACGGATCACCTTGTCCGAATTGAACACCAGCGACCAAACCAAACCGCGCTTGTCGTCCAAGGCCAAACCGTTGAAGCCGAAGTCGAATTTGTAGCTAAAGCCGTCTTTGTTATCCCAGCTATCGCGGTTCAGTACCGCCGCGTTGGCCTGCGTGGTCGGCAAATATTCCTCAAACCGGCCGCTGTTAGGCTCAAGCCGGCCCAAGCGCACATCCTCATAATGGGCAACCCAGATATTGCCGTCCTTGTCCTGGGCGATACTATCCGCGCCATAAACCGGACTGCAGGCGGCGGCGAGACAATTTGGCGCGGCAACTGACAACAACATGACCAACAGCCAGTAAAGTATCTTTTTCATAGTTAGCCTCTTGCTTAATGGAAATAGCCGGTCACGTTTTCAACAAACCGGGCTTTTCTGGACGGATCGGTCATAATCTCGGCCAACTCGCCCAGCATGCGGTCGTATACGGTTTTTTTCAGCTGGCAATAACGAGCAGGCGGCTTGAACACATCGCCTTCGCGCAAATGGGAAATGACATAACAGCTGCCGCCGCACAGATGCTGCAACCAGCAACCGCTGCAATGCGGGTTTTTATCGACCGAGGTTTCCTTGAAGGACTGGCAAAGCTTGCTGTAATTGTCATTCAGCGGTTGCTCGTCGTTGACATTGCCGACGCAAAATTCCTGGTAACCGACGAAGCGGTGGCAGGGGTACAGCTCGCCGTCGGCGGCAACCGCCAATACGGTTTGTCCTGCATTGCAGGGGCGCGGCCGGAATTGGCGGCCGAACAGCAACTTACACAGCTCGCTGGTGTATTCGTTGAATTGCGGCTTATCGCTGTCCGCTAATGTTCGCAAGCTTTCCGAGTTGATTTCGACGATCTCGTCGACCAGCGCCTGGTGTTCATGATCTGTCAAGCCCAGCGCGTGCTTGTCGTGTACGTCGACGGTGCTCAGGCCGACGCCGCCTTTGCCGGCCAGTTCGGAATTATGGCTGTAGATTTCCTTCAAACGGCCGAAGCTGTTTTTGGTCATGATGGTGCGGATGGTATAGCGCGAACCTTGTTCTTTCAGGTTGCCGATGGTGCGCACGGTCTTGTCGTAAGACGAGAAATTGCCGCAAGAAGGCCGTTGCGCGTCGTTAATGTCTTTGGGGCCATCCAGGCTGACGGTCAGGGTATCGATATTTTTATCGACAAACTCGGCAATTTTGCTGTTCCAGACCGTGCCGTTAGTGGTCATGTTGAACACCGTGCGAATGCCGTGCGGTTCGGTCTTGGCCTTGACCCGGTCGATAACTTTCTGGATCAGCGGCAGGTTTAACAAAGGTTCGCCGCCGAAGAAATTGATCAGGTAGCCGGGATTTTTGTCGGTGATGAATTTCTCGATAAAATTGTCGGCGGTGCGTTCGTCCATGATCATTTTGCTTTTGCGATATTCGCCGCCGTCGCCGTAACAATAGCTGCAAGCCAGGTTGCATTCCTGGCTGACGAACAAGTAAAAACCGGTCAAGCGGTCGCTTTCGCCCAGCAAATTCGTCCTTGCGCCAATCTCGTCCGGTAACGCTGCCTGCATGGTCAGCGCAATGCGTTCGCGCTCCAGCAGCGGTAGCACGTGCAGGGATTGTTCGCCTGCTTCCAGGGCGGCCACGGTCGCGGCAATGTCTAGCGGCAACTCGAAAAACTTGGCCGACGGGCCATGAAAACCGACAGGGCCGATCCGCGTATCCAACACGTGAAATTCTTTTAGTAATTTATCCATTAACAGACTCCAGCATAAGAGAGAACCGGGAAACCCGAAGGTTTCCCGGCCGAACGGCAAGAATGATTAGTGTGCGCAATCCGTATCGCACATAGGACCATGACAGCACATCGCTGTATGGACGCTGTTTTTGATAGCTACACTTAGATCGTCGATTTTGATTTCATTTAACATGGTTGATACCTCATTATTAATGATGCCCTTAGGGGCGAGATGCGAACTGAATCTTCCTTGATACAGTCCGCTGGGATGCCGGTTGAGATAACCGGCATTCCGTTACCTCCAAACGATCGAACGTTTGGAAACAAACCGGTACCGTCCGGGTATCGGAGGCGCCGGGTTACCCTGCGCCGTAAACGGTTTTTAGAACTCAAGCCCCACCTTTACGAAACCGACCCGCGGTTCGTTATAGATACCGTTGCTTCGGGATTCGTACTGTCGGTCGAAGATGTTGTTAATCCCGGCGGTAAAAGCCAGGGTCTTCTTGTTACCGATCGGATGGCGATAGGTCGCGTTGATGTCGGCTACGACATAGGACGACAATGCAAACGCATCTTGATTTCTGCTGTCGCCGCTGATGAATCGCCGACTGGCATAGCGGCCTTCCAGACGGCCGCGAACGCGCGAAGAATCTAACAGCAGGCCGAATGCCGCTTTGTGTTCTGGGACATTGGGCAGTTGATAGCCTTCTTGCGGTAAGCCGCTGGCGGTCGGTAGCAACGGCGCTGCGGTTCTGGCTATGGTGTGGGTGTAATTGGTAAACAGGCTGAAGTGATCGGTAATCTGCTGCGTCAACTCCAGTTCCGCACCGTAGGTATGCACCTTGGCCAGGTTTTGGGATTGGATGGTTGTTTTATTAGCCACGAGGTTTCTCGATGCCAGGATGTAATCGGAAATATCGTTGAAAAAGCCGGTCGCTCCTGCATGCAGACCGAACGGGGTATCAAAGTCGAGTCCCAGGTCATAGCTGTCCGAGGTTTCCGGCTTCAGACCGGCATTGGGCTGTACTTCAACAAATGCGCTGTTTGTGCCTCCGACCACTGCGCTGGGTTCGGGGGCGCGAAAACCGGTGCCGATACTGCCGTGAACCGAAATATCGTCGTTGAATTTATAGCGGATGCCGCCCCTGGGGTTAAAGGTGTCGAACTTGGTTTTACTGAGGCGCTGTGTATTGGAAGCGACAATATTGGCATTTACATCGTAATCGAACCAATCGTAACGACCGCCCATCGATACGAACAGCTTTTTAGAGAGTTCCAGTTCGTATTGCAAATACAAACCGTGATTCTGAATCTCCGCATTGCGATGATCTGTTTCGACGCCGGTCAAAGAGGTAATGTTACGAACCTTGGTCCAATCCTGAGCGGCGTTATAACCGAACAGCAGAGTGTGTCCTTCCGCCGGCATCCAGCGGGCTCGGACTTCTCCGGTGAGCTTTTGCGCATCCTCGAATAAGGTTGTGCTCGGTATGATATTAGTGGTTGTAAACGGATAAAAGTAATTGTCAAAAGTCAGGTCGGCGACATGGCTGCGATGGCTGACTGTGGTGGTCACATCGAAGCGGTCGGAAAAATCGTGTTTAAATTCCAGGCTGTACTGACCGTATTGGCCGTTTTGCGGCGTATTAACCCGGTCGAACGCCAGATCGGATTCATCCATATAATTGAATGCAAAATTCAGCTTCGATTGTTCGGACAACCGGTAGCCCAGGCGTCCGCCCAGCATGGTTTTGTCCCAGTCTCCTTTTTGCAGAGAATGCGATATCGTCCCGGTAGAGCCGGGAAAGAAGGCGGGGTTCGGTGTGCTTTTATAGCCGTCCGAACTCAGGTGTTTGACATTGAGCTGGTAACTGAAGTCATCCAAGGTGCCGCCCGTCGATGCGCCGCCGCCGTATGTGGGCAAGCTGTCGAAGACAAAGAACGGCCGCGTCACATTCTTTTCCTTGGGCGCTTCCTTGGTAATGACGTTGACCATGCCGCCCATCGCATTAGGGCCGTACAACGCCGAACCGGCGCCGCGAACGACTTCGATCCGTTCGACATCGTCCCAGTCGACAGTCTGCAAAGTGTTGCGGCTGGCGATGTTAGTGTCGAGGAACTCCGCGTATTGGCCGTTGACCAAAACCGAGGAGCGACGTGATCCGGTGCCGCGAATATTAAGCGTCGAAAAACCGCTCGTGCCGCTACGGGCAATATCGACGCCAGCCGCACGCGTCAGCACATCGGTGGTATCGCGGCTGTACATATTGGCGATCTGTTTTTCGTCGATAACCGCCGTGGTGGCCGGGACTTCCGATATTGGGCGTTCGGTTTTGGTGGCGGTCACCACGATCGTATCCAATTTATAGACACTGTTGTTTTTATCGTTGGCAGCGCCATTGGCATCGGCCGGATCGACCCGCTTGACCGCAACGGTATGCCCATCGGTAAACCGGTACGCCAGCCCTGATTTGTCCAGCAGGATTTTCAGTGCCTGTTCCGCCGTGTATTGTCCGGCAAGTTGCGGCGATGTTTTCCCTGACGTGGCATCGGCGGCATACAGAATTTGCACTCCGGTTTGTTGTTCAAACTGTTCCAGTGCTTTGGCTAACGGTTGAGAGGGAATGTCGACGCGCAGTTTCTGTTCGGCAAATGCATTTTGACAATAGAACAGACTGGCGATTAACGGCAAAGCAAGTTGTTTCATTTTGGGTCCTTAGTGGAGTTTTAATGTGACTCCCTAACGACGTTTCAGTGTCTCCAAACTGGACAATGTTTATTGCTTTTATCTTTCCAGCACCCTCTCGGCACAGCCGTTTGTCCTAAAAAATCAGTTCATCCATGAAAGACATGAAAAAATATGAGCGAAGCTTAACCTTAAACCGCGTCGTCTTAAGTTGATAGCCCCCTACAATAGGCGCATAAGGCTCAGGTATTGAACTACCTGGGAGCATCCGTTGATCGGGTTGTGCTACAAAGCGTTTTCGTGCTTTTCGAGCACAGTGCGCAACATCAGTTAAAAAGTATCGCAGGCCCAGATGATAGCCTTTATAATTCCTTGCCATGAGCCTACAAAATCGCATAATTAACCACTTCAATACCAGTATCCAAGTCCAGCAGGATACGATGAACAGCCTCGGCGAACTCATCGAGTTTGCCTCGCAACGGCTGGTCGCAACCCTGCTTAATGACAAGAAAATAATCGCCTGCGGCAATGGCCGCTCGGCAGCCATTGCCCAGTTCCTGTCATCTGCAATGCTTAACCAGTACGAGCGCGACCGGCCTTCGTTACCCGCCATTGCCTTAACCACCGACACGACCACCATTACTGCGATAGCCAACGACTATCATTTTGAAGATATCTTCGCCAAGCAGCTCAGGGCCTTGGGACAAAGCGGCGATATATTGGTCGCTTACACCGATGGCCATAATTCGGCCAATATCGCCAAAGCCATTGCCACGGCTCACGATAAAGACATCACCGTGATCGCCCTGACCGGCAATAATGGCGGCATGATTACGCCGCTGCTCAATGAGATCGACATAGAAATCCGGGTATCCTCGAATGTCAGCGCGCACATTCAGGAAGCGCACACATTAATTACCCATTGCTTGTGCGATTTGATCGACCATCAATTATTTGGCGGCTGATTCATGAAAAAATTTTTATTACTGCTGCTGGTGCAGAGTTTTCTTACTTCAGGCTGTTCGACGATTGCAGCGGGCGGAGCGGAAATAACCGGACTGTCCTTATTAAGCGACCGCCGCACTCGTGATGCCATTTTGGCTGACGAGACGATTGAGGATAACGCAGCCACTCGACTAAATGCCTATTATGACTTGCGCGATAAATGTCATTTTAATATTACCGCATACAATGGCGCTGTACTGGTGACCGGCGAGACGCCTAAGGAAGAATATCGCGACCGGATTATCGATATTGTTCGCGTTATTCCCAACGTAAAACTGGTGCACAATAAACTAACCATTGCCAATCCCAGCCCTTTAAATTTCCGCGCCAATGATGCGCTGATTACCGGCAAAGTAAAAACGGCGCTTACCGAAATACCGGAATTCGACGCATACTGGGTCAAAGTCGTTACCGAACAAAGAACGGTTTACCTGATGGGACTGGTACATAGAAACGAAGGCGCTGCCGCGGTCGATGCAGCCAGACGCCAATCCGACATCAAACAAATCATTACGGTTTTTGAATACCTTGACTAACATTGCCCCCTTACCTGCCGATTTCTTAACCTTGCTGACTGAGATTTTCTCTCGCGATGCCGTTTTAACTGCGCCTGAAGACTGCTGGACTTACGGCTATGACAACAGTCGTCGCCATGTGCTGCCTCAAGCCGTGGTTTTTCCAACCTCGCATGAACAGGTCGTCGACGTCGTTAACGCCTGCAACCGCTTCCACGTTGCACTGACTGTCAGGGGCCGCGGCACCGGCACAACCGGCGCGACCACTCCGCTTAAAGGCGGCCTGATTGTATCGCTGGAACGCATGAACAAGCTGGTCGAATTTTCTCCCGACAATCGCTACATCATTGTCGAACCGGGCATGACCAACCAGCAGGTGCAGGACATCGTCAAAGAAAAGGGGTTTTTCTGGCCGCCAGACCCGACCAGCGCAGCTTTCTGCAGCGTCGGCGGCAATCTGGCCTATAACTCCGCTGGACCCAGGGCGGTAAAATACGGTACGCCCCGAGAAAATACCTTGGGGCTACGTGCTGTCACCGGCGCAGGCAAGGAAATTCGCGTTGGCGTTCATACCAGCAAAGGCGTGGTCGGCTATGACCTGACCCGGCTGATACTCGGCTCGGAAGGTACATTGGCAATTATTACTCAGGCGACGTTAAAACTGACGCCATTGCCGGAAGCCACCAAAACGCTCAGAGCCATCTACAATTCCGTTTTTGATGCCGCCAAAGCCGTATCCGCGATCATGTCTCAGCCGGTCATTCCCTGTGCGCTGGAATTCATCGACGGCAATGCGATCAACATGATCCGGCAATATTCGGAATCCGATCTGCCCGAACATGCAGGCGCGATGCTCATGATCGAAGTCGACGGACAACTGGAAGGTCTGGACAGAGCAGCTGAAAAAGTGGCCGCCGCAGCCAAGAATGATGGCCTTTTGGATATTAGATTGGCTCAAACCGACGCTGAAGTTAAAGCTCTCTGGCAAACCCGAAAAGCGCTGTCTCCGGCGCTACGCAAAGTAGCCCCGAAAAAAATCAATGAAGATGTGGTGGTGCCGGTTACCGAAATACCGGCGTTGATTGCGGGACTGGGCGAGCTGTCAAAAAAATATGATTTGCCGATTATTAACTTCGGCCATGCGGGCAACGGCAATATCCATGTGAATTTGCTGCTTGATCCGGATGAGCCTGAGCAAGGCAAAAAAGCCCATGCTTGTCTGGATGAGATATTTTCATTGGTGTTAATGCTGAACGGCACGCTGTCCGGCGAACACGGCGTGGGCCTGGAAAAACGGGATTTTGTCGATCGGGAACTTGATGCGAATTCTTTGGAGCTGATGCGGAACATCAAGCGCCAATTCGATCCCAACGGCATACTCAATCCCGATAAAATGTTTCCGCTGGTATAAATATAAGGGTATTGTTAAATTAGTATAGTTTATACTCATTCAATTTACCTTGAATGAGAATTTAAATATGAATTGTCCAAAATGTGGTTCAGTTGATTGTGCTAAAGACGGCATAGTAAAAGAAAGACAGAGATATAAATGTAAATCTTGCGGCTACAGGCATACCGTCACCTATTTAGGAATCAATCCAGCGATCAAGCGACAAGCTCTTCAGCTTTACCTTGAAGGGCTTGGCTTTCGTTCAATTGGCCGATTTCTGAAATGCAGTCACGTTGCCGTATATAACTGGATCAAGGCGCACGGAGAGTCAATTGAGTCAATTCGCTCTGCTGCGGGTGTTGATGTCATCGAAATGGATGAGATGCATACCTATATTGGCTCCAAAAAAACTATTGCTGGATCTGGTTTGCTATTGATCGAAATGGGAAACGATTTCTCCACTGCGAAGTGGGTTCCCGCGACACAGAAACAGGGCGAAAGCTATGGGATGCCGTTAAAAATAAAGACATAACCCAGGTTATGAGTGACTACTGGAGCCCGTATGAGAAATTCGTGCCGAAGGAGTTGCATACTCAATCAAAAGCCGAAACCTTTACGGTAGAAGGATATAACAGTTTGTTCAGGCATTTTCTTGCTCGGTTACGCCGAAAGTCAAAATGCTATAGCAAAAGCCAAGACATGCTGAAATATTCCGTCATGCTTTTGATGTTGAAATGGAATGGCGAGCTAAATGCTATACTTAATTAACCTCAATTCGGTTTAAACGTTATGAAGAAACGGAAGCAAATCAGCCTCACGTAATAGAAGAGCGGGTTTTTTATCCTGGTAAGAATAAGCGACCAGGCCAGCCACGATATTAGAGAGGTAATTGAGCAAAGAGC
>DATBRD010000040.1:0-40303 GCA_036560465.1 Methylobacter sp.
CCACATAATCTTCCAGTTGCTCAGGAAATAGGGTGACCTGGGTTCGGTCGGTACTTTGAATGAAGCGTTTCATTTGCACTCCCGGTTGATGGCCGTGAGCTTATGTTAACAGATGAGGCGTTTTTACACACCCTGGGTCGACCCCGGTCTTTCGCGAATGCCGTAGTTCGGCCAAGAAGAGACAGCCAACGTATACAGTTTATTGATCCTAAGCCGCCGTTCAGGTACTCTTAAATGCCCGCCTTTTTCAGTTGACTGAGCAGAACCATTGCTGGTCTAACTTGCAACTGTAAATTAAGGAGTTGCCATGCGACTTTCAGTCTTTATCCTCAATAATATCGAAGAGATTATCCAAGAGTGGCAAGCATTCGCCGAGACCTACCTTCCGGAAGCCCAAAATATGGACAAGGAGCAGCTACGTGGACACCTCGATGAAATTCTGAGAACGATTGCCGCTGATCTGGCTCGTCCCGAGACGGCGCATGAACAAATCGAAAAGTCGAAAGGTCAGCGCCAGCCGCCTAAGAACGGCGCCACGGCGGCCACCATGCATGGGGCATATCGTCAGTTGTTAGGTTACAGCCTGAACTCGACCGTGGCCGAATATCGTGCGCTTCGCGCCAGTGTGATCCGGTTGTGGCAGGAGAAGAATCTCCAGCGGCTAAGTTCCGTAACAAATTTTGACGACCTAATCCGCTTCAATGAAGCGATCGACCAGTCCATTACGGAAGCTGCACTCAGTTACTCTACTGAAAGAGAGCACGATGCCCGCATGTTCGAGACGATTATGGCATCTTGCCCCGACCTGATCAGTAGTTTCGATTTGGAAGGTAGGTTTTTGTATGCCAACAAAGCTCTGACTGAATCGCTTGGCCTCCCACCCGATGAAATAGTGGGAAAAAACCACTTCGATTTGGATGTGTCGGTTGCCGCAGAGCTAAAAGGGCTAATTGAACAGACCATCCGTACCAAAAAACCTGTTCGCGGGGAACTCCCCTATACGCCTAGCTCTGGAACGCTAGAATGGTACGAATATGTTTTTACCCCCGTGCTGGGCAATAGAGGCAACGTAGAAGCGGTTGCCTGTATAGGGCGCCAGGTGACCGAACGCAAGGCCTCGGAAAATAATAATTGGTATAAGGCCAACTACGATGAATTAACCGGACTACCCAATCGAAGCCTTTTTTTCAATCGACTGGAGGAATATATAACGCAGTACCAGCGTGCCGGTAGGCCGCTCGCTTTGCTGTTTATCGATCTCGATTTGTTCAAGGAAGTCAATGATCAATTCGGTCACGAGACAGGCGACAGCTTGTTACAGCAGGCGGCAGAACGTATTCACTCCAGCGTTCGGCAAAGCGATACCGCAGCACGTCTAGGCGGGGATGAATTTACCGTCATCCTGCTGAACTTACCAAAACCGGAGCAGGTCGAGATCGTCGCCGAAAAGATTCGGCAGTGTCTAGCCGAACCTTTCCAGATTGACCAACACACTGTGCAAATCTCTGCCAGTATTGGCGTCGCGCTTTACCCGCAGGACGCCAGCATTGTTGACCAGTTGGTTCATCATGCTGATGTGGCAATGTATGCATCAAAAAAAGCGGGGGGCAACCAGTTCATTGTTTTCTCGCCCCATCTGACGCAAACGAGCGGGGGGCAGCCTGGCAGGTAATCCAATCTTCGGTCACCGCCGTTGGTCGAAACACCGCCGGATTGAAGGATAGCTCTAACAACGGGCCGCTTTACGATCATTAAGCCATGTAGGGTGCGCACCGCGCACCATCACTACTAACTCCCTTGAGAAAAACGCTGAAGAAATGCGATAACATTTGGCCATAGGACTAAAAATGGAAAAGAATGACTTACTTACATCAGATGATCTTATAGAACTAACCGGATCCAGGACCGTCAAAAAACAAATGGAAGTGCTAAAAAAACACAGCATAAGATTTATCACTCGCACCGATGGAAAAATAAGAACTACATGGACCGCTGTTAATACCGTTTTACTACCGCAGCACCATAAAAAAGAAGATCAAGAACCGAATTTGGATTTCTTACGTCGTGGCCAATAATAGCAACTTACCACCGCGCGTCTATCTTAATCACGGCGCATACTATTACGTCACCCTGCCTGATCGTAAATGGGTGCGCCTTGGTAAAACTGAAGCCGAAATGTACACGGCCCTAGCGAAGATCAAAGCCGTTGATGACGGCGCCGGAACAATGATTGAATATTTTGACCGCTATGAAAAAGAAATCATCCCAACAAAAGCGCCGCGTACACAACAAGACAACCTGTCGGAAATAAAAAACCTGAAACAAGCTTTCGGCAAAATGTTGCCGGAAAACATCAAACCCAAACACATCTACGCTTACATGGACGCGCGCGGAGCTACGGCAAAGACCCGGGCAAACCGTGAAAAGTCATTACTCAGCAGTGTATTTAGCCACATCATCCGCTGGGGAATAATAGAAACAAATCCCTGCAGCGTGGTCAAAAACTTTAAAGAAACACCGCGCGATCGGTATGTTGAAGACTGGGAATACCAAGAGGTATTTGCCCTGGCAACTCTTGTAATGAAAGCTGCGATGGAATTAACTGCAATTGGCGGCATGCGCCAGGGCGATATCCTGAATTTGAAATATAGCGATATAACCGAAGCAGGAATCCCTCTAAAACAGGGTAAAACAGGGTAAAACAGGTAAAAAACAAATATTCGAATGGACACCGGCTCTTAGGGAAGCCATTAAACTGGCACAATCGCATAAGCGCAGAGCCGACAGCATAGTCTATATAATCGCCAACGAACGCGGACAGCAATATACATCGTCCGGATTCAAAACCAACTGGCAAAAATTAATGAATAAGACACTCGAACTTGGAGCAATAAAAGAGCGATTCACGTTCCACGATTTACGTGCAAAAGCAGGAAGCGATTCAGAGTCCGACGATGAAGACGAGGAATTATTAGGCTATACCAGCGCCGCTACGACGAGAAGAGTGTATCGAAGAAAACCGTCTAAAGTACGGCCTATCCGATAAAAAGTTAGACACTAACCAAAAAGTTAGACAAATATGAATTTTTAAGACGTGTAACTTATTGATTGATGGGGTGAACGATGGGGCTCGAACCCACGACAACCGGAATCACAATCCGGGGCTCTACCGACTGAGCTACGCTCACCATAATATGGTGTGTTAACGGGATATACAGCGAATGGCGCGCTTGGCAGGACTCGAACCTGCGACCCCCAGCTTAGAAGGCTGGTGCTCTATCCGGTTGAGCTACAAGCGCCGAATTGGTCGGGGTAGAGAGATTCGAACTCCCGACATCCTGCTCCCAAAGCAGGCGCGCTACCAAACTGCGCTATACCCCGACGATCTTCTTGTAATGGCTCGCTTAACTTCTCAACCACCCTGGAAGAGCTGTCTATGATAACGATGTTGCCTTATATCGTCAACATTTATTTTTCGTTACACATGATATTTTTTCAAGGAAATTACAATCGACTCATTTGCATCTACTTAACGAAATATTAATAGTACAACTTAAACACTCCAAACCCAGCTAATTTGGACGTGTAATCAACAACATAAGAAGCAGTCGATCACACTACTTTTTAACAGCTAAAGCTTGGATTTAACGATTTGGTAAACTTCTTCCGCAGCCACATCGGCGCCATTCAAAATTGCTTCCAACTCGGCTAATTTCGCATCAGCAAAGCCTCTGTCTTTAAGCCCTCCTACATTAATATAGACATTTAATGCTGCACTCTTTAGCGCACCGTAGGCCGCCATTACAGCGACACCTGCATCACTAATCACCCCTGTATTACCTTTTTCTGCGGCAATTCTGCTCAACGCAATTGCTTCTGCACAAGCATTCGCGCACTTTAAAGGTACTATTGTGGCTTCCTTTAATGCTGATTGAATTGCCTCGCCACGCGCAGCCTTTTCTTCATCAGAGTCTTTTGGCAAACCATAAGTTGCCATTAAACGATCGAAGACATCAACGTCTGCTTTGATCATGCTCATCAGTATTTCTCGCAATGCTTCTGACTTTTCCAGCAATGCCTGCATTTCAACTTCAACTTCAGCGTACTTAGGCTTACCTATCGTCAAATTACAAACCATGCTGACCAAAGCTGCAGCTTGAGCTCCCATGACTGCTGCCGCACTACCACCACCAGGAGTAGGCGCCTTGCTGGCCAATTCATCAATAAAGGCCTGAACTGATTTATCTTTTATTTCATACATGGTGTAACGTCTCTTCAATATAGCCAGCTAGTAAAATTTATAAAAACAGTGAGAACTCTCAAAACAGAAGATTTGTCTGCATAATAAAGCCTATCTTCGATAGATATTCACGATATAAATATGCAACCCATCATACAAGTAAAACCAACGATTTTAACGAACCACAAGCTATCTTTGTTTCTACGATATTAGCGAAACCCCACTTGAATCCGCATCGTTATAACAAATTGAATATCTCAATAGCTTGGAACCGGTGATGATAAATATATTTAATTATGCGTGATAACGCACAGATAATTTCCATATCTCTATTATTATTTTAATTAAATGTGTTTTGGTACAAACCGCCAAACTAAAGATGATCAGCCCTCCTCCTAGTGCTGTACCTACTAGCGGTATTTACTGATAATACACCGCTTGGCCTCCCTGCCGTTTTCAGCAAGGCATCGGGAGGTTTTTTTTATCTGCTCTAGACGCTATCCAAGAGAAACCAGCCGATACATGTCTAAATTACCAATAAGTCAGCCCACATTCCCTGTCAAGCACCAAAGACCTTAACGCATCATCTGTATACTCCATATTAAGATGCATATCGCCGCCTAAATTATAAAATGAACTTTCTTTCTCGCTGCGACACAAACATAAAACCAATAAGCAAGCGGAATAAATATTAAATATATTTATAGCTAAATTATTATCTAGATAATAATACCAATACACTTATTAAATATATGACCAAGAAACCCGATGCAGACACATCAAGCAGATCATGCCGATCCATTTCTCAAATGCTACGCTGACCTGATAAAAGCATACTCCTTGCCAACCTGAAAACAGGTAATACATCAGCATTATAGTAACGAGTAAATGCACCGATGGTGTAAGCTAAATTCAAATATCCTGACTAAGCATGTCAAAAATTCTGGTGATCGCACCTTGGTTCTGCTGAACAAATACTTTGCCTTTTTCAGCCAGGGATTGCCTGTATCCAGCATCTACATACAAGGCAGTCACCGCATTAATTATCTCGCCTTCATCCTGACATTGCATTGCTGCATCCTCCCTTAGCACTCCTTCAGCTATTTCCTTGAAGTTTGCCATATACGGACCAAATAAAACCGGAGTTCCAACTGCAGCTGCCTCAAGAATATTATGTCCGCCAACAGGCACCATACTGCCACCGACGAACGCGACATCAGAGGCGGCATAAAGCATCTTTAACTCGCCCATAGTATCGACCAGATAAATATCATCGTACTGATGGCAAATTTCGCCAGATGTACGCATTACCACAGCCAGCTGATTCTGCTCACACAGTTTTTTTACTTCCCCAAAGCGTTCTGGATGCCTTGGCACAATAACCAGCAATAATTCAGGAATTTTCGGTTTTATTTCTTTATAAATCTCAAGAAATATTCTTTCTTCATCTTTGTGAGTGCTGGCAATCAGCCAAACAAACCGGCCGACAAACAATTCGGCTTTTAATTGCACTCCTTGCTGAATAATTTCATTCGAAACCTCAACATCAAACTTTATATTGCCTAGCGTTCTAACCGTTTCGGTTTTTGCACCTATAGCGACAAACCGACAGGCATCATCCTGCGTTTGCGCGGCAATTGATTTGACACAAGCTAAAGCCGGGGAAATAAGGGCAGGGATTTTTTGATAACCACGTGCCGATTTTTCCGATAAGCGGGCATTGATGATGTACAAAGGAATTCTATTTTTACCGCAATAATCAAACAGATTAGGCCAAATCTCGGTTTCCATGATGATAGCCATTCTAGGCTTAAAACACCGCATAAACCGGTTGATCGCCCAAGGTATGTCATACGGCAAGTAGACATGCTCGACACTGTCTTGCATTATTGCTTTAACCCGGGCAGATCCTGTGGGCGTTGTAGTCGTAATCAACAAAATTACGTTCGGATATTCCCGCTGTATCTTCTTGGCTAACGGAAATAAAGCTTCAGCCTCTCCCACTGAAACCGCATGGAACCAAATAACGTTCTGGGGAAAGCTTTTTTTATAGAGAGCAAATCGTTCACCCCATCTATATCGGTATGCGGGAGCGCTACTGCTTCGCCAGATCAGGCGAATTAATATGAAAGGAATTAAGAGATAAAAAAGGCAGGAGTAAAAAGCTCGCATAGTCAAAAAGTTAAGGCTTCAGGGAAGATTTTACTCGCCCCTTCAACCTTTTACTCTTTTACCTTATACCTTAATTACTAAGCTTCAGCAGAAACTTTAATAGGCATTTTTACAACGACATCGGTATGGCAACTGATGTCGATCTGATATTCGCCGATTTGACGAATAACACCTTGAGGCAAGCGAATTTCATGCTTTTCAACTGAAACACCTGCTTCAGTAATAGCGTCAGCGATATTTTGCGTTCCTATTGAACCGAACAATTTGCCTTCATCACCAGCTTTATGCGTAATAACAATCTGAAGCTTACTCAATGCATTAGCACGCTCTTGAGCTGCACTCAGCTTCTCAGCTGCCGCTTTCTCAAGTTCTGCGCGACGCGCTTCAAATTCAGCAATTTTAGTAGCTGTTGCAGCAACGGCCTTACCGTACGGAACAAGATAGTTTCTGCCATAACCTGGTTTAATGACGACCTTATCACCCAGGTTACCCAAGTTCGCTATCTTTTCAAGAAGAATAACTTCCATCTTTCATTACCTCATTATCGGATTTTATCCGGCTATTTTTCACGCCATCAAGGCGTCTGTTGATTCGAAATTTTATTTCGTAAGTTCATCCATGCATCGCTCAGCCCGACTATAGCAACCGGCAACATGGCATGGGGTATCAAAAACATTGTCACATAAAACATCGGCACTATATAACGGCCCATTTTCATCGCGGCAAATACGGTATGCAATACTGCCGTTCCAATAAATGTGTATAGCACAAACAGCAAAATAGCGATATTCCACGAAACTTCGGAAATCACACCGGAACTTAGTGATGCGATAACTACCACTAGAATACTGCCTATTGCCAGCCTTGGGGGCGTACTCAATGACAAAAACTCTTGTCTAAATCCGCCTGGATTATACAGCAAAGCCTGCCACCATCGTCCTAGAAACAGACCGAACAGCAAGCCAAACACCGATGCGGCCGCAACTATTCCCGTCATATAACGGGACAACATATCGAACGTACGCTGAACATCTTCAACCGGAGCATTCGGAGGCACCATTTGTGAAAGCATAGCCTTCCACATAGCTGCCGGGTCGGTATTATAGAGATAAAAGCCAATAACCCCCAAAATACCAAGCAATACCGCAATTTCAACTGCCAGCGACAAATACCGCCCTTCTCTTAGGACGATTGAAATCAACCAGACAGGAACCCATAGCACCACCCCATAAAGCAATACAAACTGATAATTGCCTAACAGGAAAAAACCTAGCACCCCTGCTATCGCAGTTGAACACCCCAAAACCACTAAGCCTTCGACAGCCCCCCGTCTTAACGTGACGAGAGCGACGGAAGCCGAACTTACTATACTCACTGGAGGCATGATCAGCGACACTATCGCGAGAGTAGAAGCCATTATCATGGCTTGCATTCTCCCCCGCATAATATACTCAGCTAAAAAGCCCACTGATCGTCCAGCGTATTATTTGTGAGCGTCGCAGAAAGGCAATAATGCAATAAAACGTGCGCGTTTAATTGCAACGCCTAATTGTCTTTGATACTTGGCGCTGGTTCCTGTAATGCGGCTAGGGACGATTTTACCGGTTTCAGTGATGTAATCACTCAATAAGTCCAGATCCTTATAGTCGATCTCTGTTCCACCTTCTGCACTGAATCGGCAGAATTTTTTGCGTCTAATGTTACGTGCCATAATAATTCTCGTAAATCCAAGTGTTAAAAGTGTTATTCAGAAGCGAGTGTATCAGCGTCAAAGTCTTCGTCGATATCATCAAGATCAGCTTCATCATCGGCATTTGCAGTCACTGCCTCTCTGGCCGCCGCATCTTTAGCTCTTGATTCAGCTGCTTTATTTTCTTCGGCTGTTGATGTAGCAATGATAGATGGCTCAGTGATAGCTGCTTTTTGCAATAAAGTCATACTACGCAAAATGGCATCATTGAAACGAAAGCCACTTTCCAATTCTTCCAAGGTAGCTTGATCGCACTCGACATTCATCAGCACATAATGCGCTTTATGAATTTTATTAATTGGATAAGCCAAGTGTCTACGACCCCAATCTTCCAAACGATGGATTTTACCGGATGCGGTTTCGATAGTTGATTTATAACGTTCAATCATCGCAGGAACCTGAGAACTTTGGTCCGGATGAACTAAAAAGACAATTTCATAATGTCGCATGATTTTTCCTTTCGGGTTAAGCCTTCCACCTCTGTCTTATAAAGATGATAAAGCAAGGAGGAGCCAATAGCTCCTAAGAACCGCGCATTATAGATGCTTTTTCAGATATTGGAAAGCATGCAGTTCAGAAACAACATCAACCCCAAAAAAAAGTCAACATCTCAACACGACAAGCATAATATTAAATACAAACCCCATAGTTGCCTACGCGTAAATACTCAACAAGCCTTTACTAACTATAGCCCGCCCACTTGCAACTTCTTGTTCCACCTCACCAATTTCATCGCCAGCAATAGTCGTTGGGACCTGCCTCCGGCCATCAGCTGTTTGTGCAAAATTTTGCGATTGTGGACGACCTTGATCTGACGCAGGCCCTTGAAAAACGTTTGCTTCCACCAAATTAAGATGCTGGGCACTCATCATCTCTCGCAACTTAGGGATTGAAGCCTCAAGTGTTTCTCTTACAGCTGCATGTTGCGCCGTAAATACAACAGTTGCCTGATCATCAGCAACATCAACGCGAACCGATATAGGCCCCATATGCGGTGGATTCAATCTTATCTCTGCCGAAGGTATTGCCCGACTGCTCATCCATACGATCCTCTCCCCCAAATCTTTGCTCCATTCCGGATGCGATAGCGGCTTGCTCATTGCAGGAACGTCTGTCTTATTATCGATAATTCTGTTAGGCAGAGCCATATCCGATCCAACCTGAGGCAAGGTTTTTTCTCCTTCCAAACTCAAGACCTGCTGCTCAATCCGCCCGGCTTTTTCAGCTTGTCCCGAATTCTGAAAATCGTTTAAATTAAAACTCTGTTTATCCGAAACCGGCAGACGGAAAACCGTTTCACTTTGCAACCTGTTTTCGGAAATATTCGCCGGCTGATTCGGTCCAGCAGTTGCAGTCGACGGTTTTGTAAAATGCAGCAACCCAGCCTCTTGATCGGCATTTGCAGATACCAAATTACTGGTTGCTTTTGCTTGTTCGGCTTGCATTACCGGAGGAACGATAACAGCTGCTGCCAGCAGCCCTTCCGTTATGCCATTATTTTCAATAACCGTTAATTGAGCATCGCCCTCCGCCTGCCCCTTATCAGGTTTATCATTGCCCTGACCCAAATCCATTTGAACCGGCGCATCCACAACAAGGATGTCTTTCAGGCTTTGTCCAGCTTCAGCGGTCACATCCACGATGTCTTGCTCGACCGGAACAGCTTTTTCACCCGTGCTTTGCATACTCTGCTCGGCAGGAACAGCCGTTGCAATTGCATTCTTTGTGTTTTGCGGGACCGGAGTAGCCATTGCAATCACATCTTTCATGTTTTGCTCGGCCACTTTGGCCTTTTCTCCAGCCGAAGTTTCTAATCCGATATATTTTAGTGTATCAGTTACCGCAGCCAAGGCAGCCTCATGATTAACATCATCTTCTGTTTTGTATGACGGCGGCAAATCATTGCCTAATAAAGCGGCAAAATCTTGCGTATCAACTTTACCTACAGGCAAACCGGCAACGTTCAGCGGACCGCCGACACCTTGTAAAGCGACAGAATCCGGTATCTGAACAGGCGTAGCCCCCTCAGTTTTCATGGCGCTTAACAGCTCAATCTGCGCGACTAATGCACCTGAAAAACCTTCGGAAATACTCGCACCATCAGGCAAAGGCGGAGTCACGCTCTCAACCGCAGCACTGCTTGACACTAAAGATGATGAATTTGCACTTTCAATAACCATAATCAATCCCCCTGAGATTCAATTAATTATTAAGCATTTCCCATGCCACTTGAGTTATTGCGCCCGATCCTGGATGCCCGCTCATCCTGCTCTTGCTGCTCCCGTTTAGCCTCTTGCTTCATCTCTACCCCTAAAGCTGAATCGCAAACCTTCTGCAGGCTTTGGGTTTTATGATGCAGCTCTTCCCATATTTTTCTTTTGGCCGCCATTTCAGCTTCAATTGAATTCAGCATTTGTTCCTGACCAATTATTGCTTTATCGAGCTTGTCAATAAACGACCTAAACTCCAGAAGCTGCGCAACATTGACGCCTTTAACACCTAACTGGTCAAATCTGTCCTGGTACTCTCTCCGATAGTTTTTTAATCCTTCAACTTGCGCCTGCATGTTTTGGAGTTTTCTCTGAACTGCGCCCAGCGCTTCTAGAGCGCTCTTTTCCTGAGTCGCCTTAATGTCCACAATCGTTTTAATGCGCTGCGATTTTTTCATTTATGTCTTTTTTCTCAAGGAGATCTGGTGATCAGCCATTAGCAGCCCTGTTTATGCCCAATAACATTGCCAGCTCTTGTAAGCTTCGATTGATATCAACTGGCTCATCCATGTCCTGCTGCAAGAAGTCTAGAATCGCCGGATTTTTTTCAATGGCCTTGTCGAGTCTAGGATTCGATCCCGGCTGATACGCGCCGACACTGATTAAATCGCGGTTTTGTTGATACAGCGAATATAATCGCCTTAATTCCCGCGCCATTTGCATGTGCCCGGCATCGATAATGTCCGGCATGACCCGGCTGATTGACGCCTCTATATCGATAGCAGGAAAATGCCCGGATTCCGCTAGGCTTCTTGATAAGATAACGTGCCCATCCAGCACCCCTCGGGCCGCATCAGCAATTGGGTCATTGGTATCATCGCCCTCGGCCAGAACCGTATAGAATGCGGTTATAGAGCCACCGCCGTGATCGGCATTACCGGCACGCTCAACCAAATGCGGCAATTTGGCAAAGACCGACGGCGGATAGCCCTTGGTGGCCGGAGGCTCGTCAATGGCCAGGGCAATTTCACGATGCGCCTGCGCAAATCGCGTTAACGAATCCATCAGCAATAAAACATCAAGACCCTGATCACGAAAATACTCGGCAATACTGGTTGACAATAACGCCGCATGAACACGCATCAAAGGAGGACAATCCGCTGGTGAAACCACCACCACCGCTCTTTTAAGCCCGTCTTCACCCAAAGTTTTCAGCACGAACTCATTAACTTCTCGACCTCGCTCGCCAATCAACCCGACAACGACAACATCCGCGGTCGTAAACTTGGTCATCATGCCCAGCAATACACTTTTTCCAACGCCGGTGCCCGCAAACAAGCCCATACGTTGCCCGCGACCCACACTAAGTATGGAATTTATTGCCCTGACACCGACATCAAGCGGTTCTCGTATAGGCTTTCTCGTCAGAGGATTGATCGGCACGCCGTTAAGTGAAATCAGCGCATCCGTTTTAAGCGGGCCTTTACCGTCAATCGCATTGCCGGCACCATCCAGCACGCGCCCCAGCAAGCCGAAACCAACTCTGGCCAAGCTGTTTTTACCCAGGGGAATGACCCGGCAATCCGGCTCAAGCCCATGAACTTCGGCAGTCGGCATCAAAAAAATTCGTGCATCGGAAAAACCCACAACTTCCGCTTCAATCATTCTGCCGTTTTTGGCTTCAATGCGGCAGCGAGAACCGATAGCCGCTCGGCAGCCTACGGCTTCCAGCGTTAAACCGACCATACGGGAAAGCTTGCCTTCGACAACAAGCTCAGGGACTTGCGTTAATCTTTCAGAATAAGGTTTTAAGTTAGCCAGCCAAATTCGTGACCGATCCGCATCCGGAATCACAAACTTTTATCCTCGGCAACTGCGTCTTGCGCTATCGGCAACTGCCCCGTGCGTTGCTCCACTATCTCTACCTGGGGAGCCGTATCCTCTGGCTCGAGCTCCATGGATGGAGAAACCGCCTCAAGATTGCCGGCAGCAGTCTTGCAGTCGCTCTCCCGCTCGCCACCTAATAAAGTAGCGATAACTGCAGCCAACCGATGCTCTACAGTCGCGTTAACATGAGAAATATCGGTGTCAACTTCGCAACCGCCGCGAGTAATCAATGGGTCTTCAACGATGGCCCAGCTTGACGACATCTCATCCAGCGCTAATGCAGAACGCACCAATTCGGCATCGTCAGGATGTAATTTCAAGCTAATCTTTTGTGATGACAACGGCAAAACACTAATTGATTCCCGAACAACAGCAATGATCTGTCCCGGATCCAACTTGATTTCCCGGCGTATCATTTGTGTTGCAATGGCTATTACCAGTTTAACCAGCTCTTTTTCCACTTCCTCATCAAGACGTTTAAACGGCTCGCTTAAAGACTTTAAAAGACTGACCAATGTCGTCGCTTGGCTTTGCAGCAAGTGCAAATTATCCTCGTAGCCTTTTTTTGAACCTTCATCGAAGCCCTGCTGAAAACCATGCATTTTGCCTTGCGCAAATGCTTCGTCATACGCCTGCTTTTGCATGGCTTCAATTTCATCGACCGTTAAAATCGGCGTCGGCTCATCCTCAAGCTCCACCGTCTCCGATTCCCTGGCATCTGCTCCGGAAACGTCCGGCATACTCCATAATCTTAACGATTCCAGTTCGGCCGCTGTGAATCGATGCGACTTAGATGAGTTCTTCACCGCCGACTCCCATTTGTATCTCGCCCGCATCCGCTAGTTTTTTAGCAATGGCCAATATATCTTTCTGCGCCAACTCCACTTCGCTTAACTTGGCTGGAGGTGAAGCTTCCAAATCGTCGCGCAACATTTCTGCGGCTCGCTTGGACATATTGCTGAATATCTTCTCCTTAAGCTCGCTGCCCACGCCCCGTAACGCCAGCAACAGCTGTCCAGTCGAAACTTCGCGCAACAATGTCTGCATACCTCTTTCATCAATAGAGGTGAGATCTTCAAAGGTGAACATTTTCTCCTGAATTTCCTGAGCCAGTTCAGATCTGTGCTCGGCAATGCCTGACATGACTAAGTCTGCGGCGCCGCCATCAAGGAAATTCAAAATATTGGCCACCGCATCGACACCGCCGATATTGGTCGATTTAACATTATCAGAACCGGTGAGTTGTTTTTCCATGATTTGATCCAACTCGCGCAGAGCAGATGGCTGAATGCCTTTCATCGTTGCAATTCTCATCATCAAATCGGCACGCATGTTTTCAGGCAGGAACATCATCACATCAGCCGCCTGCTCACTGTCCATCAAAGACATAATCGTTGCGACAATCTGAGGATGCTCCAAACGAATCATGTCGGCAATCGACCGGGTGTCCATCCATTTCAGCTGTTCAATACCCTTAGTGTTGCCGCCCTGTAAAATCCGGTCAAGAATGCTGTTCGCTTTGTCCGCACCCAACGCGCTGATCAATACATTACGGATATACTCATCGGTATCCATCCCCAAGGCTGTCTGTCTTTTTACCGTAACGATAAATTCTTCAACCACCTCATCCATCATGCCGGTGGAAATCTCTCCCACGCTTGCCATGGTAATGCCTAAAATCTGCACTTCTCTGGGCGTCATATGCTTTAGAACGAGTGCTGCCCTATCCATTCCCAGTGCCAGCAACAATACAGCGGCACGATCAACTTGGGTTAACTGCTTTTCCGCCTTAGCCATCTTTTTTAATCCAGGATTTAATAACTTGTGCGACTACTTTCGAATCATCATCGACCAGTCTCTTTACATATTCCAAACGATGCTCGTAACTCTGGGGCACATCCAAAAGCAGCAGATCCTGCATTTCCTTCTCAGTGGGTATCGCAAAGCTTACGTTTTCTTGACCGGCCGGCACAGCGACAGGCATACCTTGTCCGTCAATGCGAACGCTTCCTCCCATTGCGGCAGCCTTTTCTTGCGCCTCTGCCAAAGCCGCAGCTTTCTTCTCTTCCAGATCACGGCCAACAAGACTGCGCATGGTGGGACGCAACACGCCAAACAGCAGGAATAATACAGCTAAAGCCGCAGCCACTTGCTTCATAAGATCAAGAAACCAGCCCTGCTCCCAAACGGGTATTGCCGGCAATGCCTCAACAGATTCATCTATCTTAAAGGCTACGTTCGTGACAGTAACCTGATCCCCCCGACTGCTGTCAAACCCTACCGCCTGCTTAACCAGATCGCTAAAGCGATGAATATCTTCCTGCGAATAAGACTGCCCTTTAACGGTGCCATCGCTCTGGGGAACATGCCGGTCGTCAACGACCACGGCCACCGATAGTCGGCGCAATGCCCCAGTAGCCAACCGAGTATGAGTAATGGTTTTGTCCAGTTCGTAATTCCTGGTTGCATTTTTTGACGCCGAACCGGGCGTACTAGCCGAATTGGCCGCCGCAGAAGCAGCCCCAGCAGGTGCATTTGCAGCGGTCGCTGCCGGTGCCGGCGTTGCTTCCGGAGCCGCGCCTGCCGGGGTAGGCTGGTTTGATAACGCGCCGGGCACGCCCTGCGTAGCCGACAATGTGCTTTGCTCTTCGGTCGTTTGCTCGCTTCTTAAAGCCGGCAAATCCGGATTGAACATTTCCTGCGTTCTATCAGTCTCGGTAAAATCCACATCCGCTGAGATTTGTACACGCATTCCGTCGCCCCCCACCAACGGAGACAGAATATTTTGAATGCGCCCCATCAGGTGTTCTTCAATATTCTTCTTATATTCAAACTGCTTGGTGGTCAAATTGCCCGCCACTGAGGAATCATTGCTATTTAACAGCTGGCCTTTCTGATCGACGACTGTGACTTGCTCGGCGTCCAGCTGCGGCACGCTGGAAGCGACTAAATGAATGATGGATTCGACCTGGCCTTTATCCAGCGACCGGCCTTGATACAAATTGACTATAACGGAAGCGCTGGGTTTTTTACGCTCCCGCACAAACACCGACTGAACAGGCATGGCTAGCAGCACCCTAGCCGACTTTACATTCTGGATAGACATAATGGTTCGGGCGATCTCGCCCTCCAAAGCTCTCTGAAAGCGCACTGTCTCAACACTTTTGCTGGCACCGAAGCCCTGATCTTTATCCAGCAGCTCATATCCCAGACTATTACTTTTGGGTAAACCCTGCGCCGCTAATTTGAGCTTTACTGCACTTACCTGATCCATTGGCACCATAATAGCCCCGGAGCCGGTTTCGACTTTATACTTAATGTTTTCCTTATTGAGAACCTCAAGAATTTCAGACACGTCGCTTTCGCCGATTTCAGAATACAAGCGTCCGTAAGAGGGTTCCTGAGACCATAAAACAACAGCAACGCCAATAGCCACACTAAGAGCCAGGCCCAGCATCAGCCCGATCTGACGCGCGATGGTTAGCCCGGCCAAACCTTTAATGGCGGGATGCGCATCGACCTTGGTCGCAAGGATATGAGACGCTTCACCATCAAGATGCCCCTTGCCCTTTGACAGGGGATCCTGCTGGCGATTTGCTTCAATTAAACTATTACCGCTCTGTTCGCTCATGTTTTATTTACAGTTTGCCGCACTACATGGGCATATTCATGACATCTTGATAGGCTTCAACTAGCTTATTTCTGACCTGCAGCATTGCCTGAAATGAAACGCTAGCTTTTTGCGAAGCCACCATAACCTCGGCCAGACTGACATTAGTATCACCCGACTCAAAAGCCTCCGTCATTTTTCCGGCGGTTTGCTGGGTATCATTAACAGCTCCTATGGTCTGCTTTAGCATTGCCGCAAAGTCAGCGCCGCCACCTGTCTCCTGAACTTTACTGCTACCGGCCTCAAGTGACATTGCCCGCATCTGAGCCAAAACTTGGTTGACATTCATCTCACTCATGGGGTTTTCCTCTTACATTTTTATAGTACAGAGTCTTAAGCATTTTTAATGCCACATGTTAACATGAAATAATTACACCCGAATCTTTCATCCTGGCCATTTTATACCGGAGCGTCCTAGGACTAATGCCCAATTTTTCAGCGGTTATCTTGCGGCTGCCGTTTTCCTTCTGTAAGGTCTGTAAGATAATGTTTTCTTCGGCCGAACGAACTCCTTCGCCCAACCCCCCAACCTCACCTCTTTCATTTTTAGTATCAATCAGATACGCGTCACTCGCAGTCTCTACAATTTCAGCTGAAGGAGCATTCATCATAACACCCATCATTGATCCTGCATCCTCAAACACCAAATCATCAACCGTAATTTTATCGCCAATCCGCAAAATAAGTGCTCGTTGCACCACATTATCCAGCTCCCTGACATTACCCGGCCAACTGTAGGCTGACATTTTTTTAACAGCCTCATTATCAAATTCAGGCAACTTTTTGCCGTCCATCATGTGCCGCAGCATCAATTCCTGTGCCAGCGGCAAAATATCACCCGGCCTGTTGCGCAACGGCGGAATATTAATAGGGAACACGCTGAGACGGTAATACAAATCCTCACGGAACCGGCCCTGCTCCACCTGCTCTTTTAATTTCTGATTAGTGGCCGCCAAAATTCTGACGTTTAACTTGATTTTCTTATGACTGCCCAGACGTTCGACTTCCTTCTCTTGCAGTACCCGCAATAATTTCGCCTGCAGGCCTAAATCCATTTCGGCTATTTCGTCTAGTAACAAAGTGCCGTCCTGCGCCTGTTCAAATTTTCCGGACATGGCCTGAACCGCTCCGGTGTAAGCGCCTTTCTCATAGCCGAACAGCATCGCTTCCAGCATGTTCTCAGGAATTGCTGCACAATTTACCGCAATGAACGGCCCCTGATAGTGCATTGAATTTTGGTGGATATAGCGGGCAATAACCTCTTTACCGGTTCCGCTTTCACCCTGCAGCAACACGGTAACATCGGTTTTAGCGACTTTGGCGGTCAGGGCGTAAAGTTTTTTCATGCTTTCGTCCTGTACGACTCGCTCATTAACAGCTGTATTTGCGGCCGACGGATTGGCCGACACATAATCAGCCACCTTGCTCACCAGCGCCTGCGCATCAAATGGCTTGATAAGATAATCGGAAGCGCCAGCTTGCATGGCCTCGACTGCCTTAGGAATGGTCCCGAAAGCCGTCATCAGCAGCACCGGTGTTTCCGAATACTTATGCTGCATATTTTTTAACAATTGAAAGCCGTCCATAACCGGCATCTGGACATCGCTAACGACCAGTTTAAACTGGCCATGCTCCAGTTTGATTAGCGCTTCAGTACCATTGCGAGCCGAAACCACACGGTATCCCCCTATCTCCAGAGTATCACAGAGCGCTTCGCATAGTGACAGATCATCCTCAACAACCAACACGTCATACTGTTTCATGTCTAATCTCCATTTGATGGTGATTCTTACCGGAAAAACCGCCCGGCAACAAATTGTATGCCTGATTTATACAGGGAAGGACTAATGTAAAAGCGGTACCGTGCCCCGGAGTTGACTCAACAGACACATGGCCGCCATGCGCTTTCACTACGCTGTCGACGACAGCCAAACCCAATCCGGTACCGTGGATCTTGGTTGTGAAAAACGGCTCAAAAACCCGCTGACAAAGCTCTTTGGCAATACCCGGCCCATCATCCTTGATGACAATCCGTAGCTTATAGTTATCAAGCTGGACTACGGAAATCTGTATACATCCAGCCTGACCTACGGCATCGACCGCATTATTCAATAAATTAAGCAGCGCACCGCGCAAAGCATTCTCATTGCCCAGCATTGCATCATTTTGCACGCCATTAACAATCTGCAGATCAACCCTGCCGCTGCCGGTATATTCTTTTACCGCTTCCCTGAGGTGATTTAATAATTCGGCCAATGAAAAAGACTCCATCGCCAGGCGTCCGTCTTTGGCAAAAATCAACATATCGTTAACCTGCCTTTCCAAGTATTGCAAGCGCTCCAGAATTCTCTGCGAAAACCGCTGTCGCTTTTCGTTATCTAGAGCCGGGCTGCTCATTTGCGACGCATAGAGTATTGCTGTCGCCAGCGGAGTCCTGACCTGATGCGCCATGCTCGCCACCATTTCTCCCATGGCCGATAGCTGCTTTTGCTGGTTCAGCGTATCCTGCAGATTTCGCATCTCACTGACATCCGATAACAAGACAATTTGTCCGGAATCGGCAGGATCACTGCGCGCGATATCTCTACTAACGGTCATATTGACCCGTTTGCCGTTACGCAATTGACGCTCATGAGGGTTACCAACAGGAATCAGACTGCGGATGACAACATCAGACCAATCCATACCAATCAAAGGCTCGCCCAAAAAATCGGTGGCTACCGCGTTACAATCCAAAATTTTGCCGTCCGCATCCAGCACAATAACGCCAGCCGGAAGCGCCGCTAATATTTTTTCCAAGCGACTGGCGAGCTTTTCTTTTTCCTCAAGCGTTTTGAGCCGTTCACTATGAGCGAAGGCTAGTTCCCCATGCAGCTTAGCGACCTGCTCTTCCAGCCCTTGGTAAGAAACAGATAAATTCTGAGATAGCTCGTTAAAAATCCGGAACGCATCGGTGAGTTGTTCGGTTTTCTGCTTTTTTTGAGTAGTATGAATATTCATGTCTGATCGCCCTGGCTTACAACTTAAACTTACTTTAAGAAAGAAAGCAAAAAACAGACCAAATATTATTGATCATACTTTCAATAGCTTACACAATGCGTGACAAAAAAATGACATTATCCCTTTTAACGCTGCAAATCATATTTGCGCAGTTTTTCAACCAATGTTGTGCGCCGCATATTTAACCGCTTGGCGGCATGAGCCACTACTCCGCTGCATTCGTTTAATGCCTGCCGTATCAAATCGATCTCTAAATCATTCAAATATTCTTTTAAATCTATACCCTGCTCCGGCAGTTGCGCCAAGTTATTCACTGTCCCTTCAAAGGTATTCATCGCTCCTTCAAAAGCCTTGATGACTTCAACTTGTTCAGACTGTTCATCTTCTTCTATGTCAACCGCTTCAATACCATCGAGAATTTCTTCAGAAACCTTGTAATGTTGAAATTTTTCCGGCAAATCAGCGGCATCAATAAGCCCTTTGGGCTTAATAATGGCCAATCTTTCAATTAAATTTGCCAACTCCCGAACATTTCCCGGCCATTCATGTTGCATCAGCATAGCCATTGCCGCATTGGTCAGGCGCACTGAACCGCGATTGGAGGCCTCCATGCGCTCGACAAGATCATTCACTAACAGCGGTAGATCCTCAGTCCTGTCCTTTAAGGCCGGTATTTCAATAGGAAAAACATTTAAGCGGTAAAACAGATCTTCCCGAAACCGGTTTTCTTTAATCTCATTTTCAAGATATCTGTGTGTTGCAGCAATAACCCGCACATCGCAATGTATGGTCTTGTTACTGCCTACGCGCTCAAAGGTCCGTTCCTGTAATACACGCAATAACTTAACCTGCATAGCCAAAGGCATGTCGCCAATTTCATCCAGAAAGAGAGTTCCACCTTCCGCCATTTCAAAACGCCCTTGCCGAGCGCTTAAAGCCCCGGTAAACGCGCCTTTCTCGTGGCCAAACAACTCGCTTTCCAGCAACTCACCCGGGATGGCGCCACAATTTATAGGCACAAACGGCTTATCTTTTCGAAATGAGGCATCATGCAAAGCACGGGCAACCACTTCTTTTCCTGTGCCGGATTCACCCAAAATTAGAACCGTTGCGTCCGACTCTGCAACCTGCTCAATTAATTTGCGGATACCGGCGATGGCCTGACTCTTACCCTTTAGCCGTTCAACTGAAGATGAACGACGATCTGACTCGCTTCGCACCGTAAAAGTCTTTTGCGAGCTTGGCACAAGCAGTTTGTCGAGTATCGGTTTCAAAACGGGGTGCGTGGCCGGCCATTCCAGTACGTGAAACACGCTATTTGTGATTGCGGTCGGAACCTGATGTGCCGTGCCCTCAGTGATTACAAAAATAACAGGGACTTTATTTGCCCGTTCAACAATATTGCCGATAACAGTCGCCTGCTTATCAATGCCATCACCGACGAAAATTCCAGATAGCTGGTCAGTTTCGGCAAAATAAGCTGAATAATCCGCTGAACCGGCAGCGTCTATTTTGTATTCCATAAACTGAAAAATCGTTTCCAGCTGCTGGGTTCTTATTTTATTGTCGTCAATTAACAAAACACGCGGCAATACCATATTTCTTACACCCGTTCCCATATTAAGGCCATTAAGGTTTAGCCATACAGTTTCCGCAACAATAACTGCAGCTCATCACTCGGCACGACCTTAAAAATAATCCTTTTTAATTATTTAGCTATTTGACTAAAGTTAAGCATCGAATCATCATCCTGTCAAAATTCTTTTTATTTCATACTGTTCTAAAGCCTTTTTAATGTGATTTACACAACAAAACAGCACGCACTCCCTATCCAGGCTTGACAAATATTTCTCATAATAGACACTAGGGTTGTTTTCATAACCTTGGAGTACGCTCTCTTTGAACGATATGCCCCTTAGCATGCTGTTTGGCATGCTTGCCGCCATGCTTATTTTTTCCGCTTTTTTCTCCGGCTCGGAAACGGCTTTAATGACGCTAAATCGTTATCGGTTAAGACATTTAGTCAAACTAAAGCATTCCAGTGCGATCAAAACACAACAATTACTGCAAAGACCGGATCGCTTACTTGGCCTGATTTTGCTGGGCAATAACTTCGTTAATAATTTCGCTGCATCAATAGCAACCGTTATTGCGATTAAGCTCTATGCCGATGAAGAAGCCATCGTAGCTATCGCTACCGGTATTTTGACGATCGTAATGCTTATTTTCTCAGAAGTAACACCCAAGACACTGGCCGCAATCAGACCTGAACTGCTTGCCTTTCCGGCCGCATGGGTTTACACCCCTTTATTAAAAATCTTGTATCCTGTCGTTTGGTTCATCAATTTAGTTGTTAATCTGTTACTCCGCATCGTCGGTGTCGATGTCAAAAAGAACCGCCATAACGCGCTCGATAAAGACGAGTTAAAAAGCATTATTAGCGATGCAGAAAGCTTAATGCCTGTACGCTATCAAAAAATGCTGATGGGCATACTAGAACTCGAGTCGGCGACTGTTGAAGACATTATGACGCCGCGCAATGAAATTGTCGGCATAGACCTTGAATTGCCGATCGAAGATATCATTGCCAAAATAAAAGCCAGTCCGCATACTCGGTTACCGGTCTACAAAACCAGTATCGACAGGATTATCGGTTTTATCCATTTAAGAAAAATACTGGTATTGATTAATCAGGAAGATTTTGACAAACAGACTATTATCAACTGCCTGGATAAACCCTCGTTTATCCCTGATAGCACTCCGGTGCACAACCAAATGCATCGCTTTAAGCATGAAAAAATCCGCATAGGCTTAGTGGTTGATGAATATGGCGATGTGCAGGGTCTGGTTACACTGGACGATTTACTACAGGAAATTGTCGGGGAACTAATTACCGAAGAGGTTGCTGTAAGAGCGCAAAACGACGGTAGTTATTTGGTTGATGCTAATATTACTATTAGGGAATTAAACCGCGTCATGCAATGGTCGCTTCCTACGGAAGGCCCTAAAACACTCAACGGGCTTATCATTGAGTTTATGGAAACCATACCCGAAACCGGAACCAGCATTAAATTGCATAGCTACCCGCTGGAGATCATAAAACGGGATGAAAACAGCGTTAAATTAGTCAAATTCCTGCCCAGAAAATAAATTATCGCCCCTCTGGTTCAGTCATAGCCAAAAAAGGGAATTTCTTGAACAACTAATAATACCGTCTATAATCAAAGTTCGTTTAAAAATGGGCTACTAATTCAATGCCAAAACTCACTGTTTTTTTTAAAGATAAAGTTATCCATTCTGGCCTATTTGAAAACGGTATTGTGCATATTGGACGCGATGAAACCAATGATTTGATTATTGACAGCATGGCAATCGCCCCGGCCCACGCCGTCATAATTGTTCGCGATGACACTTGCACTGTTAAGCAACTCAATGATGAATTTCCGTTAATCGTCAATGGAAAAAAAACCAAAGCTTGCAACCTCAATGACAACGACACAATATCGATAGGCAAGCATGACATCGTTTTCAATACCGTAAAATTTGTAGCGTCTAACGCATCCAATAATCTCATTGACGAAGACGTAAAATCGCTCAATCAAGAAATTGATAATGAATTACAAATCCCTGCCGCTAATTTGCAATTCATGAATGGCAGCAATATTGGTAAAATTTTGCAATTAAAAAAGTCTATGACCCGGCTTGGCCATGACGGCAACGGCGTTATTGCAATACTAAGAAGAAAGGAAGGTTATTTTGTCTCCGTATTGGAAAATACCGGCACGATAACCATAAACAACGAGCCGTTAAACGATAAGCCGCTAAAATTAAACATGAATGATGTGCTGGTTATCAACAACACATCCTTGCAATTCTTTTTGAATTAAATCCATGCACTTAATAGAAGATAACCGCCAGTTTCATCGCATTCTCTATACAGACAAAGGCATTTTAAACTGCGACGAAAACACGTGGCATTGTGAAATCATCGACCTGTCCTTAAAAGGCTGCTTATTACGTCTTGAGCTTCCCTGGGAAGAAGATCCGGAAAAACTCTATACTCTTACATTACGATTGTCCGAACAGGTCCAAATAAAAATGGAACTAACCCCAACGCACGTTGTAGGTAATAAGGTGGGCTTTAAATGCGAGCATATCGATCTGGACAGCATTTCCGAACTGCGTCGATTGGTTGAACTCAACCTTGGCAACAGTGTTTTACTGGAAAGGGATTTGTTATCGCTATCGAATATTATAGATTAGCGATACAACCCGCCGAGATATCGTAAACCAGCCCTATTAGCCAATAGGTTGCAGTTCAATCAAAACACTACTACCGTAAGACTTACCAAGTTCGCGCGTCAGCAGCCTGTCATTAAAACATTACCTGCTCCCAACCTTTCTTCTGCACCGCCGCGTCGACTTCAGCCATGCGACTATTAATAGTGATACACAGCTCCGTGCAATCGTATCCTCATTCATAGCTATCTGTTATTTCAATTAAAAGCGTACTGACTAAGTACCATAAAACGCTCAGCATGAATCATTCTTCAAACGTGGCATTTACTAGCTTTAGACTGTCTTTGTGCATTTTAAAAATGAACCAAGCAAATTCAAAAAACGATTGTTTTCATATAGGAAACTATTAATTAATAATCGCTGATATTGTCAACCAATATGTACGCAAGTATAGTGTACTCAACGTTAATTACTTCTTACCTACTAAATAGTAAAGGATCTTTAAAATGACTGATATTCAAAGAGATATTTTAATAGGACTGATATTTGTCGTCGGTATTCTGGGCTTTCTTTCCGGCGAATTTATTGTTTCTACAATTATGTTTGCAACGGCCGCTATATTCAGCAATATATTTTTAAGTCAAAGATTGCACGGATTGCACGGCTAAAGTTTTCATTACCTCTCGTTATCCTACCTCAAACAGTGTCTCTCCTGTTTGGCTTCTCGCTCTCGACGCTCACGCGCCGGGAGTTTTTTTTGCCTGATTTTTTGTTATTTTCTGCAAATTAGCTCGCTAGCTTCGCCTTAACGATAACGAATTTCGAATTGGATGCGACGATGGAATGCGCGCCAAAAAGACGATCAAGATAGCTGTGATAATCCAGATGCCGATTGCCGATTACCCATAACTCGCCGCCTTTACGCAACACCCTCTTCGACTGCTTAAACAAGCTGACGGCAATCTGGTCACCCACTGTATTTTGCTGGTGGAACGGCGGATTGCAAAGTATCAAGTCGGCCGATTCCGATTCAACCTCCGTTAAGCCGTCACTGACACGAAAAGTCGCCTCACGCTGATCTTTAAAAGCTCGCACAAAATTATCCTTTGCCGATGCTACCGCCATAAAAGATTCATCGATAAAATGCACGGCCGCCGCAGGGCAATGTTCGGCGGCGATTAAACCGACTAGGCCGTTACCGCAACCCAAGTCGATAATATTGCAGGCATCCTGCCGGGATGGCAGATGCTGGAGAAAGAAGCGCGTCCCTATATCGAGACTGTCGCGCGAGAATACATTGGCATGGTTGCTAATCAGGTAGTCGGTATTTTCAAGCCGGTAACTAACCGGATAAGGACTGGTCGGAACAACCAGCCCCGAATCAAGGGATGCAAAAATCAGCCGCGCCTTTTTTTTCGCCAGCGAGGTCGTCGTCGGCCCGACCAAGCGTTCCAGCAATTTCCAAACCGAGGGCGGCAGGGTTTTGATCATGCCTGCGACGGTAATCCGGGTTGACGCGGTTAAATGCGGACGCAAGCGTATCAGCTCGTCTTCCAATAAAGCCAGCGTCTTTGGCACTTTAATCAGCACCAGATCGAATACGCCCTCCGGCATTTCAAGACTGCTCAGCAATCCGACGTTTTGCTCAGGCAAGTTGTTTGCGGCAAGATTAAGTCGTGTGGCTTGCTGCGATAGATAGGAATCCGATAGCGCGTAAGGCCGATAAGCATTCAGCGCCACTGCCAGCGCGCCAAAACTGTCATTCACTATCAAAATCCGCGCGCCATCCAGTAGCCCTGGCTGTTCTGCAAGCATGTCGAGCAGGTATTCATCAGCGGCATCCCAGGCGCGCAGCAATTCCCTCGGCCGTTTCGGCAGCCGGTTCAGCTCAAATTCGCCTTGGGCAACGGTTAAACGATTGGTCATGGCTCAAGCGCGGGACATGAATTTCCCGGTCTCGGTATTGATTTTGATCAACTCCTCAGGCTCCAGATATTCTGGCACCTGAACCTCCAGCCCGGTGGTCACTCTGGCGGTTTTGGTACGCCCTGACGCCGTCGCACCCTTAATGGCCGGAGCCGTCTCCACAATCGGCAGCACCACGGAACTCGGCAGTTCAATACCCAGAACCGCATCGTCCACCAACAACGCCACGATGCCTTCCAGGCCTTCGGTCAGATACTCGATCTGGCCTTCCAAATCCTCGTTGCTCAAACTGTACTGGGTATAATCCTCCATATCCATGAAGATATAGTTATCCCCGTCCATATAGGAAAACTGCACCTTGGCTCGCACCAGATCGGCATCCTTGAAAAAATCATCGCCTTTTAGCGACTCATCGAGTTTCTGGCCGGTCTTAAGATTGGTAAAACGGATCTTGTACAAGGTTGACGCGCCGCGGGATGATGGACTTTTAGCGTCCACCTGCTTAACCGCATGCGGTACGCCGTTTATTTCAACCACCATGCCTCTTTTTAACTCACTCGCCTTTGCCACGCAAACGTCCTCTCGATTAAACTTGCCGGCAAAACGCAGCAAGGGTTTATATTAAAAACACTGTGCAGGATAATCCTGTCTGCCGTCATTATACCGTAGAATCGACCTCTAGGCGTTACCAGGCCCTGGGCTAAGCTGCGTTTCATTTCGACCGTTAACCAATAAAAACTAAAACTATGTTAGATAAAAAACCCACCCTCGGCTTCATCGGTATCGGATTGATGGGCAAGCCAATGACCTTGCGTTTGCTGGATGCGGGCTTTAACGTCAATGTCTGGAACCGCAGCCATAAAAAGCTCCAGCCGGTCACGGATGCGGGCGCCAAGGCCTGCGCTTCCGTTGCCGAATTAGTCCGTTCCTCCGAAGTGATTATTCTGTGCCTGGCCGACACCGCGGTCGTAGAAACCGTTGTCCGCAATGATATTTTAGCCAGCGGCACCGCGGGCAAGTTGCTGATTGACTTGTCCAGCATTCATCCGGAAAACACCCGGCAGCTGGCAGCGCTACTGCATAAAAAGTGCGGTATGGGCTGGGTCGATGCACCGGTTTCCGGCGGTGTTGCCGGTGCCGAACTGGGCAATCTGGCGATTATGGCAGGCGGCAACGCAGAACATATCGACATTGCCCGGATAGTTCTCGCGCCGCTGTACAAGCAGTTGACCCATATGGGCGAGATCGGCTGCGGCCAGATCACCAAAATCTGCAACCAGATGATTGTCAGCTGCAATGTGCTGGTTATCGCCGAAATGATGGCTTTAGCCAAACAGGCCGGCGTCGATGCAGAACAAATACCCGCCGCGCTGGCCGGTGGGTTTGCCGATTCCAAGCCATTGCAGATCACCGGCGCCGAAATGGCAACTGAAGCCTTCGGACCGGTCAAATGGCGAGTTAAAACCCTGCTGAAAGACTTGAGCATGGCGGTCGATTTATCGACCAAACAGGGCACTGCCGTCCCGATGTCCGCGCTGGCCTCTCAGTTGATGCAACTGCACGGCAGCCACGGTTATCTGGAACAAGACCCCGCCACGTTAATCAAACTCTACACAAAAACCGATGCTTAAATTTACCGCCAACCTGAGCCTGCTATTTACCGAAGTTGCCCTTATTGACCGTTTCAAGGCCGCCAGGCAAGCAGGCTTTAACGCCGTTGAAATTCAGTTTCCTTACGAGTTGAGCGCAGCCGAGATAAAAGACAAACTCGACGAATACGACTTAAAACTGGTTTTGTTCAATGTAGCCGCGGCCGATTTATTGCAAGGCGGCGAGGGACTGGCCTGCGTACCTGAAAAGCGCGGTCAATTTAAGGATGCCGTCGCTCAAACCGTCGACTATGCAAAACTGTTAAAGCCGGAAGTCATCAACGTGCTGCCGGGCCGCTGCCTGGATAACAGCCGGCTGGAGCGATATCTGGAAACTTTTAAGGAGAACCTGCGTTTCGCTGTCGAAGCCTTTGCGCCGTTGGGCATCAAAACAGCGTTTGAAGCCATCAATATTCACGACATGCCCGGATTTATCATCTATAACGAGACGCAAATGCTCAGCGTTCTGGATCAGTTAAACCGTCCTGAACTGTTGATGCAGTACGACATTTATCACATGCAAATGATGGGCGAAAAGCCCGAGGCATTTATTGCCGAGCATGCCGGTCAAATCGGCCATATCCAGTTCGCCGATTGCCCAGGACGGGGTCAGCCCGGGACCGGACGGATTGATTTCAAGCGGATGTTTTCAGCTATTGAGAAATCAAGCTATTCGGGATGGGTCGGCGCGGAATATAAGCCGGTTGGAACTACGGCTGAGAGCTTGGGCTGGTTAAGAGCGAAATTTAATTAAATCATGGATTGCGTAGGGACGGCCAGCCGGTCATCCCTACGCAGCAAAAAGCCTAACCTATCAATTTCAAATACTTCTGATACAGGCTTTCCTTGTCCTCAACATGCTTGGGATCTTTATCGATACAATCAACCGGACAAACATCCATACATTGCGGCACATCATGATGGCCTACACATTCGGTACACAATTCAGGATTAATGACATAAATATCCTCGCCTTGAGAAATCGCACCGTTCGGGCACTCCGGCTCGCAAACATCACAATTGATGCATTCATCATTAATAATAAGGGCCATACATACTCCTACACATTACAACACTAATGAGCAATCAATCTTGCTCAACTAAATATACGCAAACACTTCTTATATAAAGTGTCTTTTATCTCGTGGATACTACCATTGGGGCAAGCCGCTTCACATAGCGGTTCGCCATAACGTTCCTTGCATTCTGTACATAATAAAGGGTTTATGACATAAGCATCTTCAGTCTGAAAAACAGCCTCATTCGGACACTCTGACTCACAAACGCCACATCGGGCACATTTATCTTCATTAATAACCAAAGTCATATTTTACTCGGGTTTGAATTTGTTAATTAGACTTTGGTGTACAAGATCAGGAACAAAACAGGACACGTCTCCGTTCAACTGCGCAATTTCACGGATCATGCTCGAAGAAATAAATTCATACTGTTCGGCCGGGGTTAAAAACACAGTCTCCAGTTCCGGCGCCAGACGCCGGTTCATTCCGGCCAACTGAAACTCGTATTCAAAATCGGATACCGCCCTCAATCCCCGCAAAATCACATTGGCTCCCTGCTGTTTGGCGCACTCGACCAGCAGGTTATCAAAACCGATCACCTCCACATTGGGAAATTCAGAAACAACCGCTTTAGCTAAATTTACCCGTTCCTCCAGAGAAAACAGTGGCGCTTTACCCCTGTTTACTGCCACAGCAACAATCACTTTATGATAAAGCCTCGACGCTCTGGCAATCAGATCCAAATGCCCATTGGTGATAGGATCAAAGGTACCCGGATAAATTGCAATGGTTTGCATAGTGTGTGATTTTCGAAAAAAGCGGCAATTCTATACTAAGAAGCTGATTTAAAATACTCATTTAAATCACATGGGAGATGGAACTGGTAATCTTGAGGAATAATTACCTACGCAGCCGCTTGTAATTATAACCTGACATTATCCAGTCCGTTCGAACAAATGATAGCCGACTTCACCCGCGCTTTTGCTTTTCAGCTGCCGCCAATTTTCGGGCATGCCTGCAAAATCAAAATGCCTTTCGGTTTCAACGTAAATCTTGGCATGCTTGGCCAGCCAGCCATTCTGTTCCAACTGCCTGCAGGTTTGAATCGCCAGACTCTGGCCGAACGGCGGATCGAGAAACGCCACATCAAAGGCTTCTGGATTTCCGTCCAGATAGCGTAGTACATCGCTCTGCACCACTTTTATCCGGTCGGAGGCGGACAGCACGAGCGCATTGTCTCTTAAATGACGGCAGGCCTGGGCATTGCTTTCTACCTGAATGACTGACTTGGCGCCTCGGGAAGCGGCCTCAAAACCCAAAGCGCCGCTGCCCGCATACAAATCCAAGCATTGTTTACCGACAATTTCATATTGCAACCAGTTGAACAAAGTTTCCCTGACTCTTGCGGGCGTTGGCCTTAACCCCGGCGCATCGACAAAACTTAACTGCCGGCTGCGCCAGTCCCCGCCAATAATCCTGAGCTTATTTTTCACTCTTTTTTGCGCTCCCGCCTACGGTGATGGTTTGCATTAACTGCGGGTCGACGCGGCGTTTAAAAGCATCCTTTATCGATGCCACGGTCACTTTATCGACGTTTTGCTGGAAAGTGTCCAGATAATCCAGCGGCATTTCATAAAAGCCGATCATCGACACGTAACTAGCCAGTTTTTTATTGGTATCGAAGCGCATCGCAAATCCGCCGGTAATATTTTTCTTGGCGGCAGTCAGTTCGGCTTCCGTAGGCCCTTGAGCAATAAAATCGGTCAAGGTTTTATTAACCACTTCCAGCGCTTGCCCGGTTTGGTCATTGCGGGTTTGCAGGCTTATCGCAAACGGCCCCTTCCTGAACAGCGGCGCAAAAGAGCTGCTCGCGCTGTATGCCAGACCGCGTTTTTCCCTGACCTCATCAAAAAGCTTGGCCACCAATGGGCTGCCGCCCAGAATATGGTTGCCGACATACAGGTCAAAGTAATCAGGATCTTTACGGTAGGTGCCGGGCATTCCGACCAGAACATGCGTCTGCGAAGATGGAAAATCGATATGCTGCTTGCCTGCTTTCACCGGCATAACCACTTCCGGCAAGGGTTCCGACTTTTGTCCTTTCGGCAATCCGGATACCAACTTCTCGGCGGTTTGTTCCGCCTGTTGTCTGGACAAGTCGCCTACAATCACCATCATCGCATTGGCGGCCACATAATATTTTTGATAAAAACTGCGCAGATCCGCGCTTTGCAAACCGGATACCGTAGCAATCGTACCCGGAGTCGGATGTCCATAGGGATGATCGCCGTACAAAGCTTTATAGTAGGCAATCTTGACTAGCTCGGCAGGCGATTCTTCCTGCTGCTTTAACCCGGCCAAAGTCCGATTTTTTTCGCGTTGAAAATCGGCTTCATTAAAACTTGGACTGGCCAGAATGACTTGCATAGTCTCCAGCGCTTTATCGAATAACTGCTTATCCGTTAATGTACGAAGCGAAACGGAAGCCATGTCGTTGGAAACACTAGAGCCGAATTGCGCGCCGACACTTTCAAAGCGTTGGGCAATTTCATCGGCATTCCACTTCCCGGCTCCGGTATCGAGCAGTGCGGACGTTAATGCAGACAGGCCGAACTGGCTCCCGTCACGTGCACTGCCGGCATCGAAAGCAACCTGTATGTCCACCATCGGCAGACCTTCGGTATGGACATAATAAACCCGACTACCCTGCGGCGTTTGCCAGTGCTCGATTTTTGCAGCGGCCCGCGCGGGGCTGCAAAAAGCCGCAAACCAAGCTACCAACATAAAACTTAACAGATGAATACGCATTATCTAACTCCTTTTTCGGTCTTGGTCTCGGTAATGTGTCCAGTGATAGGCAAAGGTTCCAAATAAGCGACACTCAATTTATCTTCGATCAAATACTTACGCGCAACATCGCGCACCTGCTCTGCGGTAACGTGATTGACCTTATCGACATATTCATCGACTTTTTTCCAGCCCAGGCCGACTGTCTCCAGCGTGCCTAGCTGCATAGCCTGATAAAAGCCGGAATCCCGCTCGTAAACTGCCTTGGCTAGAACCTGCGCCTTAATCCGCTGCAACTCCTCGTTATCGATCAGTTTCATTTGCAGCTTGGCAATCTCTTCCTTTAATGCGTTTTCCAAGTCCCAGACGGTTTTCCCTTCCGCAGGCGTCGCTTCCAGCGTCAATATTTCCGGCAACCTTGAATACAAGCTATAACTTGCGCCAACGGAAACGGCTATTTGCTTGCCGCGCACCAGCCCGGACTCCAATCTAGCGCTGCTGCCCCCATCCAGCACACCGGCCAAAACTTCCAGCGCATACGCCTCCCACTCATTTTGCGCGGTTGTTAATACCGGCACTTTATAGCCCATGAGCAGATAGGGTAGTTTGGCCGGTAACTTAACAGTCATCTTCCGAGCGCCCAGCTGCTCGACTTCGGCCTGCGGCTTTATGACTTTAAGCTCGCTGGGTTTAAGCGGGGCAAAATATTTTTCCGCCAGCTCAAAAACAGCTTTGGGCTCCACATCTCCCACCACCACCAGCGTTGCATTGTTGGGCGCATACCAACGCTGATACCAGGCCTGAAGGTCTTCGACCTTGTAATTTTCAATATCCGAAGGCCAGCCGATCACAGGATTTTTATACGGGCTGTTGGTATAAGCCATCGCATTAAAATGTTCCTGCATTTTTGCCTGCGGATTATCGTCCGTACGCATCCTTCGCTCTTCGGTAACCACCTGCAGCTCTTTTTTCAACTCATCAGGCAGCAAATGCAGATTGCGCATCCGGTCGGCTTCCAGCTCAAAACTGACCGCCAGCCTGGAGGCTTCCATGGTTTGAAAATAAGCCGTGTAATCGGTGCCGGTAAAAGCGTTTTCTTCGCCGCCGTTTTCAGCAATGATCCGCGAAAACTCGCCGGGAGCATGTTTATCAGTGCCTTTAAACATCATATGTTCAAGCATGTGGGAAATGCCGGTAATGCCGCCCGGCTCATAGCTTGAGCCCACTTTGTACCAAACTTGAGACACCGCAACCGGAGAGCGGTGATCCTCCTTAACCAGCACTTTTAAGCCATTCTCAAGCACATGCTCCGATACTTTAATTGCGGCACTGCTTGTAAAGACCGGTAGCCACAGTAATGCGGCGCATAGTAATCGATTGTTCATAAGTCCCTCTTAGATGAATGTTAAAATACTTTCCAGAAAACTCCAGGCGGCATCGCTTGCCAAGCTTGATAGTAACAGGGATAAAATAGTTCTGAATAGCTATACTTAAAAAATAATCCGCTCTCCATGCCTATCAACTTGCTATAAAAATGCTGATTTTACGGAAACGGCGCAAATCTTTTCAACATTAAACACCGATGACTCAAGCCGCACATATGTCTCCCTCTAAAAGCCGATGTTGTCCATTCCATGCCGAATAAACACGCCTTACACTCTTTCAATCAAGTCCAAGGATAACTCATGTCAGACGACAAAATTTATGACATAAAACCGGAAATAGCAGCTAAGGCGCACATTACCGCTGAAACTTATAAAACCCTGTATCAGCGCTCCATCGCTGAACCGGAAGCTTTTTGGGCTGAACAGGCGGAGCTGTTTTTGGACTGGGGCAAGCCTTGGGATAACGTCACGGACTGCGATTTTGAAACCGGCCATATCCGCTGGTTTGAAGGCGGCAAGCTCAACGTCAGCGTCAACTGCGTGGACAGGCATCTTGCAGCACGTGCCGATCAGGTCGCCATTATCTGGGAAGGCGACAATCCGGCGCAGGACAAGAAAATCACTTACCGGCAATTGCATGAACAAGTCTGCAAGTTTGCCAATGTGTTAAAAGCCCAAGGCGCTAAAAAAGGCGACCGCATCTGCATCTACCTCCCGATGATCAGCGAAGCGGCCGCGGTGATGCTGGCCTGCACCCGTATCGGCGCCGTGCATTCAATCGTATTCGGCGGCTTTTCCGCCGAGGCGCTAAAAGACCGGATTCTGGATGCCGATTGCCGTTTTCTGATCTGCGCCGACGAAGGCCATCGCGGCGGCAAAACCATCCCCATTAAAACCAATGCCGATGAAGCCGCCGCAGCCTGCCCCGGCCTTGAAAAAGTCATCGTCATCAAGAACACCGGCAATGCCGTTGACTGGCACGAGCAGCGCGACGTCTGGTACCACGAAGCAATGACCACCGCTAGCGCCGACTGCCCCGCCGAAGCCATGGATGCCGAAGACCCGTTATTTATCCTGTATACCTCAGGTTCAACCGGCAAACCCAAAGGCGTCTTGCACACTACCGGCGGTTATCTGCTGTATGCCGCCATGACCCACAAATACGTGTTCGATTATCACGACGGCGACATTTACTGGTGCACCGCCGATATCGGCTGGGTCACCGGCCATTCGTACATGATCTACGGCCCATTATGCAACGGCGCCACCACATTGATGTTCGAAGGCGTGCCGACGTATCCTGAAGCCGACCGCTTTTGGCGGGTAATCGACAAGCATCAGGTCAACATCTTCTATACCGCGCCGACCGCGATCCGCGCGCTGATGGCACAGGGCGACGAGTTCGTCAAACGCTGCTCGCGCCGCAGTTTAAGGATACTCGGCACGGTCGGCGAACCGATTAACCCGGAAGCCTGGGAATGGTATTACCATGTCGTCGGCGACAGCCGCTGCCCTATCTCCGATACCTGGTGGCAAACCGAAACCGGCGGCATCATGATCACCCCGTTGCCCGGCGCAATCGCCTTAAAACCGGGTTCCGCCACCCTGCCCTTCTTCGGCATCAAGCCGGAAATCATCGACAACGAGGGCTGGATCAGGGAAGGCGCAGCCGAAGGCATTTTAGTCGTCAGCCGGTCATGGCCGGGACAGGCGCGCACCGTTTACGGCGACCATCAACGCTTTATCGACACCTACTTTAAAAACTACCCCGGCTATTATTTTACCGGCGACGGCGCGCGCCGCGATAAGGACGGCTATTTCTGGATTACCGGCCGGGTTGACGATGTGATCAATGTGTCCGGGCACCGCATGGGCACTGCGGAAATCGAAAGCGCGCTGGTGTTGCATGAGCATGTCGCCGAAGCGGCCGTGGTCGGCTATCCGCATGACATCAAGGGCCAAGGCATCTATGCCTATGTGACCTTAAATGTCGGCATCGAGCCTACCGAAGCGCTGCGCCAGGAACTGATCGAGCTGGTTAAAAAAGAAATCGGCCCGATCGCCCACCCGGATATCATCCAGTGGGCGCCGGGCTTGCCCAAAACCCGCTCCGGTAAAATCATGCGCCGTATTTTGCGCAAAGTGGCGTCCAATGAAATCGGCAGCCTAGGCGATACCTCCACACTGGCCGATCCGTCCGTGGTTGATGATCTGATCGAGCATCGGGCTAACAAGAACTGATCGTGCAATGAATCACCACGGAGGACACAGAGAACACGGAGTAATGCAGCTTGCTGATTTGTCAGGTCAAGTCATCGGCTGTGCTATTGAGGTCCATAAGACTTTAGGCCCCGGCTTGTTGGAATCAACTTATGAGCACTGCTTAGCTTATGAATTGAGCAACTCGGGCCTTGCTTTCGAGCGACAAAAAGCATTACCTGTAAATTACAAAGGCACTGCATTGGAATGCGGATATCGCCTTGATTTTCTGGTTGAAAACAAGCTCATCGTTGAATTGAAAAGCGTCGATAAACTACAGAAAATCCATGAAGCGCAAATCCTCACTTATATGCGTCTTGCTCAATTAAACGTCGGCCTACTCATCAATTTCAATGAAATCATGCTAAAAAATGGGATTAAGCGATTTGTTCTTTAAATCTAAGAAAAGCATTTAACCACGGAGGACACGGAGGAATCAATAATATTGCCACGCCCCAAAATTCGTCTAACGAAATTAAGTCAAACCTCCGTGTCCTCCGTGTTCTCTGTGGTGAAAATTCTTTAACAATATCCCGGCACTTTACAACACACTCATGAATATCATCTTTAAAGAATACGGCCGGGTTGTCTGGCAGAAAAAATGGTTTTTCTTGCTGGCCCTGTTCGCGTTGGCTTCCGCCGTCACTCTGGATTTAGCGGCGCCGATTTACTACAAAAACATTGCCAACGGCTTGGCCGCGCCCTATTCGAACGCAACCTTGGCACTGCTGCTGGACAACCTGAAGCAGGTCGCGATCATTTATGGCTGCATCTGGCTGTCCTGGCGCTTGCTTGAAATCGCTATTGTTCCGCTCGATGGCGGCGGCGTTAACTTGCTGGAAAAACGCTGTTTCGAGGTGCTTAAAAAACAAAAATACGTGTTTTTCGAAAACAGCTTTTCCGGCAGCCTGATCAAGCAGGCCAACCGCTTTTCCCGATCTTTTGAAGTCATCATGGACTGGTTTTTGTTCCAGTTTTTCATGAACATTGTCGCGGTCAGCATTGCCTTTACGATCTTCTACCAGCAACAGCCCGAATTCGCCTGCTATTTCCTGATCTGGGTTCTACTCTTTATCATCTGGAATATTGGCTATTCGGTCTGGAAACTGCGTTTCGACAAGGCTGTAGCCCAGGCCGACTCCACTGTCGGCGGCGTGTATTCGGATGCGATCAGCAATATCTCCATTGTCAAAAGCTTTGCGATGGAAGCCATCGAACAGGCGCGCATCAATCAGGCCTCGGATAAGGTTTACCGGAAGAAAAAAATCGCCTGGATACTGATGTTTTTCTCTTTTGCGATACAAGGCCTGATGACCTTCGGCATCGAATTGCTGCTGGTTTATTTGATGATACAAAAATGGCGAGCCGGCAATTTTCAGGTTGGCGAGTTCGTGTTGTTTCAGTCGATCATGATCATGCTGATCCAGCGCTTATGGGAGTTCGGGCGCAATTTCAGGAACTTTTTCACCGCCTTGGCCGATGCCTCCGAAATGGCCGATGTGTTCAGGCAGCAAGATGTCGAGGTCGATGCACCCAATGCCCAGCCGTTGACCATCAGCCACGGCGCTATCGACTTTAACAATATCGGCTTTACCTACAATGAAGAAAACTCGCGCCAAACCCAGCTGTTTGAGAACTTTTCCCTGCACATCAAAGCCGGCGAAAAAGTCGCGCTGGTCGGCCAGTCCGGTTCCGGCAAGTCGTCATTGACCAAACTGCTGTTCCGCTTTCTTGATCCTCAACAAGGCAGTATCAGCTATGACGGCCAGGACGCCAAAGCCTTTACGCTGAGCTCACTGCGCCAGCAAATTGCCATGGTGCCACAACAGCCGGAGCTGTTCCATCGCTCGATACGGGACAATATCACCTTGGGCGAGGATATTCCGGAAGCCCGGCTGATTGATGTCGCCCAAAAATCCCATTGCCTTGAGTTTATCGAACAGCTGCCAGGCCGCTTCGACACGCTGGTCGGCGAGCGCGGCGTCAAGCTTTCCGGCGGCGAAAGACAACGCATCGCCATTGCCCGCGCCTTTTTGGAAGATGCGCCGATTGTGGTTCTGGATGAAGCCACCAGCGCGCTGGATTCACTGACCGAAAAAAAGATCCAGACCGCCATTTTCGAGCTGATTAAAAATAAAACAACCTTGGTGATCGCCCACCGCCTTTCCACCATTCTGACAATGGACCGCATTGTGGTGCTGGAACAAGGCAGAATCATAGAACAAGGCACGCATCAGCAATTGCTGGCCAAACAAGGCAAATATTACGCCATGTGGCAGCACCAAAGCGGTGATTTTCTGGTTGAGTAGAGTCAATTGTGAGTCGCGCCTCATTTTTTTATTTTCTCTACGAAACACTACATATTGTGTTATCATAAAAAAACTATCACTATATATCGAATATTAGCCCTAAACCGGCTAGCCTTAATTTCCACTATTAACAGGGACATACCGATGTCGGCAAAGTTACATGTCATTCCCAACACCGTGACTGAAATACCATTTCAGGACGCTTCAATGGATATTTGGGACACTAAATATCGTTTAAAAACCAAAGATGGCGTCGCTATCGACGGTTCCATCGATGAAACTTACCAGCGGGTCGCCAAGGCGATTGCCGAGGTGGAAAAAGGCAAAACCAAACAGGAGCAATGCTACAAGGATTTCCTGTGGGCGTTGCGCCAAGGCGTTATTCCAGCCGGGCGGATTACCTCCAATGCCGGCGCGCTGGAACACAAACCGGCCACATCGACGATTAACTGCACCGTATCGGGCACTATCGCCGATTCCATGGACGACATTCTGGGCAAGGTGCATGAAGCCGGACTGACGCTAAAAGCCGGTTGCGGCATCGGTTATGAATTTTCCACCCTGCGGCCCAAGAACGCTTATGTATCCGGCGCAGGCGCTTATACTTCCGGCCCCCTGTCGTTCATGGATATCTACGACAAGATGTGCTTTACCGTATCGTCGGCTGGCGGACGGCGCGGCGCGCAAATGGCGACTTTCGATGTCGGCCATCCCGATGTCGTCGAATTCATCCGCGCCAAACGCGAAGACGGACGCCTGCGCCAGTTCAACCTGTCGCTGCTGATTACCTCCGAGTTCGTTGAAGCGGTTAAAAACGACCTGCCGTGGGCGCTGTCGTTCCCTGTCACCGAAAAACAAGTCCAGATCGATAACCTGGATTTGAGCGATTCAAGCCAGATCATCTGGCGCGACCTGCCCTATATAGAAGGTTACGTGCTTAACGACGACGGCCTGGTCGCCTGCAAAATCAGCAAAACCATGCCCGCGCGCCGGTTGTGGGACATCATCATGAGTTCGACTTACGATTACGCCGAACCGGGATTTATCCTGATCGACAAAGTCAACGAGATGAACAACAACTGGTTCTGCGAAAAAATCCGCGCCACCAATCCTTGCGGCGAACAGCCGTTGCCGCCTTACGGCTCATGCTTGTTAGGCTCGATCAACCTGACCCGCTTCGTCAAAAAACCGTTCACCAATGACGCGCATTTTGACTGGGACAACTACCGCAAAGCCATCAAGATCTTCACCCGCATGCTCGACAACGTGGTCGAAATCAACGGCCTGCCCCTGCCGCAACAACGCGAAGAAATCCTGACCAAGCGCCGCCACGGCATGGGCTATCTGGGATTGGGTTCAACAGTGACCATGATGGGCATGAAATACGGCGATTCACAATCGTTGGAATTTACCGAAGAAGTGACCAAGGTACTGGCTATCGAAGGCTGGAAAGCCGGACTTGCGCTGGCCAAAGAAAAAGGCCCCGCGCCGATCATGGAAGAGATGTTCACCGTCACCGGCGAAATGCTGCACAAGCGCCCGGAAATGATCGCCGACGGACTTAAAGTCGGCGACCGCGTGCCCGGCAAATTGCTGCATACCAAATACAGCCGTTACATGCAGCAACTGGCTCAGGAAGAACCCCAACTGGTCACCGAGCTGATTGAAACCGGCGCCCGCTTCACGCATCACAGCTCCATTGCGCCGACCGGGACTATTTCATTGTCACTGGCCAACAACGCCAGCAACGGCATCGAGCCAAGCTTTGCGCACCATTACTCGCGCAACGTGATCCGCGCCGGCAAAAAATCCAAGGAAAAAATCGACGTATTCTCCTTTGAGCTGCTGGCTTACCGCGAGATGATCAATGCCGATGCGATGCCGTACAGCGACGATCCCGACAAAAAACTGCCGGATTATTTCATCTCGGCGGATGACGTAACCCCGAAACAGCATGTCGATATTCAAGCGGCCGCGCAAAAATGGATCGACTCGTCGATCTCCAAAACCGCCAACGTGCCGACCGATTACCCGTATGAAGACTTCAAGTCCATTTACGAGTATGCCTACGACAAAGGCCTGAAAGGCTGTACCACATTCCGCTTCAATCCAGAAGTGTTCCAGGGCGTGTTGGTTAAAGAATCCGACCTTGAAAACACCACTTACCAGTTCACGCTGGAAGACGGCCACGTGGTGGAATTTAAAGGCAATGAAGAAGTGGAATACGACGGCGAAATCCACAGCGCCGCTAATTTGTTTGATGCTTTAAAAGAAGGCTACTACGGTAAATTTTGATGGAAGCGAAAAAACATGACACAGAACATCAGCAGCAAGATGCTGACATCAAAACAATGATTGAGGCTACAGACATGACCCATAAAATCACCAAAAAGATCGTCGGCTACAAAGTCCTCAGCAAAGACGATGTAGAACCGGTTAAGCAAGAGCCGGAACAGCCAACGCTGGAAAGCATGAACGAAAACCTGACACGTCCGGAAGTGCTGCTCGGCTCCACCTATAAAATCAAAACCCCGCAGTCGGAGCATGCGCTGTATATCACGATCAACGACATGATCCTGAACGCCGGAACCGCCCACGAAGAACGTCGGCCTTACGAAATCTTCATCAACTCCAAAAACATGGAGCATTTCCAATGGGTGTTGGCGCTGACTCGATTAATCTCGGCCGTGTTCCGCAAAGGCGGCGATGCTTGTTTTTTAGTCGAAGAGATGAAAGCTGTATTCGACCCGCACGGCGGCTACTTCAAAAAAGGCGGCGTGTTCATGCCGTCCTTAGTTGCCGAAATCGGCTACGCCATCGAATCGCATCTGAAACACATCGGCATGATCAAGCCGGAAGCGATGAGCGACCACACCAAGCAGTTTCTTGAAGAAAAGCGCAAGGAATTTGAAGCCGCGCATGGCGAGACGGAAGGACAGGCGTTTCCGGAAAAGGCCGTACTGTGCACCAAGTGCAGCACCAAGGCGATGGTGTTGATGGATGGGTGTATGACTTGTTTGAATTGTGGGGAGAGTAAGTGTTCATAGTCATTGCAAACTGTAAACTTTAATCTGTTTTGTATGTTTACCCATAAGCTACAACTTAAATCGCAGCCTGGAGTAAATAACAACGGCAAAGTTAAAGACATGCTGTGAACCGTTCAAGTCGATAACCGGGGCCGCTAACGCGGCCCCAACTTAGTTCATCACGAATGAACAACCAAAACAAAACCAATGTCAAAGTTATATTGATTTCAATTTAGTCTGGAAGTTTTAAACATTCTTTAGATTGAATCTGAGGTTAGTCTCAGCTCAGCCACTTTGTGCAGTTCAAAGGATATTCTCGAATAACTGGTTTAGGTCAATAACTTGCTCATTCTAAACGCCAGCGTTCAGCGCATCGTGCTCTCCATGGATTTAAAACTTTGAAAATTCAGACTTGATACCGATACCTATAGATTTTCAAATGGCATCCTTATCTAACACCAGATTTCAAAATTTTGTTTTGACTGTCCGCTTAGTCTGGATGCAGCCCCTGATCAAAAAAATTGTATGATAGAAATGAATAAGGAAGAATGATGCTCACCCTCATCAAAGCTCAAGTTTGGAAGTACAAATCGATTGATGATTCAACACCAGTTGATCTTAGCGATCATGTAACAGTGTAATGGTCAACTAAAACAGGACACTTTCTTAAGCAGTCTTCCTATAGAATTCCCGTTCAAATTCCAGCGGGGATTGATAGCTTAGTTTTGAGTGCATGCGTTTTCCATTATAAAAAGCCAAATAATCAATAATGCTC
>DATBRD010000041.1:0-15151 GCA_036560465.1 Methylobacter sp.
AAATCATCTACATCGCAAAACAATTGTGTTAATTTCATAGGGGGCAGGTTTTGAGGAAAAAAATGGATGTCGGAATCTATAGTTTTCCTGTTTTTACCAAAACCTGCCCGCTTTTCTTATCCCGAACTGAGGTTAATTTAACATCTGCACCCACAAAAAAGGCCGATATAAAATCGGCCTTGTATTCAATAACACTGAAAATTTAGCGAGGTTAAGTTTGCAATACAGCCTAAAACTTCAAAATGCCCTTAAATTTAATCTGAAAAACTGCCCTTATGTTATTTATTAATGCTCGTGTTCATGAGCGTGCTCATGTTCGTGTCCATGAGCATCCGGAACTTGAGCAGCTTTAACAGCCACTCCATATTTGTAAACCATCAACCCACCTAAGTCAGCGCCCAGCATCATCAAAACGCAGAGCACCCCAGCCAATATCAGAAAAAAGCTGTTAGCTGCACCTTGAATGACTCCACTACTTTTCAAGCGCCAGACCGACAATAAAACCGCCAAAGACAGTACAGATATGCCGAAATGCTCATGCCGCTCCATAATGGCATGAACCTCCTCCCCATGCGCTACCGTATTTGCGGCCATAAAACCGGCCATCACCGTAAAGGCAGCGCCTATGGTGCCCAAATAAAGCAACCAGCTTGCAACATTGCGCCAATGTTGTTTTTTAGCCAGCGTACCGACCACATCCAAAATAAAAAAAGTCGATAAAAATGCCAGCGGAAAATGTACCAGCATAGGATGAATGTTATCCATGTTGGAGATTCCGGGCAGCAAAATCGAGAAAATACCCTCAGGGCCATGAGCCGGGAGTTCTTCAAAAAAAGCCAGTAAACTTGCAATACTCTCTGCAATACCGCCACCGTGATCGTGACCGCCATGAACTTGAAAAGACAAATAGTTATACATATTGACCATCGTTATTGATTGTAAGAAAAGTAATCTACTTGATATTCGGGCAATTGCAAACAAGCTTGCAAGGCTTTTAGCCTAATCGTGCCGCTGGGCATCAGCCGGCAATTTGTCGAACACCGGATGCTTGGCAATACCGTAATGTTCGGGATAATAAACCGCTCCCAGATACAGGCCATAAGGAGGCGCCGTAACACCACCCAGCTTTCTGCATCTGAACTCAAGCAATTCTTTCGCCCAGTTTACGTCCTGCTTTCCTGCCCCTATGTCGATCAACACCCCGGCAATATTCCTGACCATGTGATGCAAAAAAGCGTTGGCGGAAATATCGATAATGACCTTATCGCCGTCCCGATACACATCAATAAAATACATTTCCCGGCAAGGGCTTTTAGACTGGCAATTTTGCGCCCTGAATGTGGAAAAATCATGATGCCCGATCAAATGCTGGGCCGCCTGATGCATTTTATCGGCATCCAACGGACTGTGATGCCAAGTCACCTGATTGCGCAGCAGCGCCGATTTGATCGGCCGGTTTAGAATAACGTAGCGGTAAAAACGGGCAATCGCGCTGTATCTGGCATGAAAATCGCCAACCGCAGGCTTTACCCAGGTGATCCTGACATCATCCGGCAAATTACTGTTACCGCCCAGCACCCAGGTATGCAGTTCGCGCTCTACTTTTGCGTCAAAATGCACCACCTGCTCGAGCGCGTGCACGCCGGTATCAGTTCTTCCTGCGCACTGCACGGTAACCTTGTGATTGGCGACTTTCGACAAGGCCTGCTCCAGCGCCTGCTGGACACTACGTTGCTCGGTTTGCCACTGCCAGCCTGAAAAGCCGCTGCCATCGTACTCGATGCCTAAAACGATACGCGACATCCAAGCCCCTTTATAAAAAAACTATTACTCATGAATATAAACCTTACCCCCAACCTCAATCCTGTTAAACAACTCCAGTACATCGGCATTCTTCATCCGGATACAGCCGTGCGATTCAGGGCTACCGTTCATTAAGTGATCAGGACACCCGTGGATATAAATATACCGCCAAGTGCTGTCAACCTTGCCGTAACGGTTCTTGCCCGGTTCCAGGCCGCCCAGCCACATGATCCGGGTCAATATCCAGTCGCGTTGCGGATATTGCATAGCCAAATCGCCGCTATAAATCTCACCCGTGGCGCGCCTGCCGACAAAAACAGAGCATAATGGCTGCCCTGCCCCAATCTTGGCCCTGATTTTGTGCCAACCGGTAGGAGTGCATTCACTGCCCATCAACTCGCCCGCACCATTTTTAGCCGTAGAAACGGGATAACGCAACACCGGCAAGCCATTCGCATAAACCGTCAATTGCTGGCTGGCGATGCAAATATCCAGATAATCTTGCATATCGCCCACTCCATTATTTTCATTTAACACCTAAACCACATTCCAAACAGAACTAACTCTTGCAATAAAATAACTCATCTTAAAAAACGGCTATCCCGACAATCCGTCACTCCGGTTTTAATCAATCCTGGTCAAAAGATCCAATGGACTCGCTACCCCTCTTTATTCACTTTTCCTATTTCTTAAACAAAGCTATCGACTCCACATGCCCAGTCTGAGGGAACATGTCCATCACCCCAGCTTTAACCAGCTTATAGCCCAGTTCATTCACCAGAATTCCAGCGTCACGGGCCAGGGTTGACGGATTGCAGGATACATAAACTATCTGCTCGGGCTGCCATTTCTTAAAATGATGCAGCACCTCCGATGCTCCGGCTCTGGAAGGATCAAGCATGATTTTGTTGTATTTGCGGTTAGCCCAGGGCTCACCGCTAATATCCTTGCTTAAATCGGCTGCGTAAAATTCAACGTTTTCAATGCCGTTATGACGGGCGTTTTCTTTGGCATGGTTGACCAAAGGCTGGTCACCTTCCACGCCGACCACGTGCCCTGCAAATTTAGCCATCGGCAATGTAAAGTTGCCCAAGCCGCAAAATAAGTCCAGTACCGAGTCGTTTTCATTCAAGTCCAGGGTCTCCAGCACCCGGTTAATCATTTGCCTGTTAATTTCATAATTAACCTGGGTAAACATTGCCGGTTTGAACTTAAATTCCAAGCCCTGATCCGGCAGCGCATAAGTCGGAATCACTTCCGGCTCGCCATCCAGCGGCACGATAGTGTCCGGGCCTTTGGGTTGCAGGCACACTGATATATCATGCTGATGGGCGAATTCGCGCATCCGTTCCTTATCGGCATCGGTCGGCGGCTCCAACACTCGAAACGACAGCACGCATTGCAGATCGCCGATAGCCACTTCAATCTGCGGGATTTTGTCCCTGACGGTCAAGCTGCCGATCATTTCCGACAAAGCCATGAGCTTGGTGCCGACGACAGGATGCATCACCACGCAGCTTTCAATTTCGGCCAGATAAGGGTGACGTCTTTCCCTGAAACCCACCAGCACCCGGCTCTTTTTCTCGACATATTTAACGCCCATCCGCGCTTTGCTGCGATAACCCCAATGCGGGCCCTCCAATGGCTGCCAAAGCTCCGGTATTTCGGTCTTGCCGATACGCCGGAACTGATCGACCAGCAAATCCTGCTTGATTCTGATTTGCGCAGCCGACTCGACATGCTGAAAGCTGCAACCGCCACACACGCCGTAATGCGCGCACGCCGCATCAACCCGGTCGGCGGCGCGGCTCAACAGATTGGCAACCTTGCCTTCCGCATAATCCTTGCGGCTCTCGGTATAAATAAATTCCACTTCTTCGCCCGGCAACGCCTCGTCGATAAAGATTACCTTACCGTCGACGTGCGCCACTCCTCTCCCATCATGGGCCAAGGACTCTATAGTGACTTTAACCGGCGTATCCGGTAACTGCTTTTTGACTCGTTTTCTGTTTGCCATGTTTACTTTTGTTTCCAGCTTCCTGAAGATTGATACCACCAGCCCGGTTGAGCATTACTCACCCAGCGAGCGGCAAAGGTTGATTTGATTTGTGCCGCCCATTCGGGGTGGCCGTTGGCATTGGCGATTGCCTGATAAAGGCTTTGGCGGTCGGCATTTTCAGCGGCGACCAGTTTGTTGACCTGATTCCTGTCTTTAAGCGGCACACTGCCAATATCCCTGACTGCCAGCAGCCCGTCCGCCTGTATGCCGATATAGCCTGCCGCATATAAAGGTTGCAGACTCGCATAGCGGGACTCCATAGCGGCGCGCAACTGCCTGATTTCAGCGCTATCGATTGCCAGATTTGCCTCATCGGCCTGAGCGGGCGACACCACAACATTGATCGCAGTATCAATTACCTGATACAGGCTCACCTGCCAGTCAGGCAAACTGGCCTTAGGCTTGGGTTCGGTTTGTTGCGGCGCATTTTTTTGTATGTCTTTGATAATTTCGTCCGCCGCTTTTTCAGCTGCGGCAGCAGGAAAGTAAATATTGATGGTGACACAGGCAGTCAACAATATTGCGCTTAAAACTGATATTTTTCTCATAACGCTCTCCAAACTATTCAATGGTTACCGGTCTGATGTCGACTGACTGCTACATTAATACAATGCATTCCGATCAAAGCGGGGATTATAGCCGATTGCGCTGTCTCGCGGCAGACCGCCGACAGTATTAAGAATAGATCGTTGAAACATGAGGATGAAGTCCAATACTTTGGACTGGGCATTCAAACGGCATGTCATTTGCCATATAGGCGAACGACAGATATTGTTGGAGCATAGGAGTTTATGCATAAAAAGCATATCCGGCCCTGTTTCAAGCCCGCTATATAGCAATTGCGGATTGGTGTTGATGAATCAAGGCGGACTCTTAGTGTTTCTATCGCGTTTCAGTAAGAAATAAACTACACATTAAAATACATTTGTACAACTTTCCCTGATTTCCTTAAGCTCTACGGCAATCTCTCGACGCATGCGGAAATCCCGACGCGTGTGGACAATGTTGTAAGGAATATTAGGATTCTTTTCATATTTTACTGCTGTGCGGATGATGCCTATCCACTGCCGGTCGTTATCTTCCATGTCTTTAAAGCGATTACGAATGCGCTCCAGTTCCTGGTTGCAGTAGGTAATAAAACCTGCGGCATAAAACACGCTGTTTTTCAGGTAATCTTGCAAGGCGGCTAAGTCGCCGTTAATTTCGGCAACAACTTCTTCAAAATTTGCCGGCTCGGTAGAAAACATTTTATCCGCCGGTTCTTCGATCAGTTTTTTGACCGGAGGCATTGCTTCAGCGGTTACCGCATTAACAATATCTTGTATTACCTGGTTTTTGGCAGTCGGCTTTTCCAACGCTTTGGCACGGTTGCCGGTAGCGGCGGTTTGAGCCAGTTTTGTCCACAGACCGTAACGCAGATAATGTGTCAGGCCGCCTTCGCGTTTAGCTTTGTCGCTGCCTTGATAGAAGGCTTCAAGGGTTTTAATTTCGGCTGACCGCTCATGCAACAAACGTTCTCTTGCATGTAGGGGTTTGGCAATAAACGCTTCAACGGCTACCCGGCTAAAGCGCAAAAACAGCACTTGAAAACCATGCCGAATACGCGCCTGTTCAACGGCTTCATCAACATCGGAATGCAGCAAAGTTTTGCGCACTTCTTCGGTTTCCCACAGCAAGCTTTGAGTCTTAAGCGCAATTTGATCGATAAGAGCCTGTAGCGCCTGCGCCAGCTGGTCGGTCATTTCGGTCTCGAATTTTTTCTGGATTTCCCGGAATAATTCTTCACGAATTTTATAATTGCCTTCGCGCGAGTCGGGCATAGAAATAGTACCGCCCGCTGTGTATATACGTTTTAACTCGTCAGGTTGGGCTGTGATCAGATTAGACAGCAAAAACTCGATTTTTTCATCATAGGCCGAATGCAGAGCGGCTAGTTCGTGATGTTCCGAGCCCAAGGCGTCGGCTTCTTGGCGTCCTTGGATAACTTCTGCATACCAGGTATCGAAATCCTTTTTGATGCGTTGCCACTGGCGTCCCCACCATTGATTAAAATCCTTACCCAGTAAATCGTCTTCCTGGATTTCATTTTCATCAAACACGCCGTAAACTGGTTCAAGCTTAAGCAAAATTTCATTAGCAATTTGCCGGATGCTGCTGACCAAACCGTCGCAACGTCTTTCTAAAACGCCTGAGCGTTCATTGTCGATGTAATAATTGATGGCTTCCTTGAGCGCCGCCATGCCATCGTTGATACCCAGCTTTTTCATTTTCGCTTTATCGTCGGCGCTCTTAGCGCGTCTTAAGGTATCGTCGGAAGGAATGCCAAACTCGACTAAATGAGCGCGCGCACAAACCGGGATTAACCGGCGCTCAGGCACTGACGGCCAATAGCTGCGGTGCTTGGTATAGGTCTCTTTGAAGTCGATTTGATCATCCATCGCATCGGCTTGGGTGAGTACCACAAATACTTTGTCTGAAACTTTTACCGTAGGGTCTTCGGAATCGGCAATGACCAGCATTTCCTTCTCGGGTCCGGTAATGGACGGCTGTTTCATTTCCTTGGCGTAAATGATCGCATCGCAGTTTTTCAGCCGTTCAGTCGCTTGCTCGGCATGCATTAAAATACCCGAGTTAAATCCCGGTACATCATGAAAAATGATGTCGCGGTCGCTGCGCAAACGCACGGTCTTCAATTGAATACGCTTAATTGCTAACGATTGAGCCCTGTTTTTAAACACGGCCGACTGCAATTGTTCGCTGATTTCGCCGATATCGGTAAAGTGTTGCGTATAGCCGGCTTTTTGTTTGCAAAACACTAAAATCTGCGTAAGGTGTTTTTCGGTATCATCAAAATCTTCTTGTATTTCTTTACGCTCGCGTTCGCTTAAAAGACCTAACAGCGCATCACGCCGTTGTAGCTGAAGCTTGCTGATTTCTTCTTTGGTGTAATACTGAATATACAGTAGTTGATCTTGTTCAGTCTGGGCAGACCATATTTCGGTACTGGTGAAAGTGCAACGCTCGCGTGCAGACGGCAAAATTTCCTGCCCTAACCAGGCATTCAGCAGCGCGCTTTTACCTGCCTTTTCCAAGCCGATCACGGCTACTTCAAAACGATTGGCATGCAGGCGCTCCAATTGCCGCTCTAAACGCGGACGCTCAATATTAAGCCGCCTTAGCAAGTCCGGGGAAATATCCACACCGGTTTTATTGCCCAACGTAATCAGTTTATCAGCCAGTACTGACGTTTTTTCCAATCTGGCTAATTGTTTTTGACAGGTTTCTAACCAAGTAGTCATGAGTGTTCCGAAATTACAAGAAAGATGAAACAAATTAAATTGCCATAGTTTACCGTATTGTCAGGCAGACTACTCGACAAGTTATTGTATGATTAACTCATAGTGTAAAAAATCTGGTCAATAATTAATTCGGTTACTAATGAACGCATTAATATTGAAAGTAATAATAGATTAAATAGAGAACCTTGCAGCAAATCATCGCTTACTCAACAATCACTTCATCCGTTGCAGTAATGCGCTTTAGCCGCTCCATTAACACATTCCAGTCAACGCGTGGGTTATAACCGATCACATCGATTCGCGGCAGGCCGCCGCCGGTGACTATAGCGTAACCTGATCCCTTGGCTTCTACACCCATCAACTGGCATACACCGTCATGCAAATAGCAACCTATGCCCAGCTTGTCATAGCCGAAGGTTTCAAAGAATCTTAAGAAGCTTCTGGACAGTAAATCGGCTGCGCCGCCGCCACCGATGTTAGCGATGTTTTGCACCGCTTTTTGGCTGATCCTGTGCCGCGAATCATCGTTTTCAGGCGTGCCCAGCCACGCGAAAAAAGAGACCGGGTGCCAGTTTTCCATATATAACTGCTGGACATAGCCCGATAACTTGCCGGTGATGCCGCCAAATTTAAACCTGCCGGTCAGCTGATCCAGGTCCAGGTCGTTAATTTCAAGATCGCTGTGAAACTTGATGAAATCCGTAAACAATCCAGAAGAGGCCAGATTGCTGACCTTTATCTCACCGTCAAACGCCTTGATGATCAGTTCGCCGCCCAGACTCAAAGTTTTATTGCTGTACTCGACTCGGGGAATATGGCCACTGATACTGCCCGATAAGGGTGTCCAGTTCAAAGCGCGGGATAGTTGTTCAAGCGATACATTGTTTATATTTCCCTCAAAGGACACCTTGGGGTCTCGCTGCTTTTTGGACTGCCAGCTGAAATGATTGATCACGATTGCCCCGCCTAACAAAGGCAGTTGAGCCTTTTTAAGCAGCCTGATACTGTCAGCTTGACTCAGGAGCGATAGTTCGGCAGGGCCAACAGCCACACCTCCTACCTTCAATTGCTGCCAGGAAATTTTCGACGGCTGGTTAAAGAACTCATCGTTCGACCAGCTTAACTGACCTGCCCCGCCCAGAATTTCACCGCGACCTGCGGCATCTTTAATGCCAAGATTATTAAAGGTTGCCGCCAACGCAGTTAAGGACTGGTCGTTAATAAGAACGTCGGCTTTTAAACGGCCTACGAGCGAGACGTCTTGCATTGCAGTCTGCTCAAAAAACGGTTTTATATAAATTGCAGACACATCCTGCAAATTATCGCTGTTCAATGAGAGTTGGGCCTTTTCAATAGTTGCTCCATCCTTATACAGAACGGTCGCGTTGCCGCTTATTTTCCCAACTTTTGAATGATTGTAATTTCCAGAATTAATTTTGATTCTGTTATTTGAAGCATCCCAATTGCCTTGTGCATCCCAAACTATATATTGCCCGGCCGCATCCAGATATAAAGGCTCTACATATAACGCTCCGCCGTCAACATCAATATGACTTTGCCATTGCCATAAACCGTTATGGTTTATGGCATCTAGCGTTGACTCCAGCATTAACCCCTCGGTTGCAAACCGCCCGTCTTTGGTCTGGCCGGTCAGGCCCTTAATCTCAGTGGTTAAGGTAAACTCACGGACCATCGTATGACTGCCCGATGCATCTAACGTAACATTGGTTTTGCCGGCTTTAAGTTTGAAGCGTTCCTGCGGCAATAGCTGTTGAATCAATCTGCCATCCACAGATTTGGCGTCGATATGCAATCGCCATTGCTCACCCCGCTCCTCGCCGTCTACCTCAACGGTGCCGCCGGCCAAGCGCAAACCGGTTAATTTGAATGAACTGCGCTTTCCCGTGACATGAAAAGAAAAGTTGGTTGCAGGCGATTGCCAGCGTTTTGATCGTATCTTTGCCCTGCCCTGTTCGCACAGCAACTCCTTATTTTGCCAAGTGAACGAAGTACAACGGATGTTGACTAGGTTGAGGTCATTAAAAGGTTTAGGCAAGCTTAACTTGGCGATCGTTAAGGTCAGTTTTTGCGGATTTTGCTGTACGTCGGTCAGGGCGATATTGACGCCTTCCAGCTTCCATTGCGTCCCTGCAAGGGTTCCGATATTAAGCGATACGCTATCCAGCGCATTGGCAGTAGACCATATTAGAGTAAAAACGGTGATCAGGATGAGCCTGATTATTATCAAGGTCGAATGATCGGTCAACCTAATAAATTCTTCGTTAGGCTCAGGATGAGCGGCTTTCATTAGCCAGGGAAAACACCTGTAGATAAATACCGATCGCCCCGGTCGCAGATAATCACCACAATCACCGAATTCTCGACTTCTTCAGATAGTTTTAATGCCGCATGAACAGCTCCGCCGGATGAAATGCCGGCAAAAATACCCTCTTCGGCAGCCAAAGCGCGAGTGACATTCTCGGCTGAAACCTGATCGACGTCGATAATCCTATCAACCCGGTCGGCTTGATAGATCTTAGGCAGATATTCCTGGGGCCAGCGCCGGATGCCAGGGATTTTAGATTCGCCTTCCGGTTGCACACCGATAACCTGAATATTGCTGTTTTGCTCCTTCAGGAACTTTGAAGCGCCCATAATGGTGCCGGTCGTGCCCATGGAACTAACAAAATGAGTGATTTTTCCGTGCGTATCCCGCCAGATTTCAGGGCCTGTACCTTCATAATGAGCTCGCGGGTTATCAGGATTGGAAAACTGGTCCAGAACCTTGCCCTTGCCGGCCGCTTCCATTTCCCGGGATAAATCTATTGCCGCCTCCATGCTGCCTGCCGCAGGCGTCAGTATGATCTCAGCACCGTAGGCTTTCATCGAAGCCCTGCGTTCCTCGCTCATGTTATCCGGCATGATCAGGGTCATTTTGTAGCCTTTGATCGCCGCCGCCATCGCCAGGGCAATGCCTGTGTTGCCGCTGGTTGCTTCAATCAAGCGGTCGCCGGGTTTGATTTCTCCTCTTTTTTCTGCATGTTGAATCATGCTGAGCGCCGGGCGATCTTTCACCGAACCGGCTGGATTATTGCCTTCCAGCTTAACCAGAATAGTATTGCTCGTAGTGCCGGGCAAGCGTTGCAGCCTGACCAGAGGCGTATTGCCGACAAAGGATTCAATGGTAGGGAATGTCGTGTTTGTCATTGTAATAATTTAATTAAGAGCGAGAGAAATCGATTTTCTATTTATGAAAATGATGAGTCGGGCATTGACCGTTTCTCAGACTGATGATCGGCCAGTTGGAAGTTTTCGCAAACTCGGTCAGTCTTTCATCGGGATCGACCGCAACAGGATTATCCACCAGTTGAAGCAAAGGCAGGTCATTATGGGAATCACTATAAAACCAGCTGTCCTGCATGGTTTCGGTTGAGTTATTCAGCCATGCCTCCAGCAGTTTAACTTTGCCTTCCCTAAAACAAGGGATGCCGTTGAAGCCACCGGTATAGCGTCCGTCGATAAACTCCGGCGTGGTTGCCAGTAAGTTTTCAATGCCGTATAGGTTGACTATCGGCTCGGTCACAAAACGGTTGGTTGCAGTAATAACCAGCAAGGTGTCGCCTCGGGCTTTATGTCTGTCGATCAACTGTTGCGCGGATTCCAACATCAGAGGCCTAATGGCTTCTTCAATAAATTGCGCCCGCCATTGATAAAGTTGTTCGGGGTTGTTGTCCGCCAAAGGTTGCAGCGAAAAACGGAGAAACTCGACAATATCCAGGGTACCTTGTTTATAGTCATCGTAGAATTTGGCGTTAGCACTTTCATAGTAATTTTTATCGACGATGCCCTGGTCGACAAGAAACTGTCCCCACAGATAGTCACTGTCATCGGCAATCAGGGTATTGTCTAAATCAAAAATCGCTAAACTCACGGTAAATCCTGTGTTGAGTAATTAAAAAGCCTATGGCGTATGGCCTTTATTTATGGAACAATGAGGCCATTAAATTTAACTTACTGGCCTAATCTTTTAATAATTTTACCATTAGCAAGATTAAAGATATAGGAAAGGTAAAAAAAACAGGTTTTAACATGATTGACTCTAAAGGATACCGGCCCAATGTCGGAATCATCCTTTGCAATGACGAGGGTCGCGTGTTCTGGGCAAAACGAATGGGTGTGAACTCATGGCAATTTCCGCAAGGCGGGATAAATCCGAACGAAGACCCAGAAGCTGCGATGTATCGAGAGTTGTGCGAAGAAACAGGGCTGCAACAGCAGCATGTCCAGGTGCTCGGCCGTACACGCTATTGGCTGAGATATCAGCTGCCCGAGCGTTATATACGCAAGAACTCGCTGCCTTTATGCATAGGACAAAAGCAAATCTGGTATATGTTGCGCTTGGTAACGCATGAATCCAACGTGCGTTTTGATCTGTGCTCCAAACCGGAATTTGACGACTGGCGCTGGGTGGATTATTGGGACCCGCTTAAAGATGTGGTGTATTTCAAGCGCAAGGTTTATCAAAAAGCGATGAGCGAGTTGGGCGCCATTCTGACTGCTGATTCCGTTCCGGTTAATGCCGCAGGGTATTTGGCCAAGGAAATTGAAAAAGCAAAAGACAGGAGGCACAAAAAGTAGGAGCGCCATATCCCACTTTTCCCACGGTTTCATAGTCAAGCTGTGGGAAGTTCGTCACTTTCCATATTTCCTTTATCGGAAAAATCTAATTCAAGTATTGGTTCAGGAAACCAGATTTCGATAACCAATACCCTTGCGGTCATCACTCAAAGCACACTATTTTTTAGTCTCAGACTTTTTTTTATCATTGTCATCAGCGACTCCGACTTTTATTGGCGGCAGCGTAGTTACTTTAATTGGTGGCAGCTCGGTGATTGCCACATCGGCACCCACCTTAACTTCGATCGGTTTTTCGACAGCTAGGGAAATAGGTTTATCCGTTGCGACATTCAAGTTCACAGTAAGCGGGCAACCTGACAGTGCAACTGAAGCAAGAATTATCAGCTTCCGTTTAACAAACAGATGGAGAACTCTATTCATATCGATAATCCTCTTTTTGGCTGGCTACCAAGCTCCAGCTTGAGAACCAGTAAGACGAAGCGATTGCTCCGCAGGATAGGAAGCTCCAGCTTCCAGACTGGATCACTAAGGAGATTAGAGATGCAGTCGAATATCGGTTTGTATTCAGAATAATGGGTTCAAATTCTTTAATCAATTAAGTGCCATCACCTAGCTGGTGAGCATCCTTAATTTTGCAGAATGTCTCCGCTAATCGAACTAAATATTTTCCTTCCGTATGTATGTTCAGGCGAACTTTAATTTTGATGAGCACCCGATTCACTAAAGTGTGAGGCTAAGATAAATATCTAAGCGCTTTACATACGCTTTGAGGTTTGAACTAATCGGGACGGTGTGGATTTCATACAAACCGATAGAAATGAGCTTCATGAAAGGCAACGTAATCACGACATTTTGGAAATATGTTTAAATGCGAAGAATATAACAACTGCTGGCGCAAGCACTGCCATGGCGCTCCATATTCCCATAGCAAGAAAAACGATCTGGTTGAGCACTACAAGACCTGTATAGGTATAAACAGCCCATTTTTTCATCATCCACAATCCGATCATGCAGACTAGGCCCATGAGGGACGAAAGGCCTATATATAGTTGATATCCAAAACCGATTTGCTGCGCTATGGGTGAGAAAATCAAAGGCACTGCCATTAGCGCCCCAATAAATCCGATCACACAAATGATTGTTATTGAGATTGGGCGTTCTGTTGTTTCTATGATTTCATTCATGGTGTGGTTGCCTTTTTAAGTGTCTGATAATCCTATTTAGATGTCCCATACATTAAAGAACGCAGAGAGCCGCAAGCGTCCAGGTTGTGGCTAGAAAAATTGGTAGCTACAGCGATTTCAGATGATGATAAAAAGCGACTGGATCTGTCCAATGCAATTTTATTTGATTATGACGTCAGCAATTCGTTCCCGTCAATCGTAAAGACAATCATTGAAGCAGCTCAAAAATTACGCGATGAGTACTACCTAGCTTCCTCCTCTTAAATCAATTAAGTGCGATTACGTATCAGATGAACGCAATCAAACTGTAGAGTGCCATGATTTTCAGCATGATCCGTCTGCTTTGCAACCTGTATATCGGCGGAAATAAAGCAGTTTAAAGTCATCGCATCGAGCAATATGACTAAGAACTTTTATGGGCAGCATGAATCGCTGGTCGGCTTTAATTTAAAGATTAATTTGACGACTAAGCTGGGCGGTATAAAATCGATGCGAATGTTTACCAACTCGCCGCAGGCTATCGATAAGCCCACATCCGGCCCACTTTAAGAGGTTACTATGAAAGGCGACAATAATATCTTGGAAATACTTAACAGTTTGCTTGCCGGAGAACTGAGCGCATCCGATCAGTACTTAATCCATGGTGAGATGTACGCTGATTTCGGCCTGCACCATCTAGCAGAAAAAAGCCTGCACGAGTCCGAGCATGAACGACTACATGCACGAGCCTTGATTCAGCGCATTCTTTTTTTGGAAGGCACGCCTAACCTGGCTCAACGCAATACCTTAACAGTCGGCAGTTCGGTATCGGAAATGCTAAAAGCCGATCTAGAAGTCGAATACCATGTCGTCGGTGAGCTAAAAAAAGCCATCGCTGCCTGCGAAAAATCCGGAGATTATGTGACACGCGCGATGCTGTCCGCGCAACTGGACGATACGGAAATGGATCATGCCTACTGGCTGGAACAACAGTTGCGGCTGATCAGCCTCGTGGGCCTGGAAAACTACCAGCAAAGCCAAATGAAGCAGGGCATTTAAACTAACAAGGATACCGACATGAAAGGCGATAAAAAAATCATTGAAACTCTCAACAAGATACTCAAAAACGAACTAACCTCGATCAACCAATATTTTTTGCACGCGCGTATGTTTCGTCATTGGGGCCTGGAAAAACTCAACGATTACCAGTATAAACAATCGATCCGCGTCATGAAAGAGGCTGATGAGCTCATTGAGCGCATCCTGTTTCTGGAAGGACTACCCAACCTGCAAAACCTCGGAAAGCTGTTGATCGGCGAAAATGTCATTGAATGTTTAAACGGCGATCTGGAATACGAAAAAAATGTTCAGCGGCCAATGCTAATAGAAGCTGTGGCCTTATGCGAGGAATTGCAGGACTACGTCAGCCGCGATCTGTTGGAAGAGTTACTTGAGCACTGCGAACAAGCCATTGATTGGTTGGAAACCCAGCAAACTCTAATAAAGGATGTCAGTTTGCCTAATTATCTACAGTCGCATATGCAGCACGGCGGCGATTGATACAGTCGCTATCTTTCGAATTGCCACGATCCTTCGTTGCGGTTTTATTTTTAAGCTGCAGAGGTATTGACAGACGCTAAAAACTAAATGAGAATGCTTCTCGATAATTATATATTGTTGCGTTATAAAGGAGCTGTTTCATGTATGTATGTGTTTGTCAGGCAGTAACGGATCGCGAGATTCATCAAGCCGCCAGAAACGGAGCAAGAACACTCAGGGATTTACGCCGTGATTTGGGTGTAGGCGTTGATTGCGGTCGTTGTGCCAGTTGCGCTCGTCAGTGCTTAAAATCCGTCAGTGAAGATTCACAAGAAAGCCTACAATTACTCGTTCATGCCTGACACTATTTACTGAGCGCGGTTATTCCGTTCTCTTTTAGTTAATGAACTAATTCAACCGTTAGTGAAAATCAACGGTTGAATTGCGTATTAAACCAAACCATCAATTCTTCGAATCGCTGTCCCTGACAAAATTAAACGCGTGGATGGCTAAGGTACTCCCCATTGTCCAGACCAAATAATCATGTAATTAAGATAGAGGCGGGTTGATAAAAAGTTGTTATTTCCGTTTCTTCATGACGCTTCGCCAAATACACATCAGCTGGGGTCCGATAGTCCAGCGACTGATGA
>DATBRD010000042.1:0-11469 GCA_036560465.1 Methylobacter sp.
TGCGGTTTTAAATAACGCCACGCCCCATCACTCAAATTGCTCGGATAACGTTTTTTCCGTTTTTTGTGCTCATACTATTAATGTCGTAATCAAAATTGATACCTTAGGGGCGAAAAGAGAAATTTCCAAACAGCTTCTTAGCAGGATAACTTTGCCTGTAGGATAGACATTATCTGCATTTGGTTAAATTTTGCGACAGAACCTTAAATGCCCTTCTTTTACTGGGATACTTCGCCTGCATTACTGTGCATTTTTTGGATAAATGCCAGATATTTTTAAGTTAGTTAGCCAGAAGTGTTTTGCCAACATAAGACTGCGTAACACCAGTTACTAATCAATAGTAGAGCCGGCTTTCAGGCGATATGAAACAGAATCCACGGCCATTTTTTGGATTTGCTCTATCAGTTCCATGATCTGCTGATCCAGCATGAATCGCAGTTCCCATTCCATTGCTAGATCGTCAGGCAAGCTGTCGATGCGATGGTGTTCGGTGTAGCTTTGTTTCAGTTGCGCGTGGATGTCGGCAACCTCAATCTGGGACTCCTGTTGCTGGCCTTGCAACACTAGCGCCGCATTCTCTAAAGCGCTTGCCAGTGCCGCATCAAAAGTTCGGCTATGTTCTTGTAGCTCATCAGGAAAGCTGCTGAATTGTTGACCGCTTAGCAATCGATAGCGTCGCCGAATCTGTAGCAAGCCGGACAAGTTGCCTGCGGCTTCAATAACCGCACGCAGCGCCGTTCTTTCATTGGCTTTGTAGGTCAATCGTGCATCCGGTTCCAGTACCGCGTGAATCACCAAATCCTGTGCGGCAGCCAGATCTTTTTCTGCCGACAAGCGCAATGGCAACGTATGCTTGAGCATCAGGCTCAGGTCAGGCAGCCGGGTTGTGAACTTGGCGAGTGTGTGCAATGCCGCTACGCTATGGTGACGAGCAAGCACAATCGAACGCCGAGGCCATAGCGCATAGTCGAGTACTCCCATCACGCCGATGCCCAGCAAAATACCGATAACACGGTCACTCGGCACAGAGAGATCGGTCACCTGCCCGAAATCGTGCAATACGAACGTCGCGAATGAAAACCCGAGTTGCCTGCCCATGTAGGCGATACGCTCACTACCAGAGGAAATCCAGGCGGCAATGGCCCAGACCGGGGCCGTTGCAAGCGCAAAGCCGGCGATGGTGTCGAGCTGGGACTGGAATACCAGTACATAAAAATAGGCGCAGAGACCGCCCAAAATCGCGCCCGACACACGCAATATCGATAGCCGGTAGTCGGCGCCGAGACTGGTTTGGGCTGCGACCAAACAGGTTGGTATGGCGGTATTGATATCCGGCCAGCCCAGGCTTTCCACAATCAGCATGCAGAGTATGGCGCCCAGAGAAAATTTAATCCCGAATTGCAGGCTGTCAGCATGTGTCGCCCAGAATTCATAGCCAAACCAGGCTGGAAACCAGCCATCTGCTTCATTGCCGCTGGTTTCGACCTCTGTGATTTTAACTTCAGGCGCTGCTGCCGGGTTATACAAATCATGCATCAAACCGGCGATACGTTGTTGCGCCCGCCAAATGGCGGTTAACAGCGAAGGGTTGGTTTGCAATGAATAACTGTGCAGGACTTCATCGGTCAGCAGCGCCCCTATTTGCCCAGAAACATCACACGATTCTTCCACGCCTTGCCGCAGCGTTGCACAGGCGCTTTGCAGAGCCAGGTAGACATCTAATTTTTCCTGAGTCATTGCTTGAGCGCGATACTCTGCTGTCAATACCTGATCCAGCCAGATGGCCATCTGCCGTAAACCGTCGATTTCCAGCAGCAGCGCCAGATAAGTATCATGCCGCTTACGTATGGACGGATATACCAGTTCTGTGTTTGCCAGCAAACCCAGTGTTTTACCGAAGCTGCCGGCGCTGGAAAATTTTGAGGTTATCCGCTTATGGATAGCCACGCCACTGTCAGCCAGACGCGCCGTAAAAATGGTTTCCACTGCCGCCAGTTGTTCCGCGATAGTCGCTTTCAGCTGTTTACGCGGGTCTTGCGGTTTGATCGCCCAGTGCACCACAGTCCATGAACCGATAGCCAGTACGCCAATGATCGGGATATTCCACAAAGCATTGTAAATAGCTTGATCGGGAGTACTTGGGCTATACAGCACAGCCACCGAATACCATAGGGCGATCCCGGTAGGCCACGCGATCAGACGGGCATGAAACAGGGCGACTGCCATTATTACTAAAGATAAGGGTAGCAGCAGCCAGGCATCATTGCCGGCAAACATAAGCGTAAACACCGACACCAAGGTGGTGACGATGATATACCCTAGCTGACGCATCCCGAACGCCAGTGCTTGACCGGAATTAGCATACGCATCGTAACTCAAGCATATCAAAAGTGCGATCGCCCCTAATGGCGGCACATGCAGGGTTTGGCTGACCAAAGCAATGATGAGTGCAACGATAAACAGGCGGAATGCCGCTACCCGCCGTCCTGGAGAATCTTTCAGTTCAACTTTAAGAAATTGTGCCAGGCTGGTTCCAAACCAAAGTCTGCTTCGCCTTTTGTGCGGAACCGAAGTGTGCTGCGTGTCGCCGTTATTCATTGCGGAATCTGGGCTTTGCCGGCTCCCTTCTCACTGTCTGGAGAAACTCCCTGAATATCGGCAGGGCGATCCAGAACGGTGACAAAAGCGGTCATGCCCATGCGTAGCGGATGCTCGGGGTCGCGTTCGTGTATTTCAATCCGCACCGGAAAACGGGATGCCAGGATGACCCAGTTCAGGGTGCGCTGAACCTCCGGCAGAACCCCTTGCTGTTTGGTATTATCGGGATAATTGGCCCAACCGATACCGGTCACCACCCCCCGGTAGCGTTTTCCCGGATAACCGACCAAAAATACTTCGGCTTCCTGGCCGGGTTTGATGGATTGTAGATAAGTTTCTTTGAAGTTAGCGATGGCATACCAGTGACGGTCATCGACCAGGGCGAACAGTTGCGTTCCAGTCCTGGCGTATTCGCCCTCGCGTGTGTTCAGGTTGGTGACGTAGGCATCGAAAGGCGCACGCACCGAGCAATATTCCACGTCCAGTTCGGCGGCGGCAACCACTGCTCTGGCCGCCTCGATGCGGGCATTGACGTCACCGACCTGAGCAATCAACGATACGGCGCGGCGGCTATCGCTTTTGGCTTCGTCTATCGCGCTCCGGGCCGAAAGCTCCTTGGCCCGGGCGTCAGCAAGCTCAGCGCGTGATGCGGCGTACTTCGATCGGGCTTGCTTGAGCTGGTCCGCCGTTACGTATTGCTTCTCCGCCAATGGCTCAAGGCGTTCCAGATAGCTATGCAGATATTCATCCTCAGCTTCAATTCTGTTGACTTCAGCCTCGGCGGCAGTGCGTTGGTGTTCCAGTCGCTCGATGGCCAGCTCGGCGGAACCACTGGAGGCACGCCTTGAATCCACCTCTTTTTCTGCCACCAGCAATTCCGCCCTGGCCTGAGCCAGCTTGGCCTGATAGGGGCGCGGATCGATTACATACAGCAGATCGCCCTGTTTGACGTACTGATTGTCTTCGACATGCAATTCCACGATACGGCCGCTCACTTCGGGAGCGATGCCGACGATGTTGGCCCGCACCATCGCATCGTTGGTGCGGGGATGCTGATAGTTTATGCGCCAGACCAGCGCTCCGGTTACCAGTGCTCCCAGCACGATTAATGTACCGATGATACGTCCTAGTTTCATCCGGTGTTTAGGGTTTACAAAGCGATCGTCAGTTTGAGTGTTTTCCATGATGGACGGCATCCGCGTTTACGTCGAGTAAAATAACAACCAGATAACAAAGGTGCATAACGCCCACAGGCTCGGCACAATCAACAGCGGCGATCCGAGATACGGCGCCAGCCTGTGTCGCACCAATTGCCACATCAGCACCATGCTTACCATCAGTCCAGCAAGAATACAGATAATCCAGGCAGGCCAGAACGAACCCTCAATACTCAGCATCGGGTCGCAAGCTGTCAAAAAAACCGCAAAAATAATCGGAAAGGCCGTTTTTCGTAATCTCGGCATGAAGATCATAATTTGCGCCTGAGCGGAGAAACTAAACTTAAATAATTTTCGTAAGACCATTGGCTATATTTTTGGCGGCGTTTCTTAATATTGATCAGGTCATTAAGAAATAAATCTTTAAGTTGTAAAACTTAAAGGCATTAACTAAAGTGTAGCTGTTCAGGATTCTGGTATTTGAATCCCCTATTGTCAACTAACTCTTCAGGTTTCCGAAAATAGGGATATTCTGCAATTAAATTGATGTTTGAAGAGGGTGTTTTAAATTTGCAAAAGTTGCGGCGCAGCAAGTGCGATAACTTGCTAACATTGTTGTCATGCCTGCCGCTAGGTGTCAGTAGTTTGGTGATACCAGCCGCGCTGGCATTGACAGCCTGCATGTCGCCGTCGGGCTTGGCACAGCTTGATGAACCCTATGCGGCGGCCCCGACCGACCATGCTGTTTATTGGCACGATTACCAGACCACAACCGGCACACAGCAGACTCCCAAATCCAACCGTCCGCCTGAAGATAGCCAGGTCGATACCAAGCTGACCTACGACCTGCCTGCACTAGTCGATCTGGCCTTGCATGCCAACCCGGAAACCAGGATTAGCTGGGAGGAGGCGAAAGCCGCCGCTGCCCGCCTCGAAAGGAATCGCAGCGCTTGGTATCCAACGCTGACGGCTATGGCGTTCGGGCAATATTTCAAAACCAGCTTCCCCATCCCCGGGGGCGCGTTGGTAAGCCATGGCTACTCCAATTTTGGCAGTTTGGATTTGGCATGGACACTGTTCGATTTCGGACGCAGGGAGGCCTTGGTCGATGCGGGCGCACAGCGCTTGACCGCCGCTAATTTTGCCTTCAACCGCAAGCATCAGGAAATCGCCTATCGGGTTGCAACCAATTTTTTTGCCTATCAGACTGCCCTGGCCAAGGTGACGGCGGCGCAGCAAACATTTGAGTCAGCAAGGGCCAGCTCTGCTTCTGTTCAGGCAAAACTCGACAGAGGTTTTGCGACACGACCGGATTTGTTGCTGGCGATTCAGGAGCAGGCGAAAGCCAGTTATGACTTGCAAGATGCACGTAGCTCGGTGATTCAGGAACATGCCGAACTGACTGCGAGTCTGGGTATTTCGCCTTCTTATTCGTTGCAACTGATAGACTTAAGCAAGCTGCCTTTGCCGGCAGGGCTGGTACAGTCGGTCGAAAAAATTGTCGATCAGGCACTGGAGCAACGTCCCGATCTGATAGCGCGGCTTGCGGAATTGCGTGCACGCGAAGCGGAAGTGAAGAAAGCTATGGCAGAATTCTGGCCCAAGTTTTCCCTGGGTGGTAGGCTTGGTAATCAATACTGGGGAAATGTGCACACAAATCCACCCGGTAATGAAAGTTACTCGGCAAGTAATGGGGTCGGTACAGCAATGCTGACTATGGAATGGACCTTATTCGATGGCTTTGAACGCAGCAATGCGGTGCATGAAGCAGAGGCAAGGAAAGAGGCTTCCAAGGCCCAGCTTGAGGCCTTGCGTCTGGAAATTATGCGCGATATCTGGAAAGCCTATGCCGATACCAAAACTACGTTGGAAAAACGAGAGTTTGCGTTAGCCTTGTTGAAAGCTGCCGAAGAATCTTATGCCGCCACACAGGAATCTTATACTCACGGCTTTTCCACGGTGATAGAGCTGCTGTCCGCGCAAAAGGATTTGGCGCGCGCCCGTTATACCGAAATCGACAGCCGAGCCGCCTTACTACGATCCGCAGCAACCCTGGTTTACGCTTCCGGAGGGCAAAGCCGGGGAGATTTGAATGCGGATAGCGAAGCGTTTGTCCGCAGTCTTCCATAGTGAGAGGTTCTGTCGCAAAATTTGTAAAATCGAAAGATAATTCATTTTGAGACCATTAATCCTGTGCTCTGCCTCAAGTTGATTAATAAAAATATCTCAATTTTGGATAACGACTAGCCAATTCTGAGCTCAGGACAAAACCAGCGGCCCGCTGCCTGGGGTCTGATGTTCGGGCTCACTGCCGCGCAGTGCATGTTCATCCTCACCGTCGACCGGTGACTCGATTTCGAGCTCGGGAGGCGCAATCATCCGCCCCTGCATCAGTTCATCAATCTGATATTTATCCAGGGTTTCCCAGTCCAACAAGGCATGGGCCATGTTGTGCAGGATGTCGACATGTTCCTTGAGGATGGTTTCGGCGCGCCGATAATTGCTGTCCACCATCAGCCGGATTTCCTTGTCGATGAGCCGTGCCATCTGTTCTGACATCGGTTTGGCTTGCAGACCCATGTAGCCGCCTTCGCTGTCGCCGTAGTCCATCGGCCCGAGACGGTCAGACAGGCCCCACTTGGTCACCATGTTGCGGGCCAAGTGGGTAGCGCGCTGGATGTCGTTTGAAGCGCCGGTAGTGACCTTGTTTTTGCCGTAGATCAACGCTTCCGCGACCCGACCGCCGAACAGGCTGGCGATCTGGCCTTCCAGTTTGTCCTTACTGGCGCTGTACTGGTCGCGTTCCGGCAGGAACATGGTAATGCCTAGTGCGCCGCCGCGCGGCATGATGCTGATTTTGTAGACAGGGTCATGCTCCAGCACCAGACGGCCGACAATGGCGTGACCTGCTTCGTGATAGGCGGTCATCAGCAGGTCTTCACGGCTCATGATCATCGTACGCTTTTCAGCGCCCATAATCGTTTTATCGCGGGCCTTATCGAGATCGTTCATCGTCACCACCCGCTTGTTATTGCGGGCGGCGAATAATGCGCCTTCGTTGATCAAGTTGGCCAGCTCGGCGCCGGAAAAACCGGGGGTGCCGCGCGCCAGATCGTTGATGTTGACATCGTCGGCCAGAGGAACCTTGTCGGCGTGTACTTTGAGAATCTGCTCGCGACCCTTGATATCGGGCAGACCGACCTGCACTTGCCGGTCGAAACGGCCCGGTCTGAGCAGCGCTTTATCCAATACGTCGGCGCGGTTGGTGGCTGCGATCACGATGATGCCTTCGTTGCCGCTGAAGCCGTCCATTTCCACCAACAGCTGATTCAGGGTTTGTTCGCGCTCTTCCGCGCCCCCCATGTTGCCGGTGCCTCGCTGGCGGCCGACCGCGTCGATTTCGTCGATAAAAATAATGCACGGCGCACGCTTTTTGGCTTCCACAAACATATTCCGCACCCTGGAGGCGCCGACGCCAACGAACATTTCTACGAAATCCGAACCGGAGATCGAGAAGAACGGCACCCCGGCTTCACCGGCAATGGCACGGGCCAACAGGGTTTTGCCGGTACCCGGAGGGCCGACCATCAGCACGCCGCTCGGAATTTTGCCACCCAGTACTTCGTATTTGTTGGGATCTTTGAGGAAGTCGACCATTTCCATCACGTCTTCCTTGGCTTCCTCGACACCGGCCACATCCTTAAAGCGCACCTTGACCTGATCTTCGGCCATCAGTTTGGCGCGGCTTTTACCAAAGGCGTTTTGACCGCCACCGGCGCCCTGTTGCAGCTTACGCATGAAATAGACCATTACCGCGATCAGCAGCAAGGTTGGCGCCCACGATTCAAAAAACTGCATGAAAGTAGACGGTATCTGCGGCTTCTGGCCCTTGATTTTGACGTCATGCTCCAAAAGCTCGTCAATTATGAGGACATCGTTAGGATTGTAGGTGGAAAAAACAGTGCCGTTGTGACGGCGACCATCAATATATTTGCCGTCGATTATCACTTCTGTAACCGCTTTGTTACGCACCGCCTCGATAAATTCCGAATAGGGAATCTCGTTTTGCTGATTGTATGCAGAAGAAGTGGGATTAAACACCACAAACATCGTAATGCCGATCACAACCAGTATGAACAACAGCGGGATTAGTAATTTTTTCATGGCGTGTCGCCTCCTAAGGCAAAGGACGAAGATGCCCTGATTTGATGATTGGGGTTTTTCGCCTTTCAAGACGGAGGTTGGCCTCGTATTCGTCGCCACCGACCGTGGTATAAAAAAGACCCACATCACCGATTCGCCACTTGGCGAACGAGTCTACAATTACGTTCTTCTCGGAGGTAAGAAAACGCTCGGACTTGGTGTCCAAGGTCAGCACACGCGCATCAAATGTACTGACTTTATTGATGATGAGAGTCTTAAAGTGGAGTCCCGGTGTAAAGTCGCAGGCACCCATTTCCCCGAGACGAAACAGGATGGCTTTACGGCCATCCTGTTTTAGAGCAGTTAGTGGTTAGCCGCGTAGAGCTGTTTGATTTCTTTATACCGGTTTATAGCATCAGCCAAAGACTCTTTCGCCGCTTGCGGCTCATTGTTCGACAAAGCCGTGCGCGCTTGCTTCAACACATTGCTGGCTTGATTACGTTTTAAATCAAGCACGTTATTAGCAATATCTTTTTGCAATTGGCGGGCATCGGTAACCATATCGATAACCGCTTCGTTGTTCGCTCCATTGTCCAGAGCGGCTTTAGCCTCTTCTACTTTCGCAAGCGTATTGTCAATAGCAGCCCTAACGTCTTCATAGGATGGATTCACCACAGCTGAAGCGGTAAATGACATTGCTGCCATAGATACGGCCATGACAGAAGAAACTAGGATTTTGTTGAATGTGTTCATGGGATAAACCTCACAGTTGATAAATAAAGTATTGCTACGTAACGATAAAAATGAGCTTTTGGTTAAGAAAGATTCAAGTAATCGCTAAGTTGGGTAAAGCTTAACACATGTAGTCCTAATTAGTACGATTATTTGTTCTAACGCGAACTATTTTTTGTTGGCCCTGCTTTTTACCCTGCGTTTCCGTTGACGCTTATAAAATTACCGCCAATGTATCAATTAGTTATACCGTTTTCAGACATTCCTGTTCGCACGCTGATGGGCTGGTGACTCCGTTCGATTTGAGCGGCAGGGCCGGCAAGTCGTGCTGGAAAACAAGTAATACACCTTAAAAGCTTGAGGATAATCTTGACTAGGATTACTATTTAGTTCTAATTAGAACCAAATAGGTGTAAGCGTCATGTCTCCTCCCTTCGCACTTCCTACCGTACTACATGAGTTAGTACGCACACATCAGACTTTTTTAACTTATGCGGCCATCCATGCGCACACGCTGGATCTGACGCTGCCCCAATTTGATATTATTCTGACCTTGGGCAATGTGTTAGATATGACCTTCAAGAGACTGGGCGAGAAAACCTTAATTACTAAAGGCACGTTAACCGGCATTATCAATCGTCTGGAAGATAAAGGACTGGTTCAACGGGTTGCTTCGAAAACGGATGGCCGCAGTCAGGTTGTACGACTAACGACGGCGGGAACGGTCTTATTCAAATACGCTGTTCCCGAGCATCTGGATTATGTTTACCGAATATTTAAGGGGTATTCCCCGGAAGACATTGCGACGCTGGAAGCCGCTCTGCTGCGGTTACGTAAGTCGGTCATTGCCGGAAGCTGCGATGGCAGCGGAAAGCTTGTTGATGGAGTGGATGGCTGGTGCGACAAAGTTAAAGATGTCTGTAAACATTATCAAGATGGTTTGGATGACGTTATTTAACATCACTCAATTTATGCAACACAAAGAAGGGGAAGACCATACAGTCTTTTTGTGGGAGAGCGATTTGGCACATCTGCACCATTTGTTGAATAGCATTCTCTCCAAACTGATTTTTTATAGTTAGTTTTGAATAAAATCGTTTTACCAACTATAAGCACTCGCCATTTTCCCCATGATTTCAAATTCGAATACTCTTTTTGCTGCTGTGCTGGCGATGCCATAGCAAACATGTAGTGGCAACAAGTGCTCTTCTCTGGGATGGCAGTATTTTGCGGCAGGGGCGCTCTCCCAATTAATCAACCGGTGCTCCCGCTCCTCTTCAGTCATCTGTCTGTTAGAACAGGTGTCAATCAACCAATGCTCAAAGGCCTGATTCATGGCCTGGGATTGTTGTGTCGATGGCGCAAAAAACGCTTTAAGATTATGAAATGAAAAACCGGACCCAATTACAAGTACGTTATCTTTTCTCAAATCCGCCAAGGCCTTACCCATTCGGATATGCTGTTCGGACTGCAAATTATTGACCAAAGACAATTGAACACAGGGAAGGTTTATATCCGGATACATCAGCTTTAACGGCACAAATAAACCATGGTCAAACCCTCGCTGATCATCAAGCTGGGCATCAATGCCAGCACGGCCTAACAGATTAAAAATCTTGTTCGCTAGCTTAGGCGCACCCGATACAGGATACTCAATTTCATAGGCTTCTTTAGGAAAGCCATAATAATCATAGATCAGTGAAGGAAACACCCCGCTGGTAATAGTTGGCTTATTTTCTTCCCAATGTGCGCTAATGACTAAAATTTCAGACAGTTTTATAAGCGTTGGCGTAACCGTTCTAATAAAATCTATCAGGTTCTGGTGGCCTTTATCGCCCAGCAGAGGCAGCGGGCCTCCTCCATGAGAAAGGTACAAAACAGAACTTCGTTGATGAGTGGATTCGTTGTTCATGCTGAACTCAACACCTATAAACGTTGGTCAAGGATCGGTACGTGAAATCCGGGGTTAAGCTTTTCGGAACAGTTAAGGCGCTAAATCAAGCACCAATATTTCTGCCTTCTTGGCATCCGTAATCTGGATTTGGCTTTCTTGCTCTAACAATAGCGCATCGCCCGTACTGATTTTTTGACCATTTACCTTAAGTTCTCCACGGATCAGGTGAACATAAGCTTTTCGGTATGGATCTAGCTTGAGGGTGGTAGTTTCACTGTCATCAAATAATCCCGCATAGAGTTTGGCATCGGCATGCATGACTACAGAGCCTTGCTCTCCAGTGGGCGATGCGACTAAGCGTAAGACTCCCTGTTTCTCTGCTGCTGGAATCGTCTTTTGTTCGTAACTTGGTTGAATGCCTTGTACATTGGGTTCAATCCAAATCTGCAAAAAATGAGTTATGCTGCCTTCGGCATGATTAAACTCACTGTGCGTCACGCCGCTACCTGCACTCATGCGCTGCACATCGCCGGGCGGAATCCCTTTGATATTGCCCATGCTGTCTTGATGGGCAAGCTCCCCCGAAAGAACGTAGCTAATAATTTCCATATTGCGGTGACTGTGCTTACCAAAGCCAGTACCCGGTTCAATGCGGTCTTCATTAATCACCCGCAAATTACCCCAGCCCATATGATGTGGGTCGTAGTAATCGGCAAATGAAAACGAGTGGTAGCTTTTGAGCCAGCCATGATCGGCATAACCACGTTCTGAGGATTTTCTGAGTTTCAACATATTAATCACCTAATTGTTTAGTCCCGCATTTAACTGGTTAGGATTAACAACAAAAATTTCCGGTTTCTTATCGTACCATTGCAGGATGGCCTCAAAGGGTTTCTTCCGTCCTAGGGCTCTTAATTTAAGGTTGAAGTTGTAGTTTAGCAGGTA
>DATBRD010000043.1:0-30708 GCA_036560465.1 Methylobacter sp.
GGGACTTTGAGTGTTATCAATCAATAAAACTTAAAAGTCCTTACCGATCCAGAATGGCTCACCGCATGGGTTTATTTAAGCTGAATTGCGCTTAAACGCCGACCATTTCATTTTTTGAGAGTTTTTACACGGCCTGGATCCATCGCCGACGCGCTGGCGAAGCTGCGGGAGGAAGCCTACCTGCTCGGCTTCTCCGAAGGCATGGCGGCTAACCTGCTCGGCATGGGGGCCCCTTGGGTGAACGAGCGCTTGATCACGCGCATGCCTGCCAACTACCCGGAAGTGTCGGTAGGGGGGTTCAAGGCCGCGCGAGTAGGCGGGAACAACCAGGGTGTCGTCGATGGGTACCGCTTCGTCCAACGCTTCACCTACAAGCAGCGCGGCGCGTTCTTGAAGCACGGTTTCGAGAAGGTCGTTGCAACACGAGGCCCCTTCGCCATGAATCCAAAGAACTTCGACCTCGACGACGTAATCGCGCTCGGCATTGCGCTGCAGCCGACCGTAGTGAAACTGCTCAAGATTGCCCGGCAGCAGGAGCTGACACGGGAAAAGGCTCGCAGGGAAAAGCTACTCGGTCCACGCGGGCGAGGCTGGGCAGCCTCTTAGCTTAGGCGTCTTTCACGTAACGATGCCACTTGTCATGAGTAGCGCGGTAAGTTGGGGTGAGGTAAAAACCCCAACCTACAATGATGTGTTAGGGACAAGGAAAATATAGAGAGAATTGGATCGATGTTTTATTTGGAGGGCGAAGCCAGGTAGGGTGCATTCCATGCACCAAACAAGGGTAAATGTGACGAATGATGAAATTGTTACAAACATTTTTAAACACAATCGATAGGGTGCGTGGAACGCACCCTACTTTTATTAATGTCGAATTATCGAAGAGCAAATACTAAAGGAGGCACTTATTTTTTACCGTGGCGACATACAAACGGCAGGCAACCCATAAGTCGGTTTCGCGTCAGCATACCTCCATAAGCGGGACGCATATCGGCGATAAGTTTGTTGGGGTTAGACGGGGTAATCAATGCACCATATTTAATAAATAAACTGTAGGGCGGATTACCGAAGTGTAATCCGCCGTATGAAGAAGCAAAATGCATGTAGTGAACAAGATGATTAAATCGAAAGTTTATGAATAACAAGTTGGTGGATTACAAGCCATAACAGCGAGGTTAGCGTGATAAAGATGACTACTCAACTGCAAACCGCAAGCAAAGCTTTACAAGGGCGATTATTTACAGACGCCCAATGCGGCAAATTGCGACGCAAATGTGAATCGTGCGGCAACCACACAATGGCGGGTTGCGAGTGCGAGGAATGCGGCAAAAGAAATCAGACTTTACAGCGAAAGGCGAATAATCCAAGCGCTGCCTCCGAAGCCCCGCGAATCGTGCACGAAGTACTGCGTTCCCCTGGTGAGCGGCTTGACCCAGCTACCCGCGCCTTCATGGAGCCGCGGTTTGGCCACGATTTCAGCGAGGTGCGCGTACATACTGATTCGCGCGCTGCAGAGTCGGCGCGGGCGGTGAATGCTTTGGCATATACAGTTGGAAGAGATGTGGTATTCGATGAGGAGCAATATTCTCCTCACGATAGATCAAGCCGAGAAATTATTGCTCACGAATTAGCGCATGTTGTTCAACAGCAATTTCAACCACCCACATTAAATAGCTTAAAAATCGAAGAATCAAACAGCGCTGCCGAGCATGAGGCGGATCAGGCCGCTCAAATCATCGGAAAACAGGGCGCTGAAATTCAACAATCTCTCACTATAGGCCTTCCGCAAGTTGCGCGGCAGGCCAGACCAAATTCGCAAACGGCATCTCCTTCGCCGATGTTACGCACAGAGTTTGAAGCAACGGTTCTACAACGGTTCGGCGTGTCCAACGTTCGCACCGGCACATTACAGGAGCAGGAGAGAGAATCAACACGACGAGGCGCTCCGATTCCACCGCATATTGACCCGGCAGTTTGGCATTCCTGGGATCCTGGCAGTTCTTCGGAGATTTATCGATGGATTATCACGGCACTTGAAAGCATGGCGGCAAATTTCGGCGGCATTCCAGGTGTGCGTGAAATCGTGTTCTTCGAAGTCGAATATGAGCAAGATACGACTACCGGTGCCGTAGTTGCCCATCCTCAAGTCGGCGCTTCATATGGCGCAGGAGTCATGACGATTTATCGCTCCGGAATTTCGAGGAATGCGGCTTATCCAACCCAGCGCAGCTCCACTCAACCGCCGCAACACAGACCCACCATTGCGGTTCAAACTCCTGGGTCGTCTCCGGGTGCGGATCTGCCTCTTCCAACGCCGGAACAAAGCGCGCAACGCACAATCACTCATGAACTTGGGCATGGCTTGGCGGAGATCGCACTGACTCCCCCTGCTACAGGAGGAGCCGCGCTGGACGCTGCGATGATTAATGATTACAAACGCGCCGTGGGATGGATCGGAGCCGCGGGTTCCGAACACCTCTTCGATATCGGAGCACAAGCGGTACAAACGGCAATTGCTGGTGGTTCACCACCTCCGGCGACATTGGAGATTACCGAAGCGCACTGGAATGATCCGCGCTGGGTGGAGCAACCGATGTCAGGATATATGATTTCTGGCGGCCCGTCTGAAGATTTTGCAGAAGCAGTAACCGCATATATTCATGTTCCTGCCGCATTGCGCGCCCGTTCCCCACGCCGTTATGGGTTTCTTAATTCGCGCAAGTCCAGATGGCAATCAGGGTTGCGGCAGCCTGCCCAACAGCCAGGTAGCAATCGCCCTGCACCTTCGCTTCGCCCGCCAGCGCCTGGAAGTCCGCGATTCGGGCCGCTGTACGAGCCACGCCGGGATTTTAATCGCGAGATTATAAAATCAGTCGAGGAGCTATGATAAAAAATACAAAATCTCTGGGATCAGATCCGATTAATATTTTCTCATTAAACCAGAATGAGGCGGAAAAACGATTGTAATAGATGAACAAACCAAATGAAGTTGGTAAGTTTAAGGCGTAGTTGAGTTGCAAATGGTTCATAAGAATGAGTTAGGGTAGGAGCGAAAATTGTGAATACAGTCAATCATAAATTCCAAACTAAAAGCGGCATGCAATTGACTGGCAATGACTCGATGCAAATCGCACAACCGGTATGAGGAATAGGTAATGAATAAAACAGCCGTTACTCAACAAGCCAAAAAGGCAAATTTATTGCCGTCTGCTCAAGGCCTGCTTCAGCGCAATTGCGCTTGCGGCAATAGTACGTTTGCCGGCGGGGAGTGTGCTGAATGTGCGAAGAAAAAAGGTATGTTGCAACGTAAGCTTAGCATTGGCGCCAGCAATGATCCCCTGGAACTTGAGGCCGACCGGGTTGCCGAGCAGGTGATGGCAAGTCCGGGACATTCAGTCACCAGCTGCGCGCCACTCCATATCCAGCGTTACGCGCGGCAAGCGACCGGAGGAGCTGAAGCGGCACCCGCCAGCGTGGACCGTGCGCTTGCCGGTTCGGGCAGACCGCTGGAACCGGCACTGCGGATTGATATGGAGCAACGCTTTGGACATGATTTTTCGCAGGTGCGGGTGCATTCCGGCGGTGCTGCCGAGCAATCGGCTAAGGAAGTGAACGCCAACGCCTACACGGTGGGGCACAACATTGTGTTTGGTTCAGGTCGGTTCGGGCCAGGGACGCATAAAGGGCGACGCTTAATAGCCCATGAGCTGGCTCATGTTGTGCAGCAATCAAGCAATGGCATGTCGGGGGTAATCCAGCGCGACGAAGCCGGGGGCGGGTCGACCGAGTTTAAAGACACGGTGACGGTGATGAGCCGCCCAACCAGCGGTCCCGGTGTCATTAGTGGCACGGTCACACGTACGGAGACGGCACCGGCAAGCGGCTCACAGCCCAGGCAACAGATCCATAGCGGCGAAATGCACGTAAGCTTCGACCCGTCGGATTGCTCTGTGACCATACCGTTTGGATACAACTTTGTCCAGGCCGCGCAAGCGACAGGCACGGGAATCTGCGAAGACCCGCCGAACACCACTAAGGTTCCGTTAATTCCCGCAGATCGCTTCAATCGCATTAAGGCCACTGTGCTGGCGGATGTCAACCGCGGCCTGAATGGCTGGTTTGATGTTCGGCTTTCCGGCGGCGCGTGCCCTACCGGTTGTGCGGATAAGACCCTGCCAATCCGTGTCGTAGCGCGCGAGGATACAGCGAACCCGGACACGACGATCACCGTCGTAAACCGCGGCGGCCGCGCTGATGCAGGCACAATTTGCGCCGCATCCTGGAAAACGTCGACCGCCGTTCATGAGGGCGGGCATCAGGTGTTAGGGGTTGGCGACGAGTATCCAGAACAAGACGAGCGTCTTCGCGCCACAGTACCGCAATGGTTCCGCAGAGAACGCGTTCGGCGGGACTACTCGGTGATGGGACCGGCGCTAGAGAGTGATTCCCGCTTTGCGATGTTTCACCAGCGTCATTTCAATGCGGTCAAGACCTTCCTTGAAAGCGCTTTTCCGGGATGTGCGGCAACGTTGCTGGCACGGCCACGGCCAATCCTTCCCGATTATCGTATTGTTTTGGGTGTTGGTTACGCCTCATTAAGCGGAGTGTCGGGGAGTTTTTTCGCGGCAGGCTTAAGGATCGGTATTCCACTCGATCGGCTGCGCCGCTGGGAGTTGGTTCTTGGGCCACAGATCAATTGGATGTCGGCAATAGGAGATCAACGATCCCAGGACGCTTTCCTGCTGGGCGCACGATTAGGCATCGAAGGCAGTACCGGCGGAAGCGGGCATGGCCTTACCGCAGGCGCTTTCGGCGAGGCAGGTTACGGCTGGTTCAGCTCGTCGGACTATGGGGCCGGTGGTGGCAGTCGTAGCGCAAAAGGAGGGTATGGCGAACTCGGTCTGGGTATCGGCTATCGCACCCCGATACTCGGCAGGCCGGGCTCTACCCGATTCGATTTCCGTCTTGAGGGTGCCGCCGGTTCTGCCCTCGGCGCGCCCGGTATTATCGGCCCTATTACCCGAGAGATTGAAAGTGACCCTGCACGTAGCTACTGGTTTCGCTTGGGCATTACAGTCGGGGGGCAGTTCTGATGTGCACGGTAAAGGTTTTGGGTCCGGAAATGGCGCAGTCGATGTGTCTCGGCATATTAAGGAGCTGGTTATGAACAAAGCAATATCTGCCCAGCAAGCCAAAACGACGGGTGTATTGCCGCCTCCCCAAGGCGTTTTACAGCGCAAGTGCGCTTGCGGCAATCGCACAGTTGCTGGCGGGGAGTGCGCAGAGTGCGCGAAGAAAAAAAGGGGCCTCCAGCGAAAGCTTGCGATTGGCGCAAGCAATGATCCGCTGGAACGGGAAGCGGACTGGGGCGTCGATCAGGGAATGGCGGAGTCGGCACATTCTGTCGTTAGTGGCGAAGCATTGCATGTTCAGCGTTATGCGGGGCAAGCAAGCGAGAGGATGGGTACTACACCCGCCAAGCTAAACCATGTACTTTCCAGCCCCGGAAGGTCGCTGGAACCGGCGCTACGGCAGGATATGGAACACCGCTTTGGTCATGATTTTACCGAAGTAAGGATTCATGCCGACTCGATTGCCGAACGATCCGCTCGTGAACTGAATGCTCTAGCTTATACTGCCGGACGCGATATAGTTTTTGATGCAGGTAAGTTTGCTCCGGCCACAAATGATGGGCGAAGGTTACTTGCCCATGAGCTGACACATTTTGTGCAACAGCGCGGTCAACGGTCCGCCGCACAGATGAAACTCACGGTGAGCACGCCGGGAGATGCGGGAGAACGTGAAGCCGACATTGTCGCCGATGCGGTAGTGCATGAACGCAGTGTCCCTTCCATCGCACATGTGTTTTCAGGTATTCAACGCAAATGCCATGCCGCCGAGCTTGGAGCTCCAAATCCCGATTGCACGCCAAGTCAACAGGGTGTGATCGGCTGGCAGTTTCAGTTCAAGGTCGGCTGCGATGACCTCCTCCCAGGTGAAGAAGCCAAGATCAGCAAGCCCAAAGTGGGCAACCAACTCAAGATTCACGGTTTTGCCAGCCAGGAAGGCGATGCGAGCTTCAACAGCGACCTGTCGTGCCACCGGGCTAACCGGATTGCCGATATGGCACGCAAGTTGCGGGCCGATTGCCCTGTGATCGGCGTATTCAAGCATGGCGCATCGCCTGTGTCTGCTCCGGGCGTGATAAAAGATCTGAACCCGAGGGACTTCTGGCGCAGTGTGATTATCGAGGAAGTAATACCTCCGCTGGAATCGGGCGAACAATGGTTGGATCCCAGTTCGAGCATCAACAAGGCATGGGCTTTGTACCGACGAGCCCAAGTCAATCCGACACAGCCGAATCTGACGCTGGTCTGGGCGTGGCGCGGCGAAATGAAAGATTGGCTGACGAGCATAAGCAAAACGTTGGCCCCGCAGGGCACCAAGCTGACACAGCGCAATTTGGATGATTACCGGCGCATTTATGCGTCTGCCGAACAGCTGTGGATAGCAAGCGATAAATTGCTCGCGCTGTACAAATATCCTGATGCCGACAAAGATACTTATACTGAGTGGGCGATAGGGAGCGGTAAGGATCAGGGCGACAAGTATCACGCCAAGGACGTGCCTGCCGGAGCGAAATATCACGTCGACATCTTCGGCGAAGGCTACTTCAAAGGTGCAATCAACATCGGCATGGCCGAACGCACCAGTACCACCGGCATCTACGGATCGCGCGTGCCCAATCTGATTTACCGCAAGTTTTCCTCTAAGGACGCCAATGCGCTACCGATCGCCGACCATACCGCGGACTTGGTCACTTCGGAAAATGGCCCGATCGGCTATCCCGGTCTCGCCGAGGAAATCGCTCGCATCATTGCCCCTGGCGGCACCATTGTACTATTCAACCCGGCAAGTGAAGAGGCCAGCCATGACAAGGCCGCCAAAGCGACGGGAGGAACCATCAAAAAGGTACGTACCGATAAAACAATAGAAACGACAATCGTCGTTCCGGGGCCGTAACCATGTCCTTCAACGTTACCCGTGATCAAGAGGGATATCCGAGAATCGCTTTAACGGATGAGCCGCCCTATTGTCACGCCTTGGCAGCGGCTCCTTCTGCGCGGGAGCCCGAGCTTAACTCGGGCAATTGGCTGGTGATGGCCTTCGCCGTCTGGAGCGTACCAGACAACTTAGCCATTCAGACCGCCCTTGATGTGACCAAACGCTTCGGTGGAAAACTCAATCTTGGACTACGGCCCTTCGATGATTTGGAAGAGCTCGACGCTTGGTATCCCCGCTTAGAGGACGATGGACACAGCCCTATATGGGTGTTGCTCCGCGATGGCGAGGTATGTATGAAGCGCAGTGGGATTCTTACAATTGAGGAGCTGGTCGAGATGATCGGTAGTGTGGACAACAAACCGGGTCAGCCCCCATTATTTAACGCATAAGGTGCAATAGTGTGAGGCTGAGGCATTGTAGCGAATGGAAGTCAAATAGGGCAGATTCCATATAACAAACAACCGTAGATATAACAGTAGATATGACAACGACTGATGAGATTTTTATGACTATTTTTAAAAATCAATACGAAGAGTAAATCAAAGGAAGTTGGTAAGTCAAAGACGCAGTTGAATTGTAAACAGGTTCATAAACATGATTCAGGGAAGGAGTGAAATGAATGAACACCTATGACTTTCAATTCCGGCTTGTCTTTTGGGACATAACTTTTAAGGCAACACAACAGAGAGCTACCAAGCTCGATAAGGATGGGAAATAAACCATGACCAGTTTTGCTAACTCTCCTAAGGTTCTAAAAGGCGCGATCGTCGGCATTGATCCGATGAATCCGCTGGCAAGCATTGCCGTTTTTCAATACAACCCGGATACGGTAACGCGTAGCTTGCAGGTACAGGGTTCCGGCGATGGCGGAGACCGGTCCGAAGCGATGCGTTTGAAAGCTCCGCCGATTGAAACCATTAAAATGGAGGTGGAAATCGACGCAACCGATCAATTGGAAAAAGCCGATGGCATTACGACAGCGTTGGGCATTTATCCGCAATTATCGGCACTTGAAATGCTGGTATATCCAAAGAGTGCGCTGGTGATCACCAACACGGTTTTATTAGCGCTCGGTACGGTTGAGGTTTTGCCGCCCATCGGCCCGTTTACGCTGCTGGTCTGGGGCATAAAACGGGTTGTGCCGGTGCGCCTGACCGATCTTAGCATTACTGAAGAAGCGTTTGACCAGGCGCTTAATCCTACCCGTGCAAAAGTTTCCTTGGGCTTGCGGGTATTAAGCTACAACGATTTAACGCTGACCAATCCCGGCTACCACATTTTCCTTGCCCACCAGATTGCCAAAGAAGTCTTCGCAACCATTGGCAGTGTTGGAAATTTGGGGTCGGTTGTGGGTGGGGATGTGAAACTGTTTTAAAAGAGGATTGATAGGATGTTTACGTATACCAGTCGCTATTACAACATTGAAACCGTTATTTTTTTAGACACTAATGGCCGGGAGCATGCTTATAAACGCCGGCGTTTTCTACCCAACCCCGCTGATATGCAAGTCCTGGCGGAAGTTACCGTGACCCAGGGGGATCGGCTGGATAGTATTGCAGCCAAATCCTTGGGCGATCCGGAGCAATTTTGGCGGATTTGCGATATGAACAACGCGCTGAATCCCGCAGATTTGACAGGCGATGACCAGATTGGCCGCAAACTGAATATTCCTTTGCCGCAGTTTGAAAACTAATGGATACCCTATCAGGAGTAGGCGAATGAATTTATTAGGCGTGCATTTAACGATATTAATTGGTGAGTCGGTGCCAAGGCCCGTACCGTTTGAGCTTAGCGACGCGCTGAAGGATGTGGAGGTCAACCACCGCGACGACGGGCCGTCAGGGTTTCAGTTACGCTACCAGGTAGGTCGGGCCGGGCTTTTTGATCTGCGCGACTATGGATTGCTCTCTAACCCATTGCTAAAGCCCTTTAACCGCGTGATCGTCATTGTCCGCTTCGCAATTGCCCCGCAGGTGCTGATGGATGGCATTATTACCAATATCCAGTTAACTCCAAATGAACAACCGGGCGAGGATATCCTGACCATAACCGGCGAGGATGTTAGCGTCATGATGGATCTTGAAGAGCAAAGCCGCCCTTATCCCGTCTTGCCCGATTATGGCGCAGTTATCAAGATTATCGGCAGCTATATGAAGTACGGGTTGGTTCCACCCAAGCCTCCGGTTAATCAGCAGGCTTTAACGCCCGAAAATCCATTGGAACAAATTCGCCAGCAGCCTGCGAACGTGACCGACCGCGCCTATCTAAAAAATCTGGCTGATATGTATGGATTTTATGTATGGATTTGTTTTCTACCTCACCGCCGGGCCGCTTCCGGGAGTCAATAGGGTGCATTGGGGGCCGCCGGAGCGCTTGAGCGTTCCGCAATCAGGCTTGTCCGTGAAGATGGGGCCGGTTACGAATGTGGATTCAATTAATTTTCAATTCAATGCCCTGAGTCCTCAAAGTACGAAATACACTGAACGAGGGCAATCCGACACGGTGAGTTCGCCCAGCCTCGACAGGAGAATTCCACTGGTTCGCAAGGTAGCCGATGCCAAGCGCTCAGCCACACTGACCGGTTTTAGCTGCCGGGCGTCCGCTCAGGCTCAAGGAACGGTAGACCGTTCATTCGACAATACGGTTACGGCGACAGGAGAACTTAATGCAATTCGTTATAACGGAATCTTAAATCCACGGGGATTGGTCGGAGTCCGCGGTGCCGGGGACACTTATGATGGGTTGTACTATGTAAAAAACGTCAGCCACAGGATCAGCAAAGGCCACTACGGTCAAAGCTTTACGCTGACCCGTGAAGGGACTGGAACCATTTCACCTTTTATTATTCCCTAAATAATTATGCCTCAGTTTTTTGGAAAATATGCAGGTACGGTCGATCAGAATTTAGATCCCTACGGAAAGGGCCGGCTCCTGGTCAAGGTTCCGGCCGTATTCGGTGACGGTACGGTTTGGGCGACGCCTTGCGTTCCTTATGCGGGACCGAATGTCGGCTTTTTCGCGATGCCGCCGAAAGACGCCAATATTTGGGTTGAGTTTGAAGCAGGCGATCCTAACTGTCCGATCTGGTCGGGATGCTTTTGGAAAGATAACAATTCCGCGCCAGTGTCGTTTTCTCCGTTGGCGGATAAGAAAAAAGTGCTGAAGACGGAAAGTTGCACCCTGACCCTGGACGATACCCCGGGAATTGGCGGCATCACCATCGAGTACGGGCAGTTGAAAATAGACATCAAAAAACAAGGCATCGAGATTACCGACGGCTTGGGGGCCACGATTAAATTGACCGGCCCCACAGTGTCTATCAACGATACGGCGCTGCAGGTGACCTGATGCCGGGCTTTTTGATACAAGTAGAGGGCGTCACTAACTGTTTTCATCTGAGCGGGAAGGTGACGCCCGCCTTGGTAAATCCGCCGAGGGTAAAAGTGAATGGCGCTCAGCAGGTACTGACTGTTTCGGATTCACTGGTCGTAGCCGGCTGCCTATTTAATGTATCGGGCGCAGCGCATCCTTGTGTCAAGGTCCGTGTCGATGCGTCGGCCAGGGTCAAGATAAACGGCCAAGCGGCGGCAATCCTGACTCCTGCAGCGCTTTGTCTGGCCGCTGATCAAGCGCCTCAGGGGATCCCGATCTCAACCCCAATACAAAAACGGGTGATTGCGACTTAAGGAGCAAATAGCATGGTTATGAACATCGATTTTCCCTTTCATTTTGACAATCATGGACGTACTGCGTCTACCGACGATGACGATCATATCCGCGATATGATTGAACAGTTTTTGTTCACTAATGCGGGCGAGCGGGTTAACCGGCCTGATTTCGGGAGTGGGTTGCAGCAACTGGTTTTTGCGCCGAACAGCCCGGAACTTGCCGCCGCGCTGCAATTTACGATACAGGCCGGACTGCAGCGGTGGCTTGTGGATGTGATCGAAATACACGCTCTCGATGTCGTCAGTGAAGATGCAAAATTGCAGGTGAATTTGCAATACAGGGTGCGGCGTACGCAAGAGGTTCAAGTTGCAACCTTTGAGCGGAGCGTGTCATGAGCTGTACATCGGTATTGGTTTGCAAGCAGGAACTTCGGCGCTCTCAGGTTCGTCAAAAAGTCGAATTAAACGGCCTTGATTATCTTGAAGTCGATGAGGGGCAGCTTGTCCTTACGGTGTATTTCTTGGGCAAAGCACCGCCGAGTCTTGAGAAAGAGAACATTCGTATCGAGGGCGGCCGGCGCATTACCGATATTCAGGTGACAGGCCTTGAAATTCATCGGGAGGAAGACCCGGAAACGGATGATTGCGTCCATATTTCAGTGGATAAATCCGGCGATTTCTCGACCTATTGTCTGTGTCTTATAGAGATTGATGCGCAAACAAAGAAACCGATCGTCGATATTGATAAAGAATGCAAAAAGCATTTTCGCCCGATGCATGGATTTGATCCGCGCTACGCCTGTTTGGAATTCAGCTTCAAAGCCGGTTGTCAGAGCGATCTTGACTGCAAACCGCAAGCTATCTGCCCGCCCGAACAGCGGGATGAGCCGGAAATTAATTATCTGGCGAAGGATTACGCAAGCTTCCGGCAGCTTATTCTTGACCGCTTGGAGCTGATTATGCCGGACTGGAAAGAACGGCATGTGCCTGATCTGGGCATAACCTTGGTGGAATTGCTGGCCTATGTCGGCGATCACCTTAGCTATTATCAGGACGCCGTTGCCACTGAGGCATATCTCGATACGGCTCGCCAGCGCATTTCCGTTCGCCGACACGTCCGGCTGGTGGATTATCAATTGCATGAAGGTTGTAATGCCAGGACCTGGGTGACATTTCGGGTTACAGAGGATTGCCCATTGAAGCCTGTCGATTTCTATTTGATTACCGATCCTGGTATTCCAAATTATGCCAATGTGCTTGCAAAATCCCAGCTTCCTGACATTTCACCCAAGCCCTACTTAATCTTTGAGGCCTTGGTCGAAGATGCGGATAATGAGATCACCCTCTATAGCGACCATAATGAAATAACTATCTACACCTGGGGTGATAGCCAATGCTGTTTGCCAAAAGGATCAACGTCAGCAACGCTTCTCGATCCTGGCAAGGCCACACAACCTGTACCGGAGCCACCCGGCGAATGCGGCCCTGCGGGCGGGGGCGATCCCAAACCTGGCGGGAACCCGGTGCCTACGCCACCGGATTCAGATTACCGGTTAAAGCTGAAGCCTTGCGACATCATCATCTTTGAAGAGGTGAAAGGCGCAAAAACAGGTAATACCGCCGATGCCGATCCGTCCCATCGCCATGCCGTGCGTCTGACGAAAGCGGATAAATCACAAGATCCCCTGACCAATGACCTGATTTGGGAAATCGAATGGACAGTTGAGGATGCGTTGCCTTTTTCCTTATGCATTTCATCCATTAAAAAAGAAGATTGCTCGCTGATTGCAAATGTCAGCGTCGTGCGCGGCAATGTGCTGTTGGTGGATCACGGCAAAAGCGTCATTGATACGCTGGAGCCGGTTCCTTTGGGAACCCTGTTGGCTGAGTGCGGTGATGGATGTACGCCTCGTGAAACGACCCAGATTGCTGGGTGTTTCGAACCGCAGTTGCCCAAGCCTGATGTGACTTTCAGTCAGGCATTGCCGCTCTGCGAGCAAAAAAAACATATCTGCTCGCTTGCCGCCAAGCTCACGCCCGCCAGCACATTGCTTAAACAGAATCCAAGACTGGCGCTGCCTGAAGTGGAGCTCCATGAGGTGCGGATGGTCTCGGATAAGCTTGTCGATGCCGATAAACCCCTATGGGAGCCCCGTTTGGATTTATTGGACAGTGAGCCGGAAGATTGCCATTTCGTGGTTGAGATGGAAGATGACCGGCGGGCTAAACTGCGCTTTGGCAATGGTGAGTCGGGGCGATTCCCGGATGCGGGAACGCTGTTTCAAGCCCACTATAGAATCGGCAGCGGCACTGTCGGTAATGTCGGCGCCGAATCCATTACCCATATTGTATTTAGTAATAATCTACCGAACGGCATTGATATTGTGCCCCGAAATCCCTTGCCGGCAATTGGGGGAACCAACCCGGAACCGATTGCCGAAGCCAAGCTGTTTGCGCCGGATGCGTTCCGTAAAGAATTGCAACGGGCGATAACCGCAGACGATTATGCCCGGATTGTTATGCGCGATTTTAGTAGCAAAGTACAACGCGCAGCAGCAAAGCTGCTTTGGAACGGAAGCTGGTTTGAAGTGTTGGTCGTCATCGACCCGTTAGGGACGGAAGATACCAATGAAGAATTGCTCTGTGAAATCAGGCATCACCTCTGCCGTTACCATCGTATCGGCCACGATGTTGTCGTCGTACAGGCAAGTTATGTTGCATTGGAGGTTGAGATGACGGTGTGCGTTTTGCCCCATTATCTGCGGGGTCACGTCAAATCGGCTCTCCTTGAAGTGTTTAGCAACGGAATGCGGCCTGACGGAAGCAAAGGCTTTTTTCATCCGGACAATTTGAGTTTCGGCGAGGGCGTTTATCTCAGCAAACTGGTGGCTGCGGCCCAGGCAGTGGAGGGTGTCGAGAGTGTTGTGGTTACAACATTGAAACGCTTCCTTGCAGAGCCAAATCAGGAAATCCAAAACGGCCTGTTGCCCTTGGGGCCATTCGAAGTGGCGCGGCTCGATAACGATCCTGGTTTTCCGGAAAACGGCAAATTCACACTGGACATGCGAGGTGGACGATGAAATCAAAGATGGAAGCCTGCGGTTGTTGCGAAGGCATTGAAATTGTAACGCCCGAGCCGACTGCCAACCGGCCCGGACTAGCCGCGTTGTCCTATCGTATCGGCACCCACGCTACCTTTCTGGAAACCATGCTGGCGCGGCTGTCGAGCCGCGATTATCCAAAGCTGGCCGAATTAACCACGCGCGAAGCCGAAGACCCATCTATAGCGTTTTTGGATGCCTGGGCCACTGTGGCTGATGTCCTGACCTTTTACAATGAACGGCTTATCAACGAAGGTTACCTGCGCACAGCCACAGAGCGCCGTTCAATTCTGGAACTGGCGCGGCTGGTGGGGTATCGGTTACGCCCCGGCGTTGCCTCCAGTGTTTATCTGGCTTACACCCTTGATGAGAATTTTAAAAATGAGGTGATTATTCCCAAAGGGGCTCGCTCGCAAAGTATGCCTTTAGAGCCGGGCGAACTTCCGCAGTCGTTTGAAACCAGCGAGGATTTAAAGGCTAGGGCGAAGTGGAATAATTTAAGACCGCGCAGCCGCAGACCGCAAACGAAATTTTCGATGCTGCTGGATGCCAAAGGGCCCCGGATTTACCTCAAAGGGATAAATACCAACCTGAAACCTAATGACCCGTTGCTCATTGATTTTGACAGCAACAACCATCCGTTGTTTTATCGGGTCAAAGAAGCGATCCCCATTCCGGCAGACGACCGAAGCCTTGTTCTTTTACAAACAAAAACGGAGCGATTCGATCAAGTCGTCGATTTATTGGATGTATTCAACAAAAACCCTGAAGTTAAGATTATCTTGCTTGATAGCGGCGACGGGTTGCCCGGCTTTTTTGCATTACCCGATAACGATCATCCTGCTGACGTTATTACGCTGGTTTCAGTCCGGGATGGTAGCCACTGGACAATGGAGTTTGGGCGATCAGGGCAGGATGAGCTTAATACTATCAGACTGATACGGGACCAAGCGGACAAGGAATTCTTTTATAACGTAGAGGCGGTAGAAAAAGTCGAGCAGTTAGAGGAAGCCAAATCGCTCAATGGCAATACTAATTTTATGCCTTATTTCAGGATAAGCCTGCAAAGTGTGCAGGGGTATAGCGACTTGTTAACAGTGCTGTCTTTGCCTCCTTCCGTGCAACCGGCAAATGGGTTACGCCTGCAAAGAAGTCTTGCCGAACAGTTTATAGGGCCTGCATCCTCCTCTGGTGCATCTGCAGTGGCGAAACGTAGCAATCTTCATGCTGGCGCGCCGGTGCAAATAAATGCAAGTGGCAGCGTGCAAGGGCTAGGTAGGGTTGCTGAAGCAAGTAATGCGGTTGTCAAAAAACTTGCGCCGATTCTGAGTGATAACCTTGCTGTCGCCAATGCCAATGCGGAGGTGACGAAGTCCAATCCTATTAAGGTTTATGCATTGCGGGTAAAAGCCTCAATGTTCGGGAGTAATGCGCCGGATGTTCCCAGTTATTCTCGGGATGACCATACCGGCATGGTTGCGGTTGACCATTATGACTCGCCGGTGCCCATCGACGTATGGAGCGATTTAATCAATATCGAAAATTATGAGGGCATGAAAACCGTCGCAGCAGATACTCAGCTTGATCACACTTTAGCGGGTAGTTGGCTGGTTATCGATCGTCCAAAATTTAACAATCCGAGAAACCTTAATGAGTCTTTCGGACGATCTATGACCGTACACAATATCCAAAATAACCAATTAGTCACCAAGTCAGCGCTAGGCGTGCCGTCAAAAGTCAGTCTATTGGCCTTGGATAAACCCTGGTTGGATAAATTAGAAGACGATGAAAAGGATGTTTCAATTACCTCTACTGATAATGGGCTACTGTTCAAGTCGACAACGCTGCTGAGAAGTACAAGCTTGTATGCCCAAAGTGAGCAGTTAGAGCTGGCCGAAGAGCCGGTTACTGATTTTATATGCGGAGGGTCGGATGACTTAATCGAGCTGGATAGCTATTACGAAGACTTGCAAGCCGGAAGCTGGGCGTTTGTTTCCGGCGAACGAGCCGATGTATCCGCTACCACTGGCGTGAAATCAAGCGAATTGGCGATGGTTTCAGCCGTTGGACAGGATATAGGCCGCCAGTCCTGGTATGTGCCGCCCCTTGAGGCAGGCCCGGTTAACATGACTTTGCCTGGCGATAAAGTTCATACCTTTATAAAACTGGCTGAACCGCTTCAGTATTGTTTTAAACGCGACGGCATGGTCATCTATGGCAATGTCGTCAAGGCGACTCACGGCGAAACGCGCCAGGAAGTCTTAGGCAGCGGTGACGCGGCCAAGGCGCTGCAATCATTTACCCTCAGGCAACCGCCGCTCACCTATGTTGCCGCCTCCAACCCATCGGGCGTCGACAGCACACTTAAAGTCTACGTCAACGATATTGAATGGCATGAAACCGAAGCGTTGGCAGGTCTTTTGCCAAAAGATCGCAACTTCCTCTCCAAAATTGATGATGAAGGCAAAACGACGCTGATTTTCGGCAACGGCCGGGAAGGCGCTCGTCTGCCGACAGGCATAGAAAATATCAGGGCCGTATACCGCAATGGCATCGGCAAACCAGGCAATACCAACGCCGGGCAGATCAACATGTTAATTACGCGGCCATTGGGCGTGAAAGAAGTTACCAATCCGTTACGGGCATCCGGCGGCGCAGACAAGGAAAGCCGCGACCAAGCCCGCAAAAACGCACCCTTGGCGGTGAAGGCGCTGGATCGCTTGGTATCGGTGCAGGATTACGAGGATTTTGCGCGTATGTTTGCCGGGATTGGTAAAGCCCGGGCGGTCGAATTGAGCAATGGCCGTCGCCAGGTCGTGCAGGTCACCATTGCCGGAGCGGACGATATTCCTATTGATAGAAATAGCGATTTGTACCGAAACCTGCGTCAGGCACTGCTTGATAACGGGGATCCCTTCCAATCGGTGCAACTCGATGTACGCGAGTTGATGCTGATCGTCATCGATGCCGGCATACGTATTCTGCCGGACTACCTGTGGGAACCGGTGGTGACGCAGGTGCGAACGGCATTACTCGATGCGTTCAGCTTCGAGCGGCGCGAACTGGGGCAAGACGTTTTACTCAGTGAGGTGATTAGCGTCATCCAGGCCGTCCGGGGGGGGGGCGTACGTGGATGTGGATAAGCTAAGAGGAATCCCCGAAAAAGTCGTCGATCAATTGCATGGCGGGCAACGGCGTTTGCTGACTCCAGCTGAAATTGCGGATGTTGTCAGCCAAAGTGAAGATAAAAGCGAGAGCCTGATTGAAGACCCGCTTCCGCGCATACCCGTGTATTTGGCCGGTCGGTTGGAAGATACCATTTATCCGGCGCAACTGGCTTTTCTCGCCCCGGAAATCCCGGCAACCTTGAACCTGAAACAGATCGCGTGAGGTCATCATGAACACTCTTGATAAGGACAGGCTCTACAAACTGTTGCCTTACATTTACCAGCTTCGTGATTACGAAAAAGGTGAACCGTTACGGGCATTGCTGCAAGTTATTACCGAGCAGGTCGATATTGTCGAAAAAGACATCGGGCAGCTTTACGAAAACTGGTTTATCGAGACCTGTGAAGATTGGGTAGTGCCGTACCTCGGCGACTTAATCGGCTACACGCCGGTACACGAGGCTGGCGAGCCGGGTGAAATCACCACGCCGCAGGGAAAGTTGAGAAATAAGATACTGATCCCCCGGCGCGAAATCGCCAATACCATCCGCTACCGGCGGCGCAAAGGTTCGGCGGCATTGCTGGAGCAACTGGCAAACGATGTGGCAGGCTGGCCTGCGCGGGTGGTGGAGTTTTACAAACTGCTTAGTTACACGCAAGCACTGCAATTCTATAAATCCCGCAGTACCATGCAGGCACCGCATCTTCAATCATGTAAACGTGGCCGAACAGTGGATTTGCGCTGGAGCGACGCCTTGAACAAGCTCGATGGGCCGTTTGATGAGATAGCTCATACGGTGGACGTGCGACGGATCAATTCTCATCTGACGCAAGGCCGTTACAACATTCCTAGCGTCGGTTTGTTCGTGTGGCGCTTGAGGGCTTACTCTGTCACGAAAACGCCGGCGGCTTCTCTGGTGCAGCGTAACTGCTACACCTTCAGTGTATTGGGTAACAATACGCCGCTGTTTACGCATTGGGAGCGCGAAATTGAGCCGACGCAGATTGCCGGACTGCATAACCTGCCAGTGCCTATCAGCCGCTATGATTTTGCAGAAACTGTGGTAATAAAGGGTGAGGAAAAGCTGCGCGCTTCAGCCGCTTATTATGGTGAAAATAAGAGTCTGGCTATCTGGGCTCCTGACTGGCCTGCTAAGGATGCCATACAGCCTGTCCCCCGTGAAACATCATACCTGCCGATTTAAGCGATTGGGAACGCTATCGCCCGGTTAAAGGCACGGTTGCTGTAGACCCGGTACTTGGCCGTATTTTGTTTCCACCCAGACAGGCTCCGAATAACGGCGTGAAGGTTTCTTATCATTATGGCTTTAGTGCGGACATTGGCGGAGGGGAATATGCCAGGACAGTCTCACAGCCGTTGGATCACAAAATCTATCAAATTGGCGCTGATCAGCAGCTGACTTCTATTAATCAGGGATATGCGCAGTGGCTTGCGGATCTAAAAAATCCTAAGGACGAGCAAGAGAAAAATCTGCTTCGGAACGCAGTCATCGAGATCACGGATAGCGGTTTGTATGAGGAACGGCTCAATATTGAATTGAAAAAGGGGCAAAGTTTACAAATCCGTGCGGCTAACCATAAGCGTCCGGTTATTCGTTTTTCCGATCGTCCTGATCAATTTAGCGTAAGAGGAGACCCTGATATAAACGGGGACTCTAATAATTACTTTATATTAGATGGCTTATTAATCGACGGTCGTGGCTTGCAGGTGGAAGGGGAAATTGCAGGTATTGTTATTCGGCACTCGACGTTGGTTCCGGGGTGGTCCCTTGATCCTGACTGCGAGCCTAGCCAATTAGAAGAGCCTAGTATCGATATTACCAATGCCAATCCGTGCATTACGATCGAACACAGCATCATAGGGTCCATTCAGGTCAACATCAATGAAGTTGGCCTTGATCCAATCCTGATCCGTATCAGCGATAGCATTCTGGACGCTACAGGAAGCGATTGTGATGGCCCGGCATGTGAGGCAATCGGCGCTTCCGGCTCAGCTATTGCGCATGCGGTGTTAACGGTAGTACGCAGCACAATATTTGGCCGTATCCATACCCATGCGATTGAACTTGCGGAAAACAGTATTTTTATGGGCGTTATCCGGGTGGCAAGGCGCCAGTTGGGTTGCATGCGCTTTTGCTATGTCAGGCCGCTGTCGCGCACCCCCAAGCGTTATAACTGCCAACCGGATTTGGTGGGACGGGCAGCTGAAGTTCAATTAATCCAGGCAGCTATAGCAGCCGGCCAACCGAAGCCGGACAAAGCGACGATCGATGCTGCGAAACTGATTGAACAGGAACGGGTCCGTCCTCAATTCAACAGTCATCGGTACGGCACGCCTACCTATTGCCAATTGGCCTCAGGTTGTGCGGAGGAAATTAAGCGAGGGGCGGACGATGAATCCGAAATGGGGGTATTTCACGATCTATTCCAGCCCCAGCGTGAAGCAAATCTTCGTGCTCGGTTAGAGGAATTTATTCCTGCCAGAGCTGATGTTGGCATCATACTGGCCAGCTAGAAAACGCGCTTCATTGTGGACACCTTCATACCTTTTCCTGCCGGAGAGGGCAAGGTGAGTAAATTAAAAAATGGCAATGGTATGCAAGCACTATACATAAAGAGGAGAGCAGTATGAAAGGTGATTTTTCCAGGCTTACATTTGATGTTACCAAGCATTTTAGACGGGTATTGATGCAGCAAGGGCGTGTGCAACTGGATGCGGATTGGAATGAACAGACCGCAATCTTATTGCATTATTTACAGTCCTTGGCGAAGGATTTGATTGGAGAATATGGAGGGCCGGCGGATATTACTGATAGTGTTAACGGTAATATCCTAAAAAGAAATCTCGGGTTTGAGATTATTGTTGCAGCTTCGCGAGTTGATAAATTTTCAGAACTTGATACTGACCAAAAGGACGCGCTCAAAACATTAATCTCGGGCGGCAAACCACCCATCGTCATTGGCAAAGGCCACTATTACGTAGACGGCATTCTTTGTGAAGTTGACGACGATACAGCGTTTTCTAAACAGCCGGATTACCCATGGCCTAAGGATAAAAATTTAGCCAAAGGCAATTTCCTGGTTTACGCCGATGTCTGGGAACGCCATATCACCTATATAGAAGACGACAGCATTCGCGAGGTTGCGTTAGGCGGGCCGGACACGGCGACGCGGGCTAAACTTGTATGGCGGGTAAAAGTTACGAATAAATATTGGAAAAAAGTGAATGGCGAATATACAGATGACGATATTCCGGCGAATCCAGATGATTGGCTAACTTGGGTGTCATTAAACTGGAACGGATGGCTGGATCATTGGCAACCCCAAAATCGGGGCTGGCTTAAAGCGCAGGCTAAGCAAGATCCGAAAAAAGACTCTGATCCATGTACTACTTCACCCGAAGCCAGTTATCGCGGCACAGAAAATCAGCTGTATCGGGTGGAGATCCATAAAGACGGCATAGCCTGGGATGGCAAGGGCACTAAAGATAACGTCGCTACCTTTAAATGGTCTCGCGATAACGGTAGAGTGGCTACCCGCGTAAAATTGGACGGTACCGAATTAACCGTCGACAACCCTATCGGATTTTCTGCCGGACAATGGGTGGAGTTAACTAACGAGGGGCAAGAGTTGCGCGGAGAAGTCGGCACATTGGTGAAAGTAAAAAAAATTGACTGCGATATTTTGTTTTTAGATGTCACTAATACGCCGGCACCGATAGACAATTTGCCTAATGGTGAGGATTGGCCAACAAAAGCGCGCTTATGGGAAAGTGATGAAAAGGCAATCACGGAAAGTAGTCAGGATTGGATCACACTGGCTGATGGGGTACAAATTCAATTTCAATCGTCAATCCCGGCAAATCAATATCGCACCGGCGATTATTGGTTAATCCCCGCCCGTGTTGCTACGGGAGACGTAGAATGGCCGGGGGCAGAGGGAGATCCGCAAGCTTTGCCTCCATTCGGTGTTGAACATCATTATGCGCCGCTTGCGATCATTAAATCCGGAGGAGAAACAATAGACCTATTGCAAGATCTTAGACATCAATTCGTATCCCTTGGAAAACCTATACCATAAGCATATATAAGATTTTGATTCTGAAAACAATGTGAATGCCAATTTCAATTTTATCTTTGGGCATACCGACTATCTCAGACAGAATCGTTCAAATTGTTATCAAGAATCGACTGGAGCCTCATGTGGAACCACACTTTCATGATGATTCATATGGTTACCGGTTTAGAAGGTCTGCGCTCTGGAAAAACCGGCAAATTTTCCAAGCTGTTTGACAGGCTAAAGCCATGACGCTGCAGGTAGCGGTACACCTTTTCCTCTAAAATTCCTTCAAGGTAGTGATAAGAAAAAGCATACCGGGCATAGAAAAAACAGTGAAGAATAATATCTTTTATGAGCGTCTTTAAACCGTTCATCGGTATCCAATGCGTAAAAAACTAGCCATTGCTCAGCCTGACAAATTTTGCGATAGAACCGCTAATCGAGGCTGGATTCGATTTCCTTCAAGATTTCATGAATTAACCATACGGTTTAAATGCCAAATCATCCTGTGCTTTATCAGGGTGAAGCGAGAATTCAAACTGCATTGCTACGAACATTTTCTGAAAATGACGAAAAATCAATTAATTTGTGACGAACTTATCACCCAGCTGTCATTAATCTAACTTAAAATGTCAGCGCTTAATATCAAAATCTGGGATTAAGAACTCGCCAATTACATAGCGCCTCTAAGGACATAAACAACCATAATCATGGAAAAAAATAATCTGCAGCCTGAAAACACGGGCAAACACGACCTCCGCCAATTGCGGGTGGCTCTGTTAGGGTTTGAATCCGTGAATGAAGCAAAGCTGATCCGCGTTTTTCAAATTGAACGGAGTGATGGTGAATGCAGGTATATTGCCGCAAAACCCTCTAATCAGGCGTGCAGCGATATCCTTATGGTTAATTATGATGACCCTGCGGCGCTGCAGGAAAAAGACAGGATTCTAGGAGCTCATCCGCAAGCACAAGTGGTTGCGGTAAGTCGGGGATCTATACAGGAAGCGCCTGCCTATCACATACGCGGAATGTTGATTGCCGCCAAGGTTTTAAATGTACTTGATAAAGTTTCAGCCGAGCTGCGTTCCGAAACGGCTTCAGTTCAGTCGCAAGTGGTTGCAGAAAAAAACAGCCCACATGATCAGGCTATCGTTACGGAAAAACTGGCGGCGGCAACGTCCGCCTGCGTCGGCGGCTATCGTGTACTGGTAGTGGATGATAGTCCCGCCATTCAAAAATCGTTGGAGCTCAATCTTGCCATACTGCCGAAAATCGGCGTAATTGATTTTGCCGATAGCGGGGAAAGCGCAATAGAAAAAGCAGAAACCAAGCAATACGATCTCATTTTTCTGGATGTCATGATGCCTGGAATTGACGGTTACGAAACTTGCACACAGTTGCGTAAAAAACCGGAATACAAAAAAACTCCCATAATCATGGTATCAGGAAAAACGTCGCCTCTGGACGAAGTTAAGGGTGTCATGGCCGGTTGTACGACTTATTTAACAAAACCGGTACAGCCGGAGGCGTTCCAAAAACTCAGCAGTAGGATTCTGGCCTGGCTGGAAAACCGGAAAAAAGCTTAACACATCCTAGTCTTGCTGATTCAATCGTCGATATTCGACCATTTTTAACTAAAAAATAGCTGGAGGGCTTGGCTTTATGTCTATACAAAAAATTTTAATCTGCGACGACTCCCAAACCGATCTGATGAACCTTAAAAATGCACTGGAAATTACAAATTGCATATTGATTACCGCGAGCAATGGGGAAGAAGCCGTTCAAAAAGCCAAGTCGGAACAGCCCGATGTTATTTTCCTGGATATCGTGATGCCCGGAATGGACGGTTATGCCGCTTGTCGTACTTTGCGCGATGATCCGGAAACCAGACATATTCCGGTTATCTTTGTCAGCAGCAAGCATCAAAAAGCCGACCGCGTTTGGGCTCAGATGCAAGGCGCGAAGGATTTGATCTCAAAACCTTTTGAAAGCAAAGACATTACAGACAAACTGGGAATGTTTTAATTTCGCATCATTTTTTTTAACGTTTTATGCCGAGTAGTGAGCAATGCAAACAGAAGAATTTGAAGCGGCCGATCATACCATCACTGACTTTCCATCGATGCCTCAGGCCGAATTCAAAGTTGAAACCGTTTTTGGAATTCGCATCGGCAGCATGGGATTTTTGGTCCCCACCACTATCTATTGCGAAGTACTCGACAAAATACAAGTCAATACGCTGCCTAATGTCCATCCCTGGGTAAGCGGACTACTGAATTTACGCGGAAATTTGGTGCCGGTTTTCGATTTGCGCATCGTGTTGGAAGAAGAGACCGCCAGTCATATAAAACGGAGACTATTTAGCATAGACCGGGGCGACAAAACAGTAGCGTTATGGATAGACGACTTTCCGGAAGTCAAAGACAGCACAATATTGCAGCCGCTTAAAGAGCTTCCACCGCTACCGCAGATTCTGCAAAGCTTTGTTACCGACGGCTATGAGCAGAACGGTCAGGTTTGGCTTAACGTCAAATTCGGTGATTTGTTTAAGGCGTTGGGACGTCATTAATGAGCAAAGAAAGAGATGGCGGCATGATAAATAAGTCAAAGATTGCACCAGAAACAAATATAGTCAGCGATCCTGTCATAGTCATTGAGCAGCTTGCCGATCAGTCGGCACAGGCCGGCTATTATGCTCTGCAAGATGCAAATCTGGTACTTGCCGAGACAAACGGGAATGTCGGCGAGATCGATACAGACGATAGCGGCAATGTGCCGCGCATTTCTGAACAGCGCCTAGTAGATGAGCAGATCGTGATCATTGAACGGCTTGCGGATCAAGCTGCAGCCGAAGGCTTATACGGGCTGCAGGATGCGAATCTGCTGTTAGCCGAAGCCTTGCTGGAAGCCGTTAAAGAAGGCCCGGTAACAGCCGATGCGGATTTTCTAATGATGCTTTCCGGTTGGTCTAAGCTGATAGACAGCTACCGTCAACAACCAAAGATCGGAGCAGAGGCCATTATTGGCTTCCTTCGTCATCCGATATTGAAAATACCGATGGGAGATGATGAATTTGCGCTGCTGCAAGAGCAACTTGCAACAGAGATTTTCACAAACGAATCCATTCAGAAACTTTCGGGTAACGCTCCTGCTTTGGCGCCCCTCATTGGTCAGGCCGTTAATGCAAGCGGCAATGAATTTTCCGGGTCTGTGTCCCGTGTCGCGCAAGAGCTTGTGGATTTATTGCTGTTGGAATCCGAACAAGTTCGTTCTTGCTTGCAGGATATCATCATCACCGATAGGGATTCGGTGCAAAATAGTTTACAACGAGCAGGGGACGAATTAGAGCGTTTTGCGAATGCAGCCAAAACTGCAGGATTTGAGGGACTGGCACGGATTTGCACTCATGTTAACCTAAATTTGCAACGCTTCCTTGAACAGGTCGATTCCTTTACCAGCGAGCATCTTGAGCTTTTGCTGGAATGGTTGGGACAGGTTCAAGAGTATTTGCCCTCATTCAATGAAAGCAACGCAGGGCAGCTTGCCGTAGTCGGCTTAACGGACGAGCAATGGGCTTTGCCGCTGTCATTCGAAGAACTGACGGCCATACTGCTGCAAATTCGCTCTGAAAGCTTGACCATCGGTGACCAATTTGAAGCGGCGCGTGTTCAAACCGCCACCGACGAAGATATTTCTATTGCCCTGCCGGATGATGTCAATCAAGAACTGATGGAACTCCTATTGCTCGAGCTTCCGGTGCATACCCAGCAATTTTCTGAAGCGGTGCAACGCCTGCAATCGAATGGCAGCGAGAAAGATGTGGAAGTAGCCCAGCGGGTTGCGCATACGCTCAAGGGTTGCGCGAACACGGTAGGCATAAAAGGAATTGCCGTTTTAACCCACCATTTGGAAGACATATTGATGGCCTGCGCCAGTGAGCAAAAGCTTCCCGGCCGAGCCTTAGTCAACGCGCTCCTTAAGGCATCCGATTGCCTGGAAAACATGAGCGAAGCGCTGTTAGGTTTTAGCTCACCGCCGGATGACGCAAAAGCCGTTCTGCAGGAAATCCTCGATTGGGCGAACCGAATCGATAAGGAGGGCATGCCTGACTCGGAAACCGAAGAAATCCTGCCTGAAACTCAAGCGGCCTCCGGCGATACGGATGAAACCCTTGAGAAATCAGCCACGGAACCGCTGCAGACGACCATGGTGCGGGTTGCCGCCGAACAGATAGAGAGCTTGTTCAGACTGTCAGGCGAAAACATCATCCTTAACGGCCAAGCTCAAGAACGTTTGCGTCGCGTAAATGACCAGCTACAAGCCATGCAGATGCAATTTGCATTGTTGCGGCAACTCGGCGCGGAATTGGAACAATTAATCGACCTTAAAGACCTGACGGGGCTTTCTTCAGGTTTAAACGGCACTGGCTTCGACGCGCTGGAAATGGACCAGTATAACGAACTCCATACAGCGAGTCGGCGCATGGCCGAGGCCGCTATCGACGCACGAGAAATCGGGGTGGATATTAATAAGGAATTGGAGCAAGCCAGCGAGGTGTTGCAATATCAGCAACGGTTAGCGATCGAGGCACAGGAAGTAGTGATGCAGACGCGATTGGTGCCGGTAGCTTCGATTACGCCTCGTCTGCAAAGAAGCCTTAGACAGACCTGCCGTTTGACCGATAAGCAAAGCGAACTGGTATTAACGGGAGAAGAATTGCTGGTCGATGGCGATACGCTTAATGCGCTGGTTAATCCGCTGATGCATATTCTACGCAATGCGGTCGATCACGGTATTGAAATCGAGAGCGACCGTTTATCCCAGGGTAAACCGGGTAACGGACGAATTGCGATCGGTTTTGAGCTGGAAGGCAACACTTTGTTAGTCCGCTGCCTCGATGACGGGCGCGGCTTAGATTACGATGCTATTAGAGCCGCAGCAGAAAAAAGAGGCGTAATAGAGTCTGGACAGGAAGTCTCTGAAGAAGAATTGAAGCGCTTTATTTTGCGTCCGAATTTCTCAACCCGCACTGTGACAACCCAAACATCGGGCCGTGGCGTCGGCATGGATGCAGTGTATGCCCAGATCATTGCCATGGGCGGAACGCTGACGATGGAATCGGAATCAGGTCGTGGCATGACCATAGAATTAAGGGTGCCGTTGCCTGTCAGCTTGACCTATGCGTTATTAGTCAACGTCGGCCAGTACCGGATTGCAATTGCCAACAAGGGTATCTCGCAAATCCATTATTCCGGTGACATCCAGTTGATTACCGAAGATGATCAAGAAAAGCTGCTGTTAGAGGGCATTACCTATCCGGTAGCAAAGCTCGATGATCTGCTCCATATTCCTGGGCACCGTAAACAGCAGCGTCCTCATGGTGCCATGCTGTTGGTTCAAAATGAAGAAAAAACCACAGCCGTTCTGATTGATTCTGTAGTCGACACACGGGACGTGGTTATCAAAAGTTTGGGTCAGTACATCGGTAAGATTCCCGGCTTTATCGGAGCCACCATCTTAGGCGATGGGACCGTGACACCGGTTCTTGATATGCCTGAATTATTGCGCGCTCCGGCCAGGCCGATAAATAGCCTTTATACCTATCCCACGGACATCGAAGAGCCTGAATCCATGATGCCAACGATCATGGTGGTGGACGATTCGCTTAGTCAACGCCGGGCCCTGGAGCAATTATTATCGGATGTCGGCTATAAGGTACGTACTGCCCGGGACGGTATCGAAGCGGTGAATCTGCTTGCCCAAGTTAAACCTGATTTGGTGCTGACCGACCTTGAGATGCCACGCATGAACGGCATCGAATTGACCGCGCATATTCGTGCCCAATCCAGCCTAAGAAAGTTGCCTGTGATCATGATTACGTCCAGGACGACGCAAAAGCATCGTCAAATGGCCGAGGAATCCGGTATTGATTTCTATCTCGCCAAACCGGTGCGCGACGAAGATCTGTTAGTGAAAGTGCACCATCTACTTGAACAAACGGCAGACACAGAACGCAAAATTGCGTAACAGCAAATCTACAATCCATCTCAGGATACCCCCGGTTACATGCGCTGGACGGATCGAATGAAGATTGAAACGACGTTTGGAAAAACTCATTTACATTTCTATTATGGAGAATCGAAACAATGCAATTGCCTATTAAATTATTTGACCTGAACAGGTTGACCCTTGTTCAAAAATTGACAATGCTGGGCGGGATCGCGGTAGGCAGCTTGTTGTTCATTGGCATAGGCTATGCTTCGTTGCGCTTCGCGGAAAGTCAATTCGAAGACACTTCTCGCAAAACTATTCAGTTCGGCGACCAGATTGCGCAAATTGAAATAGATGGTTTGCATTTACGCCAACACGAAAAAGACTTTTACTTGAAGAAAGACATCAAGTATCTAAAGCAACACGAGGAGGCACAAAAGGGACTTTTTGACGCCATTAACAAAGCCCGTGCATCAGCGCCGGAAAGTCTTCGCCCCACACTTGACGAAGTCCAGAAGGATGTGACCGATTATGCAGGTTTTTTTAAACAAACGGTGGATCACCTGGTCCAAGTCGGCCTTAACGAGAACATCGGTTTGCAAGGTCAACTGCGGACAGCTGTGCATAACGTGGAAGATATTGTGACTCAGCAAAAGGAACTGTTCTTGAAGGTATCCATGCTACAGATGCGTCGCCGTGAAAAAGATTATATGTTACGCGGCGACCTGGGTTATATGGAAAAAATGGCGGCCGAACAGAAAGTTTTTGCCAGTGCCTTGAGCGAAGCCCGCTTGTCGCCCGAAGAGAAAAATAAAATCGCAACGTTAATGGACGAATACCAAAAAGGTTTCCAAGCCTACGTCGCCGGCGATCAAGCTCAAAAGGTCGCTGCCGAATCGGCGCGCGACGCATTCAATAAACTGGAGCCGCTGCTCAGCCAGCTTGCTAAAGAAAAGGTCGCGTTACTCGCCGCTGAGGAAGCATCGTTAGCCCAATCCCGTACTATCGGCAACATGATCTTTGCCGCAGTCATTTTGTTAGTGATGCTCGTGGTGAACGCGACCATGAATATCACGATTCGCAGTATTGTTAAGCCCTTGAAGCACCTGATGAAGGTTGTGGAAAAGATCGCCCAAGGCGACACCCTTGCCCGAGCCAATATCCAAAGCACTGACGAGATCGGTGCCCTGGGTCGCCAGTTCGACGGCATGTTGGATCAGCGTGAGGCAAGCAACACTGCGATACAAGAAGAGAACGAAACGCTCAACAACTCCATTATCGAAATGTTGCAGGTGGTTGCGAAACTTGCGCAAAGAGATTTGACCGTCACGGCGCCGGTTGGCGAGGATATTACCGGTCCGCTCGGAGATGCTTTGAACCTGCTCTCTTCCGAGACCGCCAAGGTTTTGAATCAAGTCGTGCAAATCGCCGGGGACGTGGCCAAGGTTTCCCGGCAGGTAAAAGCCCAGTCCGATACAGTTATTGAGATCGCTACGGAAGAGAAACGCGAAGTAGCACAATCCGCCGCCGAGCTCAGTGCAGCCTCCGATGCCATGCTGGATATCGCCAAGCTGGCGCTGTCTTGCAACTTGGCTGCGGTGAAAGCCATCCAAAATACCGATAAGGCGCAGGAGACGGTATTGGGTACGGTGCAAGGCATAACATCTATCCGCAACACTATCCGCGAAACAGAAAAACGGATTAAACGACTCGGCGAACGTTCGCAAGAAATCGGTAGCGTGGTAACCATTATCAACGGTATTTCCGAACGCACTCATATTCTGGCATTGAACGCATCCATGCACGCGGCCTCAGCCGGTGAAGCCGGTAAAGGTTTTGCTGTGGTTGCGAACGAAGTACAAAAGCTTGCAGAAAACGCTCGTGAAGCCACATCGCAAATTTCCAGCCTCGTCAACAATATTCAGGTAGAAACCGCAGACACAGTAACCACCATGAACGACGCCATTAGCCAAGTAGTGCGCGGGACTGAACTTGCTCAACAAGCAGGTAACGAAATGCGGGAAACCCGGGACACGACCGCCAATCTCGTGCAATTAGTGCGACGCATCGCCGAGAGCTCCAAGATCCAGGCCAAAACCAGCCGGCGCTTGCAGGAGCGTGCGGTACAAATCCAAAAAAGTACCGATCAAACTTACGATCAGTTACAGGCTCAAGCAGTACGGACCGAGAAGCTGGAGAGCTTATCCTCTGGCCTTGTGGAATCGGTAGGGGTATTTACCCTGCCCAACAATAATATGATGAACAAGGTTGAGGTCGAGGAATCTCAGTTCAACAAATCGCTGATTAAAAATCTTGTTTCTGATCATCGGATATTATTGACGGAATTCACCGGCATGATGAACTCTGCTCAAGAGGATAATTTTAATGAAGCCAATAGATTGCTTGCTTCATTCAGCTCAAAATTACTGGAACATCTCCAGCTTGAAATGGACGAGCTTTATGGATACATGGATTTTGTCGAAAAAATGATGACCGCTGAAGACAAAGCATCGTTAAAAGGGTTCGATGATGAAATGCTTAAGATCGGACATGCAGTGAAAAATCTGATCGCTAGATATACCAATGACCCTGTATCTGTAGCGAATAAAGATACGTTTATCAAAGAATTCGACGGCGCCGGTGTCATTCTGGGGGATCGTATCAAACGCGAAGAAAGCTTTTTGTATCCGTTGTACGGCAAGTACGGTAGATTGAGTTAGAGCGCTTAATGCACATCTACTTAAGTCTGCGGACATTAAAGGAGTAAAGTGCAGTTTCAGGTTGCTTCAATCCGTTGGGTAGGCTCTTTTTAATGCGATGGTTGCGCGTTCGAATCGCGCGCGTACCATCCATCAACAACCAGTTATATTGAACAATCAACTGGTTTTTTTATGCCTGAAATTTAGTGCGAGAAACTTACGCGACTTAGCTTATTCTGTTTCTGAAAAATGGTAAATTACCCTTTAGTTGGATAAATTATCGACTTCCGGTTCTTTACTATGGATTGCCCATCAACAACAATAGGCACGACAATGCAAATTACTCCTGCAAATGCTTCAGACATCCCGGCACTTTGTGAATTGCTGGGTATTTTGTTTTCTCAGGAAGCAGACTTCAAGCCGGATTACGAAGCGCAAAGTCGTGGCTTGGCACGCATCATTAGCGACCCTGAAGTTGGGCTTATCGTCGTCGCCCGGCAAGATGGCCAAGTTGTGGGTATGGTTAATCTTCTCTACACTGTATCGACTGCGCTCGGGGATCGTGTCGCGCTACTGGAGGATATGGTGGTTTCCCCTAATGCTCGCCGATCTGGCGTAGGATCCCGGCTCCTGGAGCAAGCCATTCAATTTGCGCGTTTAAACGGATGCAAACGCATTACCTTGCTCACGGATAGCGATAATGAGCCAGCGCAACGTTTTTATCAGAAGCACGGTTTTGATTTTTCGGCCATGATTCCTCTGCGTCTTTCGCTGAGTGAATAGTAAAAACTAACTGGCTAAGTGTTTAGTCCCGCATTTAACTGGTTAGGATTAACAACAAAAATTTCCGGTTTCTTATCGTACCATTGCAGGATGGCCTCAAAGGGTTTCTTCCGTCCTAGGGCTCTTAATTTAAGGTTGAAGTTGTAGTTTAGCA
>DATBRD010000044.1:0-40674 GCA_036560465.1 Methylobacter sp.
CTTATCCGATTCATTCGCCAGCTTGACGGCTGAGGCTCTGAATTCGGCTGTATAGGTGTTGGGTTTTTCTTGGCTCATTTGTACTCACATTTTTTTGAGGTTATTTTAAAAAATGTGTCCGGTTTAGTGTAGCCACATCACTAACGCAATAAAAAATAGGTACGGGAAGGTGATTTGCAGCAGCTGCACGGACAGCTCGTATTGGCTTCCTTGCCGCATGAAACCGGGAGCCAGCAGCATGATAAGCACCGGGGCCGCAACGATGCCGACCAAGGTAATCAGCGCCAGAAACACCGATAGGGTTCTGGCTGTTTTCTTAATAAACTGTTTTAATTCAGCCTTGTTGCCGCGCTCTTTGCAATCGGACAACACCGGCACGAAGGCATGAGCAAAAGCGGCCTCGGCAAATAGCCGACGCAAAAAATTGGGAACCTTGAACGCCACAAAAAAGCATCTGTCGCCGAATCCACTCCGAAAATATGGGCAATCAACATCTCCCGGATAAACCCGAGAACACGCGAAATCAAAGTCATGCTACCGACAATTAAAGTCGATTTAAAAAGCCGCCTGCTCAACGGAACTCCTGTTATGATGCATTAAAAAGGTTTGACAATAATATCACTTGTAATGATAATACACGGTTTAATTAACTTACCTCAAGAATCGAGACACTATGGCTAATACAGCACAAGCTAAAAAGCGTGCGCGACAAGCGGAAAAAAGCCGTATTCGCAACGCAGGACAACGTAGTAACTTACGCACCTTCATCAAAAAAATCATTGCCGCAGTTAAGCTTGGCGACAAAGAAAAAGCGCAAGCTGCCTACAACACTGCTGTTCCGATTATCGATTCAGCGGTTACCAAAGGCATTATTCACAAGAATAAAGCCGCACGCGGTAAAAGCAGACTGAATGCAAAAGTAAAGGCTATCGCTTAATTGCCTTAATCTTACTCAATAAAAAAGGCCGGACTCTTTGAGTTACGGCCTTTTTTATTGGAATTTTATCGACTATCAAGTCCGCTAGATTACCACCAGGTTGTCCCGATGTATCAGCTCGGAATCATCAAAGTAACCCAGAATACCCTCAAAATCTGAACTGCTCTTGCCTGCTATTAGTTGAGCATCGGCATTACCGTAATTGGTCAGCCCACGCGCGACCTCCAAGCCGGTTTCATCCATACAAGAAACCAATTCGCCGCGCTCAAACCGCCCTGACACCGCCTTAACGCCGACAGCCAGAAGACTTTTACCTTCATTCTTCAGCATTCTGACCGCACCCGCATCCAGAACCAACTGCCCTTTAACCTGCAACTGACCGGCGAGCCAACGCTTTCTTGCCACCAGCGGCTCTATGTCCGGCAATAAATGGGTACCCAAATCATCCCCAGCAATAACGGAAGCAATGACGTTATCAACAGCGCCCGCAGCAATAACCGTGGCCGCACCGGACCTGGATGCCAGCCGCGCAGCCCGCACTTTGGTGCACATGCCGCCCCGCCCCAAGCCGCTACGACTATCGCCGGCCATTACATCGAGCCGATCATCGTTAACACTGATCTCGGAAATTAATTTAGCGTCAGGATTTAGGCCGGGATCGGCCGTAAATAAGCCCTTTTGATCGGTCAAAATAATCAACAGATCGGCCTCGACCAGATTAGCCACCAGCGCCGCCAGCGTATCATTGTCGCCAAAACGAATCTCTTCGGTCGCTACCGCATCATTTTCATTAATGACCGGCACCACGCCAAGCTTGAGCAAGGTCAGCAATGTGCTTCGAGCATTTAAATAACGTTGCCTGTCGGACAGATCGTCATGCGTCAATAATACCTGTGCCGCATGCAGGCGATGCTGCTGAAAGTTATCATCAAAAACGCGCACCAAGCCCATTTGACCGACAGATGCAGCCGCCTGCAATTCATGCAAGGTCTTGGGACGCACTTTCATGTCCAATCGGCACATGCCTTCTGCAACGGAACCGGAAGAAACCAGGATCACATCGATAGATTGCCGCCTTAAACCGGCCATCTGCCCAACCCAGGCAGCGATAGAGGTCTTATCAAGCCCCTGACCGCCCTTGGTTAATAAAGAGCTGCCTATTTTGACGACAACTCGCTTAACTTTGGCAAAATCATTCCTGCTCACTTTTTTCCCGCCGTTGCTGTTCCAAAAAGTTCATGATGGCGAACATCAGCTCTCTCGCGCCCTCGCCGTTAATTGCAGCGATTTTAAAAACCGGCCCCGTCCATGCCAGCTCGTCAACAATTGCTTGGCAATGCTGCTCGACTTCTTCGGCAGGCAATCGATCTATTTTGTTCAATACTAGCCAGCGCGGCTTGGCCGCCAGCTCATCACTCCATTTTTCAACTTCGTGGATGATCTTTCTAGCCGCCTGCACTGGCGACTCCGTACTTTCATAAGGCTCAACATCAAGCACATGCAGCAACAATCCGGTGCGCAGCAAATGCTTTAAGAACTGCAAGCCGAGGCCCGCACCTTCCGCAGCCCCCTCGATAACACCCGGAATATCAGCAATAACAAAGCTGCGTAAATCATCAACTCGAACCACACCTAGATTGGGATGCAAGGTCGTAAAAGGATAATCCGCAACTTTGGGCGTTGCCGCAGATACCGAGCGAATCAGGCTGGATTTTCCGGCATTAGGCATACCCAGCAGACCAACATCAGCAATCAATGTCAGCTCCAGATTAAGCCTGCGATGCTCACCTTCTGAGCCCTTGCTGGCCTTTTGCGGCGCCCTGTTAACACTGCTTTTGAAGCGTGTATTGCCCAGACCATGAAAGCCACCCTGAGCAACCAACAGGGTTTGGCCGACTTTGGTTAAATCGCCTATAACCTCACCCGTTTCAGCATCGGAAACCAATGTTCCGAGCGGAACCAGCACATAGCAATCATCACCTTTCCTGCCGGTACAATTACGGCTCATTCCATTTTGCCCGCGTTGCGCCCTATAGACGGCGTGATACCGAAAATCCACCAACGTATTTACATTCTCCGCCGCAATCAGATAAACGCTGCCGCCATCGCCGCCATCACCACCGTCCGGCCCCCCCATCGGAATGTATTTCTCGCGCCGGAAGCCGATAGTACCATTGCCGCCATCGCCCGCTTCTACGCGAACTTCCGCCTCGTCAACAAATTTCATAAATCACACGCCGCCAAACTTCAAATCCAACCGATAAAAACAAAAAAAGCCCCGCCATAGCAACGGCGGAGCTTTTTTAAGGTTGCCGGGCTCACTACCCGACCCAACTGTCCCGCCATACTATAGCGCGATACAGCCGTGTGTCTTATGCTGCAACAATACTGATAAATTTGCGGTTGTTAGGTCCTTTAACCTGAAAAACCACTTTGCCGTCAGCCGTCGCAAACAATGTATGATCTTTTCCGCAACCTACGTTGTCACCCGCATGAAACTGAGTTCCACGTTGGCGAACGATAATATTGCCTGCTGTTACACTCTCGCCGCCGTAACGTTTAACACCTAATCTTTTCGCATTAGAGTCGCGTCCGTTACGCGTACTACCACCAGCTTTCTTATGAGCCATTTGTAACTCCTGATATCTTAAGCAGAAATGCCAGTAATCTGGACTTCTGTATAGTACTGACGATGCCCCATTTGTTTCATATGGTGCTTACGTCTTCTGAATTTAATAATTTTGACTTTTGCATGTCTACCTTGAGACAGGACAGTCGCTGTAACTTTGCCGCCTTCAATAAAAGGCATGCCGACCTTAACAGCATCGTCTGACTGAATCATCAGTACTTTATCGAACTCAATGCTGTCGCCTTCGCCTAGCTCCAGTTTTTCTATTTTTAAGTAAGTACCTTCTTCTACGCGGTACTGTTTACCACCTGTTTGAATTACCGCATACATCGGCGCAAGCTCCATCAAGCATTAATCTGTTTAAAGTGAACAAAAAATTATATTTTTAAAACAAGGCCAAGTCAATCTAAATTAAATTGGCACCCTGAATATCTTATTAAAATAGCATAAAGAAGCTATTATTATCAACCTGCATGCTCAATAGCATGGGCGATTAATGTTTTATTAAGTTATAATAGCTTAACAGACTTTGATTTTCATAGCTATCGCCATGAAAACTAACCCAAACTTACACGCATCACAGAATAATGGCATCGCAACCACAATCTTCGACTAACATCCCTGCCCCCATTGATTTTGATTCAATCAAAAAATTAACTACAACTGAGGCAAAAGCTGTCGATCAGCTTATTATTAACGAGTTAAGTTCCGATGTCGTCCTCATCAACCAGATGGGCCATTATATAGTTGGGAGCGGCGGCAAAAGATTACGCCCAATGCTGCTGTTATTGTCAGCTAAAGCACTAGGAGGAGCCAGCGATAACCACCTACTGTTGGCAGCGGTCATCGAATTTATTCACACTGCCACACTGTTGCATGACGACGTTGTGGACGACTCCGACCTCAGACGCGGCAAAGAATCAGCCAATGCCGTCTGGGGCAATGCGGCCAGCATATTGGTGGGCGACTATCTTTATTCCAGCGCATTTGAAATGATGGTGCGCACCGGCAATATGCGCGTGATGGAGATCCTGTCAAAAACCACCACAGCCATTGCCGAAGGCGAAGTACTGCAACTTTTAAACTGCAACAATCCAGAAACAACAGAACAAAAATATCTCGAAGTAATTGCCAGAAAAACAGCTATCTTGTTCAGTGCCGCTACCAAATTAGCCGCAGTTATTGCTGGCGCGTCAACCGAAGTCGAACAGGGACTGGCGCAATACGGCCAGCATCTGGGCATCGCCTTTCAACTGATTGATGACGCACTCGATTACAAAGCCAGTAAAGACGAACTGGGCAAAAATCTCGGCGATGACCTTGCCGAGGGCAAGCCAACTTTACCGCTGATTTATGCCATTCAAAACAGTAGCGAAAGCGAGGCAAAAACCATTATCGATGCGATCAAAAATGGCGACCGTGATGCCTTTAACGAAGTATATGCTATCGTGCAAAGCACTAAAGCCATTGATTACACGGAGCGGCGCGCCGACGAAGAAGCTCAAAAGGCGATATCCGCATTAAGCGTGTTGCCTGATTCCGAATACAAACAAGCATTAACCTTATTGGCGTTGTTTTCTGTTCAACGCAATTACTAGAGCTACATGCCGCGTTTAGCCTTTGAGAAGCGCATTGTAAGCATGCGCTTTCTCAAGCAATAGATTATATTTATGCTCAACCTTATCCATTACTTCGGTTAAAAACTGCGTTACTTCGGCATTTTCAATACCTTCCGCTGCCGACAATATATAAGCCTCCAGCTCACCAACTGCATCGGCATCAACAATCTCATCGAGCAGGATCACTGCTTCGGAAGCATTGATAGCCTTAACCAGCTTATCTGCTGCCAAGCCCTGCTGCAACAACTGTTGCAGCACATCAATCGCCTGCGCCATCTCCTGAGCCTTTTCATTAACCGCTTGAAGCAGCGTTAAATTTTCGGTGAACTCAAGAAAATCGTTCACCGCTTTTTTAAGCTCGTACAAGCGTAGCTCGTGTTTTGCCTTTATTGTTTGCCGCATAGCTATCCAGTTCACCAAAAAATTGCGTCAATTATAATTCAGATTTGATTTACCGACCGATTCGGCAACTTCCTCAAGCAGCATATGCCTAATTTGCCTTGCAACAAATAAAATCACCACCTTAATATCACACGCGCCCTATTACCGTTATTGCCATAGGCGGAGTAAGACTGTACCGCTAGCCTTTTCTTTTCCGATCAGCGCCGGTTGCACTTATAAGGCAAATCCTCTACTTCGTAATAATGCTACTGAACCGGCATTTGAGCCATAGTCCATTACTGCTTCTCGTCAGGTGCTTTTAAATCAAGGTCATACCTCATGTTATTTTGCACAGGCGGCTGCTTACTAGGATTGGGCGACATCGGTTTTACACTATTATCATTTTTTTCTTTGGTCTTGGAGCCATTGCCAGTATTATCAGAATCGCCGACACCGCTTTCGTCGACATCCAAAGGATCAACTTCATTCGGCGGATTACCGTCGTATATCAGATATTCACGATGCTGTAGATAGGAGTTCTTTATAAACTCGTAGCGATCGCCATCGGTTGCTTCATTAACCACTTTTTCGCTGGACATCACACCGGCACGATAGTCCGTCGCATCCAGCGCACTGGTACCTATTGTCGCGATGTTACCCGCAAAACCGCCAAAGATAGAGATATAGGTTAAAGGGTCCATAAAGGCATCACCAAGTAACCCAACGGTATCTCTGGGCGTACTTGCACCGAAAAACGGCAATACCAGATAAGGCCCTGACGGTACGCCCCAAAAGCCTAAGGTCTGGCCAAAGTCTTCATTGTGTTTAGGCAAGTCAATTTTATCAGCCCAGTCAAAAACGCCCCCGACCCCAGCGGTTGTATTGATAATGAACCGACTGAAATCCATACCGCCTTGCAATAATTTCAGCTGTAAAATATCGTTGATAGTGACCCCTACGTCATTAATATTACTAAAAAAATTGGTAACACCTTTATCAACAGCATTACTAGTAATATCCAAATAACCTATAGCAACCGGCTTTAATACATGCTTGTCAAAGCTATCGTTAAAAGACTGCGCACCTTTATTCCATCCTTGCCAAGGATCAATTTCTACAGCTTCCTTAGGCGTGGCGGCACAACCGGTTATCGCCATAACCGCTGTGAGGCAGGTTAATGAAAACTTAATATGGATAGTCTTACGCCCATTCATGAGTGGCCTCTTTGGATTTTATTGTAATTTTTCAAGCCGAGAGAAAATTTTATATGTTTAGGAGTTAAATCCATCACTACCCGAAAGATTTAATTTTTATAACACGTACTGATCCCTTTTATCCTATCACCGTTAGCTCATGCAAAAACTTTAACTTTTGTTTACACCAAATTAATAAAAAGCAGTTTACTTGTTGGGACGCATCGTTGACAAATTTGCTTAAATACGGGTCCAGGCAGACTCCAGTATCGTCGGATTGAGTAAATGCTGATATTGCCCCCCCCCCCCCATAAAACCAACGGACCCAAGAAAAATTTTTAAAAGTAAGTGCGGCAGAATGAGATATTGTTTTGGATGCCGCCATAGCCACATACCAAATTGGTAAGCGTCCCTGAAATATTCATTTTGAATCAGCTTAATAGGTGTTTATACGTATTTTTTTCATTTTTACTTTTTGTTTTAATGTTATTAAATAAATTGTTGCCCAGTAAGATAATAATATTTTAATAATTTAACAAAATAGGCTATGCCATCCGCCATTAAAAACAAAAATGAGGCAACTTCATATTCTGAAGATTCATATTCTGAAGAGTTCAACATGACGCTATATCAGGATATTGATTCCAATCATTGAGTAACAAATCGCGCCAGGGATTAGTGAATTTGTAAAAAAGTCGCTATTTTTGCTGCTTGCAAGTACAAAAACACATGATCGCTAATTGCTTACTCGGCCCAAGCCGCCTGCTTTATTCATTTTATACCCAACAACCAAGTATAAAACTGAGTATGCAGTTGCTCGATACGACTTCGGGAATCCTTCATTTTCACCCTATGAACGTGCTTCGTGAAAAACGCATGCAACTATTGCTTCTGAACACTACCTTCCGTCACCTTGCTAACCCTCTTTTCATGGAAAACAGCACAAGATTTTTGTTCTGAAACATTGCTCCTTACCTTTATGCGGTCAGCTGTTTCGTCCATATACCTTAATTAGATATTTAATGAACCGTACCAACACTTTAAAAAATACAACCCAGTTAGAAATTAGCAGGGAAACAGCTATCCATGAAGCAGGACATGCAACTGCAATTTATCTCGGCAACCAGCAAAGAGGATTACCGCCGGTTTTCTTTCAGATTCTTATTGGCCTGTCGGACAGTGGCGCTCAGTCATCCGGACCTTTAGATAAATCCTTTAATCGCTATGCCGCTAAAGTAGAGGGTGGCCGCCTGATTCATACTCTGCCGTTATCGCTTGATGAGGCTACAAAAGACCTTTCTGCTGCACAGAAGCATGCTTATCAACACGCCTTCGAGGCCGATATAATCAATTTACTCGCAGGCCCTATTGCCGAAGCCCGGTATGTGGCACTGCGCGACAACGAACCGATTAACCCGGAACTGATAAATATCAATGCGCTGCAATATTATGGCGGCTCATCCGATTTAGAAATTGCCAACGAATATCTTGAGTGCTTTATCGACAGCGATGAATTGAAGGAAAGAAAAATGACTGAGCTATTTCTGGCGGCATTCAATTTTGTCAGTAGACGGCCGAATTGGCTTGCGATTACCGCATTGGCTGACTATATTCTGGCGAGCGAGGAAAATATCATTAAATGCAATGAAATTATTGACATACTTGAACCCTGCGGAAGCCGAATGGCGACTTCGTAAAATATGGCAAGTTTCGGGTAGGGACTGGGTGTCTGAATAACAGTGCTCAAATTCAGTCGACACCAACAGGCATCTCAACTGCAATTACTTATAAGCCTAGTTTGGCCTGAAAATGACTTTATCATGCCCAGCAACCACTCTACACTCTAAAAAAAAGCACATCCTAAATGATTGATATAACCGCAAAAAATCAACCGCAGGACACGCCGAAACTGGGCAACTACATCGTTAGCGAAAAGCTGGGAGAGAGCTTGCAGGCCGTGGTATTTAAGGGCTACCACAAACATGTTCCCGACAATCCGCTAGTTATCAAACTGCTAAAGCAGATGTCGAGCTGGGATGACCAGTCCCGGCATCTGCGCCAGAAAATCGAGCGCCTGAAAGTACTGCACGATCCACGAGTTTGTACGCCGCTCGCCCTGGAATCCTACGGAGACCAACAGTTTATCGTTCAGCCCTGGTTCGCCGGACAATCACTAAACTGTTGGATGAAGCAGCAAGATAAACTCGACCTCAACGGTTTCTTTACGATAGCGTGTACATTGGCCGATACGCTGCAAGCGGTACACGATGCCGGCATTACTCACGGAGGCGTCAAGCCCCACAATATTCTGCTACAACCGGGAACGCTGACCCTGCGGCTGACTGATTTCATCACTCCGCTCGACATTCGCGATGTCAGCCATTTTATTTACGATCCGGAATTTGTACGCCATACCTTGGCCTACACCTCGCCGGAACAAACCGGCCGCATCAACTATAGAGTCGATTTTTCCACCGATTTGTATTCGTTGGGAATCGTATTTTATGAACTGCTTACCGGCCAACTGCCGTTTTTTTCCAGCGATCCGCTGGAGCTGATTCACTCGCATCTGGCCGAGGAAGCGCCTAAAGTCAATCAGCTCGATCCGCAAATTCCTCAAGCCCTGGCCGACATCGTTGCCAAACTCACTGTCAAACAACCGGAAAAGCGTTACCAGAGCACCTCGGGCTTGCTGGCTGACTTAAGCCGCTGCATGAAAGAATACCAAGCCACCGGCAGCGTATCGGCATTTACGATTGGCCAGCACGATCATAGCCGCAGGGTCATTTTTATTTCGAAAATGGTGGGCCGTCAGACCGAAAGCCGATTGATACAACAGCAATACAGCGAAGTCGCCAGCGGTAAATTCCGTTCAATGTTTATTTCCGGTCTGTCCGGCATCGGTAAAACCCGGCTGATTCAGGAACTGCAAAAACCATTGGTCAAAAACCGGGGTTACTTCACCTCCGGCAAATTCGACCAATACCAGAAAAACATCCCCTACAGTTCACTGATTCAGGCCTTACGCAACCTGATCCGTATATTTTTGACCGAAAGTGACACGCAGGTGCAACACTGGCGCACCAAAATACTCGACGCTGTGGACAGCAATGGCAGCGTCATCGTCGACGTGTTGCCGGAACTGGAATTCATCATTGGCCATCAGCCGGAAGTGCCGCATTTGCCGCCGGTGGAAGCTCGCAACCGTTTCAACAACTTGTTCGGCCGATTTCTGGCCTGCCTGGCCAGCGAAGAAAATCCGCTGGTGCTGTTTATCGACGATTTGCAATGGTGCGACAGCGCCACCTTCGATTTTTTACAAAACCTGTTCAACAGCCACCTTGAGCATCCTTTCCTGTTTTTCATAGGCGCCTATCGGCACAACGAAGTCGACAGCAGCCATCCGCTCAGCAAGCTGATCCGCAAGATCCAAGAGAACAACGAGCCGTTCGCGGAAATTCGCGTGGAGGCACTCACCGATGCCGACTGCCATGAAATGGTGGCCTATATCCTCAATTCCTCACTGGAAACCACAGCCAATCTGGCGGAATTTATCGCCCATCTCACCGAAGGCAACCCGCTGTTCGTCAGCGAAAGTTTGGCCTGGCTGTACAACGAGAACTTGCTGAACATAGACACCGAACAACACTGGCATTGGGACATCAAGCGGATTCGCGACACGCAGATGCCGACTTCGGTGGTGGAGTTATTCAGCTCCAAAGTGAGCAAGCTACCGGCCAAAACCCTGCATATCCTCGATCACTGCGCCTGCATGGGCAACCGTTTCAGCGCCGATGATGTGGCGCTGGTATTGGATATGCGTATCGAACAACTGTTTGAAGATTTGAAGCCGGTATTGAATCTGGGCATGCTGCTGGAAAACAAATCCGATCTGCAGTTCGTTCATGACCGGGTTCAGGAAGCGGTACTGCGCCAAGTCAATTCCGAAATCAAGCCCGCTATCCACTGGCGCATCGGCAACCAGCTGCTGCAAGCGGTACCGGCCGGAACCGATCTTGAATCCCTTGACAACCTGTTTACCATTGCGGCCCACCTTAATTTGGGCCACCCGGAAAACATGGATCAGGAGCTCGCGTATCGACTGGTCGATATCAACTTCCATTCCGGCAACAAGGCACTGGATGCATTGGCCGGCGAAGCCGCCAACGATTTTTTCCTGAAAGCCCACGACTATCTGCCGGACGATTGCTGGGAACAGGCTTACGACCTGACTTTCCGCATCTATCAACGCTTGGCGAAAACCAACCTGATGTGTGGTCGTTATGAAGCGTCGGAATCACTGCTTAACCACTTGGTCGAACACGCTGTCAGCGACTTGGACAAAGCCGAAGCCCTGGCGGAACAGACGACGTCGTTGTCCTCATTCGGTAATTTCAACAAGGCGATAGCGACCGCCAACCGCGGCTTGGCCTATTTCGGCAAGTCAATCCCCGATCAGCCCGAGATAGCCCAACAGCGGATGCTGGCTTTAATGGCGGAAATCGAACAGCAAGGCGACGTCTGGACGACTATCCTGCAGATGCCTTTTACCCAGGATCGCAAAAGCAAGATCGAGCTGGCATTTTACAGCGAGCTAATCCCCGACCTCTATATGTCCGGCCTGGTGCCGCAGCTGTATCTGTCAGCGGCGCAGTCTACTCTGCATTGCCTGCAGGGCGGCATGGACGAATCGGTGATTTATTCGTTTTCGATCATGGGCCTCAACCTCGGCGAGCAGGGCAAGTTCGAACAGGCATTCCTTTATGAGGATCTGGCTCACGACCTGTGCGCCAAATACCCCAATACCTTTGGCGCCACCCGCGGCATGAACGGCATTGTCTGGTGCAACATGCATTCGCGCAGCCATCCGGCCGAGATCGTCGATTATTGCCACAAAGGCATACAGTGCGGCAAGAATTGCGGCGATTTATATAACGCCGGCCTGTCCTATGGACCGTTGATGTGGAATTTGCAGATACAGGGCAAAGATCTGCGCTTGGTTGAAGAAGCCGCCGAGGAATGCCTGAATTTTTCCCGCAAGAACCAGCTGTCATTCTCGGTCGGCCTCGCCGAAGCCGTACTGGCTGGCTGGGTGATGCCGATGAAACCCGATTACCAGCCGGTGGATATGACCGAAACGCTGGCGCGCTGGGAAGCCGAAAATTATGTCTCCGCTTCCGGCAGCTATTTTGCGCTGCTGGGTTTCGCCCAGCATTATATGGGCGATTACGCCGCGGCAGCAGCGTCCTTGCAAGCGGTGGAACGCTATCTGCACGGCCTGACCGACAACGTACTGAAACGTCTGTGGTATGTGTTCCGTATCGTCAATCGCCTGCGCTGGCCGGAGGGTGCCGACTGGCCGGCGCTTGAAGCGGAAATCACGCCGTTGCTGGCCCAACTGGAAACCTGGGCCCGCCTCGGACCGCTACTGAAACCCTTTCTGGCCTTTATTCACGCCGAGATCGCCCGCGCTCAGAACCAAATGCGCGAAGCCCGCAACCTGTATTTAGATGCAATCGTAATCGCCCAGGCACAAAACTACGGCTTGCTTACCGGCCATTTATACGAGTCATTGGCCGAGGTGCTGGTAGCCGGCAATCTCGGCGATGCCCAACTTTACTTTAGCGAAGCCCGGCGCATGTACCGGCTGTGCCGCGCCGATCGCAAAAGCGCACTATTGCAGCAGCGCCACCCCTACACCGACCCCGACAGCGCAGTTCGCACCGAAAAAAACCTTGCTCTCGACGCATCGGTTACGCTGCCGAATCTCGACTTCAATTATTTGATCAAATCGGCATTAGCTCTGTCGGCGGAGGTCGACCTGAACCAGCTCATGCAAAAAATCATGACGGTAGTGCTGGAAAGCTCGGGAGCGCAACACGGCTACCTGCTGATCAAGGAAGAGGATGAACTGCTGGTCGCCGCGGAAAAGCATGTCGGCAAAAAACATACTGTTAAACGTCGGCGTCTTAGCCTTAACCAGCCCCGCAGCAGTGCCATCATCAGCCGCTCTATCACCAATTACGTATTGCGCACTCGCAAAAAAGTGTTACTGCATGATGCGATGGCCGAAGGCGAGTTTCAGGATTCGCCGGAAGTGCAGACGCTAAAACTGCGCTCGGTGCTGTGCTTGCCGGTGATCAAGCAAAACGAACTCATCGGCCTGCTCTATCTGGAAAACAGGCTGTCGCCAGGGGTTTTTACCGCTGAAAAAACCGATATGACCGAACTATTGACCGCCCAGGTTGCGATTTCCCTGGAAAACGCCCGCCTCCTTGAACAAACCCGGCTGGCCTATACAAAATTGCAGGAAAATCAGGAACACATGTTGCAGATGGAAAAACTCTCGGCATTGGGCACACTGGTCGGCGGCGTGGCGCATGAAATCAACAACCCACTGATGGGCGTGATGAATTTTGTCGAATTCGCCGCCGATAGAAGTACTGATGACCGGTCCAGAGAAATTCTCGATCAGGCACTACAGCAAATTCACCGGATCAAAAAGATTGTCAGTAACATGCTGCTATTTGTGCATACCCGATCGGCCCCAAGCGGCAACTGTCAAGTACCGGAGGTCATCAAGCAAAGCCTGTTGCTGCTGGAAGGCGAATTGAGCAAAGGCGGCATAGCCGTTGAGGTCGATGCCGCCGAAGATCTGCCACCTATCGGCTGTAGCGCAGATAGTCTTCAGCAGATTCTGGTCAACCTGATCATTAACTCTCGCGACGCGCTAGCCGACAGCCTGCAACCGCAGCCAAAAATCAAAATCATGGTGAGGCCCATCGGGGAAATGCTAGAATTGAGCGTGACCGATAACGGTCCCGGCATCCCGCAAGATGTGCAAAGCAAAATTTTCGATCCATTTTTTACTACCAAGCCTCCCGGAAAAGGTACCGGCCTGGGCTTGTCAGTCATCCGCCGTCTGGTTCAGGATGTCGGAGGCACTATACAGGTGGAGAGTTCACCCGGACACGGCTGTTGCATGAGGCTTCGGCTTTCCCATGCTTGAACATCACCCCATACACATCACTTGGATATGGCTGTCTTTTGCGGCTAAGATTTCCCAGTATTTTAGCATTTAAAATAAATACACAAGAGGCACACGATACATGGTACGAAAAATTTTAGTAATAGATGACGATCCTGCGGTGCGCGCAGCCTTCAAGCTGATCCTGGAGGATGACTTTTTGGTTCGCGAAGCCGAAAGCGGCTTGCAAGGCATCGAAATGACTCTCGCCGAGCGGCCCGATCTGATTTTTCTCGATCTGCGCATGCCGGGCATTGATGGCGTAGAAGTCTTGCGCCGCCTGAAAGCCATTGACGATACACTGAACATTTATATCGTCACCGCCTTCGCCAATGAATACATGGAGCAGCTGAAAGGCATTCATGAGGAAGGCATTCAGTTCGAACTGGCCAGCAAGCCGCTGTCTTCCGTACAAATTCGCAATATCGCCCAAATTGCCAGTCCTCAACAAGACCGACGCGCATCGATGATGCACAAACTGGTTCTAACCCTGTATGTGGTATCATTAAACAATGAAACCCGCCGTCTGGTCGAGCAGATTACCGTTGCGCTTTCTAACCTTTACGAGCCCGGGCAGTGGGTTTTCGACGTCGTAGAAGTATTAGGCATGCCGGAAAAGGCCTTGGAAAAAGATGTGTTTGCGACACCGATGCTGGTGCGAGATATGCCGGAACCCGTTCTGAAACTACTCGGCGACCTGTCGCGTGTGCCTTCAGTTATCGCGGCCATTACCACCCAAGCGAAAGGAATCGGTGTACAAACTATTATTATCTAATCAAATTCAGTACCTATGTCCTCCAACCTCCCCAAGCTTGACCTGATTCTTGACACTATCACTGACGGCGTTTTAGTAGTCGATAATCAAGGTGTCGTGCTTTATGCTAACCAAGCAGCGGAGGTTCTGCTGGCGCGCAACTCGATAGTCGGTCAATCGCTGGCGATTCCAGTCAACCCTGAAAAAACCACCTATCAGGACATTAACCTGATCCGTCCGGACGGCTTCGCCTGGGCAGAAATGCGTTCCGCGCCGTTGGACTGGGACGGACAGCCCGGCTACGTCATCGCCCTGCGCGACATTACCGAACGCAAACATATGGAGCAGGAACGGCAAAAGTTCGTTTCGCTGGCTGACAACAGCATGGAATTCATCAGCATGTGCGACATGAACTTCATTCCATTCTATATTAACCAGGCCGGTGTGCGCCTGATCGGCCTCGACAACCTGGAGCAGTGCATTCGAACGCCAGTGCAGGAATTTTTCTTCCCGGAAGACCAACGCTTCATCCTGGATGAATTTCTCCCGCGCGTTGTGCGTGAGGGTCACGCTGATGTGGAAATCAGGTTCCGCCATTTCAAAACCGGCGCCGCCATCTGGATGATCTACAACGCGTTCATTATCAAAGACAGCTCCGGCGAGCCGGTGGGTATCGCTACCGTGAGCCGTGACATCTCCGCACGTAAACAAGCCGAAGCGGCTTTGCGTGAAGCCGACCAGCATAAGGACGAATTCCTCGCTATGCTGGCCCACGAACTGCGAAACCCGCTGACTCCCATCAGCAACGCAGCCCATATTTTGGATATGCTGAAGCTGGAAGATACCCGGCTCAGCTGGGCTAAAGACATTATTAAGCGGCAAGTAACGCATCTTACTCATCTGGTGGATGACCTGCTGGATGTTTCCCGTATCGCGCGCGGCAAAATTTCGCTGAAGAAAGAGCGGCTCGACCTTGTGGAAGTGATTAAGCCGGTCTTGGAGACGGCGCGCGACCTTACCCTGGCCAAGCAACAACAGCTCAATGTCGGTCTGCCTGAACAACCGATATTTTTGGAAGGCGATTCCGTGCGCCTGTCTCAAGTGTTACTTAACCTGCTCGACAATGCCAGCAAATACTCTCTGGAAGGCGGTCAAATCGAGGTTGATGTTCAACAGCTCGAAGCCGAAGTCGAGATTCAGGTGCGAGACAACGGCACCGGCATCCCAGCGGAACTATTGCCGACCATTTTCGACCTGTTCCAGCAGGGCGCGCGAACCCTGGATCGGGCTCAGGGCGGATTAGGTATTGGGCTTACGCTAGTCAAACGACTCGTGGAACTGCACGGCGGACAGGTAACGGCATCAAGCCCTGGCGCCGGATTGGGCTCCATCTTTAGCATCCGGTTGCCAACGCTAATCGAAGCGACTGACGTTCCTGCCTCCGAGGTGCCGATATCCCCGCCTAGCGCAGGCACGCGCGTGCTGGTAGTGGACGATGATTCCGACGTAAGGGAGAGTACAGCCCTCCTGCTGGAGATGAATGACTACGAAGTCAAGATGGCTGATTCCGGCGAAAACGCCATAATACTTATCGATGAATTCCACCCTGCCGTGGTGCTGCTGGACATCGGAATGCCCGGCGAGAATGGCTATCAGGTGGCCCAACGCATCAGGCAACTGCCCAACTGTGACAACTTGCTGCTTATAGCACTAAGCGGCTACGGAGGGCCAGAGGAATTAGCCCGTTCGCATAAGTCGGGTTTCAATCACCATCTGGTCAAGCCGTTGAACTTCACCGCTCTCTGCGACCTGCTTTCAGAACGAGAAAAATAGGTCCTGTTGGCGTCTGGGCCAGCAAGTTTCAGATTTGAAGAATGGCGGATGCGTCAAAGCCGAGCCTGTCACCCTGTCTGAAAGGGGCTGCGCGGTTAAGTCAGCCAAGCATAGGCACAAAAAGCGCAAAAACCGCCATACACTATTTAAGCGGTCAGCTCGCTGGAATGTGCTGCGTCGTCAATATTCTATCGATCAGGTATCTTGCGTATTAATGTCCTGTTTCAAAATGTCCCGCGCTCAAGTTTCAAGCGCCGCTGATATCTTGAATAAGCTCGGAACCGCGCAACATCTAAACGCGTGGTTGTGTCTGATTGCACAGGAACTTTATAACTTTGAAGTCTAATATTGTCGTAAAGTCTAAAGGCTTGTTTGGTTAATTCTCTTGGCGTCATAACGGCAAACCCCCATTTCGTAAGGTCATAATTTAAATAAATATCCACAGAAACTCCACACTAATACAGATAACCAAACATTGGTATATTAGAAAATACCTATACGCTAATAAATCATTTTGCTTTGGCCGACGACTTGAGGCATTCCATGCAAAGATGATCAATCCCTAAGCCGCATAGCGCGGTTATGCAACCATGCAATATTCCACCGCTGAATTGTTTGCCCAGGCATGCATATCCAGAGTGAGCAAGTCTCACACGCTGCCGCGGCAATAGAAGACACCTACCGCTTGGACGATGGGGACTTCCCCATCTTGCCGATGGCTCTTCCGGCTTTTTTGATGAGATTGACCAAGAAAAGATCAAGCTCCGCTTCATCTGCGGTTTCCAACAGCTCGGCAGTCAGCTCCATTAGCTCCTTTTCGGCCAAGGGGATATTGAAAAAGCGCTGTGGGTTTAGAGTCAAACTTAGATCACGTAGCCCGTATGTAACGAAAAGCTTCGGGATTTCGCAAGTGCCGTCAAGGGGCTATTCGATATGTCATAAATGGCCAAATGCTCCTCTAAGCGGGCATTGAACAACTAATTCATAATCGACAGGTACCCCTCTATTAGCTGACGTTCAAGTAATTACCGAGAATTATGAAACGCTTGTTAAAGGTTGTTTTATAGAGGCGGCTTGTTGGCCTTTTCCATATTAATATGAGCACGGGGGGCTGCTCTCGCTAAACAATCTTTGGTTTCACGCCAACCTTCACAGCTGTTCTTTCCTTTGAGACCTTTGAATAGATTAATCAGGCTTTTAGCCTTGGCATAAATCATAAAAAAAAGAAGAATCAGTCGTTGTTTCCACGGAGCAACGGGTGAATAACTACATATCAGTTTGTCGTCATACAAGCCATGGTCGATCATTCTAACGGCTCCCCAGGCAGGAATCGTTAGCTTAGTCCCCAAAGGAAGACAAGGGCCAAGCACTACGGCATCCAGCAGGTCGCTGTCCAAGCCAATGAATGCGGGAACGGAGCCATAGTTGAACGGACAGGGTAAGGGAGAGATAAAATCTAATTCTCCGGAGGACCCCCGCTTCATAAAACTACCTCGAGGTATTTCAATGATGACCTCAACCGTTGGGACATCGTGGATATTCATTATATTCATACAAAACTTGATCAACTTAAGAATATTAACTATATCAGAGGCTGGCTGATCGGTGTAATTATCAAAAAGAGGAAATATCTATTAAATTTATGAGACTGATTTCTATAGTTACTTCCTTCCAGTACCAGAGTTCTTTATGGCGTTTTTTATCAGCAATTGCGGTGAATTAATTGTAAAACTGGTTAGCACCGACCCAAGAATGATGTAATTAGTTTTCCTCATCATCAATTAATCGATAGCCCACGCCGACCTCTGTCCGCAAATAGCGGGGTCTAGCAGGATTGATTTCTAGTTTATGGCGTAGCTGTCCCATATATACCCGCAGATAATGCTGATCGTGAATATGCTCGCCTCCCCAGACTTCTTTGAGGAGCTGGCGATGGGTAACCACTAGACCTGCATGGCGGACTAGAATACTGAGTAGGCGGTATTCAATAGGGGTGATATGAACTTCATTACCGGCTATAAAAACTCTGCGCCGAGCCAGTTCGACTGTTAACTCCCCAGTTTGGAATATGTCCAGGTTGTTCGTTGTACGCATGACACGCCGAAGCAATGCCTGAAGACGAGCATGTAGCTCTCCAGTACTGAAGGGTTTGGTTAAGTAATCGTCTGCGCCGGCATCCAGCGCCATGATTTTATTTTGTTCTTGACTGCGGGCCGATAGAATCAATACTGGTAAGTCAGACAACTGCCGCAAACGTTTGGTCACCGAAATGCCATCTAGATCGGGCAAGCCCAAATCCAGTATCACCAGATCAGGATTGTCGCTTTTGACCAGTGAAAGTCCGCTTTTACCGCTTTCCGCTTCAATGATCCGCCATCCTCGATTGCAAAGATTGGTTTTCAGAAGACGACGCGTTTGCGGATCGTCCTCAATGACTAAAATGAGTGGTTTGACCTCGTCCGTCATGCCGCCATGCCTTCAATACTGTTAAGTTTAGGTGGCTCATGAATAGGTAAGCTAATGATAAATGATGCACCTTTCCCGCATTGATTAGCTGCATGAATGGTGCCGCCATGAGCTTCAATAATGGCTCGGCATAAGGTTAACCCTAGCCCCACCCCACCTTGATGGCTTTCGGATTCAAGGCGATAGAACTTGTCGAACACCTTCTCTTCCATGCCTGGTGGAATGCCAAAACCATAGTCCGATACGGTGATGGTTAATGTGCTAGCTAACAGTTCAGCGCCAATATCGATAGGGCTGCCCGCAGGTGTGTATTTGATGGCGTTTTCGATTAGATTGGTCAGAACCTGTTCAACCAATACGGCGTCTATCCAAAGCAGTGGTAAGGAGTCAGGCAAGAGTGTTCTTATTGGACGGGTCCCAAGATTTTTCTCTAACCTGTTCAAAGCGCTGCCGACTATTTCTTCAAGCGCGTTCCATTCCTGATGAAGAATGATTTCACCTGCCGTCAGTCTCGCCATATCCAGCATTTTACTGGTCAGCTCTGACATGCGTTGGGCCTCATCAAGAATCACTCTATTAAAATCAAGTTTTTCTTCCGCTGAAAAATCCGCGTTGTTTTCAACCAAGGCAGTGCCTGCACCGATGATACGTGTTAGCGGGGTGCGTAAATCATGTGATATGGCACTTAACAACGCGTTGCGTAACGATTCGGTTTCGGCTTGAAGGTTGGCGTTGTTAGCCTGCTCGGTTAAGCTCAGGCGTTCCAGAGTTTGTGCAATCAGGTTTAAAAAAGTATCAAAGAAAGTGGTTAGTTCCGGACTAGCCAAGTCAGCACCCGCGGGCGATTCTATAGCGAGTACGCCCTGAATGATTTGTGAGCGTTCCAGAGGATAATAGGTGATTGAGCGGGTTGACTGGCTGGTTTGCTTAGCAATGCGTTGCTGATATGTTTGCTGGGCTATTTCTAAATTAATACCTGTAAGAGAATGTTCGAGTGGCGTATCGGATGGATATTGAAGGTGAAACTCCTGGTCTGGAAACAGCAACATCGACGAAGCGCCAAAATCATCATAGATATGGCTCACTGCGATTCTGGCAACTGATTGTTGATTATGTGCATCGGATAACGCCTGACTTAACCGATAAAGCGCATTAGCTCTGTTTTCACGCTGCCTGGAGATTTCTGCTTGCAGCTGAACCCTTTCCAAAAAATTACTCGTGACATTAGCAACAACGATCATCACGCCGAGCCCTATGATGTTTTCAAGATCATTAATAGCAAATGAGAAAATTGGATTGGCAAAATAAAAAGCGAATACAGGGGCGCTTAAAAAGGAAGCGATGATGGAAGCACCACGACCATACCGGCTCGCCAATAAAAAAACGCCTAATAAGTAGGTCATCAGAATGCTGGCTGGCCCTAGAACATGACGTAGCGGCCAACCGATCAGCGTGCAAATAAAGGGTACGGCTATACCCCACAGATAACCTTGCAATCGATTTGAACGGCGACCACGGCTTAACATCATTTCGGAGAACTGATGGTCTTGTTGATTCCCATGCCCGTTTTTAGTCAAACTTTTTTCCCAAAGCAGTTAGTTGGCCTAGCAGCACTGTCAAAAAGATTGAGAGTTGACCAGAAAATGTACCCCGATGCTAGCAAAATAACCTATTAAAATCACCGGGCACCATTTCAAATGACTGGTGAACGTATATTGACCTTTAGCCTGCCCCAGCAAGCCTATCCCAGGCGCCGAACCTATCGCCAGCAGGCTGCCGCCCACGCCCAACGTCAAGGTCAATAGCAGCCATTGCCCTTGCGGTATATCAGGATGCATGGTGAGTACAGCGAACATCAACGTGCCATTATCGACGAATGCCGAGGACAGACCAATCAGGACATTGGCTAAGGTGGGGCTTAATTGTCCATACAGCATGTGAGATATCGCATCAAGATAACCGATGAAGCCCAATCCGCCGATACCCATCATTGCCCCATAAAAAAAGAACAAGGTGTCCCATTCGAGACGGCTGACTTTGTCGAAAATATCCAACCTGCTGACTTCACTGGCTGAAGAATTGATTTTTCCACTACCGAAAAACAAGGCAAATTCCGACTGCCTCTGGCTATTCTCTTTATTAATTTTATTTAAGTAAAAATAAAAGAACTGCAATAACGATAACCCTGCCATCATCCCGGCTGCCGCCGGCAGATGCAATTTCATGTCAAACATCACGGCCAGCCCTATAGTGACCCCAAACAAAAAAATGACACGTTTGGCTCCGCGAAGCAAATGTACCTGTTCAGCGTCGATGTCCGGCTTGTCTTTGGGTACCGAGAAATGCATGGCTAAGGCTGGAATTAAAAAATTTACCAAACAAGGAATAAACAATTTAAAAAACTCAATAAAGCTCAACATGCCATGCTGCCAAACGAACAGAGACGATATGCCGCCCAATGGACTGAAAGAGCCACCAGCATTGGTGGCAACGATAATATTGATGCACGCTAACGAAACAAAACGTGGACTATTTTTACCGACGGCGACCACTACTGCTCCCATCAGCAACCCCGCTGTCAGGCCGTTAACGACGCTTGAAATAATAAACACCAGCAATCCGGTAATCCAGAATAATTGCCGATAACTCAAGTGCATACCGACTAACCAGACTTTTAAAGCGTCGAAGATACACATATCTTCCATCGCGTTCAAATAGGTCATCGACACCATGATAAACAGTAGCAGTTCTATATAAGCCTGCAAATTGGCCTTAAAAGCAGTGACAGCAAATTGGTCATGGCCTTGCTGCTGATAAATCAAAACAATCGCAAACCAAATCAATCCGGCAGCCAGTAACATCGGCTTTGACTTACGCAGCTGAGTGACTTCTTCGAACATTGCGGCAATATAAGCGATGACCATCACCGCCAGTGAAAAATAGCCTGCCCAATGATGCGTCAGATCAATCCGTTGCAATGCCGGGGCCACTGTTTCTCCCGCGGCGAATACCATTCCCGGCAACAACAAGGCCACTATTCCCAGTATACGAACACCACAATTCACAATAATCTCTCTCATGCTTCATCAATTTGAATGATTTACCTGAAAGCTGACTTAGTAAGTCAGCTTTCAGGTTCAGTACGGCAATTGATTTTAATGAGAGGGATGTAAAAAAAGCGTAAAGACCTAGATTATTCTCAGTGGAAGACCCAGATTTGCAAAACTGCTTTCAATTATTTTTACTGGGAAGGGTTTGCTGGGAAGCGCCATTTTTCCATCAAGAAAAACAACATATGCATTAAAACAATAATCGGCATGATGTCATGCCTCTCCTGACTATTGACCGCAAGGGCATATCATGTACCCGCCATCGCTCGCATGGTCTTGAATAATTTCCGCGAGCTTAAACTCGGCCAGCTTTTTAGCTAAACTCAACTCTCTTTCCCATGAAAGCCCTCTGGAGTCGGGCTGAATCGAGAGCGGATTATTCCAGCCGATAAATTGCAGTGTCCCGGCCGACATATAGTTGAGGTCGAACGAAGCGGCGTTTTTTTGCACTAAGCAAAGCAATGTTTCAAAACTCGATGCCGCATCTGAAGCAAGTTTAAAATGCGGCGCTTCCGCCGGAAATTTAGTGTCGACCGCATGTAGTCCTTGAAGAATATGGAACCATGCTCCGGTATGCAACGGCAGGTGAGGGACCAGATCATCCCGATATTCGAAACGCCAGGCTTCGGCAATCCGCTGGTTGAAGGCTGCGGCAAACTGGGCGTCCCCGGCTCGTGGTGCCGCAAAGGTATAGATTATCGGTTGGATATTGAGTTCTTCTAACAGCCGGTAAGCGGCAAGATACGCCATACCGCCGCCTTTGCTGTGACCAGTGACGTACACGGGTTTACTCCGGGGTATTGGAATGAACTCTTTAATAGCTGGCCAAAGCGCATCCAGCGATTTCAGAAATCCGTTATGCACGCGGCCGGCCAAATGCTGGCCCGTGACCAAAAGTACTTTTTCATCGTTCAACCAATCGGACAGAACATCAAAAAATCTTGCAGGGTCTTCCAACCCTAACAAAGGCGGTAGGGTGCCGCGAAAAGCCAGAATACCTACGCCGTCCGATGTTTCCCCATAGTGGCAGGCATCGACTCCGAACGCTTTGAATTTGAACGTCGCCGCATCATAACCGATCGTAGCGATTTGTTGGGAGACTTTAGCAGATTGATCGGCTAGCGTCTGGTTATAGTCGATGTCATAGGCCAAATGGCTGGCACGTATCAAACGACAAGCCATCTCTTTATTCATACCGGACATGATTTCTCCTCACTTTCACACATGGTTATTTCGGGACGTTAATCGGAGCGTAATTCCCGTCGGTTGCGAGTTTCTCAATGGCGCAATCGGAAATATCACCCTGATAGCTTCTTAGATCGGGATAATCAGCAACGGCTTTTCCTATGTTTCCCGGATAGCTTATAGGACGCACATAATCGCCGTTACCTTGGATGTGTTTGACGAAAGCTCTATCTTCCTTTGGAAAAATCAGTTTGATGGAGATTGAGCTGGGCATCTTCACAAACAAGAACGTCGCTGTTCGATAAAAGAAGGTCTGTGAATTATTTATTTCTACTTTAACGTCGGCCGCATAAGGCGGATTGGAGAGCGCCTCAAGATCCACATTCAAGCCTTGATGCACGGCTCTTGTCGCCATCCAGTCGAGGGTGCAGTTCGAAAGCCCGGTATTCGGATACCCGCCGCCCACATTGGAATGCACGCCGGGGAACCATTTTTGTTCATAAAATGGAATATCACCCGCGGCTAGGCTGTCGGCGTTTTTTTGCTGGTGTTTTTCATTTAATTGCCACAGGCTGGGCCGGAAAGGCCAGCGTCGCTCATCGATGGCTAAGGCGTGATAGGCACTTTCAATAATGGAGCTTAAGCGCACATCATGGAAACGACAGTCGAAAATTTTATCGAGAATCCAGCGCATCACCGCGCCGAAAGGTGCACCTAAAGCGCCAACAGTGTCCCATACGCCAATTAGCTTGATGGTTTCGTTTTGATGGGTATTTTCTTCTCTAAAAATAATGGAGTTCTTGCTTTTGGGATGCCATTTTGGGGATTTATCCTTATAAATATCATAGGATTTCTGGACAAGATGCAGTTTATCTCGCCGCAGAATGCCGACATTCCTGATCATGCCGGCGATGCTCCTGGCGGTATAAGCGCCCCGGCTAAATCCGAACAGGAATATTTCGTCACCGGGCTGGTAATTGCTGACGATAAAGCTATAGGCGTTTTTGATGTTGTCGGAAATGCCATAGCCAAATCCTCCACCCAGAATCTTTTCCATCCGGCGTGTCCCCACACCTTCGACATAGTGAATGACCTGCGGATTGTTTTCTTTGTCGTAAGGTAGAGTAACTTCGAAAAGCTTTAGCACATTGGTAGGACATGGCCGGCCATCGTCGCCTTTTTGATCGGACCGGTTCCATGTACCGTCACAGAATACGATAAGCTTCTTTGACACATCTGCCCCCTTAATATTTTATTCTTAGCGGCAATAATTAGTCTGGATGAAGGAAACCAGCCAGAATGAACGGAAAGGCTAAGGCTAAATTAATGCTGTCTATTTTCTAGCTATTAACATCCTTCAATTGCCGGGTAATTATTATGTTAATGCCTGGAAAATTTTGGCTCTTGATTAACACTATAAAACGATTTAAATCAGAATCAGTAAACAGGTATTTATACGTATTTTTATTGGAATTACCTGATATTTAACTGAATTTTCATCTGAATTTGATGAAAATAAGAGATTAAAGCCCTATCAGGTTCTGTTGCGTTAATTTCTTTCGAGCGCAGCTTGCCCTTTCACTGGTTTTAGGCGGCCAAAAAATAAAACGGTCTGCGACATATAGATTTTGACTACCGCAAGAAACCATTCAACCTTTCTTGATCATGCAGGAGTTCAATGACTTGCAAAGTGACCTGGTTGAGGAAAAGGATTTGAATCCAAGTATTGAGTGCGGAAAATTGGCAGGTTTTTCAACAAAAAGTATCGAAGTTCACCAGTAATAATTACTATCTTATTTATTTTTAATAAATACTCATTTTTATTGGCTAGCAAAAAGGGTCTGAATAGTGGCGAAAATTGAAAGTCGTTTTGCAACTAAAAACTGATTTACTCAACAAAGCCCTATTTAATGGGTTTTCCCTGACGTGATTTACGTAGGCTGAAAACCATGATGGGAAAAGACTTAATTATTTTAAGGAATATTCAACAAGAGGTTGAGAACAATGTCTAGCGCCCGCGTATCCAGAAAGCGATGGTTTCTACTGTCGGCGATTGTTGCGATAGTTTTGGGTTTAGTGGTCTGGCAATGGCCGAACCGGGAGCATGACCAGTCGGTTTTACGGCTCTACGGCAATATTGATCTACGCCAAGTGTCGCTGGCGTTCAATAACAGCGAACGCATCCTCGAAGTCCTGTCCCAGGAAGGCGACCGCGTTCAGCAAGGCCAGGTATTAGCGCGCCTCGATACCTCGCGTCTGTCGCCGCGCGTTGCCGAAGCGGCTGCCCAGGCCGAAGCGCAGAAACAGGTCGTTGAGCGCATGCATAACGGCAGCCGGCCTGAGGAAATTGCCCAGGCACGGGCCAATCTCGATGCCGCGCGCGCCGATGCTGACTATGCCCGTTTACAGTATCAGCGGCTGAAGTTATTGTCGGGAGATTCGTCGGGCAGAGCCGTCAGCAAACAAGACCTGGACAGCAGCCGATCAGCGCTGAGCAGCACCGAGGCCCGCGTCATGCTGAACAAGAAAGCGCTGGATCTGGCGCTTATCGGCCCTCGAAAAGAAGACATAGCCCAAGCCGAGGCGCAATTGCGTTCTTATGAAGCGCAGTTGACCTACCTGCGTCAACAGATCAAAGACGCGGAATTGTCGGCGCCGTCAAATGCAATAGTGCGTTCGCGTTTACTGGAACCGGGCGAAATGTCCAGTCCTCAGCGCCCTATTTACTCCTTGGCTTTGGTAGATCCGAAGTGGGTGCGCGCTTATGTCGGCGAAGCCGATTTGGGGCTTTTACATCCAGGCGCGGCCGCGCAGGTTTCGGTGGATAGCTTCCCGGAACGAACGTTTGACGGTTGGATAGGTTTTATTTCTCCGGTTGCCGAATTCACGCCCAAGCCGGTTCAAACCGAAGAGCTGCGGCCCAGCCTGTCGTATGAAGTTCGGGTTTTTGTCAAAGATCCCGTCGATGACTTGAGGCTGGGGATGCCCGCCACGGTACAGGTGCCGTTACCGCCGTTCAAGAAGAAGTCGGGATCGTGAGATCGTCGGCCGGGGTTATAGGATGAAAGACAATTCCGGCCTAGTCGTGTCCGGTTGTGACATACGTAAGATTTTTCGCGGCGGCGAACATGTCGTTACCGCGCTGGATAATATTTCCCTGCAAATAACGCCCGGAACCGTATCGGCGCTGGTCGGCCCGGACGGCGCAGGCAAAACGACTTTGATGCGGCTGTTGTGCGGCTTGCTGCTGCCGGACGACGGTGTCCTGGAAGTGTTGGGCATGGATGTCAGCGTCGATCCGCAGTCGATACAATCGCGGGTCGGTTATATGCCGCAACGCTTCGGTTTATACGATGATTTAACGGTGCAGGAAAATCTCGACCTGTACGCGGATATGCACGGCATCGATATGGATAACCGCAGCCAACGCTACCCGCAGCTAATGGATATGACCGGACTGGGGCATTTTACCGACCGACTGGCCGGGCAGCTTTCCGGCGGCATGAAACAGAAACTGGGCCTGGCCTGCACCTTGGTGCGTTCGCCGGATTTATTGCTGCTGGACGAGCCGACGGTAGGCGTGGACCCGCTGTCGCGCCGGGAACTCTGGAATATCATTCACCATCTGGTTCAGGACGAAAAGCTGACCGTGCTAATGAGCACGGCTTACTTGGACGAGGCGGAAAATTGCGATCAGGCCATTGTCTTGTCGCAGGGCAAAGTGCTAACGCAGGGACATCCGAGAATTTTAAACCAGACTGCGGCGGGCAAGGTTTTCTTAATTCAGCCGGAAGAAGGGCAATTGGCGCGTAATCTCCAGTCCCACCTGCTTGACCATGCCGAGGTTGCCGATGCCCTGCCGGAAGGCGGCTGTGTGCGCACCGTGTTGCGGGAGGTGCCGCCTGACGCGGCTGGCCTCAAGCTTAGCGGCATTGTCTATCCGTCAGCAAAGTCGGAGCAGCCCAATTTCGAGGACGGCTTCATGCTGCTGTTGCAGAAAGCCCGCATTGTCGAAGGCGTGGCGGGAACGTTGAAACTGGGAAAGACCTTTAACAGTTCGGCGGGTGAAGTTGTGATCGAGGTGCGCGATTTGGTGCGCCGTTTCGGCAAATTTACTGCCGTCGATCATGTCAGTTTCGATGTGAAACGCGGAGAAATCTTCGGCCTGCTGGGGCCTAACGGAGCGGGTAAGACCACCACATTCCGCATGCTGTGCGGATTGCTTGCAGCCAGTTCCGGTTCGTTGCGGGTCATCGGCCAGGATCTGCGCTTCGCCAAGGCGTCGGCGCGGCAGCGTATCGGCTATGTGGCTCAGAAATTTGCGTTGTACGGCCAACTTTCGGTTACTGAAAACCTGGATTTCTTTGCCAGCGCCTATGGTTTGCATGGTAAACGCAGGCAGGAGCGTTTGGATTGGGCGATACAGCAATTTGAACTTTCCGCCCTGATGCACACGCCCAGCGAGCGCTTGCCGGGCGGATACCGGCAACGGCTGGCGATGGCGGTGGCGCTGATGCACGAGCCGGAAGTGCTGTTTTTAGACGAACCCACCAGCGGCGCCGATCCGCTGGCCCGGCGCGATTTTTGGCGGCGCATCACCGGGCTGGCCGAGCAGGGCGTCACCATCGTGGTAACGACGCATTTCATGGAGGAGGCGGAATATTGCGACCGCGTCGTGATTCAGGACGCCGGGCGTTTGCTGGCGCAAGGGACTCCTGCGGAAATTCGCCGTTACGGTAGCCGTAGCGACGGGCGCAGGCCGACGATGGAAGATGCTTTTATCAATATTGTCGAAGCGGCCCGCGACCATGCAAACTGAACGTAACGCCCGGCGCCGCCGCACGCTGGCTTTGATCCGTAAGGAAAGTCTACAGATGCGGCGCGATCCCAGTAGCATTGCGATCGGGATTTTATTGCCGGTGCTGCTGGTATTGTTGTTCGGATATGGCTTGTCGCTGGATGTGAAGAATGTTCCAGTGGCGATAGTGCTGGAGGCGCCGTCCCCGGAGGCGGCGGAATTGGCGGCCGGCTTTGAACAGTCGCCGTATTTTCGCCCCCGCACCATGACCGCTATGCCGGAAGCGCTGAATTTGATGACCAGCCGCCAAGTCGACGCTATCGTCCGTATTCGCCCCGACTTTGCCCGGCAATTGGCGCAGGCCAACGCAGAGGTGGAAGTAGTGCTGCATGGCTCGGACGCCAATTACGCCCGGCTGGTGCAGGCCTATGCGGAGGGCGCCATCGGGCAATGGATGCAACGGCGGCAAGCCGAGGGCCGGAGCGGCATTACCGGTCCGGTGCGGATTGAATCGCGACTGTGGTTCAACGAAGCCAACAACAGCCGCTATTTTTTGGTGCCGGGACTGATTGTGCTGGTGATGACGCTGATCGGCGCTTTTCTGACGGCGCTGGTGATGGCGAGGGAATGGGAGCGCGGCACGTTGGAATCGCTGTTCGTGACCCCAGTCAGGGTTTCGGAAATCATGATAGGCAAAACCGTGCCTTATTTTGCGTTGGGCCTGACCGGTCTGGCGCTGTGCCTGCTTTCGGCCAAATTCCTGTTCGATGTGCCGTTTCGAGGCTCGGTGATCGTGCTGGCGCTGGTTTCTATGTTATATCTTTTGGTATCGTTAGGCCTTGGGTTGTTGATTTCTTCTGTGGTCAAGAATCAGTTTGTCGCCAGTCAAATTGCGGTGCTGACGACTTTTCTGCCCGCGCTGATGTTGTCGGGCTTTTTGTTCGATATTCGCAGCATGCCGGTATTTCTTAGGTGGCTCACCCAGTTGATGCCGGCGCGGTATTACGTCGAATTGCTGCAAACATTATTCCTGGCCGGCAATGTCTGGACTTTGATTGTGCCCGATACCGCCGTGCTGGCTGCGATGGCGGCATTGTTTTTATGGCGTGCCGGTAGTATCACCCGAAAACGACTGGAGTGACATCATGATGCAGGTAATTTTACGAATTCTGGCTTTGACCCGAAAAGAACTGCTGGCGGTTCTCAAGGATCCGCGCAGCCGCCTGAGCCTGCTGATGCCGCCATTGATGCAGTGCCTTATCTACGGATACGCCGCCACCTACGATCTGAACAATGTGCCTTACGCGGTGCTGGATCGCGACCACAGTATTTCATCGTATTCCTTGCTGGCCAAATTCGACGGTTCCGGCGTATTCAAGCGCGTGGCCGACTTGGTGCGGCAGGAGGATGTTGCCAGGCTGATCAATGACCATAGTGCGTTGCTGGTCATAGAGATAGAACGCGAATTCGAGCGGAAATTAGTCTCCGGCCAGCCGGCCGGCGTGCAGGTGATAGCCGACGGCAGAAACTCCAATACCGCGGCTACCGCCACCGGCTATGTCAACACTCTGGTAGAGTCGTTCAATGCCGATTGGCGAGCGGCGCATGGCGTGGAGCCTGTGCCGTTGCGCGTTGTCAGCCGGGCTTGGTACAACCCCAATTTCGAAACGCGCTGGCACATGATTCCCGGCATGATAGCCACCTTGACCATGCTGCAAACGATGATGCTGACGGCGCTGTCGGTTGCGCGCGAACGCGAACAGGGCACTTTCGACCAATTGCTGGTAACACCTTACAGCTCATCGGAAATCATGGCGGGCAAAGCCTTGCCATCCATGTTGATCGGTTTGGCGCAGGCGACGCTGGTCTTGTTGGTTGCACAGCTTTGGTTTCATATTCCGTTTGCGGGCTCCTATGTCACGCTTTACCTGGGGCTTGGCACCTTCCTGATCGCCGCCGTTGGCATAGGGCTGCTGTTATCGGCGGTGTCGGCCACGATGCAGCAAGCCATGCTGTATACCTTCGTCGTATTGATGCCGTTCATGCTCTTGTCCGGTTTGACCACGCCTATCAGCAATATGCCGGAATCCTTGCAATACCTGACCCTGGTGAATCCTCTACGCCATGCGATTACGCTGGTGCAGCGGGTCTATTTGGAAGGTGCGCCGCTAGCCGTGGTGATGCCTTACATCATACCCTTGCTGTTGATCGGCGCCGTGACCTTGAGCGCCGCGACGGTATTGTTTCGCTATCGATTGAATTGAAGCCCGTTGGATGATGAACAAATGACAAGCAAAGCAAAGATAAAGTTTGGGTCAGCCATTTGGCTGCTATGGCTGACCGGTTGTACCGTCGGGCCGGATTTTGAAAAACCTTCCGCTAATCCGCCCGGAAAGTGGGCTGATTTTCCCGCCGTAAAGCAGCATGAACAGTCGGCGCTGTCCAGCAAAATCCTGGAAACCCCGCTTGAAAAGGAATGGTGGCGGCAATTCAACGATCCTTTAATGAGCACGTTGATCGAACGTGCGATAAACAAAAATATGACGCTGCGTAGCGCTTCGGCTTTGTTGGCGCAAAGCCGCGCGCTACGAGGCATTGCCAGTGCTGACCAGTTTCCGGGGTTGAACGGCAATGCCTCCTATTCCAGGATTCAACCGAGTGAGAAAGGCATTCTGAGCCTGTCGCAAGCGCTGGGTGGCGGCAACGGTTCCGCGATATCCGCCAACACCGGCATGGGGACCTCCGCAAACGGTACGGGAGCGGGTGCCATCGGCTTTCCGGCCGCGGGCGTGCAACCGTTCAACCTATATCAATACGGCTTCGATGCATCATGGGAGTTGGATTTATGGGGACGCGTGCAGCGGGAGCTGGAATCGGCTGAAGCGGCTGTCGAAGCTTCACGCGAGCAACATCACACCGCGCAGTTAAGCGTCATCGCCGAAGTCGCAAGAAACTATATCGAATTACGGCGCTTGCAAGGCAACCGCAACATTGCGGCACAACAGCGCGACATTGCGCAGGAACAGCTCGAATTGGCCGGATTTAAGGCCGCACGAGGCTTGGCGACCGATATAGATGTGGAAACCGCAAAAAACGGATTAGCCAATGCGCAAGCCCAACTGCCGCAGTTGGATCAGCAAATTGAGCAGACGCTTAACCAACTGAGCCTGCTGTTGAGCGAGCAGCCGGGGACGTTGACGGCGGAACTGTCTACACCGCAGCCGATACCGGCAATTCCTGCGCAAGTAAATATCGGCTTACCCTCCGAGCTGGCTTTACGCCGCCCCGATATCCGTGAAGCGCAAGCCAATCTGCACAAGGCATTGGCCAATATAGGCATGGCGACTGCGGACTTTTACCCGCGTTTTACCCTGTCCGGCAGTGCCGGTTTCCAGGCTTTGCGGTTAAAAGATCTGGCTAATTGGTCGGCTTTACAATACGCGATAGGGCCGTCGATCATGTTGCCGATTTTTCAGGGCGGGCGCCTAGTGTCTACGCTGGAGTTGAGACAGGCTGAACATCAGCAGGCGGCTATCGCTTATCGCAATACGGTTTTGACGGCTTGGCATGACATCGATACTAGCCTGTCCGCTTATAATGAAGCGCAACGGCGTCAGCAAGCTTTGTTGGCAGCGCTACAGTCGAATACAGAAGCCTTGAATTTAAAGCAGCAACGTTATCGGCAAGGCGTGACGGATTTTTTGCCCGTGCTGCAAGCCAAGGCAGCGAGGTTGCAGGCCGAACAGAGCGAAATTGACGGCGCGAGCGCCACTGCAACCAACATGGTCGCGCTTTACAAGGCGCTGGGTGGTGGTTGGCGGATGACGCAGGAGCAGGAATCTGAGATAAACAAAGTAGAGCATCATGAGGAGGAGAAGAAATAAAATGAAAATAAAAAGCTAAAGATGATGAACTTCGGTCAAATCCCGAATTCAATAATGTCCTTGTCCATGGGGCTTTTACATCCTCTGATCCACAGCTTGAACTGTTTTTCTGTATTGTAAAAGATGCCGCCGCCGTGGGTTTCGAGATAATCGATGGCTGCTTGTGAGTTTTCTGCGTAATGCTTGACGGTCAAATTATCGAAATCGCCTTCGCAGCATAAGTAATGCGTTTTCATCGTGTTTTCTTCTAAAAAATATACTTACGCGTATACCCTGTTCATCAACGTTCAATCGTTTCCGTAGCCGGATTCCGATTTTTGCCAGGTGAAAATAAAAGTCTGGTTAAAAAATTAAGCACCCGTTATTTTCCCGTCAATGTTGACACGCTTTATTGGAAATAGTGAACGCTGATTCACAGCACATTTTTAGCACATAAAATCACTCAGTCTAGCCATCCATTACAGCCAGGAATCTGTACTGAACGCCTATTTTCCCGTTGCCGGCTCATCGCTGTAATGAGTTCGCGCAGTATCCTCACACTCGTTAAGAAAGCGCGGATCCTCATCTGCCCTAGGCAGCACAGGAGGCTTTGTGAACGAAGAATACTTGAAATCAAACATGTCAATGGGTGGCCTGGCATGGGCATCTCGAGCTGTAAGTGCAGGCAAATTAAACCGCGCCTGCACAAAACGCAAGATAGATGTGTGATCGTACACATGGTGTGATACATAGTGCTTTTTAGCATAAGGTGAGATGACAATCATCGGCACACGCACTCCAAGACGATCGAATTTGCCTGGAACATCCCCGGATTTGAGAATAGGCTGTATATCATCCGGCGGACACACCTTCGGTGGTGGAACATGGTCATAGAATCCGCCGTGCTCATCGTAGGTAAAAAATAGGGCTGTCCGTTGCCAGTTAGGGCTTTTCATTACCGCATCAATGATCTGAGCAACAAACTTCTGGCCCGCCTGAATGTTTTTCGGCGGATGTTCATTATGGCGACCGGCAGAGGTAACCCAGGAAAAACTGGGCAGCTTACCTTCTTTTGCGGCTTTTAAAAAATCGTCGGTAGTTAGGAAATGATCACCCTTCTCGGCGCGGAGTCCCGGTAGGATCTGCTCTTCGAACGAAGGCTTAGCAGCGGTGAATACGGCCCAACTTTCGCCAGCTTGTTCGAGTTGATGAAAGATGGAGTGTTCCTCGGCATGAGGCGGAGGTGAATCGTTGAGTATATGCCCGAACGAAGTGCCCGCCATCATATACATACGGTTAGGCCAGGTCGAACTGGGAACGCTGGCGTGATAATGATCCGCGATAGCAAAAGTGTTGGCCAAAGCGTAGTAGTACGGAATCCACGACTCATCATAATAAGTCATTGCCCCTGCCCCGCCGGCAGTAACAAAGCCATTCATTGCGCCATCTGCAATCTGCTCGTTTACTTTATTCCAATAATGAGGCTCATCGCCGAGACAAGGCGTACTGGCTCGTGTCAAGAATACTTTTTTTCCATCATTATCCAAGTTAAATGTATTCGCTGGGGCGACCTCGGCATCAGGCTGGCCGTACTCAGGTAGTTTCTGAAAATAGTGGTCAAATGAGCGATTTTCCTGCATCACCACAATAATGTGATCGATGGGAATATCAGTGCTACGAAGCATATCCGGGTAAGTTTCTACCATGCTTTGCCCGGCCTGGTAAGGGCATGAATCGACGGAAGGCGTAGGAATCGGTGCACACGCACTGCATAAAAGAGTTACTAGCGTAATAATAGAAAGCTTATTTACCATTTGCATATGAAAGTGAGTACGTATATTTCCACTTCAACTGCAACTACAAAAGGAATAGGTAGGTTCATTGAAATCTGGTTTGTAGTGGTCAAGTTTTTTCGGACAGCCAAATAGGTTGTTCATCTGCCATTTTCCGTTCATAGCCATTAGGCGGCAGATAGCCCAGTGTGGAATGCAAACGCTGACTGTTATAAAAGCCATCAACATAGTCCGTCACATCGCACATGCTTCTTGGTGAGGCATCGTCTCGCCGCCAAACGCGCTCCATCACGGCATTATCCCGGCAATTGCCTTACGGCTCATGCTGTCTCGTAAACCCTATTGACTCAGCAAATTCCGATAGTCCAGGCTGGCATATTGGCTGCCTCGGTCAGAATGAACGATCAGTCCCGGTGACGGTTGCCGCTGAGTAACCGCCATCTGCAAGGCGGAGCACACCAACTCTGCCGGCATATTCGGCGCCATCGCCCAGCCCACACTCTTGCGTGAAAACAAATCCAATACCGCGGCCAGATACAGCTAGCTGTTACGGACACGGATGTAGGTGATGTCCGCCACCCATGTCTGATTGGCCGAAGGCTGTTCAAACTGGCGATTCAACACGTTGTCGAACACAGGCAGGTGGTGTCGGCTGTCGGTGGTCTGGACAAACTTGCTACATTGGCAGAGTACATCCGGCCAGTGCCAGGCAAACACGCAATTACTTGCCCAGATTTTCTTTTTTATGATTAATTCAACAGAGCCCAATGGTGACTTCCGCTGATTTAACAAAAAATCCGTTTCAATGATTCACTCAGATATAGCTTAAAAGTTGATATACAACGATCCCATGATCAAGTGGTGCATAGTGTTATTCGTGTGGGTGGCGTCATCCAAATATTGGTTAAGATATCCCGCTTCAGCGCGGAAATTTTGGTTGAAGGTCCAACCCAGGCCCGCAAACGCACGGTTTTGGTCGAAACCGGACTGTCCGCCGAACTTTGTCGAGTTAGCCCGAATGAAAAACTCGTCCCAAGTAATCAGGCTTAAACGTGGCTCAAACTCCAAAGGGTGCATAAAGCGCAGCATTTGCCTTGGTCTGAAGCGAACATCGTCACCTTGCAAGAAATTACTTTCAATCATGGTTCTAAAGCTGAAAGTCCCGATATCAGTGGGTAGTACATAACGGAACGCCGGCCAGACATCTTGCTGAGAAACATAGCTCTTGCCAATGTTTTGAGTCGGCAACCACGTGTAGCCGGCCCAAATGGTGGCCCGATCACTGAGCGAATAACCTACCGCTGTGCGCACCATGCCTTGATACCAATGATCCCAATTACCGTCAAAGCGGGATTGGCCTTCCAGCCAAATGCGGCCTTTTTCCAGCTTGGGATCCAAAACTTTTAAACTGCCCTCGCCAACGACTTGCAACCAGCTACCTGCATCCTGAGTTAAATCGTCCTGTACCGTAGCAGCTCCTATAGCGGTTGGCGTCATACTGACAGAGCCCAGAATCGTTGCAGTGAGTCCTAATGTTCTTAGATTTTTCATTATCATGTCGTTTCTTTGCTAATTAGTTAATTTCTCTAAAGAGAATAAATTTTAGGTCTCTTAAGCAAGTAATAAAGCGCTTAAAATTGAAGTACTTTTGATTTATTCATCCTGAATATTAGGTTTATTTTTAAGTTGTATGCGGGATTGGCGTTTCAATAGGGTGCTGCGCCTCTGCCCCAATCTCCACGGGTTCAATATTAAGTTCAGTCGGCCTGCCCATACATAGTCTTTGAAACACGCGCGCGGCGGCGATACCGTTAATGACAAAGGCAATGGTGATAGGCAGTGCAAACCATAGTGCATGGTTACTGGCATGGGAAAGCAATAAATCCTCGCCTAGAAATGCCGGTGAAATCGGAAAACCGGCTAGACCTAAGAAACTCAAAAACAACAGTAATGATAGTTTCGGTTGAGTTTCCGCCATTGCTCGATAGGCGAACGGCGAATCGGCAAGACTGTCATTTTTAAGCAGTTTTGCTAAAACGACTAACCCTAAAATCCAGGCAGGAATAATACCGCTGGTAAATATCGCCACATCAAACCAGGCTGCGGGATTTAGAAACCAAATCGCCATGCCCGCCAAAATTGAGCCTAGGCCGATTGCATTCCAGACGCCGAAAGGGTTGTGCTTTTGACTGAAGGCACTTAGTGAGGCAAATACCATAAAGGCGGATATCGGGAACGCCAAATATTTGGTATTCACACCGATTACCAAGATAGCGAGCCAAAACAATACAAAGATGCCAGAGGCACTAAGGAGTTTAAGCCAGGGGTTGATGGTATTGATGGTTGCGCCTATGCGTTTTAACGGCTCCCAAAGAACAGATCGTACCAATAGCTCCAAATTGCCTTCCTGCAGCGAGAATACATACAACGTGTTTTGTAAGACTTCCGGTAGCGTATTGCGAATGGAAGTGGGCAGAAACTGGAAGCTTGAGCTGTTGTTTTTAATATAAAAGTCAGTATCGGCGGCGCCTTCCACTCTTAATAAATGCGCCACGATCGATGGCGATACCAATAATTGATAGCAACGCAAAAACGCATTACCCAGAAAATGAATCAAAACTAGGGTTTCAAGACCTAGCGCCAGCTCCATAAACATGAATCCCACCTGGGTAATCGACGCGTAAGCGATCTGCCCTTTGATATTGGATTGCGTTTTTTCGGAAATAGCGGCGACGATGACTGTCAGCAGGCCGATACTGAATACGATAAAGCGGGTGAAATAATGGTAGCTCCAAATCGGCGTGGTTCTCAGCAATAAGAAAACGCCTAAATGCACCGATAATGCGCCGTAAAAAATAGCGCTTGAAGGTGTCGGCCCTTCCATCGCTCTCGGCAGCCAAAAGCAGAAAGGAAATTGCGCCGATTTGCCGGAGGCCGCAATCAGGATTAACCACGACAGCAGCAACAACGAGCCGTAACTTGCCGGTGGTATGGCAGGGTTATCGAACAAATTGGCTAATTGGCTGAAACGCTGGCTCTCGTGAAACAGCAAATGGCTCATCCATGAGCCTAGCAATAAGCCTATGTCGCAAAACCGGTAAATGGTATAGGCTCTTAACGCGTTACGCACCGGTTGTACGCGGTGCCGGTAAAACGCGATGAGCAGGAACGAAGCGATGCCGACAATTTCCCAACCGGCAAACAGCATGTCGATTGAGCCTGACAGGATGACCATATTCAGCCCGAACACGAACCCGAAGATGGTCAGGAAGAAGCGCTTGTAACCGGCTTCGCGGTGTAAATAGACGCGGCAATATTTGACGATGACCGAGAAAATGGCCCACACGCAAAACAAGTACACAGCGCCGACCCGGTCCAGGTAGAACAAGATCGGGAAACGGTATTCGCCGGTTTCATACAGCGTGAACCACTCGTATTCGTGGTTCGGAAATCCTTCGACGGCCCATGCCGTCAACAACGCGACGATGCTGAGACCCAGCGCGTGGCTGCACCAAAAGCTGATGGCGGCGATTTTTCTCTCGTTCCTGTCGGACAGGAAAATCAATAAAAAGCCCAGTAACGGTATGAACTGGCTGGTTAGCAGTAGTACGTTCATGCGTGTCTCCTCATCAATTGATGAACAGGGATGGTCTTTGTTTGGCCCACAATAATTTTTTCCGAATGGGTTGCGTTGGGTACCTCACCGGCATCCGGTAATTCGACTGCCTCCCAGCCGTTAACGGAATACAGTGAAAGCTCGCGGCTGGTGGGATGGCAAGCAACAAATCGCACCCATTCATTATCGAGCCATTCTTTCAGCGGGCCGAGTTTGGCGACGGTTTTATCGAGAATTTCGCAGGTCTGGTCTACAACGAGCAGCAGCCGCGCCGGTTCATGCACTTCGATCATTTGCGACGGCAGTCCTGTGCGCAGATCGCCTTCAACGCCGTTGGCGACGCCGAGCAAGCCGATCACGTTATGGGGCAGCTTGGTGCCGGCGCCATAAACCGAGTTGTCGATACGCGAGAACAGATATTCGAGGTTGATGCCGCCGCAAACCGGAATAACCGCAGACAGAATGCGAGCCATGATGTCGCCTTGCGCATCCGTTGCCGGATCGTAAGAATGCAGGAAAGCTCGGCGGTCCATGAACAAGCCCCGCGTTAAGTCTCTTCGTCCGACAATCGCGTATAAATTATTGGAGTGATTGTATTCCGGGCGCGGTTCGAATATTGAGGCCGCTCGTTCCATCACATGATCGTGCGCTTCTTCGCTCGAATGCGATTGCGGGCCCAACTCGAACCAACGGCAACGCTCGCGGGCATTGCGTTGCAGCGCTTCTTTCATTGTCTGTTGGAAAGCCTGTAAGCCGGGAACGGGATGTTCTTCGAGCAAATGCGGATCAAAATAAGTGATTTCATCGCGGCTGGTATTGTGCAGCGCTGCGACAAAACGAGTTTCATCAGGAATATCGATGCCGCGCTCACTCAAGATTGCCCGTACTAAATTATTATTAGCCATCCAAGCAAAAGCCCGGGCATTCGGTGCGCCCGGTTTACCGGAGCAAGCGCCGCAATCGTAAGCGGCAAAATGCGGATTATTGACGCTGCTGGAGCCGTGGGCAACGATAACGACCAATGGCGCAAAGTTTTTTGTCAAACCGATATTGAGCAGTAAACCGCCGACTCTATCGGCCATTTCGGCAAACGAAAATCCCAATAAATAACCGTCTTCGGTCGGCTCGTCGGATTCCCTGACCAGATGCAGGTGGGAGTGCGATTCGACTTCGCTCAAGGTCCTGATTTCCGGTAATTTCGAGCCGGGACGGAATACATTCCAGGCCATGCGCACCGAGTAGCTTAAGCCCAAAGTTTGGGTATAGAGCCAGCCTCGGAACATCGAATGGGCCGTGAAATGCATGTTAGTCAGTTTACCAGGCTTGCTGTCAGGTTGCGGTTTGCTGCCCAATTCCTTAATTAAATGCTTAGGAACAATGATATTGGGGCATTGCGCGACCGGGTAAGCATCATTCAAGCCTTGATATAGGAAATCGATACCAAAAAATCCGGCGGCTCCGAATGTTTCTATGGCTGGGTCGATTTCTTCCAGATAACGTCTTAATGAGCATTCGCGATCGTCAATGCAGAACAGCGCTTGAACTTCAGTTTTGGGTTTCGAGGCCGAATCGCTGACATTTGCTTTCAGCGCCGCGAGCAGTTCTTTATGTAAAGACCATTCCATGGCTTCGTGCCAAACTCTCAAGTGCAATGGAATCTTCGGCTTCAATGCTCCATTTTTGAGCAACTGTGTACTATCTTGATGCGGCAATGACGCAATGCAGGGAAACTGAATGCTTTTTTTCTTGTGCAGAAAGGCTAGTTCAAGAACCAGTTCCACCGCGAGCATTTCTTTCAGCGAAATTTTGCGGCGGGCGAGCAGTGACTTTGGATTTTGTTCTATGGTCCGCACCATACCGGACCAGCCGGGATGGGCCAGCAGCATCTCCAGCAGGTATTGTTCATAGAGCGATTTATCGCCAACTATGTGTTCCAGGCAGGCTTTAATCACTTGGTCCGGCGTCTCCGATAACAACTCACGCACATTCGGTTCATTTAAAGGGTAGAGCGGCAACAAACTGTTTTGAGCTAGCCGCAATACGCAATCCCAGAAATGTTCGCCGTTTTTGGGTAAACTCCAGCGGCTAATACCTTGATCAAGAAAATTGCCCAGCAGGCGGAACAGTATCGGATGCACCAACGAATTCAGATCGACTTCAAGCCTGGTCAACCAGGCGTTGCGAATGCCGTGATTGGCTAGAGAAACCGGGGGATAATGGCCGGTTTCGTCTTGCTTGAACAAGGTTTTGCGCAGCTTTTCGCGGTCTTGCTTGGCACCACCGGAATGTTCGATAGCCCAATCAATCGCATCGCCGTTAATCCGACCTTGCCGGTACAGCGCTTGATAATCTTCCAACGGCAAGTAACTGCGCGCGCCGAAAATTTTTGCAGCGATAGCTACTCCTTCATGAAAAGGATAATGCTGGACGGCGTGCAGTGTATTATGGTGAATGAAATCTTTGATCGGCCCTTGGGCTGGCAGCCAATGCGCGATATGTTCTATCGATGCATCCAGGTCAAACTCAAAATTTTTGGCCGTTTCATTGGAACTGTTCGAAGCAGTTTTTTTGTGTTCACGATAAGCCATGATGTTATCTTTTAACCTCGGAATTGTTACTAAGAGTTACCTTAACCTACTGCAAGCTCATATCTAAAAGATGAGAATTTGCAGGTAATATTCCTAGGTAAAGCATAGTTTGTGCCAAAGTATGACAGGCCTATTGTCAATATTTATGCACTAATTCATGCGAGTAAAAAAGCTAAGAAAAATCAGCGACTTTAATTATTATCCGCAGCTGTAGTGTTGCAGTTAAGTAGGATCGAAGTCGATAAAAATATAGAAATTCGGTGATGGTATTGTTTAAATCAACCAAAGCTTCTGGTTGAACCCCCACCGTTTCCATTTTCAAGTTCACTCATGTTAATACCCTTCTTAACATAAAAGGCTGAATGTGCTTTTATCGTATTCAGTTTCAAAAGTGACATTCATCTCATTATCGAAATCGCATATGCTGGTAGGCAACAATCAAAGGAATGGTAGGTTCTTTAAGCGACTAAATGCCAATTGAAAATAGTTACCTAAACGAGCTTGCGTTGCACACAATCTAAAACACCAGATAGCTTTCGTGAGTCGGTTCTAAATAACAGCTCAGTGGTGGATTTGCACCTTTGTGATTCCTTGGTGTTTATCTGAAAAACAAAACTTTATGCTTAAAATCAGAGTGTTGTAAAAATTAAGCAAGGTTGGCATGGTAATCGCATATAAGCTCATCAGAACCTTTTTATCATTATGAGGATTTGTATGAATAAGTCATTTTTATCAGGGTTGCCCAAGTCCGGTTTAGCCGGTTTAAAAGAACACTGGCGCAGCGATTTGCTGTCCGGTTTCCTGGTTTTTCTTATTGCCCTGCCGCTGTGCCTGGGCATCTCGATGGCGTCCGGTTTCCCGCCGTCGGCCGGCATCATCACG
>DATBRD010000045.1:0-22318 GCA_036560465.1 Methylobacter sp.
CATCAGTCGCTGGACTATCGGACCCCAGCTGATGTGTATTTGGCGAAGCGTCATGAAGAAACGGAAATAACAACTTTTTATCAACCCGCCTCTATCTTAATTACATGATTATTTGGTCTGGACAATGGGGAGTACCTTAAGGAATCATTCACCCACGATTTGTGAAGCAACAACGACTAATGGAAAACAGGTCGAACCGGCGTTTGCAAAACCTTACGAATCCACTGTGCCGTAAGCACGATAAGGCGATTAGGAACAAACGCGCGAATAGCCCATTATGGCCAGAGCCATTGCGCTCAAATCAAAGGCCGGATATACGTGTGCAGTCGTACCCCAATCCAGAAGTGGTGAAATGCTTGCAAAACGGGAGGAGTCCATATATGGATTCGCCGTTAGGCAATCCACCACATGACGACAGGCTATCATCGGCGTTGTACGTGAGTGAGGGCGGTTTGCTCGGCAACTGCTCCTGCGTTGCTCTACCTCCTGCATCCGTGCAGTCGTACGCGAAACTACCCTGTGGCTATTTTGTCTATTTGGAAGCCCCTTGGGAATCGGCGCTAGATTCACATTCACCAATACTTCTGACATTATTTACCTGCTTGCCGATACACTTGTATTCGGGGTTGGTTTTCGTAGTCTGTTTTTTACAGGTTATGGTGCTGCTGGCCACTGTATAAGGGTCACCGGCCCCAGTTACGCCCGTCTTGCCAGGCGATTCCAAGTATATTTGAGCCCTGGCGTCAGCTTCTGTGTCCGCATTACCAGTAGCTGTTACGATGTACCGACAACTATGCCTTTTCTGAGACTCACTAATGTCGGCTTGTCTCTTTTCTTCGAGTTTTTGTCTTTCCTCGCTTTCAGCTAGTTCTTTTTCTTTTTGAGCTTTTTCAGCAGCAAGTTGTACCTTTTTTTCGTCGTCTAATTTCTTCTGCTCGTCGCCAGTGATTCCAGTCTTCTTGTTGTCTGGCAGTAAGGGACTTTGCGAAACTGCGGCTGCATTTTTTTCTCGCTTCTTTTGCGGTTGAGTTGGTCTCTGGACACTTTCAGCTAATTGCGAATCATCTCTATAAGAATAGGGGAATTCACACTCGAACAGTTGTTCAGCGGATACGATACCGGTTGTTTTGCATGTACATTCCCCGATGCTGATCAATTCGTTTGGACCTGATGAAAAAGAATCGATAACTTCAGGTATACGTCTCTGGCACCACGTACTAACTTGATTCTTATCGAGTGGAGACGAATAGGCTAGCTCCTTCATAACCCGCCCTTTATTATTTATTTTGGCTTTCTTATCAGCTACTTCCATCTGAACTACGTCTGAATCGGTAACTGTGAGGTTTGTATAGACAGGTTCGGCATTAGAGATGCTTGAAATTACAAGCAACAAAACAGCGAATATTCTCATTTATGAACTCCTTAAATTTAATAAACAGAAACCTAAACGAATAAGGAGGCATTCGCCCAGACCAATTAAGCTTGATTTTAATGGCTTGCGTCGGCCATTACAATTTACTCTACAGAAGCGCAGGATAGGGGCGAACAAGGTGCGATCCATCAATTGCTAAAGTTGGGCTTCGTTCCTCAACTGATCATTCAGATAGCCAATTGGGCCGGGCAACTGCGTTTCGTTGCCTGACATTTTAGGTTTAAATTCCGCTAAATCCACTTTTCCGGATACTTTTTATCGTTTCTTATCCTTACACATTAAAACTAAACGGCTAAGAAGCTCATTTATTATTACTTTTATCATTGGTAAGCTATTATTTTTCATTTAAGAATAATAACGGAGAGTAGCACATGAAAAAGTCACGTATGTATGTATTGGCAGCTTTTACGGTTTTAGCAATATTTACGTTTCCCAATGCTTATGCGCATAAGGCAACGTCACATACATCGGCGCAGAAATTTGGTAGAGGTTTGGCGGCTATGACCTGCGGTTTTCTTGAAATACCGGGTAATATTGTTAAGGAAACAAAGGCCAAAGGGGCGATTGGATTTCCGATCGGTCTTGCGACCGGTTTGGGGATGACTGTAACCCGTGAATTGGTTGGCGTTTATGAATTTCTCTCCGCGCCTTTTCCGGTTCCGGCAGGTTTTCAACCTATTTTAAATCCAGAATATCCATGGGATTATTTTGAATGACTCCCTATCAGGTCGGTAAGCTGTAACAAGTCGAAGGGTTTAGGCTCGATTGATTCAAATATATCAATTGAGTCCGAACCTAATGACTTGTGCATCCAAGAAATATCAGGAAATTGACTTATAAGAGTGAATTTCCTACTGTTCGCCATAGGGCTACTATCTGCAGGCGGACAATATGAAACCAGAATACACAGCTGAATTTCGTTTCTACGAGGAACTGAACGATTTTCTTCCTCCCGAGCAGCGCAAGCGAACCAATCTTTATCGTTTCAGCGGCCATCCGGGAATTAAGGATCCCATAGAGGTTTTCGGCGTGCCTCACACCGAGGTAGACTTGATTGTCGTCAACGGTCAGTCTGTCGGGTTCGATTATCAACTGCAAGCCGGGGATCGCGTCGCGGTCTATCCGGTTTTTGAAACTCTGGACATCACTCCTTTAGTCAAGCTGCGCGAAAAGCCCTTGCGTAATCCCCGCTTCGTCTTGGACGTGAACCTAGGCAAACTCGCCAAGCGCATGCGTTTGCTAGGTTTTGATAGTCTCTATCGTAACGATTATAAAGATGCCGCAATCGTAAAAAGCGCAGTGAACGATCGACGTATCGTATTGACCCGTGATCGGCGGCTCTTGTATAACAAGCAGATCGACCACGGCTACTGGCTGCGCGCGGTTGACGTAGAAGCCCAGGTCGATGAAGTCCTGCATCGTTTCGACCTGTACGGCTTGATCCATCCTTTTTCCCGATGCCTGATTTGCAACGGCGTTTTATCGCCAGTCGCCAAAGCCGATATTTGGGATCGTCTCGAGCCCAAGACCAGGCTTTACTATAATGATTTTTATCAATGCACCGATTGCCAGCGGATCTATTGGCAAGGCTCGCATATGCAAAACATGCTGAAACGCTTGGCCGACTCGAATTATCCTGCTTTAAGCGGATGAGCCAAAAAATAAAATAATCATAGTGTTTAACGTATAATTTGATTAACTGCAGCGGGGGTTAATCGTATAAAAACCTTTTAAACCTCAAACATCAGGCTTTTCTATCTAAGATCAACTTTATGAATTGTCACAATATCTTGCAGTGCCTTTTCATTCAGGATAAACAGTTCAGCCTTGGACTGGATAAAAACCGTTATCAGGCTGACTTATTAATTAAATCATGACAATAAAAGTCTAGAGACTATGGATAAGATCAACATGACAAAAGCTGAAGATCGAAGAGGTTTTTTTCGGATTGATGATGAAGTTAATCTGTCTTATAAAAAAATAGATGAAAAACAGGTGCACGAACCACATCATATTTCAGACAATATTTTAAATAGCTGTTCACTGTCCACAGCGCTTGAAACAGTCTCACAGGAATCGGCAACGTTATTGCACAGATTGGACAAGACCTTGCCGGAAGTTGCGGATTATTTAAGGTTAATTGACACAAAAATAGACCTTCTTGCTCAGGCGATTACGATGCAGGGCTTTCAGGTTAAGGAAAATGGCACCCGCAAAGTTAATATCAGTGCAACCGGCATAGCTTTTAATTGCGAAGAAGCGCTTAAAGATGGCGATTATCTGGAAATCAAAATACTGCTGATATCTTGCATGAGAGCTATCGTGACATACGGCAGAGTTGTTCATTGTCAAAATAGCCTATCAAACGATAGTCGTTATCCTTATTTTGTCGGTGTTAATTTTATTGATATGAAAGAAGAAGACCGGGAAATGTTGATTAAGTATGTGGTTAAAGAGCAGTTGCAACAGATCAGGGACAAAAAGCAAGATAGCAATGAATTATGAGTGCTTGTGAACATTTCAGATAAGCAAAAAAGAATCCTTACCCTATTGGCTGACGGCGAGTTTCATTCCGGTACAGAACTAGCCGATACGCTCGGCATCAGCCGTTCAGCGATCTGGAAACAGCTGAACGGCTTGGCCGAACTGGGGCTGCAACATTCGGCAGTCAGCGGTAAAGGCTACCGACTGGATAACCCGCTGGAGTTGCTGGACGCGTCAAAAATCCATGAAGTCGTTAACGACCAGGTAGACGCATTAATTTCATCGTTTGAAATTCATGACCAAATCGACTCTACCAACCGTTATCTAGTGGAGCGTTCGCAGCATAACGGGCTTTCCGGTTCCGTGTGCTTTGCGGAGTATCAAACAGCCGGTAAAGGCAGGCGAGGGCGGCAATGGGTTTCGCCTTACGGCAGCAATATTTACTTGTCGATACTTTGGCGTTTCCAACAAGGCCCTGCCGCCATTTCAGGCTTGAGTCTGGCTATCGGCGTGGCGGTCATCAGGGCTTTAAAACAGCATCAAATTAGTGATATCGGCCTTAAATGGCCAAATGACATTTACAGTCAGGGTAAAAAATTGGGTGGCATCCTGGTGGAAGTCTCGGGCGAAACGGACGGCCCGTGCAGTGCGGTTATCGGACTGGGATTGAATTTGTTTTTACCGGAAACCCAAGCGGAAGGCATCACTCAAGCTTGGACCGATTTGATTAAGATAACCGGGCAAAGCCAGCTGTCCAGAAACCGATTGGCCGGCATACTGTTAAACCATCTGCTGCCGGTCATTGCCGAATATGAAAATACCGGCATTCAGGCCTACCTCGATGAATGGCGGAGCTATGATTGCCTGTCAGGCAAATCCGCAACCTTGTTTATCGGCCAGCAACAATTTGAAGGCATCGTGCAAGGAATCGACGATAGCGGCATGCTGTTGATTAAACGACCGGATGGTAATGTGCAGACGTTTGCCTCCGGCGAAGTCAGTTTTAGCAGTTCGTCGTAGTCATGAATCTGCTGATTGATATGGGAAATACCCGCCTAAAGTGGGGAGGCGCGAAAGGCGGCCAGATCATTACCGGCCAGTCTCTGATGAATGCTCGGATTAACCGTAAGGAACTGATTGAACTCTGGAAAGATATCGCTCGCCCCCGGCGGCTGGCTGTTTCCTGCGTGAGCGCAAACCGGTTGCTCGAACTAGTTCAATCCGTAGCGCTTGAACTGTGGCCTGATGTGGATATTGTCGTGGTGAAATCCCAAGCACAGGCGTTTGGCGTGACCAACGCTTATCAACAGCCGGGAAAGCTGGGTGTTGACCGCTGGCTGTCGCTGGTTGCCGCTTGGCAACAATATCAGGCTCCGGCCTGCATCGTCGATTGCGGCACGGCCATTACCGTGGATTTAATCGATGCCGACGGCAGACATCAAGGCGGCCTGATCATCCCCGGTTTGACGCTGATGAAAGAGTCTCTAGGCCAAGGCACAGAGGCGCTGTCATATAGCGAAACTAAGCATGAATTCGCTTTGGCTAATTATACCGAGGCTGCAATCTACAGCGGTACCTTAATGGCAGCCATCGGTTTGATCGAGCATGTACTGGCGCAGCAACCCTCCGGCATACAACTGATTTTAACCGGGGGCGATGCGGAACTTATTGCCGGGCAGCTTAGTGCCGTATCCACCGTTGATCCCGATTTGGTGCTACGCGGACTGCTGTGCGTTCTGGAAGGCCATGTATAGACCGCTAGTTTCAAACTGAAAACCTCGTGCTGCTGTCTTAGCGGTAAAAAATCCTTTCATTGACCTTAATACTTGACCATTCCTATCGTGCTTAACATCATCTGGATAAGCTTTTTCCTCGCCGCTTTTTGCACCGCGCTGTTCAAACTGGTTTTCCTGGGCGACCAGCAGGTGTTTGCGCAAATCATGGAGGCCATGTTTGCGTTGTCGAAGTCGGCTTTTGAAATATCCCTGGGGCTGACCGGCGTGCTCGCCTTATGGCTGGGCATTATGCGTATCGGTGAAAAAAGCGGTTTTATTCAGTTACTGACTCAATGCCTAACGCCGTTATTTGCCCGGTTAATGCCCGATGTGCCTAGAGGTCATCCGGCTTTAGGGGCTATTGTGATGAACATTTCCGCCAATGCGCTGGGGCTGGACAATGCTGCAACGCCATTAGGCATCAAGGCGATGAAGGAACTGCAAACCCTGAATCCGAACCCTGAGACCGCCAGCAATGCACAAATCCTGTTTCTGGTGATCAACACTGCGGGCGTAACCTTGTTTCCGGTGACGATTTTCACCTACCGGGCTCAGCTGGGCGCCGCTAATCCGACCGACGTGTTCATCCCGATCCTGATCGCCACCTATATGGGCACGATGGCGGGATTATTTACTGTCGCGTTCGTGCAAAAAATCAATCTGCTGGATAAGGTCATCATCGCTTATCTCGGCGGCTTTACCCTGGTCGTTGGCGGCATACTGGCTTATTTTTCCAGCTTGCCGCAGCAGCAGATGCTTGAGCAATCGGCGCTTATCAGCAATTTCATCCTGTTCTCGCTGGTCATCACTTTTATTCTCGGGGCTATCAATAAGGAGATTAACGCCTACGAAGCCTTTATTGAAGGCGCCAAGGAAGGCTTTCAGACAGCGATTACCATCATCCCTTATTTGGTTGCGATGCTGGTTGCGATCGGCGTGTTCAGGGCCAGCGGTGCGCTGGATTTACTGGCCGATCTAGCTCGAGCCGCGGTGCATTACTTCATGCTTGATGACCGTTTTGTCGATGCCTTGCCCACCGCATTGATGAAGCCGTTCAGCGGCAGCGGGGCCAGGGCGATGATGATCGATACCATGAAAACCATGGGCGCGGATTCGTTTGCAGGACGCCTGTCAGCTATCGTGCAAGGCAGCTCTGAGACCACCTTTTATGTGCTGGCAATCTACTTCGGTTCGGTCGGCATCAAACATGTCCGTCATGCCCCTGCATGTGGGATAATAGCCGACTTTGCGGGTATTGTTGCCTCTATATTTGTTGCCTACTGGTTCTTTGGATAAATGTTAGTACACTTAAAAACACTCGGCTGTCGTCTTAACGAGGCGGAGCTGGAAACTTGGGCTCAGGCGTTTCAAAAGTCCGGCCATCAAATCACCAAGCAAGCCGAAGCCGCTCAGCTTATCGTGATTAATTCCTGCGCAGTGACCCAGGATGCCGCTAGAAAATCGCGCCAGCTGATACGGCGCATCCATCGTGATAATCCGCAAGCCAAACTGGTTGTCAGCGGCTGTTACGCGACTTTGAACGAAGATGAGGCCGCGTCGTTGCTAGGCGTTGACTTGATAGTCAGCAACAAGGATAAAGACCGGCTGGTCGAAAAAACCCTGACTGAGCTGAACATGGACAGCATGCCCGTGCTGTCCACCGAGCCGGGGGAAATATCACTGTTCACCCGCGGCAGGCAGCGCGCTTTCGTTAAGGTGCAGGACGGTTGCCGTTACCGCTGCACCTTCTGTATCGTCACCGTAGCACGCGGGGAAGAAAGCAGTCGTTCGGTCCAAGCGGTCATCGACGAGATCAATGCGTTGCACCAGCAAGGTATCACCGAAGTCATTTTGACCGGCGTGCACTTGGGCGGTTACGGCAGCGATTTGGGCAACAATCTGTCCGACTTGATCAAAGCTATTCTGGCGGAAACCGATATCCCGCGGCTTAGATTAGGCTCGCTGGAACCTTGGGAACTGCCCGGCGATTTTTTCGAGCTGTTCCACAATCCGCGCCTGATGCCGCATCTGCACCTGCCGTTGCAGAGCGGATCGGATACCGTGTTGCGCCGTATGGCAAGGCGTTGCAAGACCGAAGAGTTTTCAGCCATCGTCAGCCAGTTGCGGGCGCAAATCCCGCACTTTAATATCACCACCGATATTATCGTCGGCTTTCCCGGAGAGACCGAAGAGGAATGGCAGGATAGCTTTAACTTCATCAAGAAGATCGGTTTCGGGCATATCCATATCTTTACTTACTCGAAACGTGAAGGCACCAAAGCCGCTGGCTTGCCGAACCAGGTAAACAACGAGGTCAAAAAACAGCGCAGCCGGCAACTGCACGAGCTGGCTGAAGAAATGAAGCAGGCGTTCTCTGCAAGTAATGTCGGCAATGAATTTCCGGTGTTATGGGAAGGCTACAGCGAAGCTTTGGACAATGGCAAGCAGCGGGTGTTCGGATACACGCCGAATTATCTGCGTGTCGGCTGCGTGATCAACGATGTTGTGTCGGTGGAGAACCGGACGATTAACTGCGCCATAACGGCGGTTGAAGAAGGCTATGTTGTCGGGGAGCTTGTGGAGTAACTTAATACCGTGAGTATCTTCAGAATAGCAAAACGCGCCCTGCAATTTTTCCGCATCGGGTTGGCTGCCAAAAAACTGCAACGCACTCAGGACGAGACCGAAAGGCTGCTCGCCAAACAGGCGTTGGCCGGGCTGTTTGCTGATGCGCGCGGCATCACCATGAAAGTCGGTCAGTTGTTTGCAGGCAACGACGGTACGACGCCGTTTCAGGAACTCGTTGAAGGCATTGAGCCTCTGCCGTTAAAAACCATGATTCCGTTGCTTGAAGCGGAAACCGGGCAAAGCTACAAAAAAGTGTTCCGCTTTATAGAACCCGCCATCGCAGCGGCTTCCCTGGGACAGGTGCATCTTGCGGTACTTAAAAACGGCGACAAGGTGGCGGTTAAAATCCGCTATCCAGACATCAGTGATGCGGTCGATGCCGAGCTGCGGTTGATCGGCCTGATGCCCGGCGTAGGGCCAGTCAACCGCTGGGGCTTTGATCTTGAAGCCTATAAAAAAAGCCTGCGTGACAATATGCATCGCGAGCTTGATTACCGCTCGGAGGCCCAAAGGCAGGACTATTTTGGCCGCACTGTTCAAATTCCCGGATTGAAAGTTCCATCGGTGTATAGCGATCTATGCAGCGAACGCGTATTGGTGCAAAGCAGGGCAGAGGGCGTGCTAATCGATAAGGTCGGGACTTGGTCCGAACAGGACCGCCGGGCTATCGGTCAAACGCTGATGATGACTCTGTTTAAAAGCCTGTTTGTTGCCGGCGAAGTGCATGGCGACCCGCATCCCGGTAACGTTTTCTACAGCCATGACGGACAGGGTCAACCCCAGGTTACATTACTCGATTACGGCTGTACCATTACCATAACTAAACAACGCCGATTGGCACTGCTCAAATTGATCGTCGGCTGTCGCGAACGAAACTCGACCAAATCGCTGGACTGTTTTGCGGCGCTGGGTTTTGATAGCAAAAAACTGAGTTATATCAGCGGCTCTTTACCCGCCTTATGCCAGAGTTTATTCCGGCCTTTTTTAATAAATCACGCGTTTAATCCCGAACAGTGGCAATTAGGCCGGGAAGTGAACGATTTGCTCGGCGATTATCGCTGGTGGTTCAGGTCTGCCGGACCTTCCGACCTGTTTTTGCTGATGCGGGCTTTTCAGGGGCTAATCCAGCAACTGCAACAGCTGGACGTTAAGCTGTCATGGTGGACTGTACTGCAACAAGCGGTTGGACAGCAACTCATTCAGCAGTCCGTAACTTATAAATTGCCGCCGATTAAGCATGAGCCGGCAGCTATGACCTTGAGTTTTGATCAGCAAGCAACCATGCTGGGTGTACGCGTCACCGAAAACGGCGAGCAGCGTGTTTCAATTAAAATGCCCGCCGAAGCGGTGCTGGATTTGGAGCGTCTTATTCCTGAGAATGTCTTGGCACGCATCACAGATTCGGGGACAATCGACCTTAAACAGTTGGGCGAATTGATCCGCGCCAACGGCATTACCCCCCAGCAACTGTTTGTTTTTGAAGATGTTGAAAAAACCTACAGGGTATGGCTCGAGTAAGATAACCAAAGGTGAAAGCGATGCGTTATATTTTGGCGATAGATCAAGGCACCAGCAGTTCCCGTTGCGTTCTTTATGATCAACAGGCTAATCCGGTTGCGATGGCGCAGCAAACATTTACGCAACATTTTCCGTATCCCGGCTGGGTAGAGCATGATGCCGAAGAGATATGGGCTTCGCAGTCCAGAGTTTGCAAGCAGGTGATGCAGAAGGCCAAGCTTAAGCCGGAAGACATTGCGGCAATCGGCATCACCAATCAGCGGGAAACAACGGTAATCTGGGAGCGCAGCACTGGCAAACCGATTTACAACGCCATCGTCTGGCAGGACAGGCGGACGGCTGATGAATGTACCCGTCTGGAACAAGCCGAAGCGGAAGCGATGGTCAGGGCCAAAACCGGCCTGCTGCTCGATGCCTATTTTTCAGCGACAAAAATCTGTTGGCTGCTGGATCATGTCGAAGGTGCGCGCGAACAGGCCGAGCGTGGGGAGTTGGCGTTCGGCACAATAGATTCGTGGCTGGTCTGGAAGCTGACTAACGGCGAGCTGCATATCACCGATGTGACCAATGCGTCGCGAACCTTGCTGTTTAACATCGATACGATGCAGTGGGACGACGAATTGCTGGCATTATTCAACATCCCTGCATCGTTGCTGCCGACTGTCAAATCGTCCAGCGAGGTTTATGGCCAAACCCGTAATCGGGAAATCGGATCGGGGATTCCAATCGCCGCCATTGCCGGCGATCAGCATGCGGGGTTGTTCGGCCAGTTATGCATCAATGCCGGTATGGCCAAATGCACTTACGGCACCGGATCGTTTTTAATGATGAATACCGGCTCGCAAAGAGTCGCTTCGCATAACGGTTTGTTGACCACTGTTGCTTGGCAAATCGGCGATCAAATCCATTATGCGCTTGAAGGCGGCGTATTTGTCGGGGGCGCGGTCATACAATGGCTACGAGACGGTTTGCAGTTAATCAAGCAGGCATCGGACAGCGAACGGCTTGCCGGAAGCGTTGTCGATAATGGCGGGATTTACTTCGTGCCGGCGCTGACCGGCCTTGGTGCGCCGCATTGGGATCCGCAGGCGCGGGGCGCGATCTTTGGCATCACTCGCGGCACAACTTCTGCGCATTTTGCCCGAGCGGCGCTGGAAAGCATTTGCTTTCAGGTCGATGATGTCTTGCAGATGTTTTCAGCCGAAAGCGGCAGTCCGATTACCCAGCTAAGAATCGATGGCGGCGCGGCGATCAATAATATGCTGGCGCAATTTCAGGCCGATATATCGGGTGTCGAAGTCGTCCGCCCGACCAACCTTGAAACCACGGCGTTGGGTGCGGCTTATCTGGCCGGCATTGCGATTGGATTTTGGACTATTGACGAGCTTAACCGGAAATGGCAAGTAGATCGGTCCTTTCACGAAAGTATGCCGGCGCAGGATGTTAAATTATTAAAACAACACTGGCTTAAAGCCGTGGCAAGAGCAAAAAATTGGGCTGAATAAGGTTTGCTGGATGAGTGAGTTAAAACTTCGCGAATATGAAAACTTTCATATTGTGTTATGGCTGTTGAAAGATACCTGCTGGTTAATGGAATGGCGGCTTGAAGGCATTTTCATGATCATGCCGACAGTTGCGGCGGCTCTTCATATTACCTGGCTGGGACGACAAAATACCGCCAACCTGTTTCACAATCTGGCCGTCAGCAGCTGGATATGCGGCAACGCGGTCTGGATGATAGGTGAGTTCTTTTTCAACGACAGCTTCAGGCCGTTTGCCAAAGTTTTTTTCGGTATCGGGGTAGTGTTTCTAGCGGTGTATTATTTAGGCGTGTTGCCGAAACAAAGACGCTTACTGAGACAAAAACTGTAATTTATTGTTTATACATAAGCATCTGCGGGATGTCGTCATTCCGCCAGCCCCTTGCCTGGCGTTAGGCGAGACGCATGCCGATAGGCAGACCTTCCAGTTTTTAAAACCTGGAAGGTCTAATTGGCAACGCCCACGTCTTACAGCTCTTACGATTCAGCCTGCTTGAAATACATGTATTTGACCCCGACGGCGCAGGCAATGCCGACTAGGATATAGGCGTAATTGACGAACAAGCCGGACAATGTGCCGGGATTATGTTCAACCGCATCGCGCAGCCCAGGGGTTACGGCAAAAGTCCAAACAACGCATGGGATCAGATAGGACATAAAGCCCACCGTAGCTGAGGAGAGTGGATTTTTTCCGGTCGCTTCGGCGCTTTTGTAGAACCAGTAAGAGATCAGTAACGCGGTAATGGTGCCTATCATGATGAAATTCCATAAGTTATGTTAGCGGTGGCGCCACAGTATCAAATTGCTTTCTTACGCTCAAGCGCAAGGCTTTTGGATTAATTAACGTAGGCCGGAATAAGCCGGTTCGAGCACCGACGAGAGTCGGCGTTTCCGGCTATTCGAGCTCCATGTCTTCAATATTGGAAGGCGCCATTTCACCCCAATTGCAAGGATACCAACCAAGCGCGACAAAACGCGTAAAAGAGCTATGCGGCTATTCGCTGGGCGCGGACGCCAAACCATGTTTGACCGGGTTGTAGTGGATGTAATCCAAATGTTTGTGGAAGTCGTTTTCGTCGCGGATGCAATGATCATAGAAACGCGGCTGCCAAACGGCTTTTGCGCCGCCTTTTCGGGTTTGAGCGGGAACATGTCTTGAAAAATCGGTCTTTACCATTTGCCAACGGGTGGAAAAATCGGCATCGCCTTTCGGTAAGCGCCACAGACAGTGCAGATGATCCGGCAAAACCACCGCCGCCAACAGGTCGAAAGGGCGTTTCGTTTTGACTGCTCGAAAAGACCGGCGGAGTTGCTCCACCCGTTCGGCGTCGGCGAATATTGGTTGGCGGCGATAAGTGACCAATGTAAAGAAATACGTTCCGCCGGGAATATACAAACGCCGATAATCGCTCATGGACAACCCTCAACGGAGTAGGCCGGAATAAGGCCGTCCAAGCGCGTAGCGCGAGGTGGCCTTATTCCGGCGAGTTTGGGAGATGTTTGCCGGAAACACCAGTTCTCGCTACCGTTCGAACCGGCTTATTCCGGCCTACGGGACTAACAAGATGAGAAGAGCTGCGATTTTTTTTCATGGCTGCTAACGTTTGAGGTAAACGGTCTGCAGACAGGTCCGGTTGACCGAAGGGTTAGCCATGTAGGCCACAAGCAAGCACCCAGGTTGCAGCTACCGAAATAAGAACCTGCGCAAAAACCAACCAAGCTTCGATTTGAGCAAAAGTGGAAATTAATCGACCACCTGCCGCTAGATCGCCAGCTAAGAGTTTGCGGTTAGAACGTCGAACCATTAATCGCGCTGGCCAAAGCGTAGCGTGTTCTAGTTCCTCCAAAAACACGGCGATGTTCATGTTTTCGGGCACGGGTTGCTCTCGCACTTTCTTTCCAACTTCCGCGCTTGAGGAAACGACAGCAGCAGAGTAGCGCTGTAAAAGGTTTAAAAAGACAGCCACGGAAAACAACATGGCTAATTTGCTAAGGGTATCGGATGCGAGAAATTTTGCCGTTGAATCAAGGTTTGCAAGCAATGCACCTAAGATTGCTGCGAACCCAATTAACATCCACCCAGAAAATTTGGACAGGCTTGCACTCATACACTCAGCCATTGCCATTAATACTTGGCCTATGTATGCACTATCGCTTGCTGGGATAATTGGTTTGGTTTTCATGTGTGGCTAACGTTAAGTAGACACCTTTTTAGGTGTAAATAAAATTTCAAACGCAGGTGTATAACGCGAACCCTGCAATCCGTCAGTAAAGATGCTATAGACATTGAAATGTTGATAGCAACCTTTTTATGTGAACCAAAAATACACCTTGATCCAGCCGGGCCGGAATAAGATTAACCAACAATCCGACCAATCAATTCCCCCAACTTAACCGTCTTTTCGGCTTTAAACTCGGCATCCCACTGTGCCTTATCCTTGCCGAACAAAACAATAATCGTAGAGCCCATGTTAAACCGGCCCATTTCTTCGCCGATTTTCAACGTAGGCGCATCGTTGCCATATTGCCAATTTTGCACTGAGGTAATGCTCGGCGGCGTGACGACGCCGTGCCAGACGGTTTCAACGCTGGATACGAATATCGCGCCGACCTGCACCAGGGCCATCGGGCCGATTTCAGTGTCGAAAATCGCGGCGACGCGTTCGTTCCGGGCGAATAAGCCGGGCACTGAATTGGTGGTGGCGGCATTGACGCTGAATAAGCGGCCGGGGATATGCACCATTTCCCGTAAGGTGCCGGTCAGCGGCATGTGCAAGCGGTGATAGTCTTTGGGCGACAAATAGATGGTTGTAAATACGCCGTCGTTAAACGGTTCGGCGCGGGCTGCATCGCCGCCCAATAATTCGGTTGCGGTAAAGCTTTTGCCCTTGGCCTGGAAGATTCTACCGTCGGTAATGTCTCCCGCCTGGCTGACGGCGCCGTCCGCCGGACAGACAATCGCATTCGTTTCGCTACTGAAGGTTCTAACGCCGGGTTTTAGTTCACGAGTGAAAAAGTGGTTAAAACTTTTATAGGCGTTAATGTCTTGCTCCAGCGCCTCCTCCATGTTGACCCCGTAATGCCTGATGATCTGTTTGATGAACAGGTTTTTAAAGGCTTTGTTCTCGCAGTGAGTCAGTTTGCTCATCATTTGCGACAGTGCGTGATGAGGCAGAGCGTATTGGGGCAGGGTGGTCAGGGCTTCTTTAAAGTTCATGTCTTAATAATTATCGGGTGTTTTTCCGCTTAAGAAATACGCAAACGCGATGATTTCTGCGACGGCAACATAGAGTTCATTGGGGATTTCATCGCCTAACGGAATTTGAGCCAGAATTCTTGCCAGTTCCGGCTCGGTTTGCAGCGGTATCCCGTGGTGTTCGGCGATTGCCAGGATTTGTTCGGCGGTAAGACCCGAGCCCTTGGCGGTCACCTTGGGCGCGTTTTTGCCGTCGTATTTTAACGCGACGGCAATGTCCGAGGTGTAATAGGTCTTAGCCATGATGCCTTACGGCAGCGTAACCAGTTCCGGCGCTTGCCAATCGGGGTTTCTGTGCTCTGCAACGACGGTGGTGTAGATGCCGCCGCGCACGTTAAATTCAGCACGGATGCGCATGAAGTTGGGCGCTATGGCTTTAACGAGGTCGTCGAGGATTTCATTGGTGACGGCTTCATGGAACGCACCTTGGTCCCGGAATGCCCACATGTACAGCTTGAGCGCTTTGAGTTCAACGCACAGCTTTGCGGGGATGTATTCGATCTGGATGGTGGCAAAATCCGGCTGGCCTGTTTTTGGGCACAGGCAGGTGAACTCAGGCACATCAATGCGGATCGTGTAATCACGGCCTGGTTTTGGGTTGTCGAAAGTTTCCAGATCTTTGCTTGGTCGTGTTGTCATTTCAGTTTATATGTAAAAAAGAGGTACAAAAAGTAGGCGCCTTGGGCGAAAAAATTCGATACTCGGCTAATTATCGTTAATAATAGGCTGTTATTTTAATTCAACTGTCAGGATATTCATACCAGTACTATGAAACTGGAAAAAATCAAGCTTTCGGGTTTCAAATCTTTTGTTGATCAAACGGTCATACCGATCACTGGTAATCTGACCGCCATCGTCGGGCCTAACGGCTGCGGCAAATCCAATATTATCGATGCGGTGCGCTGGGTGATGGGCGAAAGCTCGGCCAAACATCTGCGCGGCGGTAGCATGGCCGACGTGATTTTTAACGGTTCATCGGGGCGCAAGCCGGTCAGTACGGCTTCGGTTGAGCTGGTTTTTAATAACACCGATAGCAAGCTGGGCGGCGAATATTCGCAATACGATACTATCGCAATCAAGCGTCAGGTCAGTCGCGACGGTACCTCCGTGTTTATGCTCAACGGTTCGCGTTGTCGCCGCAAAGACATTACCGATATATTCTTGGGCACAGGACTGGGCTCACGAAGCTACGCGATCATCGAACAGGGCACGATTTCCCGCATGGTTGAAGCCAAGCCGGAGGATTTACGGGTTCATATCGAAGAAGCGGCGGGCGTTTCTAAATATAAGGAACGTCGAAGCGAAACCGAAACGCGTATGAGGCATACCCGCGAAAACTTGGAGCGGTTGGACGATTTGCGCGACGAAGTTGAAAAACAAATCAAGCATCTGCAAAAGCAAGCCGAAAAAGCCGAAAAATATACCGAGCTTAAAAAGAAGGAACGCCAATACAGATTGGAGTTGTTGGCGATGCGCTGGAATACCTATCACCAAGCTGCGAAACAGCTTGATGAAAAGTTGCAGACAGTCGCTCACGAGCACAACCGGCTGTTTGTAGAGCTGCGTGACATCGATGGCAACATCGAAGCCAAACGCGCCGAGCATAAAACCCAGCAACAACAGACCAACAGCTCTCAAGGTGATTATTACCAGATTGTCGCCGAAGTCAGCGGCCTTGAGCAGACCATCAAGCACAGCGAAACCAGCCGTGAACAAACCCTAGCCGAAATTAATCGCTTGCGCCAGCAGGCCGATCAGTCGTTAACAGAACTTGAAGCCGATGTGCAGCAGCTGGAAGCGATCAAAGAGTCTTTGTTTGAAGCGGAAGAGGCATTGATTGTTGCCGAGGAAAGGCAGGAAGACGTTTTATACAGCCAGCAGGAAGTGCAGCAGCAGAAAAGTTCCTGGCAGGAACAATGGGAAACGTACCGTAACACCAGTTCGAGCTATAAGGAACAGTCCGAAGTGCAGCGGGTGAAAACCGCGCAGTTGGAAAACCAGAACCGCCAGTTGCAAATCCGTCTGGATAAGCTGCATAGCGAACGTAGCGAGCTGGAATCCAGCGAGCTGCAAAGCGAGATTGAATCGTTGGATGCAGGCATCGAAATGATTGAAGCGCAACGCGCCGACCTGCAACAGCAGCTTGAAGACCTGCATCGGCAGATACGCGAACAACGGCAACAGATCAAACAGTATCATGATGAGCTGCATGCGCGCCGTTCTGAAATGCACAGCGTAAAAGGCAAAATCACTTCGCTGGAATTATTGCAGCAACATGCGATGGGTAAAGACAACAAGCACCTGAGCGCATGGCTGGAGTCCGTGGATCTAGTTGAAAACCGCCGTCTTGCTGAGTTTCTGGACGTGCAGGCAGGTTGGGATACGGCGGTTGAAACGGTTTTGGGCAGTTACCTTGAAGCGATCTGCATTGAAAGTGCCGACCAGGTTATTCCAGGTCTGCAACGTTTGACTGATGAATCGTTGATGCTGGTTGAAATCGGTGCAAAAACGTTGGGTTACGCTGACGCTCGGCAACCGCTCCTGCGTTGCTCTACCTCCTGCATCCATGACAGTCGTAACCCAACCTACACAAGCTTGCTGGACAAGATCAAGGCGCCGTGGGATTTGAGCAATTTGCTGGTCGGCGTTTATTGCGCCGACGATGTTGAAACGGCCAGAACTTTATCTTCCCAGCTTAAAGCGCATGAATCGGTCATTACCCCGGACGGCACTTGGTTTGGCTCCGGCTGGATAAAAATCATCCGCGCCAAAGACAGCAAAACCGGCGTGTTGCAACGCGAAAAAGAGTTGCGTCTGTTGAAACAGCGGCAGGAAGATCTGCACGTTGAGATTGAAGCGTTTGAAGACCAGCTGGAATCTGCCGAAACCGGCTTGAAAGATGCTGAAGTCACGCGCGAATCGGTTCAGCAACAGGACAATAGCCTGGGGAGTGAACTGTCAGTAAAAAGCGCCGAATTCAGTGCGCGTTCCGCCCGGCTGGAACATCAGCAACGCCGTCTGGAGCAGGTCTGCAACGATATCGACGATATCAGTAGTGAAACTGCTGAAAATGCCGAGACTATTGCCGAATCCCGGCTGTTGCAGGAACAGGCCGAACAGGTCATGGCCGAGCAGGAGCAAAAAAAGCAAAGTCTGGAGACGTTAAATCAGGAGTTGCAATCCGAGCAACAGCGTATCGATCAATCCGCCAATGAAGCCAGACAGCAGGTTTATAGCATCAAATCGAAGATTGAATCGCTACGTTCATCCGAATCCCTAACCGGCAAACAGCTGGAGCGTTTGCGGCAGCAGCATCAACAATCGACAGAACGCATCGCCGAGTTGGAAAAGAATCTACATCAAACGCTGACTCCGATGGACGAAGAAAAAAAACAGCTGGAGCAAATGCTGGTGGATAAGGGGCGAATGGAGGCGAATCTGCACAAACAACGCCAACTTCAGGAAGACCTTGAAGCGGAAATAACCCAATTATCCGAACAACATATCCGGGTGCAGCGGGCTTTGGAAAAGCAGAAAGAAGCGCTGGATACGATTCGTTTTGAGTTGCAGGAAAGTAAAGTACGCCAGCAAACCGTCAACGAGCAGCTTAAGGAAATCGATGCGGATGTTGAGCAGGTGCTGCAAAGCTTGCCGGAGCAGGCCGAAGAAAATAGCTGGAAAAGAACAGTCGATGACTTATTGGCTCAAATCGAAAGATTAGGTACCATTAACCTGACTGCGATAGAAGAATACAAGGCGCAGTCCGAGCGGATGGATTTTCTTAATGAGCAACATGCCGATTTAATCGAGGCGCTGCAAACGCTGGATCAGGCAATCAGCAAGATTGATAAGGAAAGTCGGCAGCGGTTTAAGGAAACATTCGATAAAATAAATTCCGGTTTGCAAGAAAAGTTCCCGAAATTATTCGGGGGCGGACATGCTTATCTGGAATTGACTGAGCAAGACGAGCTGGAATCGGGCGTAAATATTATTGCCAGACCTCCCGGCAAGAAAAACAGCTCCATACACTTGTTGTCAGGTGGAGAGAAAGCGTTAACGGCGGTAGCCTTGGTGTTCTCGATTTTCGAACTCAATCCGGCACCTTTTTGTTTGCTGGACGAAGTCGATGCACCGCTGGACGACGCTAATGTGGGGCGGTTTTCAAGGATGGTCGAAGAAATGTCGGCATCTGTGCAGTTTTTGTATATTTCACATAACAAAGCGACTATGGAAATTGCAAAACAGCTGGCAGGTGTTACTATGAAAGAGCCGGGCGTGTCCCGGATGGTCGCAGTTGATATTGAAGAAGCAGTGAGTCTGGCGGAAACCTAATGGATAAAGAAATTTTAAGAATAGTAATTATTGCAACCGGCATGCTAGTAGTTATTGGTATGTTGGTTTGGGCTTATATCAAAGATAAAAAAGCACGTGAAGAGTTGGATTTTTACGATGATGCCGGCGATCATTCGCTGACCTCGGATACCCCTGACATAAAAGACGATTTTGATATTGCTCCGTTGGCTGCTTCTGAAAGTCATGCCGGTGTTCATGCTCATGACCATGCGGATAGATACTATGATGAAGACGATGACGAGGATTACTATGAGCAGGATGACGACATTGAGCCACCGCCACGCGCTACCGCACCGGCAATCATACAGTTCAGCATTATCACCAAGGCGGACGAAGATTTTAACGGCGCTGACTTGGTTGAAGCCTTTGAAGCGGTCGGGCTTGAATACGGCAGCTTGAAAATATTTGAACGCCTGGATGCTAATCGGTTGGTCGATTTCGGTGTAGCCTGTATTGTTGAGCCGGGCACGTTTCCGGATAAAAACTTAGAAAATTTCTACTGCCCCGGCATTGTGTTTTTTATGCAGCCTGAAGCATTGGATGATGCATCAGCCGTTTTTGACGATTACATAGAAACTATCAATTCGTTGGCCGCCAAACTGGACGGTGTCATTCTTGACCATAGAAGACAGCCGCTGACCGAAGCGACCGTTCAAGCAATTCGCCAGAGTTTATGATTTTAATGTAGTCGCTTTTAGTTACTCATAGTCATTAAACTTAAGATATATAACACCACGAAGACAGTTAAATCTTCGTATCCCTGCTGAATGGAGCAAATGCTCTATTCAGCACAAGCCTCATAGATACGCTGTGCGTACCATTGAATGCTAAAGGTATGCAGGCATCCTTTACAAAGCTCGTTTTCTGCTCGGATTATTTAAATGCCACCCCTTAGCAATACCCAGTTAGAGCTTCTTAAAGAAGCCGATCTCTCAATCCACTTATCTTCTGAACTTATCGCTCAAATTGCAACACAAGCCAATCCTCAGCAACTGACCGATGAACAATTGCTTGAGTTTTTGCAAGTGTGCAACGCTTTATATCGCAGCGGCGAGCCGCTTATCTCCGATGCCGATTATGACTTTATTTTTCTGGCAGAGCTGCAAAAACGCCACCCTCATCATCGATATTTAGAGACCGTCGAGCCGGAAGTCATTGCTGTCGGCAAGACCGTCACGTTGCCGGAGCCCATGCTGTCAACGGAAAAAACCTATACCCGAAGCGGCATCGAAAAATGGTTGTCACGGTTGAAAAAAGCGGCGGAAGACTGTGATGTGGATTTTTCCACAATGATGATTAGGGCCACGCCCAAGCTGGACGGTTATGCGGCTTACGATGACGGAAAAGTACTCTACACGCGCGGTGATGGTCGCAGAGGCACCGATATTAGCCGGGTCTTTGAGCGTGGCTTGATAGTTGGCGGAAACGGCGAAAGAGGGCAAGGCGCCGGCGAAATCGTGGTCAGCCAGACCTATTTCAACAACTATCTGGCCGATTATTTCGAAAACTCTCGAAATTTTCAGGCCAGCATCATTAAAGAAAAAGAGCTGGAACAACATGCTTTAGAAGCCATACAAAATCATGCCGCGGTTTTTTTTCCGTTCTCCCAATTGCCTGCTTGGCAGGGCTCAGCCGCCGAAGTGCTGGCAGATTTCGACCACGTTATCGAAACCGTCTACAAGCTGGTCGATTATGATGTCGACGGCGTCGTTTTTGAGCTGGTGGGCAATGAGCGCATAAGAAAGTATTTAGGCGCCACACGACATCACCACCGCTGGCAGATTGCCTATAAAAACAATGTAGAAACCGCCGAAGTGACTGTGCTGAAAGTTACTCCGCAGACCTCCCGTTCCGGCCGGGTCAATCCGGTTGCCGAGCTTACGCCGACCAAGCTCAGCGGAGCGATGATTTCCAGAGCAACGGCTCATCATTACGGTATGGTCAAAAAGCTGGGTATAGGCCCAGGCACCTTAATTGAATTAACACGCTCAGGCTTGGTGATACCCAAAATCGAACGGGTTATTATTCCGGCAACGCCGCAAATCCCGGAACATTGCCCTAGCTGCGGCAGCGAACTGGTTTTGGATAGCGACTACCTGTATTGCCTGAATACCACGAAATGTCCGGCGCAAATTGAAAATACCATTGAGCATTTTTTCAGGACACTGGCGAATGTTGACGGCTTTGGACAAAAAACCGTAGAAAAACTCCACACTTTCGGTGTCAACTCGATTTATGCCGTCTATCAGCTGACTATGGAGCAATTGCAAGCAATGGGCTTTGGCGATAAAACCGCGCAAAATCTGCTGGATCAATTGCAGCGCAGCAGAACCGAAGCCATCGACGACTGGCGTTTCTTGGGCGCATTCGGCATTTACCGGATGGGACTTGGCAACTGCGAGCGCCTGCTTCAACATCACCATCTGCTGGATATTTTCAACCTGACCGTTGAAGACGTGATGGATATCGAAGGTTTTGCAGAGAAAACCAGCGCTGCCGTGGTCGAATGTCTGGCAAAAATCAAAACCGACTTCATGCAAATTTATCAGTTGGGCTTTAATTTAATCCCAACATCGCTAATCACCGAGCGACAGGAAAACATCAGCCCGATTTCCGGAAAAACTATCGTTTTTACCGGCACCATGGTCCACGGTAAGCGCGACGACATGAGCAAGACAGCCAAGCGCCTGGGCGCAAAAGTGGCCAGTTCTGTTACCGGGAAAACCGATTTTCTGGTTACCGGTACCGATGTAGGAATGGCAAAAATCGCTGCTGCCACGGAAAAAGGTGTGCGAGTTATCAGTGAAGAGGAATATTTGGCGTTGTTGAATAGGCCGGAACAAGACCACCCAAGCCTGTCCTGAGCTTGCTGAAAAGCGTAGCGCGAGGTGGCGTTTCCCGGCGAGTTTGGGTGATGTGTTGCCGTAAATGCCCGTTTTTCCTGTCGTTCAAACCGGCTTATTTCGGTTAGCGCTAGTCTCAGTACAGGGATCATCCCATCGAAGTGTACGGGGAAACCAATAAGGATAGCTCATTTTGTTGATACGATCTTCAATCGAGTTATCAAGGAAGAAGGCATGGATAAATGCCAGAAAATAAAGGTCATTATGGTACTCAAGCTGTGGATTCAGACCAACTCAAGGCGTTATTATTGAGTTCACTACCGCTGAAGAAGGGCTTTTCCCTATTGCCTATAGTACTCCCCATATTTCAGACCACGGCTTAAGATAGAAAATCTTATCGAGAGGCAAAGTGAAATATGGCAAAGATACGAAAAAATCATACAACGGAATTTAAGGCGAAAGTGGCCGTTGAGGCTATCCGCCAACAA
>DATBRD010000046.1:0-72864 GCA_036560465.1 Methylobacter sp.
GCGTGATTTAGGTCGAATTAAATCGATAAACCAGTAAACTCCCTTCAGAAACCTTAGCCGCTCAAAGTGAGCGCCAGCTCATCAGAACTGCTCGATATCCGCTGGGTATTTCAGCTGTTCGACGTTTTGACACGGCCTGGAACCAAGGCTTCCGGTTGGACGGAAGTTCAAAAAACCGGTGCTCGCAAACCACATTCTCCGCAATATTGCCCAGCAAATTGTTAAAGCCTGATTTAAACTCATCAATATTCATGGTATATCCTTTTGTTTTTATGGTTAGTAATGTTCATGAAAAATCAGTGCCTCGAATTATAATCAGGTGAATGCAATTAAATCTTGTATGAACTGGCTATGCTAAAACTTTATCCTGCTTATATGCGCTTGTTCATCTGGCCCGGACGGTCACTTTATTTCGGCCCGTCGGTGCATCTGGATGCGCACGCCTATGCAACGGTGACCTTGCATGTCGGCATCTACCGGCCTTTCAGGATAAAGATCGGCAACGGTATATGGCAAAGCTGCCGTTGTGCGATAGTTCCCGCCGGTACTCGGCATGAGCTTGATTTTGAAGGCGGCATCCACGGCAAGTTGTTTATCGAACGGGACAGTTCCGATTTCCTGTATTTTAAGCGCCGGTTTGCTTGCCCGGAGCAACAGCCGACATTATTTCAGGATGAGGAATTGGTCGAGCAATTGCGCTGGATGTATGAACTGGATCCCGACAAAGCCATCATCGAAAGCTGTCTGGACGACTTGCTGCACTGTGACGGCGAGCTGAATTTGTTGGTTGATCCGCGCGTACAGGCTGCAATCGACCTGATTTGCGATGAGCCGGATTGCAATTTCTCGCAAGAATATCTGGCCGACATGGCCGATTTATCGCCGTCCCGGTTTTTGCATTTGTTTAAGCAGCAGACCGATGTCCCTTATCGGCGCTTTAGAACTTGGAAGCGGTTGTTTTTAGCGTTGGACAATTTAAGCGTCACCGATAATATGACCATTGCCGCGCTGGATGCCGGGTTTTCGGATGCGACTCATTTCAGCCACAGCTTTCGCGAAACCTTTGGCATAAACCCGGCCTTTGTGTTCCGGGGAATTAATCGTTTTGAGGTTTGAGTGCTGAATTCAATTCAGAGAGGTAATCGGCGATAATAGCCGCTTAGCTCATTTCAATAATAAACAACAGGAACAAAGTCTTATGTCCACGTGGTTGGCCTCATCCTTTTTATCTAAAGACAGAATTATTGCAAAACCGGGTTTTAACCGCTGGCTGGTGGCTCCCGCCGCACTGGCGGTGCATCTGTGCATCGGCCAGGTTTATGCATTCAGCGTTTTTAATTTGCCGTTGACCAAGGTATTGGGCGTGACCGAGTCATTGCCGGAAGACTGGAAGTTGACCGAATTGGGCTGGATATTCAGTTTGGCGATCATGTTTTTAGGGCTGTCGGCGGCATTTGCCGGAAAATGGCTGGAGGTTGTCGGACCGCGCGTGACGATGTTCTGCTCGGCGCTTTGCTTTAGCGGCGGCTTTTTTATTGCGGCGCTCGGCGTGGAATTGCATACAATCTGGCTGCTGTATTTGGGCTACGGCGTATTAGGCGGTATCGGTCTGGGGCTGGGTTATGTATCGCCGGTTTCGACGCTGATTAAATGGTTTCCGGATCGGCGCGGCATGGCGACAGGGCTTGCCATTATGGGCTTTGGCGGCGGCGCAATGATAGGCGCGCCGTTAAGCGTATTTTTAATGAAGCATTTTGTAACGCCAGCATCGGTCGGCGTTACCGAGACGTTCATGACCATGGGCTGTATTTACCTGGTTTTCATGATGATCGGCGCTTTCAGTATCCGTTTGCCGAAAGAAGGCTGGTTGCCGGAAAATTTCCAACCGGACCTGCGCAAAGGCAAGTTGATCACAAATAATCATGTGCATGTCGAGCAGGTGCTTAAAACGCCGCAGTTTTATCTGTTGTGGCTGGTGTTGTGCCTGAATGTGACGGCTGGAATCAGCGTGCTGGGCCAGGCCTCGGCGATGAGCCAGGAGATGTTCAAGGATCAAATTACGCCCGAAAAAGCCGCCGCGTTTGTCGGCATGCTCAGTTTCTTCAACATGGGCGGACGTTTTTTCTGGTCGACGCTGTCCGACTATCTGGGCCGGAAAAGTACGTATTTCACTTTTTTCATGCTGGGCTGCGTCCTTTATTCTCTAGTGCCTTATACCGGCCGGATGAACAATGTATGGCTGTTCGTAGGCTGTTATGCGGTCATTATGAGTATGTACGGCGGCGGCTTTTCGACTATACCGGCTTATCTGGCCGATATTTTCGGCACCAAATACGTCGGCGCCATTCATGGCCGCTTGCTGACCGCCTGGGCCACGGCGGGGGTTGCAGGACCGGTGCTGGTTAATTACCTCCGGGAAAGCCAGATCGCACAGGGCGTGCCTAAAGCCGATGCCTATAACATGACCATGCAGATCATGGCCGGTCTGTTAGTGGTCGGGTTTTTCTGCAATCTGGCTATCAGGGCGGTCGATGAAAAACATCATATCCAGCATGATGAAGTGGATGATGAGTATGACGCGGCGTAAACTGCCGTTTTTGAACAGATTACACAAAATATTCTTTACTTTTTTTATCTGTTTTTTATCTGAACGTAAGCAATAAGGTTTTGCATCAATTGATCGTCTGACACATCAACTTCAAGCCCTGTCGCGAAAGCTACACGGTAGATGCTTAGCCTTTCCGCCTCTGTAAATTTATGCGATGACGTGGCCATCGCATTTTCAGTAACTTGAATTATATTGTTGATTTTAAGCTTAACAGGGTCTAGTTTTTCATCGCCCATCAGGTTATCTAGCGAACATTCCAGCAGGTCGGCGATAACCTTCAATTGCCATGCATCAAGGTCGCGTCGCCCGGTCAAATAATGGCCGACACATCCGCGAGTTTTCACGCCTAGTGGCTCAATCAAGTCTTTTTGCTTAATGCCTTTCTGCTTCATCAGGCGCTTGGCCTTTTCATACCATTTCATAATAATCACAATACAATCAAATTTAAAAAAAGCGTGCGAACGGATAACTACGGTTATTGTTTTAAGGCAAAAACAATTGTGCCGCGGCAGTAGGGTTTGAAGGGAAATAACAATGCAGATAACTGGCCGTTAAACGGTTTAGCTGATAAATGGCTTCGCCTGCCGAAGTGTTAAGCTCACGCTTGCCGAATGCGCCCGGCGTGAGCGGCGATTCGATTTGGGAATAATGGAAAGTATGGCTGCGCAACACGCCGCCGGGCATCGGTGCGGATTGGAAGCCCAAGCCTTTCAGCCGGGCTTGCATGACAGCGTGTCCGGGCAACAGGCCGACCATGTCGCCGCGGTTTCCGGTTTTATCAGTCAATGACTCCAGCAAATACAGCATGCCGCCGCATTCGGCGTAAATGGGTTTGCCTTGATGGAAATGCGTTTGCAATGCCGCCTTCATCGCCAGATTATCCTGTAGCGTTTGTAAATGCAGTTCCGGGTAGCCGCCCGGCAGGTAAATACTGTCTATATCAGGCAGCGCGGCATCGGTAAGCGGCGAAAAGAAGGCCAGCGTGGCGCCCATTTCCCGCAACAAATCCAAATTGGCGGCATAGATAAAAGAAAATGCCGTGTCGCGGGCAACGCCGATACGGACACCCGATAACAGTCGAGGCGGCGCTTTATGACCGGGCGCTGTAAACTCGACGGCTGCCGGCAAGTTTGCCAGTCCGGTCGCGGCAATGGCCGCTGCGGCGGCTGACATGCGCGCATCGAGATCAAGTACTTCTTCAGCTTGGACCAAGCCCAAGTGTCGTTCCGGCAGCTTGAACAGGCTGTCGCGTGATATTCCGCCAAAATAGCATAGGCCAGACGGCATGCCTTGTTTGACTAGGTCGGAATGATGCGAGCTGCCGACGTTATTGGCTAAAACGCCGGCGAATAGCAATCCAGGCCGATAGTTGGCAAGTCCGCAGGCAATTGCTCCCACCGTTTGTGCAGCTCCTGATGCGTCAATCACCGCAAGTATCGGCACTGAGAACAGCTCAGCGATATCAGCGCTGCATGGATCGCCATCGAACAAGCCCATGACGCCTTCGATCAGTATCAAGTCGGCTTCCAGCGCGGCTTCTTGCAGCAACCGCCTGCATTCGGTTTCGCCCGTCATCCAAAGATCAAGCTGGTGCACAGGCTGGCCGCAAGCGCGTTCGAGTATCATCGGGTCAAGAAAGTCGGGACCGCTCTTGAAGACCCGCACTTTGCGGCCTTGCTCGACATGATAACGGGCAAGCGCTGCGGTAATAGTGGTCTTGCCGTGATTGGAGCCGGGCGCAGTAATGAATAGAGCGGGACATTTAGGTGTAAGCGGATTTGCTTGCTCTACGGTTTCTTTGTTGGGGATGGTCATTTCCAGATAACTTCGGTTAATTTTGGTAATAGCGCCGTCTCACAGCGTGTTGGCGCGGGTGGCAACAGGTAAATTATATCGCTTACTGCGTCACTGCTTCCTGAGTTGTTTTGCTGTATCCATGCGATCGTCAGACATCGCCGATACCCAAACGGTGGATAACGTGTTCGCTGACTTCAATGTTATTTTCCAGATGCTCGCTGACAATACGCTCCAGCACTGATTCGTCGGTACAGGAATACCAGACGCCTTCAGGGTAGACAACCAATATCGGACCGTTTTTGCAGATAGCGAAACAGCTTGAGCGGGTGCGCTTAACTTTGAGTTGAGGGCGGGCATCGATTTTCTGGCCCAGTTGCTGAAACGCTTCTGTGCTATTTTCAGCACAGCGCAGGTCTGTGCACATCAGTACATGTTTGTCGTGGGTTCTCATGATTTCTTTTTGTAAAAGTGTCCCATTAAACCGCCAAGGGCCAGCCAAAAGACAGCGTTGGCAAAAACAGTGGCGACTATAAAAAAATTGCGGTAATTCGGCAGGTGCCGTACTGCTGTTAACTTCCGGCTGCGGCGCACTTATTAAATGGGGTGCTGCCAGTAATACTGCGCCGAAAAACTTGTTGGTCCAGGTTTGGGCAAAAGCCAGCAGCGACAGTCCGAAACCGGTATCAAGCACCGCTATCAGCCACCAGCTTTGCCAATCTGCCAGTTTGGATGTTTCAGTGCCCGGAATTTCCGGCGGTAGTCCCAAAGAAGGAGCGGCAAAAAAGATGATGTAGCCTGCCAGCCCCCACAACAGCCCAGTGCGCCAACTGCCGGGGCGACCACATAAACACATGATTGAGCCAATCAGCAGGGCAAAGCCCACGCCCAGACTGATATTGGCTATTATATTGAAAAATGCCCGTTCCAAGTATTCAGGTTGCCAATCATAAGGTGCATGGCCGTTTCCCAGGTTGGCAACAACCGTAGCGGCGGTGCTTCCATCGTACATTTCAGTTTGAAGCAAGTTCGGGATAATCTGGATTTGTTGCGCGGCCGTCAGCAACAAGCCCGCCATTACGCCTGCCCATAGAGCCGCAATAACAAGCTCTCTGATGATAACCAGATTAAACATAAATAATGCAGAAAGCTGACGGAATGCTGTCCAGTATAGCGGACAGGATTTTGTCTTTTAAGGCTTGATATCCAGCTTGTGTTTGAGAGCTATCATGCAAAACAGGTGTTAATGACATTGGTTTTCTCCTGAATAAACAAACAACAAAGCCGACAGCATCGCCGGGGAGTAATCTGTAGGGAGGGAAGAAAATGCAATACGAACACGAAAGGGCAATCCATCTGTTCCTTCGGTATACAAATTGGGTTATTGCTTCAGGCCGGTCTTAGGGCTCATAGCAAAAATCATTATACAAACTTTCAAGATTAATGCCTTTCGTGCATCAAACAGCGTCTTTACCCGTGTTAACTTTGTTTACCTTTGGGGCCGTGTGGATGTTGTCTGTCCTTAAGCGAACTTGCCAACGTCTCGGTTTAATTCTGTCTGCGATGGTACATGAATACCTAAGTTAAACAAAATTAGTAGATTCACTGATTAAAAGCCAGCAAGAATGAGTCATTTCGGCAGTCATACGTAGCGTGTAGTTCATTCCAACGGGTGAATTTTGAACTTGTCATTGAGGGAGGGGTATATCTTTGATCTGGTAATTTCTATGACTTTTTGGAGGGCTTCTTAGTGGTTTTTCTGGTGGTTTTTTTAGTGCTTTGCACATACGAGACGCGTAGCTCTCCGATGCCGATCCGCAGTGCCTCGACATCGAGCTCATGTTCAAGATGATGCAAGACCTCGTCGCTGATCACGTCGTCGTTCCGAAGATTAATCACGGCCAATCGCTCGGCTGTCAGAGTCTCGTGCCGCAAACGCCTGAATGCCTCGGTTACTTCTTTCATGCTTTCCGTGTCGGGGGCCTCGGCATTGACATTACGTTGCAAGCGACGGCCATAGTGAATACGTAGCTGTTCGACATGATCAGGAATCGTCCAGTCTTCATCGGCCATGGCATCAAGAAGCGTCAGGGCTGCCGTTGCTGCACGTTCCCGAGCCTGCCTTTCCTCATACTCAATGCTCTTGTCGTCAGCTAAATTCAAGATACGGATCAGAGCCGGAAATGACAAACCTTGCAATACCAGCGTGACCAAAATAACCATGAAGGCCATCAGGATTATTTCTGCACGAAAAGGAAAGGGAGTTCCGGCGGCAGTGGTTAGCGGCAGAGCCATTGCTGCAGCGAGCGATACAACACCGCGCATGCCGCACCAACCGAGGATAAGCAGATTAGGCCAGGGTGGCATCGGGTCGCGTGCCCGTAGCGAGCGGCTTAGGAGCCGAGGCACCCAGGCCGAAACAGGAACCCATACCAGACGAACAGCAATAGCTGTCGTACATATCAGCAGGCCGTTCACAGTGAGCACGACCAACTGGTCGGACGGAATCGCCTCACGGAGGGTGTCAAGCTGCAGGCCGATGAGAATGAAAATAATGCCATTGAGTATGAATACGAGAACGTCCCATACCGCCTTGGCCTGGATTCGAGTAGTGGGTGCAACGATGGCACTGAAATGTTGGCGGATATAAAGACCTCCAGCCACGCAAGCCAGTACAGAAGAGGCATGAGCCTGTTCGGCCAGAACCCAGGCAATGTAGGGAACCAACAGCGTAATGGCGATTTCACTGAAACTGTCTTCGGTCAGGCGTAAAACCCAGCAGCTTAAGATGCCCACGATAACTCCGACAGCAATGCCCATGGTTGCAGCAAGGAAGAAGTCCATGACGGTGTTACTTGGATCAAAGGTTCCACTGACCACAGCCACAAGCGCTGAGCGGTAAAGTACCAGGGCGGTCGCATCATTAACCAGACTTTCGCCTTCCAATATGGTGACTTCCCGGCGAGGAAAGTGAAGTTGCTTCACGGTCGCAGTAGCCGAGACAGCGTCGGGAGGGGAGACAATGGCTCCCAAAACAATGGCCCCAGCCCACCCAAGCCCGGGCAGCAATGCATGGGCGACACTCGCAACCGCTGCGGTTGTGGCCAGCACCAATCCTACAGCCAATAATGTGATCGGGCGAGCGTTTGCGCGAAAGTCCCTCCAAGACGTGAAATAGGCGGCAGACCAAAGAAGAGGCGGTAGAAAAACCAGGAAGATTAGATCCGGATCAAGACGAACCGTGGGCAGGCCGGGTACAAAACTCAAGACCAAACCGCCGACCACCAGCAGAATCGGATAAGGAATGGCAAGCTTGCGTGCGATCGTTGTCAAAGCGAGCACGGCTATTAACAGCAGAATGATTATTTGAAGCAGGTGAAGACCGGTCATATATTCTCCTGATCTTGTCGAAGATATTCAAAAGCCTTAAATCGCACCTTATCTGCGGACAAAATTATATTGCTAATGTCATAAACTGTTAATACGTGGGGCTTATGATATTTAGCGCTACGATAAGCCTGCTGGGCTGCAAGGACAGCAATTTGCACTTTTACCGCTATGTAAAGTGGTTGCCCAAATTTTGTATTTTCGGTATTGCCTTATTTGTTTTTTGGAATGGTTGGGCTTATTAAGGGATAAGAGCGGGCGCCGCCTTTTTGGTGTTATAATAAGAAATTTTAGCTTCAAGTTTGTCGACGTTTTGCATCAAGATAGGGTCGTTTATAAAATGTACCACTTGTGCATCGGAATCGCCACGCATGAATGCATATGGCGTTTCACAAGCAAATAATTACTTATGAATCAGGCTGCGGGTGGTCATGGCTCATTCAAGACGGTAAAATGAGATCTACTGCAAAAAATTAAAGGTAATTTTTTGCGGCGATTTTTAACAACTAATGAGTTAGGGAATAATTTATGTGTTTTAGTGCTGATATGTCTTTGGGTCTGGGTCTGGCCGGACTGGCTGCATCGGGTGTTACTTTTTCGGATAAAAGTGAGCCATTGTGGGTTCGGGTTGCCAGGTCTTACGCCATTTTTCATTTTGCCTTGATGGAATTTATTCAGTATTTCGCTTATCCCGTTGCAGATCAGTGCGGTTATGGCACGAATCAGCTTCTGAGCGAGCTGTCGGTGTACCATATAAGCCTGCAAGCGCTAGCTATTATGCCCGCGTTGGCGACTTATTCATCCGATAAAAATGCGCTGAAAAAGGCGACCATGATCGGCGTAATGCTTAGTTCTTCATTTTTAGTTTTTAATTTTCTGCCTAAAGAAAAACAATTGCTTGAAATTGCTCCAAATTTTATAGGCAATATGGTCTCGTGCCTGTTCATGGGCAAATACCATATCGGCTACCACATCGGCAGTGCGTATGGCTTGCTGGTTACGTGGGGTTCGTTATTCGGTTTGGCTATCAGCGGATTTGTCTGGAAAGATAACTGGCGTATCGCTTCGTATCATTTTGTCATGGCAATAATGACGTTGTTTATGCCGCAGTGGATATTCGGCGTGTCGACCGGCGAGGCGGCGGCGATGTATTGCTTTTACTCGATACCCATTACAGTCAGCTTTGTGCCCTACTTTAAAAAGTTCTTTACGGCACCGGCCGCAACAGAGGAACGTGAATTTGCCTATTAGACTTGCATTGCCAGTCTGTCTGGATTTCATGCGTTTTACAAAAATAGCCCGGCCCGTTTCTTAATTATGTTTTTTGCCAAAGATTTTATTGAAACTGCGGAAGGGCTTATTTTTGCGGTGGTAGAGCAGGGCTTGGAAGATGGCAAGGTACTGTGCTTTTTGCGCTACGTGCGTGAATCTTCCGGATGGAAAAAAGTTGGTACTGAACAGGCCAATCATCTGCTGCAACAACAGTACGCGGATTATCTGCATTATTCACCGGTTTTAGATGCGCATTTGCATGCGGTCCCAATAGATCGGATCGTCAAGCATCATCAGCCCAAACACAGGCTGCAACAGCTTATGCAAGCGGCTCGGCATGATGTTGTCGAGCAGGACTTGTTCCGGTTGTGCCAGCTACTTGAACAGCACGGCCTGGATTTGGCGCAGATCGGCATCACCGGTTCTTTGCTGGTTGGCGTGCAAAATGCGAGGTCGGATATCGATCTGGTTTGCTATGGCAGGGATGTTTTTCATCAATGTAGGGCAATTACCCGTAAGCTTATCAAACGGGGCGATTTGCAAGCCTTGAATGATCAGGATTGGCAGCAGTCTTACGAGCGCCGGTCATGCGATTTAAGTTTTGATGATTATGTCTGGCATGAACGGCGTAAATGCAACAAGGCCGTGATTAACGAGCGAAAGTTCGATCTGAATTTTATCGATCATGACGCAAGTCCTGAGCCCGTTGTGTATCAAAAATGCGAGGCGATTACTTTGCAGTGCAGGATAACTGACGATGCGCGTGCGTTCGATTATCCCGCTGAATTTAAAATAGACCATCACCGGATCAGTTCTATTGTCAGCTTCACCGCGACTTATACCGGGCAGGCTGTCGCCGGTGAAATGGTCGAGGTATCAGGCGTGCTGGAACAATCGCAACATGGCGTTAAGCGCATCGTGGTCGGCTCCAGTCGTGAAGCGCATGGGGAATATATTAAGGTTGTTCATTGCTTAAGTTAGCGGATTTTGATGCGGTTATCTTCGATATGGACGGCCTGGTCCTGGATACCGAAAGCACCTATATTATCGCTTGGCAACAGGCCGGAAATGCGATGGGCTATGACTTTTCAGATGATTTTTGTCTATCGCTGTCAGGATGTCATTACAAGGATGTGGAACTGAGACTGATCGAATATTGCGGAGCCGAATTTAATCTCCAGACATTTAACCGGCTGAGCAGCGATTTCTGGCGTGAATATGTTGATATTCATGGCATAAAAATCAAGCATGGCTTTTTTGAATTGCTGGAGCTGCTGATCCGGCAAAAAATACCTTATTGTATGGCAACCAACAGTCCGGCGGAAAATGCGCTGGAGTGTCTTGAACTGGCTGGAATTGAAGAGCTATTTTCAATTGTCGTCACCCGTGAGCAGGTTCGGCACGGCAAGCCGGAACCGGATATTTTTTTAAAGGCCGCCGAGTTGATGCAAGTAGACATCAGTCGGTGTCTGGTGATTGAAGATTCGCTTGCCGGTATCGTGGCGGCGTCCCGAGCAGGGGCTATGACGGTACTTGTGCCGTCGACAGTGCAAATCGATCCGCTGGCAATTGAACTATGCAATTTGATGGTCAGCGATTTAGAGCAATTGACCAACATGATCCGCGCTTAGTTCGCAGCCGATAGGCCGATCATGTATACTTCCAGTAATTTTTGCAGCACAAACACAGCCATAATCCTTGATAGTTCAACATTCTAAAGTCTCAGTCATTGCTCCTGCCAGATTGCACATGGGGTTTATTGACTTAAGCGGATCATTAGGCCGGCATTTCGGCAGTATTGGTGTTGCGCTTAATGAAATCAGCACTCGCCTGTCAGTTACCAGTGCGGAGCAGCTCACCATTACCGGCCCTGCCGCACCGCGGGCAGAAAAGTGTGTGTCCAAATTATGTGAGGCGCTGCATGTACCTGACAAACTCAATATCACCATTAAAACCGCGATTCCGGAACACGTAGGCTTGGGGTCCGGCACGCAAATGTCGCTGGCAATCGGCGCGGCGCTTAATGAATTTTACGGGTTGGGGCTGACCGTGCGAGAAATCGCCGCCATGGCTGATCGAGGCTTGCGTTCCGGCATCGGCATCGGCGTTTTTGAACAGGGCGGCCTTGTTGTCGATGGCGGCCGCGGTGACAAAACCATCACGCCGCCGGTATTGGCGCACATGGATGTACCGGACGATTGGCGGTTTATTCTGGTGTTCGACCAGCGAGGCCAAGGCTTACACGGTCAACAGGAAATACAGGCTTTTAAAGAGCTGCCGCCTTTTCCACAGCAGGAAGCTGCGCGCTTATGTTATTTACTGCTGATGCAGGGTTTGCCTGCGGTGGCCGAAAATGACATCGTTAAATTCGGTGATGTGATTACTCAGTTACAACGCTCGGTTGGAGAACATTTCTCTTCGGCTCAAGGCGGCGTTTTTACTAGTCCCGAAGTTGCGGCGGCCATGCAATGGCTGGAACTGCAAGGCGCCGTGGCGATCGGTCAGACTTCATGGGGGCCGACCGGGTTTTGCGCCATTGATGGAGTGGAGCTGGCTGAATCAATCGCCGATCAGGCAAGGCAGGAGTTTGTGCATTTCGATAAGTTGAGTTTTGTTGTCGCCAGTGCGCGAAACAGCGGCGGGGAAGTTTTTAGGGCGTAGGATGGGTAGAGCGACAGCGAAACCCATCAACAACATGGAAACGATATTGATAGTCGCCGGTTCAGGAAGAATGTTGGCGCAAGCAGCAAAGAATGCGGGTTTGAAACCGTTGGTCATTGACCTGTTTGCAGACCTTGACATGCAAGGCTATGCAGAAGATTTCCGTCGAACCGCATCGTTAGCCGAACAAGACTTGGCTCCTGCCGTAGATTATTTTATTCAACGTTATGCGGTAACCCTAGTCATTTACGGCAGCGGTTTTGAATGTTTTCCGGAAAGTCTGCATTATCTAAGTAGCCGATTGATTATGTTGGGAAACCATCCTGACGTCTTTGCAAGACAGCTGGATAAACCGGTGTTTTTTTCAACATTGGATGATTTAAGTATTCCGTATCCCGAAGTTGCTTTTAGCACGCCAGCTTGTACAGATGATTGGCTGATTAAGCCCATGCAAGGGCAGGGCGGTACCGGGATAAAGCTCTACCATATAGGTGATGAGGCAAAGGAGCCGGTTTACTGGCAAAAGTTTCAATCCGGCACGTCTCATTCAGTGTTGTTTCTGGCTGACGGGCAGCAGGTGCAAGTCGTCGGTTTTAATAGCCAATGGCCTGTTCGTTTAAGCGAGACTCAGGAGTTTGTGTTTTCAGGTGTGGTCAATTTTACTGACCTGTCGGATGAACACAAAACTGTGATATCGGGTTGGCTAAGACAAATGGTTTCGGTATTCGGGTTAAAAGGTTTGAATTCGTTGGATTTTATTCATGTGGATGGTTGCAGCTATGTTCTGGAAATCAATCCGCGACCTTCTGCCAGTATGCAGTTATATGACGAGAATTTGCTGGTTCGGCATATTCAGTCGTGTGTAGAGGGAGCTTCAGTCGTCGCCTTAACGCCAGAGACTGGGCGGCTGATGTCGCCCCCGCAGATCGGCTATCAAATCGTTTATGCGGAGCAGGATTTAATCATTCCAGGCCAATTCGAATGGCCGCCTTGGTGCATGGATTTGCCCAAATCCGGCGATATGTGTCGCGCAGGACAGCCGATTTGCAGTATTATTGCGCACCAAAAAAACTCGCAGTCAGTAGTGGAAAAGCTGCGGACTCAACAACAACTTATTATTAGCAAACTAAAAGGTTTTGACCGTCATGGAATATACAGCCAGCGTTAACAAATTGACCCAGCCCTTGGTTCAGCATTTACTCGATAATGCGGATAAATTACGTTTAGGTGTGGAGAAGTTAGACAATGGCTGCACCATCATTGATGCGGGCATTAAGGTGCCGGGCGGCATCGAGGCAGGTCGCATTATTGCTGAAATCTGTCTGGGCGGCATGGGCTCCGTAACCATCAGTCACAGTCCTTATACAACCAACTGGCCGTTGTCTGTGAATGTACATACCGGCAACCCGGTTCTGGGCTGTCTGGGCAGTCAATATGCAGGCTGGAGCTTGTCTCATGGCAAATATTACGCATTGGGCTCAGGTCCTGCGCGAGCTATGGCAACCAAGCAAAAAGACGGTAAGCAGGAGCCTGTTGAAGAGTTGTATAAGGAACTGGATTATCAGGATAGCAATGATTCCACTGTGTTAGTAATTGAAAATGACGCAGTTCCGCCGGTTGAAATCGTCGAGAAAGTCGCCGCGGCATGTAAGGTTGATCCATCAAAACTGACCATTATCGTTACCCCGACCAGCAGTCTGGCTGGTGGCGTGCAAGTGGTTGCCAGAGTGCTTGAAGTGGCTATGCATAAGGCTCATGCCTTGCATTTCCCATTGGAAAATATCATCGATGGCAGTGGCAGTGCGCCGGTTTGTCCTCCGCACCCGAACTTTGTTAAAGCCATGGGGCGTACCAACGACGCTATCCTGTTCGCAGGCCAGGTGCATATATTTGTCAAAGGCAGCGATGAAGCCGCTGAAAAACTGGCTAAGGAACTGCCCAGTTCAACCTCTAAAGATTACGGTAAACCGTTTGCGGATATCTTCAAGCAGTATGAATACGACTTCTTTAAAATCGATGCGATGTTGTTCAGTCCGGCCAGCGTTATTGTGACTGCGGTTGAGTCCGGTAAAAGTTTCCGTGCGGGCAAGCTGGATAATGCCTTGCTGGATCAATCATTTGGAGCGTAGAGCGTAGCGTGGGCCGTATAGCAATTTTTACCGATGATCCCGGCTGGCATGGCAAGCAATTAAGCTTGGCCTTTGCCAGTCGCGGTTATAGCTGTGACTATGTTTCGTTGACGGAATGCCGATTTACAATTGAGCCTGGCCGTCATCCGATTGTTATTCCAGGTTTTGAACACTCGCTTCCCGATGCGGCTTTTGTGCGCGGCGTACCCGGCGGTTCGCTTGAGGAGGTTGTGTTGTATCTGGATTTCCTGCACGCGTTAAAGGCAATGGGAATTCCTGTCTACAATGACGGGCACGCGGTAGAGCGTAGTGTCGATAAGGCCATGACCAGTTTTTTAATGCACAATGCAGGGCTGCCGACGCCGATGACTTGGGTGCTGCGTGATCGTGAGGAAGCGTTAAGGATTGCGGAAGCTGAATTAAAGCAGGGTAATTTGCTGATCAGCAAACCCTTGTTTGGCTCTCAGGGTGAAGGCATACGCCGGATAGAAAAATCGACCGATTTATTCTGGTTGGCCAGCAGCCACGGCGTTTATTACTTGCAACGTTTTGTTCATTGCCATGGCGAAGGTTTTTCCGATCATCGCATTTTTGTGATTAACGGCCGGGCGGTTGCTGCAATGCGAAGACGCGGAACATTCTGGTTGAATAACGTTGCCCGCGGCGCGACTTGCGAACTGATTGATTTGGAGCCGGAAATGGTGGGCTTGGCTGTTAAAGCGACGACTGCATTGGCGATGGATTATGCCGGAGTCGATATTATCCGGGATAGGGAAGGGCGTTGCACTATCATTGAAGTTAACAGCATCCCGGCCTGGAAAGGACTGGAAAGCGTTTGCGATATCAATATTGCCGGGCTGATGGCGGACGATTTAATCACCCGCAAGATGAACAAAAAAACTGTCGCCGCATGAAGGTTTCGCCAGAGCAACTTGGCGAGCTCTATCGGCAAGCCTGCGAAGTTGATGTGCAGGCATTCAAACCCGGCAATGTCAGTGTTTATGCGGATGGTCATGAAATGACCGTGGCTGATTTCAGAACCAGCGCCAAAGTCAGTGCGGAACCTCTTTGTAATCCGAACTATTCCCTAGGCGAGAAAATTTATTATGCCGTCAAGGCAACGCGTGAGGCAGTGGGTTGCAATACCAATCTGGGCATTATTTTGCTTTGTGCGCCGCTGATTCAGGCAATTGGTCAAAAACATCCGGGAATAACGTTACGGCAGGCGTTAAGCAAGGTTCTTAGTGGGGCAACAGTAGAAGACGCTGATTGGGTTTTTAGAGCCATAACACTCGCGTCGCCAGGCGGATTAGGCAGCTCCGATCAGCAGGATGTTAGCGAAAAAGCGTCGGTTACATTGCTTGAGGCGATGAAAATTGCCGGCAAAAAAGATCGTATTGCACTTCAATACATAACTGATTATCAAGATATTTTCAATTTCTCAATTTTAAGGTATAATGCCAGTCTTAATCGGTTGGGTGACAGGAATTGGGCAGCAGTGTCGGTATATGCCGATATGTTGAGCCGATTTCCTGATAGTCATATCGAAAGGAAATATGGAAATCAGTACTCTGAGATGGTAGCTACCAAAATGGCTCAGCTCAGTGAGAAGCTGTCAAAAACTGATAATCCTGAGCAAATAAAGCCGTTGGTTTTTTGCTTGGATCAGGAGCTTAAGCGTTATGGTATAAATCCGGGTACTACAGCTGATATGATTGTGGCAACAGTATTAACGGCATTTTTAGAGGATCTTAATCAGTGACAAGAGTGTTGTTGATAAGGCTTCAAAAGGAATTTGTTAAAAACAAATAAGGGGACATTGATAATGTCGATAGTAGATTCAATTTTTTCATTTTTTTCTTCACAGGGGATATTAAGCATGGCTAAAATCAATAAATTATGCGTTGGCGAATCTTTAGTTGGTGAAGGCAACGAAGTTGCTCACATCGATTTGATGGTTGGACCACGTGGTTCAGCAGCTGAAACAGCATTCGCAAACTGCTTGACAAACAACAAAGACGGCTTTTCTAGCTTGTTGGCTGTTGTTGCTCCTAACTTGATGGTTAAACCATCTACTGTTATGTTCAACAAAGTAACAATCAAAGGCGCAAAACAAGCTGTTCAAATGTTTGGCCCAGCACAACGCGGTGTTGCTATGGCTGTTGCTGATTGTGTAGAAGACGGCACAATCCCTGCTGCTGAAGCTGATGATTTATTCGTATCAGTTGGTGTATTCATTCACTGGGCTGCAGAAGACGATGCTAAAATCCAACAATACAACTACGAAGCTACTAAAGAAGCTCTGAAACGCGCTGTTGCAGGTACTCCTACTGCTTCTGAAGTTGTTGCTGCTAAAGGTACTGCTGTACATCCATTCGCTGCTAACTAAGTTTTATTTAGTTATCAAGAATGATAAAAAATACCTCGTTTAACGGGGTATTTTTTTGCCTATAATTTATAGGTAAGGGGTAAACAGGAGTAGAAGCTTTGCCTAAAACCCAGCAATATCTTCTATTTTAATGGTTCGTGAGTGCAGTGCACTGGCGACAAGCGCTTGATGAATTCCGGCCTTACTTAAAAGCACGCAATCCTGCATATTTCTTATACCGCCTGCAGCGATAAAATTTTTGTTTGGATATTGCCTGCAAAACTCGGTTAGTTTGTTCAGGTCAGGGCCATGGTTGCTGCCTACGCGGTCCAATGTCATGATGATAATGTTTTCTGGCCAAAAACTGGGGTCGGAAAAAAGATTGTCCGCGCCCAGAGCATTGGCCTTTGAATAATCCAGTGATAGAATAAAGTTGTTCTTATAAGCTTTAATTTCTGAAATAGTTTCATTTCGATAAGATTCACTTCCTAAAACGGGCAGAGTGTTGCCGACAGGCTGTGCATTCTCGTCATATTTTTGATACCCCTTGTCTATCCAGAACGTTATTTGCGGATAACGACTCAGCACGTCAGCTATTAACAGGTCATGGTTGCCTTGATGAGTAATTGCATTCAGGTCTGCAATATAAAAAGTATCAAACGCATAAACACCCAGGAATGCCTCAATAACCTGAAAAAAATCAGATGACTTACACAAGTCGGTATTAATGGGTTCATAGTGCTCGCGATTGCCTTGCCGGGCGTGAACGACAACGCCGTTTTTTAAATCTATTACCGGGATTATTTTCATGAAGCAGAGTTTGCTGGTGATATAATGTAACGCTCTATTTTATAGCTGTTTTTTTGATTATTGTGAAAATTCTGGTGTTCGAGTATATCACTGGCGGCGGCTTTAATAAGCAGGAGTTGTCGGATTCTCTGGTAAGAGAAGGGAGGCTGATGCGTAATGCATTGCTCGATAGCTTGGACAGATTAAACCAAAACCGGTCAGACAGTCTCGACGTCACAGTCATGCTGGATTGGCGACTTAACGATTTAGTTACCATGACTGGCGTAAATATCGTCACTATCAGGCCGGAACACGATATTACAGAAGAATTTGCAAGCTTAGTTAAGCAATGCGATTTGGTATGGCCGATAGCGCCTGAGTTCGACGGTATTTTACAAGCCCTGTGTCAAACGGTTGAATCATTAGGCAAGATATTGCTGACATCACCAGCGCCAGCCGTGGCAATTGCCGGCAATAAACTCAAGACTTACGAGTTGCTCAACCGGCATCATATAGCCGCGGTTCCTACCTGTACGTTTGAAAACACATATACACCTGGCGAATGGATGATTAAGCCGGTTGATGGCGTGGGCTGCGAGGATAGTTATGTCCTCACAAGCCAGCTGGATTTTGAGCGGATGGCTATGCGAAAAGGTCAATACATCATTCAGCCGCATCTTCAAGGCGCAAAAACTAGTTTATCGTGTTTGTTCAAGCAAGGCAGCGGTTGGTTAGTGTGTGCCAATTTGCAGCGGTTTGAGTTCATCAATCAGCGATATCACTTAACGGACATTGTAGTGAATCATTATCCCGACCTTGGCCTGTATCAGCAATTGATCGATAAAATAGCCCAAGCCTTGCCTGAGTTATGGGGTTATGTGGGGATAGACTTGATAGAGAATGATACAACATGGGTGCTCGAAATAAACCCTCGCCTGACTACTTCATTTGTTGGTATACACGATGCCTTAGGCATCAATATTGCCGAGGCTGTTTTGCAATTGCTGCATGGCGAACCGATGATCAATCCGGTTTACAGTAGGCCCATTACCGTTCAAGCAAAACAGGAAACTCATGCAAGCTAATATTATGGGCTGGGATATAGGCGGCGCTCATGTCAAAGCGGCGGTCATCAGCGCCGGTGAGGTTATCACCGTTTATCAGCAGCCGTGTCCATTATGGAAAGGGCTGGATCAGCTGCAACTTGCTGTAAACGCTATTATGCTGGAAGTGCCAGATTCAAATTGGCAACATGCCCTGACCATGACCGGCGAACTGGTCGATTTGTTTGATAATCGTGACCATGGCGTTAAGCAAATCATCCAAACCATGACCGAACTGTTGCCGGACGCTGAAATACTGGTTTTTGCCGGTCATGAAGGTTTTCTAGAACACTCGTCGATTGACGCTAAACATTACATATCCATCGCTTCGGCCAACTGGTTGGCTAGCGCCTCATTTGCCGCGCAAAAAGTTGGCAATGGGCTTTTTGTCGATTGCGGTAGCACCACCACGGATATACTACTGCTCAATGACGGACGCCTGTTGGCGGACGGTTACACCGATTACCAGCGATTAATATCTCAAGAATTGATTTATACCGGTGTCATCAGAACCGCTGTGATGGCTGTTGCGCAAACGGCGCAGGACCAAGGCCAACAAATCGGCCTGATGGCCGAGTACTTCGCCACCATGGCCGATGTGTATCGAGTCACCGGCGAGCTTAATGATATACATGACCAAACCGACACAGCGGATGGCGCGGAAAAAACCGTTTTAGCCAGCGCCAAGCGGTTATCCCGAATGATAGGATGTGATTTTTATGCTGATGAACTGCCTCGCTGGCAACTATTCGCCGAAAACATCCGAGACCGACAAGTACAGCAAATACAACGCGGCTGCGAAACCCGATTATCTCAACATGAGCTTCCGCAGGACAGTCCATTGATTGGTGCCGGGGTGGGGCGGTTTCTGGTTAAACAGATTGCGTTGAACTTGGATCGTCCCTATCTGGATTTTTCCGATTTATTTCCAGTAACTGTTTTTCAATCGGAAATGACTGTCGCGGACTGCGCCCCTGCCGCTGCTATAGCCTATTTAGCGGCAACGGATGAGTTCAGATGCGGAACAAGCAAGTGAAAATTTACCTATACAGTAATATCGATTCGATATCTAAACAATTGTGATAAACTATTATTTTTTGTCAACATTAATAAATGTTTACAGGCTCTATGGAAAAAGTTGATGTATTTGATCTGATCGAGCGAATGTCTGCGCTGATCCGGTCTGAAGAACGTAAAAAGTGTACAGAATTAGGCTTGCAACCGGTTCATTTGCAGGTAATGGATTATTTGTCTCGCTGCAACCGTTATAGCGACACTCCGGCTGCGCTTACCAATTACCTAGGCATGACCCGCGGCACCGTTTCTCAAACCGTACTGTTGCTCGAAAAAAAGGGCTACATAAAAAAAACAGCCGATGTAAATGACCGGCGTATGGTGCATCTTAGTCTTGTGGCAGAAGGCGATGCTATCTTGAACAAAGCCCGTCCGACTGATCTGTACAGCCAGGCCTCGGCAATATTCAATAAAGATGAAAGCCAGGATAATGTTTTTGTTAATGCCTTGACTGCACTGCAAAAGGCCAATAAATCGCAATCTTTTGGGCTTTGTAAAACCTGTAAATATTTCACCAGAACTTCGGATGGTTTTGTTTGCGACTTAACCAAAGAACAGCTTAGCCAATCCGATAGTGAGAAAATATGTCAGGAGCATACTGTTTGTTGAGCTTGTATAACACGATAAACGATTGCTCTTGCCGGTCAACGAAAACTTACTTGACTATTCACGACAAGAATAAATGGATAGAATCCGAACAACGATATAGACGAGTAAGCTCTCAAAGAACTGTGCAGTAGAACACAATGGTTTTTTTTTTCACCTGCTAGGCTTATGGGGACGCTTTAATTTATTCAGAGAATCACTTGGAAGAAGATTTAACCACCGATTTATTCGTCCTGCAAAGCCACTTGGAAACTATGCTTGAGCGCGTTCAGCAGAATAGCGCTACCTTGCGGAAGTTCCAGGCGTTCGAAATAAGATTGCTAAAGCTCAACGCCTTATCTGACATCATTGATCATCTGCTTGAAGAGGCTAAAAATTATTTTGATCTTGACGTGATCAGCTTATGCTTGATCGACGAAACCGGTGAAATCGCAAGAACCCTTAAGGATAACAGTTACCCATACACCTTAAAAAAAGGGTTAATGCTGTTGGACAGTAAAGAATCTTTAAAATCAACGGCCGCTCAGCCCTATATCGGCGCTTTTGAAACCCCTCTCTGTGCCGATTTTTTCCCGCATATCGAAAAACAACCAGCCAGCGTTGCCATTAGCCCCTTAACCCGACGGGAAAAATATTTGGGAACGTTAAACTTGGGCAGTTATCAGTCTGATAGATTTGCCGATAATATGGGTACGGATTTCATTGAACATCTCAGTTCTGTAGTCAGTGTTTGTCTGGAAAATAATCTTCATGTCGAAGAAATAAGACGAGTCAGCTATCTTGACGTCTTAACAGGGGTCAATAACAGGCGCTTTTTCGAACAGCGCATCGGAGAAGAATTAAAACGCAGTCAACGCAATGCAGAGCCGTTATCCTGCCAGTTCTTTGATATAGACTTTTTTAAGTCAGTCAATGACCAGCATGGTCATCAGGGCGGCGATCTGGTGCTGTCTCTGGTAGCTGCCACCGTAAGACATCAGCTCAGGGACCATGACGTATTTGTCCGCTACGGCGGAGAAGAGTTTGTCGCTTTGTTGTCTAATGCCGACGAAACCAAGGCTCTGGAAACAGCGGAACGAGTACGCAAAGCTATACAGATGCTGGTTATCGCGGTTAATGATATTTCCATCTCGGTAACTGTTTCCATAGGCGTGTCAACCTATGTGCCAGATGGTCTGTCTATTTCAATGGATGACGAGATTATTGCAAGACTTATTAAATCAGCGGATTCCGCCTTATACAAGGCCAAACATAATGGCCGTAATCGCGTGGAAAATGGCGGGATTGTGTCAGATAAACAAGTTTTAAAAGTCTAACTAAAGGATGAAATGCTGGGGGCACAAACTGCTCCCCCAACTCGCGGTTATTTACCCCTTCAACGCTTTCAGTACTGCCTGCATGGTCGCATTGGCGTCGCCGAACAACATGCGGGTGTTTTCCAGCACGAATAATGGATTACCAACACCGGCATAGCCTGACGCCATGCTGCGTTTAAGTACCACCGTGGTTTCACCTTTCCAGCATTCCAGCACCGGCATACCGGCAATCGGGCTGTTCGGATCATCCAGTGCTGACGGATTGACAATGTCATTAGCACCTATCACGATGGATACGTCAACATGGTCCCAATCTTCATTGATTTCATCCATTTCATAAACGATATCGTAAGGTACTTTGGCTTCGGCTAACAGCACGTTCATGTGGCCGGGCATTCTTCCTGCAACCGGATGGATACCGAAACCGACTTTCTTGCCTTTATCACGTAATAACTTGGTAATTTCATTAACAGTATGTTGAGCCTGCGCAACCGCCATACCATAGCCTGGAATGATCATGATGCTTTTTGCATCCAGCAATAATAGCGCGGTCTCTTCAGCGCTGATCGGTGTTACTTCGCCTTCAACGACAGCAGCTTCGCCGCCTGAGGTGCCAAAGCCGCCGGCAATTACGCTGATAAAATTGCGGTTCATCGCGCGGCACATGATGTAACTCAAGATCGCACCGCTGCTGCCAACCAATGCGCCGGTCACAATCAGCAAATCATTGCTCAACATAAAACCGGTTGCCGCAGCCGCCCAACCCGAATAACTGTTGAGCATCGATACCACCACCGGCATATCCGCGCCGCCGATCGCCATTACCATATGTATGCCGAATAACAGTGCAATCGCAGTCATAATCCAGAGAGGCAATGAGCCGCCGCCGGTCTCGGTTTGTTGTAAAAACACATAACCCAGAATCACGGCTGCAATCAGCAGACTTAAATTTAACCAGTGACGGCCGGGCAATAACATCGGCTTGCCGCTGATACGCTCGCTGAGCTTACAAAAAGCAATCACCGATCCAGAGAAGGTGACTGCTCCGATAAGAATGCCGACGTAGATTTCCACTTCATGAATCGTTTTTTCTACACCGATTAGGTTTGTAGATGTATCCATAAAATTGGCATAACCTACCAATACGGCAGCCATCCCCACCAGGCTGTGCATAATAGCAACCAGTTCCGGCATTTGCGTCATTTCAACTTTTAATGCGGCTCTTGCACCAATGGCGCCACCGATCAGCAAGGCAACGATTAAAATGGTGTAAGAAGTAACCGAGGCACTTAAGGCGGTAGCGATAATCGCAATCGCCATGCCCAACATGCCGTAATAATTGCCTCGCCTTGCTGTTTCCTGATTGCTTAAGCCGCTCAGGCTAAAAATGAACAGAATGGTGGCAACAATGTAAGACATCGTGACTAAACTATGGGACATCATATTCTCCTGTTATTTTCTGAACATTTCTAACATACGGCGAGTGACTAAAAAGCCACCGACAATATTGATAGATGCAATGAGTATCGCCAACCCGGCAAGGATCTGGATATTACGATCCAGTGCAGAAACCTGTACCAGAGCACCGATCACAATAATGCCGCTGATCGCATTGGTTACACTCATCAAAGGGGTGTGCAGCGATGCCGTCACATTCCAGATCACTTGATAACCAATGAAACACGCCAAAACAAATACAGTAAAGTGCGTCATAAACGACTCAGGGGCGACCGAGCCGATGCCGAACAGAGCCAAACCGCCGAGAACTAACGGTATAAATTGCTTAACCGAGTCCGGAATAACTGACTTTTTTTGTTCTTGTACTGATGCATAAGCCGGCGCTTCGGTTTGCGGGGCAGGGGCGGCGGAGAGTTTGGGCGGTGGCGGCGGCCAAGTGATTTTGCCTTCCTTAATAACCGTAGTACCGCGTATCACCTCGTCGTCCATATTGACGTTGATTGTGCCGTTTTTATCAGGGCAAAGTTCTGTTAATAAATGCCTGAGGTTGGTCGCATAAAGCTGGCTCGATTGGTTAGCCAGACGGCTGGGTAAATTGGTGTAACCGATAATCGTCACGTCATGTTTTACTACAACCTGGTCTTTCTCGGTCAATGCGCAGTTGCCGCCTTGTTCGGCCGCCAGATCGACAATAATGCTGCCCGGTTTCATGGATTTAACCATGCCTTCAGTGATCAGCTTGGGCGCCGGTTTGCCGGGAATCAGCGCAGTGGTAATAATGATGTCCACTTCCATCGCCTGTCTGGCAAACAAGGCCATTTCAGCTTCTATAAATTCCTTGGACATAGTTTTGGCGTAACCGCCGGTGCCGGTGCCTTCTTCTTTAAAATCCAGCATCAAAAACTCGGCATCCATGCTTTCGATTTGTTCTTTAACTTCGGGCCGGGTATCGAAAGCCCTAACGATAGCCCCCATGCCCTTAGCCGTCCCGATGGCAGCAAGACCTGCAACACCGGCGCCGATAACCAGCACTTTAGCGGGAGGGATTTTTCCGGCGGCGGTAATCTGACCGGTGAAAAAACGGCCGAAATGCTGCGCCGCTTCAATAACGGCCCGATAACCGGCAATATTGGCCATAGAGCTCAGTGCATCCAGCTTTTGCGCCCTGGACATGCGCGGCACGCTATCCATAGCCAGTACCGTCGCCTTTTTGGCGGCCAGCTTCTGCATGAGTTGTTCATTCTGTGCAGGCCAGATAAAACTGATCAAACACCCGCCTTCAGGTAACAGATCGATTTCGTTCAGCGCCAGCTCAGAATGCTGCTCGGGGGCACGAACTTTCATAACAATGTCTGCCTTGTTCCACAACGTTTTGGCATTATCAACAATTTCGACGCCCACTTCTTTATAGGCCTCATCGGAAATATTCGCGTTAAGCCCCGCGCCGCTTTCGACCAGGACGGAAAAACCCAGTTTTATAATTTGTTCTGCGGCCTCGGGCGTAGTGGCCACACGTTTTTCACCTGGGTGGATCTCTTTCGGTATACCAATCTTCATACAGTCTCCAATGCGAGTAGTTTAAAGCATAGTGAGCCAAGGCTTTAACCTCAGCCATAACCTCAGCAGGGAGCATAGGAGATTAGGCCGTGTTTTTCAATAAAAAACGTGATAGAGACGGCTGAGCCTCAGAAAGTGTCTTGCTAACTGTACAGTTACGGAATGGGCTGCCTTTACCTCAGCATAGAAACCAACTGATAAAAAACACATCCAAGTTATAGGCTTACAAAAAGTTCAGCTTTGGCTTACATACAGCGGCAATTTTATAAGTCACAATGAAGCTATCGTTAAACTCGCTCGCTCGCTTGGCCGGCAGAGCTTTACTGTTTGATATTTTTGCTGATAAGAGCACGTCATGGGTACTTGGAAGTATCACAACCTTTTCAAACTTTTCGATGTGGAATAGCAGTTAATAAATTTAGCCATCTTACTCCAAGGTATAACCAATGCATAAACTCTGCGTTCCGCCTAAGTCAGTGAAATTGCCGCTTTTGTTTGCCGTAGCAATAATGATTTCGGCAATTATCCCGGTGCATGCTGATACCGGAAACGATTGGTTGGCCGCACAGTTCCAAGCGGACGGAAGCATAACCACTGATGCGGGCATTGCCACCGCTTACCAATCGACGTCAGAGGCTTTACGCTTGTGAAAAGTAAACGGTGCCAATAAATCCATCATTCCTACGGCGTTACAATTTCTCGAAAACAATAGTTATGAAAGTACGGAACACTTAGTGCGTTTAATCCTGGCCAGGGACGATTCAGGTCTAAGCGTGGTTAACCAAATTGACGAATTGAAGTCTCGCGTCAATGTCGACGGCGGATTCGGCGACCTAGGTAATTTCAGCAGCACCGTCCTGGATACGGCTTTTGCTTTGGAGGCGCTCAACAGTTCCGGTTACGGCAATGTCCAGGCAGCCCATAGCAGCGTTGGTTTTTTGTTGAAAACCCAAAAGCCTGATGGCGGCTGGGCAATAGGCGTTAACGATGACAGCGTTTATGTCACTGCACTTGCTGTGCTTGCGCTAAGCCCTCATAAATCCTCTTTTTCAGAAGTACCAGTTGCATTAAATGCGGCCCGAAACTTTCTGCTGTCCAAACGCGATGAAATAGGCTTGTGGGGTGAAGATTATACCAGCGCAGTCGCTCTTATCGCGCTGTTATCCGATGGTGCCGAAGCATCTTTATTCCAATCAAGTGTTGGCGCATTAACCAACAAGCAGGCAGTAAACGGGAGTTGGTCAGATGATGTTTACATCAGGGCATTAGTATTAAGGGCTTTGGCAGCGTATAACGCTGCCAACTCCGGTATTTCAGGAACTCAAACAGGGGCAGTGCTTGGACATATCGAGGACAACCAAGACCATTCAGCGCTAGCCGGAGCCATGATTACGCTGACGGGAGCCGAATCACGCACTACGGTCAGCGATGCGAATGGCAATTTCGAATGGTCGTCGTTGCCGCCAGGCGGTTACACAATCCAAATTGACAAGACGGGCTATCATTCAGCGAACGGTGTGCTGACTGTAGCGGCTGGAGCCAGCGTGGCACTGAAACAAGCGCTGATCAAGGCCGATGTCTTTTTGGACACAGCACCAGGCAATATTTTTGGCAAGATAATTGACGGCGAAAGTGGTGAAACCTTAAGTGGCGCCCATATTGAGATGGTTAACGGAACTACCGTGTTAACCGGCAGTGATGACAGTTTTGTGTTCAATGCCTTAGCGCGCGGCAGCTACCAGGCACTTCTGTCGGCAGATGGCTATCAAAGCCAATCCATTTCGTTTGTCTTCAGCCCAAGGTCAAATGGCGATTTAGGGCTCTTACGTGGAAAACGGCGTCTAAATTTTGCCAGTTTTCAAAAAAAGAGCGTGTAACTTTTCCAACAGCTAACCACTATCATGTTGATATTATTACCCATGTAAATTTTATGACGGGAAAACTCAGCACTCAATAGTGGCAAATATTGAAAGCCGCTTTCCAACTATGTGCGCTTTCATACAGACACAGCTGCCTAATCTTCAAATCAGTAGGCCGGTTGTGGTGGCGCTTGTCTTGAACGCCTATCTCGATGTAACAATTTGCTGGTTTATCTGTAAGAATATATAACCAATAGGAAAGGTATGATCACTTGCCGTCGACAGTAGAGCAAACACATATAGGCAACCAGAGCGATATAGTGGCTTTTGCCACAACGGTGTTTTGTATGCGGATATAATTTTTTAAAAGGAGACGGATCATGGGTTTTTTCGACTATAGCATGAATATCGGCAAGAGATTATTTGGTGCTGCGAATAAAGCATTTGATGCATTAAAAAAAAGAATATATACAATGATGGCTAAACATAATCAACACGTTGTGCCACATTTCTCTCTGATGTTTTACTCTTCAGTTTCACGATATACCCAAGCCATGAACAATTGGTATCCTAAAGCCAACATTACTGCTCCTAAAAACAAACCAATAATCCCACCGGTTGCCATACCACCTAACGCGCCCAAAAGAATCACCGGCATTGGGACAGCCACGCCACGGCCCAACATCAAGGGTTTGAGGATATTGTCCGCCATACCAGCAACCAGCGTATAAACAGCATACATCACCGCGACCGCAGTGGAATCATTAGTGGAAAACACATAAATGATGGTCGGCAGTGCAATAAAGATGGCTGGGATTTGCACGATGCCCAACAACAAAACCATCAAGGCCCAAATACCGGCGCCGGGAATGCCCACCAAGATAAACCCGGCCCCCAGTAAAAGGGCTTGAATGCAGGCAATGCCGATGACGCCTTGCGCCACGGCCCGGATGGTCGACGTCGAAAGCGCGATCAAGACTTCACCTTCCTTGTCACCGGCCATCCGTTTGGCAATGGCCTTTGCCGCCGCATGCGCAGATGAGCCATAGGCCATCCATATCCCGGAAAGCACCAGAGCAACCAAAAACATCAAAATGGCTTTGCCGGCGCTGGCGGCAAAGCTCAGAATTTCTTTGGTGACTACGCTAATTTTGGGTTCGTATTTCGCTACCACGCCGCCAAGATCGGTATGCGCCGCTTCCCATAGCGTATATAGATTCTTGCCCACCACCGGCCATTCGGCGACAGATTTACTGGGCGCAGGCACTTGCAATGTCCCACTTTGGATTTGTTTCACCAACTCCGTAGATGAATCCGCGAAAGAAAATACCAGCAAGGTGGTGGGGGTGAATACGCTCAATACTATCGCCAGCACTAAGGCTGTTGCGGCATAGCCATCCCGACTACCCATCTTGCGGGCGATCAGGGTATGAAGGGGATACAAGGCCACGGCCAATATCAGCGACCATAACATCAAGCCGATAAAAGGCTTGAAAATTTGATAGCAAAAAACGACCAAAAAAACGATCAATCCGACGCGGATGAATAAATCGAGCACTTTGTGTGAGATATATTTTTCCAGCGTCTTCTCGGGTAACGGATTCTTTTCGTTGTTCATAAGTGACGCCCTAATGTCTCATTCAGAAAATTACGCACTAGTTTTCGCGCTTTAAATAATCCGTGATTATTGTCGGATACAGATAAAAGAGCTTATGTCTTTTTGCCCTGTTGATCGCTTGCCGGAACATGGCTTATTTCGCCACTCCGAAAAGTCACCGGAACGATCATGATTTTATGGTAACGAGTCAGCGCGCCGCCGGATTTACTTAGCGAAGATCCGCTTGATTTTTTCGCCCGGCATTAACAGCGTACCGCGGCAGTTGCCAAGTAAGCCGTAATGGCCTTGTCTTGGCTCAACTTCCTATTAGTTCCTTGTGAGGGTTGCTTCCCTTAAAGTTTGATAAAAATTATCTACCCGGTAGATAACCCTCACACATTTCCAGGTCGGTACAGATAAAGCCAAGGTTACTATTATTGCTGGCTCTTTTTCAGCAACGGCATATCAGATGCAATTTCTAGATCGAGTAAAAGGCCGATTTCGTATTCTACTTGCAGAAATTTTGCAGCAATTATTGGTGAAGTGGCTTTTTTTATTTTTTTGTAATACTCCTTGAGCAATTCGAGCTTCTTTTCGCGTATTGCAATAGCGCGTTTAGCAAGGCTGTTTGCCGTATCGTCAGTCATGTTGTTCAAGTTGAACTTGTAATCGCGAATTAACGCGAGCCTTTCGTCATTAATCTTTTTCAATTCCGCCTCGTACGGGTAATATTCATGCCAGAAAGCATTGTAATTTGGATCGTTCTGATCCAATTTCATAGCCTGATTGACCGTGACCACCTTGTCCTGTCTGATATCCGCTCTGGCGTATTCTACATACGCAGCGGTCTTATCACTCATCGGTGGAGCTTTTGGCGTTTCCGTTGCGCAACCGGTCAGCAGCGCTCCCATTACGGCAACCGCCGATAAGCAGCATGCCTTTTTTTTATCAACTGATATGTTAATCATGATATTTCTCCATACGAATGAAATAAACGAAGAACACAACAAAACTCTTCGCGGTGGGTTTAAATGATCATTTGTTAAGCTCACTCCCTTATTAAGGAATTTTCATCAACAATTGAATAGATCAAAAGGTAACACTTTTAGTATTTCGGCTTCCCTGAGACTGGAAGTCCTGAATAGGACTTCTTTAAGCGGGCAATAAACCGCCTATGGTTTGTTTTCGACATATGAAGCGCTTGAAACTACGAAAACCTCCTGTTCGAAAACATTTTGTACAATAAGATAGGCAATCATCCCTTCCTGATAAGTTAAAATCGCCATCGAAACGACATCCAAAAATTCCTGGATCTGCGACTGCACAATACGCGTCGTGCGAAAAAGGGATAGTTTGAATTCCGCCATGGTTATTCTTCTTCTAAGGTTTGTCGAGCTTGCTCCAATAATGCGCGTTGCTCATCATCCATCTCGGGAAATTCAAGGTCGAGGTCGCGCAAGGTCGTGGTGATAATGTCGGCGACTATGGCTCGAGTTGCCCATTTATTATCGGCCGGTACGATATACCAGGGCGCCCATTTTGTGCTGGTTGCACTTATGGCTTTTTCAAATGCGTCGACATAATCGTCCCAGTAGCTGCGCTCGTTAAGATCAGCCAGCGAAAATTTCCAGTTTTTTTCGGCTCGTTCCAGCCTATCCATGAATCGCTGTTTCTGTTCGTCCTTGGAAACGTGCAGGAAGAACTTCAACACGACCGTACCGCTGCGTACCAGGTGGTGCTCGAAGGCGTTGATGTCGTCATAACGATATTGCCAAAACGCCTTGCCGTGCTTGCCGTTCGGAAGCTTTTGTTGTTCAAGCATGTCCTTATGGACTTTGACTACCAGCACGTCTTCGTAATAGGAACGGTTGAAAATGCCGATGCGGCCGCGCTCGGGCAGGGACTTCATATAGCGCCAGAGGAAGTTATGGTCCAGTTCTTCGGCCGACGGCTTTTTGAAACTGAAAACCTGGCAGCCTTGGGGATTGACGCCCGACATCACGTGCCTGATGGTGCCGTCTTTTCCTGCCGCATCCATCGCCTGCAAGACGATCAGCAAGGCGTAGCGGTCATCTGCATAAAGCAATTGCTGGCATTCAGACAACTCTTCAATGCTGGATTGCAGAATCTCGGATGCTCTCTCCTTAACGAATTTCTTGCCGATGGATTTGAATTCATCGGTTTGCTCCCATCCGGTGTGGTACTCCTTGAGCCGGACTTTTGTATCAGGTTTGACCCTGAACAAATCGATAATATCTTTTCTAATCATGGCAATGCTCCTTGCAACGGCTTTGAAATTTATTAGGTGCTACGGCCCGGTAAGTATTGACCGGCGAGTTGTTCAATGTCCTTGCCGTAGCGTTTGTAATCCGGCGAATCGGGGCGGCTGTAATTCCAATTCTTATAGAGGCCGGTCAGCTTGGTAAAAAAGTCCCGAGCTTCGTCCTTGTCCTGAAATTTGAATTCCGCCGCAACCAGTTTTTTTAATACACCGAAACTGGCCAGCTGGCGCTCGCGGGGCATGCAGGCATCGACCTCGTCGAAAGCATCCTGCTGCAAATAAACCATGTCCAACAGCATCGATTTTTGCCATTCGATGAAATCTTCAAGGGTAATGCCTTCTTCGCCGGTGACCTGCATAATTTGATAAATGCCGTCGCCGCGCTCCAGCAGGGTCATCATGTTTTTAACATCATTAACCCATTCGGCATTGAGTTCCTTGGTAAACCAGGGCGCCAATTGATCCAGGTAGCGGGACCACGAAAGCAGCGGATCGATGGCCGGATAAAAACGCTTGTAGGCGCGGTCGGCAGACAGACCGAGGAAGGTCTTGACGGTGCCGAGCGTGGATTGGGTGACCGGCTCCTCGAAGTTGCCTCCGGCCGGAGAAACCGTGCCGATCAAGGTCAGCGTGCCGGTGGAGCCGTCGGCGCAACGGATCACCCCGGCGCGCTCGTAAAGATTCTTGATCGCGGAATCGAGATAGGCCGGAAACGCTTCCTCGCCGGGGATTTCCTCCATCCTGCCGGACGTTTCGCGCATCGCCTGTGCCCAGCGCGACGTCGAGTCGGCGATCAGCAGCACGTCGTAGCCCATCTGTCTGAAATATTCTCCCAGCGTGATGCCAGTGTAGATCGACGCTTCGCGGGCCGCGACCGGCATCGACGAGGTGTTGCAGATAATGATCGTGCGGTCCATTAACGTGCCGCCGGTGCGGGGATCGGCCGTTTCCGGGTATTCGTGGATGGTCTCGACGACTTCCCCGGCGCGTTCGCCGCAAGCGACGATGATCACGATATCGACGCTGGAGTAACGCGCGATCAGGCTTTGCAATACCGTCTTGCCGGCGCCGAACGGCCCAGGGATGCAACCCGTGCCGCCCTGTGCGATCGGGAAAAAAGTATCGATGATGCGGGTCGCGGTGGTCAAAGGTTTCGTCGGGAATTGCCGCTCGGTATAACGCCTGCGCAGCAGGTTTTCGGGAATCGGACGCCGGATCGGCCAGCGGCACGCCATGGTCAATTCCTTTTCCTCGCCGCCGGACGTTTTGTAGCGCGCAACAACCTCGTTAATGGAAAAACTGCCGCCGCGAATCCAGGTCAACTGGACCGGTTCCGCTTCATTGAAAGGAATCATGATCTTGTGCTTGAACGGGCCTTCCGGCACCGATCCCAGCACACCACCGGGAGGCAAAGAATCGCCTATCGCTGCATCCGGCGTAAACTGCCATTTTTTATCCACATCAAGCGGCGGCATCAACACTCCGCGTGGTAGGAAAAATCCGTATTTTTGCGCAAGGCCGTGCAAAGGGTTAAGCAAGCCGTCGAAAACCTGGCCAAGCAGCCCAGGACCCAAGGTTGCCGAAAGCATTTCACCGGATAACTCCACCCGGTCGCCAACCCGCACGCCGCGGGTATCCTCGAACACCTGCATGTCTGCGGTGCGCCCCCGCACCCGAAGAATTTCGGCTTTCAGCCGTTCTTCGCCGACGCAGACGTAGCCGACTTCGTTTTTCATCACTTCGGCGGCTTCGTCAAACTCGATCAAGACCAGACTTTCCTTGACGCCTACCACTGTCGCATAGACGGCGCCGGTATTTTCATTGGACATGTTTTATCTCCTCGATCAATACTTGGAAGCGTTGTTTTGCGGCGCTTGCATCGCGCTGCAGCCAAGCCTGCAAAATATCCCATTTGAATACAAAGGCGGTGATCGCTTCAAAACCGAAAGGACGCATATCACCCAAACGTGACAGCTTCCGCCATACGATGTCCATCAGCAGGCGGTCCAATGCTATCGCATCGGCAGCCGCAAGATAATTGCCGGCTTCCTGCACCCAGGGGAAAACCGTACCCAGCCGGAGATCGGGGGCATCCCAGTGGGCTTCGATATGTTTGACTAAGCGGCCGATCCCCCAGGTTCCGGGGTATTGTTCTGGATCACGGCCGGCTTGCCTGATGCGCAATGCGGCGACAACGGTTTGCAGGTCCAGGCGGTATTCCACGAACTCCCGTAACACGGGCTGGCTTATACTTTGCAGCATTGTCTTATACTGCGCCGCGATTTTGCCGCCGCTTTCAAGTTTGCCGGCAGGCAGCCTCCAGCCGGCCAAAAATTCAGCCTGCAAGATCTGCCGGCTTTCATCAGCATCCAACATGCGTAAACGCTGTTCAAGGCGCAAACGGGAAAGGGGGAGCCGCTCGGCATCCGCGAAATAAGGCAAGTGCGGCAAACTTGCTACGACCGTATAGTAATCATCCTTCATGGCGGGGGCTCCTTATTCCTCAGCCGTCAACAGGGCATGAAAACGTGGCAGCAACAGGCCGGCAAGCATTTTGGCTATCGCCTTGTCGGTTAAATCGATTTCCAGCTGTTCGCCGACCAGCCGCACTTTCGCGCCGCCCTCGACGCAGCTGGATGGAATCAATTCAACGCCTTCACGCAGCATATCGCTGGAAAGGCTCAAGATGGTCTGTTTGCTCAGTTCGCGCAACTTGGGATCGGGTTGTCCGGTCAATATCGCATCGGACATCAGAATTTGAATTTGCTTGTCTTTTATAAATTCATCCGCGCTGTGTCCGGCCAAAACTAAAATCAGGTTTTTCATCAATTCCCGGTCTTGCGTCGCGGTGGTGACCAGCCGGCGGACAAAGGTTTCGAATGCGGTAGAAACCAAGTTCTTCAAGCGAGTTACGGTGTCGCGGGCAGAAAGCTTTAAGGCTTCCTGCGCTGCAGCCTGCTCGGCTTCGATATCCGCCGTGGCTTTGGCGCGTAGTTGTTCGACCTGCTTTTGCGCATCCGCCAGTAACTGCGAGGCTTTCGCTTCCGCTTCTGCCAGGATGCGCGCGGCTTCTCGGTTGGCGCTTTGCACCCCCTGGTCGCGGATTCTGTCGATCAATGCTTGTACGCTGGATTCAGTGTTGATTAGCTCGCTCATGATTCGGCTCCGTCAGCTTATTTGGGAATGCCGGCGGAAAGCACCAGCGCAAATACAAATGCGAACACCGAAAAACCTTCGACCAAGGCCGCCGGCGCCAGGGAAATGCCGAAAATTTCCAATTTGCTTTTTGATGCATTGATGGCCGCAGCGCAACTACTGCCTTGGGCGAAGGCGCTAATCATCAAAGCCAGTCCGGTTAGGATACCTATGCCGAAAATCCCCGGCGAATTGTCGATCGTCAGCTCGCGCCTTAGCGCCATGGTGACAACAATGCCGTAGATGGTTTGCGAAGAAGGCATTGCGGCAACGCCGATATAACGGCCGTATCCGCTTTCGACATCCAGCAGCGCTCCGCAAGCCGCCATGCCGGCGCGAGCACAACCGATCGCGCTGCCAACCGCACCCAAAGCCAACGGCGCGAACATCCCCACCCAGCCAAGCGCCACGATAAAAGTATCCATAGTGAACCTCCAGTCGATATTTAAAGTTTTTATAAAACCCAATTGCGGGATATGTGGATATTTTTCCCTTTATCTTTCAGTGCGACGAAAAGGCTTGAACAACGATCCTTCTTCCTTCAATCCCCAATTAAAAAATTCGATTACGTTAAGGCGTAAACCGTGAATGAGTGCACTCGCCAAACCCAACAGGAGATTGACCGCATGCCCCAAAAACAGCACCAGAAAGGCAAAGAAAATACCAACCCCAGGCATTGCGTCATTGATTCCCATGCCCATGTTGTTAAATTCCGCAGCCAATGAGCCGCTGGCGAGCCCCAGCGCAAACAGTCGCAGGTAGCTGAGCACGTCGCCGAAAGCTCCAGACAGTTTGGTCAAGCCGAGCAGGCCTTTCGACAAGCGGGACAGCGGTTTTTCGAAAGGCGCCGAGAACAGCAACACCAGCAGCACGCCGACGCCAGCCAGGATCACCGATAGCGGTTTTAAAACGCTTGGCGCGAACGCCGTCGATAGCAAAAATGCCAGTCCACCAGCGACAATACAGGCCCAGCCGACCGAGCCCAAGCCTTCCACAATATTCTTATGCCTGGCCGCATCCAGCGATGCCCCCAAGATGACATGGATGCAGCCGATGAGCACCGAAATCGCCATCATCAGATTGGTGTCGCTCATGTCCAATACATGAAACGAAGCCAGCAGCGAGTCCTTGGGAGGCGTGACGCCGAAATAGCTGCCGATCAGCATGCCGTAGACCAGGGAAAAAATAACGATCGCCAGGCATAATGTCCTAAATCGTCTGCCACTTGGCGATGCGCCCATTTTTCGCCAAAAGAACAACAGCACAATTCCCAACAACAACGCATAACCGGCATCGGCCAGGATCATCGCGAAAAACAGCGCAAAGGAGAAGAAAACAATTTGTGAGGGATCCCAGGCCCGATAACTCGGCGTCATGTAGAAATTGACCAGGTTTTCACCGGCAGCAAGCCAGGGCGGGTTGTCCAGATAGGTGGGAGGGTTATCGTCCGGTTGTACTTCCTGAGCATCAATATGCAGCCCATGCCGGTGCGCATAGTTTTGCAGCTCCTCAAGCCGGATGTGCGGAGCCCAGCCGCGCAGCGCAAACATGCCAGCCCGGTTGAAAGTCTGGTTTTGCGCGGCATCCAACGCGGCCTTATCTTTCAATGTGGCGACATTTTCGCGCAGCAAGCTGTACCAGCGGGTCAGATAGGCGCGTTCCGCCTGCACGTCTTCGATGGCCAGCTCCACATCTTCAAGGCGCGCCTCCAATTCATGACGCGGCCGGCTGCCGATATGCGTGCGGTTGACGGGCATGCCTTCCGGCTCGTTTTCGGAAATGACCACCACATAGCAATAGCGGTTGTCTTTCTTGACGATCTCATGGAGCAGCGCCAAATCCCTGATTAAAGCCATCTCGCGATGCGGTATCATGTAAAACCAGAGGCGCAGGCCGCCCATTTCAGGCAAAGGTGGAAATTCAAAATCGCCCCACGGCCGCATGTCCTGTATGCGCTTGATCAGAAAGTCGCGCTCGTCGGACAACATTTGTAAGCGCTGTCTCACGTCGAGCACTTGCCGTTCGACTTCTAATGCATTGAAACGCTTGGTATCCCGGCTTTGCCGCCTCCGTTGCGGATAGTCGCGCAAGAATTGCAGTGCTTCGCGGCCTCCGGCGCTGGCGTCTACGATAGTCTGGCTTTCACTTTCTGCCTCGAACGGTTCGATATGCAGGCAACCCAGTTCCTGCAAGTCTTGCAGCAAGCGTTCCCGGTCTTCGGTCATGCCTACGAAAGTGACCTTGTCTAATTGGACGATGCTCATTCCGGGGCCTCCGCGAGCGCGTTACGCTGTTGCAATTGTTTCGATTTGGCGAGTTTTGACGTCACCACCGCGGCGCGTTCGGTTTCGCCGAGATAAATACGGATGCGCTGGATGTTACTGTGCGCTGTCGGAATCAGGATTTTGTCGAACAAATTGACCCGTTGCGTCACTCGCCGCAATTGCAGGCGCAAAATATCCAGGCGCTGGGCGGCAATCTCGGCGCGCAGCCGGCAGGTTTTAGCGTCCTTCAAGCGTTGCACCAGGATGTCGAGCCAAGCAGGCGTCGCCAAAGGCGAATACTCGGCGACCTGGCAATCCAGCGATTCCAGCACCGGCAGCCTTACGCCGACGATATTCTGTTCACCCAGCTTATAGCCTTTGACGACCACCAGATCGCGCAAATGCAGACCTTCATCGGCGAGCATCGGCAATTCCTCGCCGATGCGCGTTTCCAAAGCGTCGATCTGCGCCACGGCGGCGGCGTGTTCTTCTTGTGCTTTCTGCGCTTCCATCGTCAATTGTCGGCGCTTCAGGTCGAGCGACGGCAACAGGCGCTTATACAGCTTCAACTGCTCCTGTTGGTGATGCAGCGATTGCTTGCTGAGTTTCAGCTTGGCCATGACGGCTTACCCCTGCGTCGCTTCGTCAACTTGCTGCGGAAAATATTTGTCGACCAGATTCTTTTTCATCAGCAATTCGTCTTTAGAGAAACATGCCGCTAAAGTCTGCCAGCACAAATCCAGCGCTTCGATGACCGGGATGGAAACCTTGATATCCATGAACCGTTCCTTGAACAATTTACCGAACTTCAACAGCTTGTGATCGAAAGGGGACAATTCGAAAGCCATCTCCTGCTTCTTTTTCGCTTCGACGGAGCCGGAATAAAAGCGGATCATCGTGTTCATGATCTGGCTGTGGTCTTCGCGCGTGGCCTTGCCGATGACGTGCTGTTTTAAACGCGACAAGGAACCGAACGGGTCGATAAAGCCGTCGTGCAGGTAAAACTGTCCTTCGGTGATATACCCGGTATTGTCGGGAACCGGATGGGTGACATCATCCCCCGGCATAGTGGTCGCGGTCAGAATAGTGACCGAACCGGCGCCCTTGAAGTCGCAGGCCTTCTCATAGCGTTGCGCGAACTGTGTGTACAAATCGCCCATGTAACCCCGCACCGCCGGAATCCGCTCCTGGGCGACGCCGAGCTCTTTCATTGCATCGGCATAAGCGGTCATGTCGGTCAACAGCACCAGCACTCGCTTGTTTTCCTCGACCGCCATTTTTTCGGCTACCGCCAACGCCATGTCCGCGATCATCAAGCGCTCGACCAGCGGGTCCGAAGCCTGGTTGACAAACATCACGGTCCGATGAAACACGCCATGGGCTTCGAACGAGGTGCGAAAGAAATGATAATCGTCGAAAATCAAACCCATGCCGCCAAAAACCAGCACATCGGCATTGGCCTGAAAGCCGATGCGGGCGAGCAGTTCGTTATACGGTTCGCCGGCAACCGAGAAAATCGGTATTTTCTGGCTTTCGACCAGACAATTGAACAGATCGATCATCGGAACCTTGGTTTCGATCATGTGCGAAGGCATGACCCGCATTACCGGATTAACGGTCGGCCCAGCGACCGGAATGCGCGGGTCGACCGTGAGTTCCGGGCCACCGTCAATCGGATCGCCGGAGCCGCGGAATATCCGGCCCAGAATATTGGGCGAATAAACCACGTCCAGGCCGCGTCCAAGAAAGTTGACCGTAGCGCCTGTGGACAGGCCCTTGCCGCCGGAAAACACCTGAAGACTGACAATATCGTGGTCCAGATCCACAACTTTCGCCAGGGAACTCTCGCCGTCGGTGTTTTCAACAATGGCCATTTCGCCGAAAGCCCTGCCTTTGGCGCGAACCCGGGCGGTGTCGCCGACAATTTCGAGCAGGCGGGTGTGGCGGGCGAGATTATTAATTTGATTCATCACGAAAGCTCCATATGATCAACACCCAGAAAGCAAAGAGTTAATATCGCTGTTTGCCGGAATGACGCATTAGCTGATGAACATACTATTCCTGCTTCAGCAGGTCTCGCTATTGGACTTTAGTCCAAGGCTTATGTTGGCGCCTCATTTTGTGCTAGGAATACGAATGTCTAAATACATAGCCGATTGCCTACAAGTGAGGCGATCAAAACCCGTATTGCCGAACTTGAGCGTGCCCGCAAAAAGCGGCAAACCCGACGAGAGTAATTTCTGGTGGGGCTGGGTGTCACAATTAGTGAATTATTTTCATGCCGAGAATGATGCGCTATCAGCATGGGGAGAGTGACATCAGGTATTAAGTCGATGCGTATGGGCTATCTTATAGTCACAGTTCCGAGCTTGGCATCAAGCTCAAAATCTATTTTGATGTGCCGTGCTGCCGCTTCAGCTTCTTTTTGATCTTTGAAGGGGCCGGCAATCACTTGATAAACGCCGTTTTTCTCAATGAGGCGCGCCGGGATTGGCGGGCCTTGATGGTTGAGCATCGCAACCAGATCTTGCGCCATCTGTTTGTTGGCGAAGTCGGCGACGATAAGCACCCAGTCGTTGTCGGCCAAGTGTGGAACCACCGGCTGCCCGTAAAGCTGCTGGGGATGTTCCAATTCCGGTGCGTTCGCAACTAATTTCGACAACTCCGGGCTATCCGCCAGGATCGGGGTAGGGATGCCGTCGGCGCGTTGCAGGATGCGGTCGACCTTTTCCCAATCCACGGTTGCGCCTTTTTTAGCGGTGCTTTGACGCAATTGCTTCAGCAGCGACTGTTGCAGTTGCTGCTTCTGGCCCGCCCATTTTTGCAGCGGCTCATGGGCTTCCAGATACAGCATGTCCCTATCCCATGCCGTCATATAAGGCTGATGGACGATCCGCACCGGCATGCCGACCGGGATTTTTTCGAACAGTACTTCGATGTCTTCGGGGTAAAGCCGCACACAGCCGTGGCTGACCTGCATGCCGACGCCGTAAGGTTTGTTGGTACCGTGGATCAGGTAACTGCTAAAGCCTAGCCGTAGCGCCTGCTCGCCGAGCGGGTTATCGGGGCCGGGAGGCACTACGTTGGGCAGCGGGTCGCCTTTTGCCGCATGTTCGCGAAGGACGGATGCCGGGACGGTCCAGGTCGGCTTGACTGTTTTGGCGACGATAGTGGTTTGCCCGAGCGGGGTGTTCCATTCCTGGCGGCCAATGCCGATAGAATAGATAAACACGGTGTCCGGCTGCTTCGGCGGGTAATAAAACAGCCGCATGTTCGCCAGATTGAGCACGATGCCTTTGCGCGGCGCATCAGGCAGGATGAACTGCAACGGCAGCAGCACGCGTGCGCCCGTCTCAGGCGTCCAGGGGCGGATAGCGGGATTGGCGATGGTGATGTCGTTATAGCCCAGACCGAAATGCCGGGCGATGTCGGGCAAGGTATCGCCGTCTTGCACATTGACAACGGCAAGACGGCCAACGATGCTGCGATTTTTGGTGATGGGGAACTGGCGGGTGGGGATGTCGGCAAGTTCCGGCTGCCGCTCGCCAACCGTGTCCGGTGGTAAGGCTATGGTAGGCCGCGGGAAGTCTAGTATAGATGGCGGAAATTCTAAAAAGTTTGTAGCAGTAGGCTCAAGCTGGCAACCGCTAAGCATGCCGACTGCCAACAGCACGAAAGACAAGTCTGTCCTCATATGCAGATGGCTGGTCAACTCGTCAGCAAAACTTTTAACCTGTTTTCGACTTCTCAAAAGTAACCCTTTTAACCGTGAAGTTTCTAGGAGATTTAAACTGCCAAACTTTTTCTTCCCAGAAATAAAGAGAAGTTTGTATTAAATATACCACCGAGGTAGAGGCTCATAGAGCAACGTTATCTCAGTATTTAGGCCAATGGTATTGTTAGTTAGTCCGCGTGACTCAAAATTGCAATCGTTTATAAAACCTATGGAACTTTAGTGTCGTTTGTTTAAACTCACCTCAGGTTGGCGTCTAGAGCCGAGCCGAAGCGATAAAAAATAAGTTATGGAAGTTCATTACGTCAGGCCCCATCCAACCAGCCACCATTAAACCCAGCTTTCTTTAATCCGGACACAATGTAGGGGGAGCGGCGCATGATGTCCCAAATTAAACCGGTTCTGTAATTTTCGATCATCAAAATTATAGGTCCTTGGTCTATAGCAAAATGGTAAGGGGTAATCCACCATCCTGTGGGGCTATCCGCTACCTCATAGGTCTGGTTGAACGAAGGATAATACCCGTAGCGACTATCCACACCGATATTAAGCTGCGCCATATGATTCATGGTAGGTATAACTATTTCCGGGGCAAAGGGAAGTGAAGTAATGGCGACCCATGGCGCAACGGTACCGTCATCGGGCCCGTCGGGCGCTCCGCGCGCAATATAATCATAGAACTGTCTTTCCACGCCGTTTATCTTCCTCGACATCCAACCCGGACCATCGCAAGCAGTGAATCCCCAGCAATGCTCCCCATAGCCAGCGAATCCATGTGGATTTTGAATTGCGTACTCCTGATGCAGGTAGGTTGCTTGTCGGCTATTCTGAAAATAGTCCGTGTTATGGTCCCGCATAAACTTGTCGCGAATTCCGCGCAAATCTATCCATAGTTGAGAAAGCTGATGTGTGAAAAGTGGCCCGGAATGAAGAATTTCACGTCCATAGATATTCCTCCATTGATAAGTTGAGCAGTATGCGGCATAACTCTCCGCAGGAAGTGGAAACGTCTTTGAGCCGAGCCCAAGAATATACAGAAGCAGAGCCTCATCGTAACCCTTCCAGTAATGCGGAATAAAGCCACTTTCCGGCCGCCAACCATGAGAGATTGCTGGACCGCCGTTTAATGCCCACTGCCAATCGGCTTTCCCAAAAAGTTCATCGACCAGACGGCGTAGCTCATCCTCTTCTTCGTTCTCTTGGTCAAAATAAGCGGCGCATGTCAACATGCCGGCAAAGAGGAAGGCTGAGTCAATCGTGGACAATTCGCAGTTCCATACCCGCCGACCACTTTTCATGTCGAGAAAATGGTAATAAAAGCCCTTGTATCCGGTGGCATCAGGTTCTGGCCCGTGCGGCGCGTCGCGAAAAAAGCGCAGCCTCTTTAGGGCCAACGCGGGAGCAAACTCCCTTGAGAAGACCCCTCGCTCAACTAATACCGGAAGTGTTGCCAAAGCTAGCCCGTCCGCTGCGATACTGGCCGGTGCGGTTTTATCAGTCTTATCGCGGATGAGGCCGTTGTCTGGGTTGATTTCGTGCAGATAGTACTGAAGAGTAGTTAATTGCAGGCGATTTAGTTCTTTATCATCGAGCGTAGTTATTTGCATCACTCACCTTTTTGTTAGATTCTCATCTCGACATTGTCAAACTATGATTTTATCGATTAAGTTTATTCGAATAAGACGTAGCCCCAGCTCTGTCTGTTGTAAATAGTGACAATCGGTAGAGTGGGGATTTGGCGCGGATGTGTTAGGTTAAGCCTATCGGTTTCTGCCTCTTTCGTCTGGCGATGCCAAAGAGCCGAACCATAACCCCGTTCCATACCTTCCTCATCGAACCGGAAAAGCGGATTTACGGCAACTTGGATCAAGTTTTTAGTAGATCCCTAACTTTAGCCATAATCCCTGCCGGATCAATCCCTTGATGCGGATATTGTTCCCAAAGGCCGCCGCAGCCTTCCCGGTAGCTGCCAAGATGCGCATATTTTGGCGCCAGGCCGCGCTCCAGCAACCAGGAGCCGAAGCGGCTGCCCAGTCCCGTTTTCCGGTTATATGACTCGACAACCAAGACCATCGGCGAATGGCCGATTTTAACCATCATCTCTTCATCAATGACATTCAGGGTCGGTTTGTTGATCAATCCCACGTCAATACCTTCCTGTTTCAGACGCTCTACGGCGTCCAAGGCCCGGTACAAGGTCTCGCCGAAGCTGACGATATACCCTTGAGTTCCTTCGCGAATGATTTCATCCTTGCCGGAGACAAATTTGTAGCCGCCGCCAAAGTACTCCTGACCGTCAGTATTTAAAATGCTCGGCACTTTGGAGCGGGTCGAGAAGATAAAACGCAAGCCCGGGTTAAAAAAGATCGTTTCCAGGCAGGCTCTCATTTGCAGCGGGTCAGCCGGAAAGTAAAGGTGGGTCGCATAGCCGTCACTTAGGCCGTTATCGGCAAACAGGTTATTCAGGCCGAAATGGCAGGTGTTGTCGGCCATGTCGTCAACCCCTGAATGCGAGAAATGGCTGAGCACGTTGGAATTGTTCAAACGCGCCATGGTAATTTCAGAAATCACCATCTCCAGGAACGCGCTAAAAGTAGCGAAAATGCCCTGTTTGCCTGCTGCCATCCCGAAACCGGCCGCTGCCGAAAAGTTGCTGCGCTCCATAATGCCGGAAGAGATAAATACTTCCGGATGAGCATTGCGGATTTTGGACAGGCCGCAGGAACCTTCCAGGTCGCTGTCGATAACGCGGATTTTTTCGATACGCTCGGCTTCGCTCATCCGGTCCAGAATCGCGACGATTGCATCGCCAAAAATGTTGCGGTTGGCATCCCACTTATCGCTGGAACCCAGAAATACCGCATCATTTTTTGGCGCTTTGATGGCTTTAAGCTGATCCGCCGCCGCCTGTTGTCCGCGCGACTCCAAATACGCTACCGCCACTTTGACCGGGGCGACGTCATGGCCGTGGTTTGAGCCTTCCAGTCCGACAATGCCCGGACACATAGGGCGCTTGTTGATAACTGCAACGGGGCCGTCGGTATGAATGGCAGCACAGATACGCCGATAAAGATCGTCGATATCTTCACCGTCGCCTTCCAATACCGTCAAACCGTGGCCGGCCAGCGTTTTGGCGATCGAGTAACCCGGCAAATATTGGGATGGGTGGCCGGCGATGGTGACGTCATTATCATCGATAATCAATTTGACGTTCAGCTTTTGAGCGACGGCCAGACGCGCGGCTTCAGCATCGTTGCCTTCCTGCTGCGAGCCGTCGGAACCCAGGCAAAACAGCACTTTACCTGAGTTAGCGATAGCCACGCCGTTGACATAGGACCACATGTGACCCAACCGTCCCGAACTGAATTTTACACCCGGCGTTAAGCCCAGCTCAGGGTGGCCCGGCAAATGAGCATGAGCGGCACGGTACTCCATCAAATGTTCAGCAGGCAGATCGCCGTTAAGAGCGGCCATCAGGTATTGCGTGGCCGCGCGATGCCCGGCCTCGTCAAAGAAAACCGGCACATACTGATCGGCATTGCCGCGGAACAACGCATCCATGATGATCACTTCCGGCACCGTGTCATAAGGTCCGCCGGTATGGCCGCCCACGCCCCTTGCCGCGCCGGTCGCGGTAAAAAACACGATCGCGTCGCGGCACAGCTGAATATTAGCCATCAGACTGGCCCGTTGCTCGTCAGTCAGTGTCGTATTGCCTGCGTTTAACGTGATGCGTTGGTAAGTGCCAAGATCGATCGGAAAGGGTTTCATAGTCAACTCTTCGTAATAAAGTTAAATGAGTGGCCGATTAAAAAGCTGGATGATGCTTTCGAGGCTGACGATATAGAACACAGTAGCCAAAGTGGAGCAAATATATCCAGAAGGTATGAACTTATATCTGATGCCCATGTTATTTCCTTATAACTGACTCCCTGGTTTTCGCCGACAAGCGACAGGTAGCCGTGGGGCCGGCAACCGTCCATTAACTACGATTCAAAATTATTATGAAGATGTAAAACATCCCTGCATGGTTATGCCAAAATTGTATATCCAACCCATATAACCTCATCATTAAGTTAAAAAAGATAAACGATTTTCACAATACGTATGGGCACCTATATCTATGTGCACAAACTAAAAAATCAGTGTCTGCGATGAGCCAAAGCCTGTTTATATTTTGAAATTTAAAGAACTCGCAGCTTATCGATTTCTCAATGTCTGATTTTGGTCGATTGCCACTATTCATTAGGCGGTAATCGCTGATTTTTACTGTGGTAAGCGGCAGGTAGAGAGGGTGCTTACTCGCGAGTGGTTTTTGGGTTAGCAAAATCGTTGCACGCTACCTGAAAGCGATTGCCTGACCCTAATTCAATCTGCTGCGAATCCATTGCATGAAGCAGAAGTTCAGTTAGTCGAATCTTGGACTAAGGTCCAATAGCGCACTCTGTCTGCGTAGTAATACAGTAATCATCTGTCATCTTGAGATTAACTCATCCGTTTTTTGTTTCGGTGTTGATCATAGGGAGCTTTCGCGATGTATCGAATTAATAATCTCGCCCGCCATCTTGCAACGCTTCGGGTATTTTTCAGCGGCATTGCGATACTTATTTTTGCGATGCATGTGGCAGGATGCGGCGATAAGGACCAAGAGAAAGCCCAGACGCCGCCAGTTACATCAGCGCTACAGCCCGCACCTGCAACTCCACCTGTTCCGAAGCCGGAAGCTCAACCCTTAACCAGCCTTGAATCGCTGGTGGCTCCGATAGCGCTCTATCCCGATCCGCTTTTGGCCGAAGTGCTGGTGGCTGCCACCTACCCGCTGGAAGTGGTGCAGGCGGCCCGCTGGCTGGAATCCAAACCGGATCCCGCAACCGTGCGCAGCAAAAACTGGGACGCCAGCGTCATCCGGCTGACTGCGGTCCCTGACGTTATTGCGATGATGGATCAACACCTGGACTGGACCACACAGTTGGGTGATGCTTTTCTGTCCAATCCGCCGCAATTGATGGACGCTGTCCAGACTTTGCGCAAGCGAGCGACCGATGCCGGATTTTTGAAGGATTCCGATCTGCAAAAAGTGGAAGCCGAGACGGTGTCGATGCAGGAGCCTGGGCAAGAGCAAACAGAGGGAGCGACAGCAACGCCGGCCGTATTGACCAAGGAAGTGATCAGCATAAAGCCGGCCAAAGCCGATACCTTATCGGTTCCAAGATATAACTCCGAGGTTGTTTATGCTGCACCGATGGCTCCGCCTCCAACTACCCAAATGTATCCGACCGCGGCACCCGCAGCAAGCTATTATCCGACCTATTATGCCCAGCCTGTGACCACTACGACGACCTCCTCCTCCAGTTCGGATCAATGGATGTCGTTCGGGGCCGGTGCGGTTGTCGGCGGATTGTTGACCTGGGGCATTATGGAATGGGCCGACGACGATGACTGGGATGATTACCATGTTTCTCATCATTATGGCGACGCTGTATGCCACGGTGGCAACTGCTGGCACGGGGGAGGGGGCGGATATTACGGCGGATCGCGGTATGGCAATGCAAACGTTAGTCGCGGCGATGTCAACGTCGACCGGGACGTTAATATTTCCGGTAATGAAATCAATGTCAATCGGGACGGCACATTCAGCCCGGATCAACTTACGGCCGTAAAGGGCCAGACCAGTCGCTGGCAACCGAATCCTAGCCATCGACGCGGCCAGGATTATCCGCCTGCCGCCCAGCAGCGTATGGGGCGCACTGAGTCACCGGCCTTGGCCGGGAGCAGGCTCAGCGGCGCCCAAAACCTTCCTGCCGACACCCGAGGATTCGGGGCAGATCGTTCCGCTCAAGCTCGGCCTTCCAGCGCCGATGTCCAGCGGAGCTTGGCGGCAAAACCCGGTACAGCCGAAAGCCGTAGCCGGCCAGTTCCAGGCAACCGTGAAAACGCCCTGGAAGGCCTACAGGCATCAGGTCAAAGGAGCAATGTCGAGAGCAGGCGCGGCGCCTCAAGTCAAGGCTCCCGGCAGCAGGCAGGGAAGGCTCGTACAAAAGACCTCGGAGCTTCCACAAACGCTGCCGCACCGAGCCAAAGACGAGCAGAGCCTGCCAGGCAAAGATCGGGCAATCAACAGCAGAAGGCCAAACAACGCAATGAGCAAACACAGCAACAGCTCCAGTCACAGCGACGTCAGGAAATGTCGCGCCCGACTGCGTTTGAAAGCACCCGGGATGGCGGCAGCTCCAGCGCTTACAGTAATCGCGGAAGCGCCAGTTCTTCGCGTGTCCAACAACCGGCCAGACAAAGCCCGTCATCTGGTGGGCAACGCGAAGTAAGTAGAGGTGGCGGTGGTGCTGCTGCTGCGAGAAGCCGTGGCGGTCGCCGGTGATGGTTTAAGTACATGAAATTATTTGGTTTGTCCTTGGCAATAGGGGCTATCGCAATCCTTGCCCGGTCAATGGCTTTTCGATTATTTATTAGGATAGGTGTCTATCATGATGTCCAATAAACTCCGTTATGCCTTTTCGATGGTCATTTTAATGACCTCGATTGCTACAAGCGCCTTATCCGCCGCGCCCGAAACCGAAGCGGCGGATAAGGGCCAAAGCTTTGCATCGCCCGAAGAAGCATCAAAAGCGCTGGTCGATGCCGCACGCGACAACGACAAAAACAAAGTCTCGGTACTTTTTGGCAGCCAATATGCACAACTTTTTTCGTCCGGTGACGACGTGGAAGATGCCAATAATCGTGCGGAGTTTCTGAAAATGGCCGAACAGAAATCCTCTATCGAAAATCAGCAGGCCGATAAAGCGATTTTGCATTTCGGACAGAATGACTGGGCGTTTCCTGTTCCTGTCGTGAATAACGGAGGTCAATGGCGATTCGATGCCGAGCAAGGGAAACAGGAAATCCTGAACCGCAGAATCGGGCGTAATGAGCTGAATACGTTGGCAGTGATGCGGGGTTATGTGGAAGCGCAATACGAATATGCCTCTATTGATCGGGACGGCGACGGAGTGGGAGAGTTCGCGACCAAGTTACGCAGTGAACCAGGTAAATTCGATGGCTTGTATTGGGAAGCGGCGTCCGGCCAGCCCGAGAGCCCTCTAGGGCCTCTGGTAGCGGAAGCCAAAGCCGTAGGTTACAAGGCACAAAGCAACACGGACTCGACGACGCCTTTTCACGGCTATTTATACAAGATTCTTACCCGCCAAGGCAGCAATGTTCCCGGCGGAAAATACGACTACATCATCAACGGCAACATGATTGCAGGCTTTGGGCTGGTAGCGTTTCCAGCCGTCTATGGCTCATCCGGCATCATGACTTTTGTCGTCAATCACAGAGGGAAAATATATCAGAAAGATTTAGGGCCGAAAACCGCTGAATTGGCTTTGGCGATGAAAGCCTATGACCCGGATTCTTCATGGGAAGCAGTGGATACTAGTTCTGGTAACTGATGTTACGTAGTTAGCCGAATGAATGTATTAAGGTGTCGCTCACGCGACGGTTATTTGAATCGGGTCTCTCACCCGAAGGTGAGTTACTTTCTTTTGCTTGCTTTTACCGGGAGTAGGATGGGTAGAGCGGTAGCGAAACCCATCGCATGACGCGATAATGTTGATGGGTTTCACTGCGTGCTCTAACGAGTCGCTACCGCTCTACCCATCCTACAGCCAAAAGCTCCGGTGTTCAGAGCGGCAAACGGGATTGAATTCGTACCACCGGCAAGTTTCCATCACTACGCAATACCACTTTATTCATCATGAGGACCCAGCCATGAAACGCTTCCGCCTGCTAAAACAAACCCGTCAGAGTACCGAGTATTCCTGCGGCGCCTCAGCTCTTCAGGCCGTGTTGAGCTATTGGGGCAAAGATCTGGATGAAGAAGACCTGATGACGCTGCTTCATACTACGCCGGAAACCGGCACCTATCCCGATGACATTGTGCGGGTTGCCCTGCTTCTTGGCTTCAAAACCGAGGTTAAGGAAAATCTCACACTTGAAGACATTGAACAAGCCACAGAGCAAGGAACTCCCGTAATCGTATTGGGCCAAGCCTGGCGAAGCCGACAGGATTCAGCCGCATCGTTGGCGGAAGACTGGGCTAACGGTCACTATTTTATCGTGCTCGCCGTCGACAAGGATTATGTGTATTTTGAAGATCCCTATGTACGGATGGGAAAAGGCTTCATGCCCCGCGAAGCATTTGAACAACATTGGCATCAAGTGATGGGCGGAGACCTTGAGAAAGCGCCGAAACTGATACACCTTGGCATATTAATTCGTGGTGAAAAGCCGGCCCAGCCCCAGAGATTCAAGGATGTGGGACCAGCGAAACTGGATTTCAGCAAGATGAATTCTGTGAATTTGATCGTGACCCAATTTCAAGGCGCGCTTTTGCCCTATGATTTTGTCAATGATTTGAAAGGGCTCTGGGAGACCGGCGTTCTCAGGCCGGATGCCTTTTTCTTTCTTAGAAAAGATAAGGAAGGCAGAGTCTCGGCAATGGAAGGCGGACGACTACAGGACGAAGACAACGTGTCGGAAGTCAATGCATTGATTTCCGCGCTTGCAGGCCTAAGCGCCGCAGCACCTGAGCCAGCCCAGGCCAACGCGGAATCCGCTGCCCAGGCCGCTAGGGAAGGGGACTTCGGCCTTAGCGTCACAGATATTCAGAGAATAACCGATAAACTCCCTCCAGACCACTCAGCGGTGATAGTCCTGTTTGAAAACGTTTGGGAGAAAACATTCAAGGAAATCGCCAAAAATTATAATGGCTCAGTCATCAATCAGAGGATCATCCCCTCAGATTCTCTTGCCAGTCTTGTTCAGGGGCAAGCCGAAACCTGATGGATAGCAGTGGGGCCAGTATCGAACTGATATCGGCAAATTGTGCGTTGCATGGTCGTCACTCTAAACAAATCTGTTCCCCTCTTTCAAACATAAGACGTCACTCTAGCTGTCATTTTCCGCGCAATTGGCCTGAACCTTGGACTAAAGTCCAATAGCGAGACCTGTTTGTCGAGGCATAGAATAAATGCATGTCAATCTAATCTGCAGGTTGCCGATTCGTCAATTAGGAGCCCGAGGGAGGAGAACCGTCGATGCCTCTGAGATTTTTCCGGGAGATTGATCAGGCAGGCACTTAAATATAGGGCATGAGTTTCAGACTAGCGATAGTCGAAAAACAATTCTTGGATGAGGAGTCGAAATGAATTTTTATGCGCTAGTTCAGCGAGGGGAGCAGATAAAATCCGGACTCGTAATCTGCACGGTCAGCCTGGCATTGCTCTCGGCGTGCGGGCAAAGCGAAGAACCCGTTAAAACCGTCGAGACGATCCGTCCGGTAAAACTGATGAAGGTCGGCGGTTCCTTGGCAGGAAAAACCCGGAAATTGCCCGGTACCGTGCGCGCTGCCGATCGCGTCGATTTGGCGTTTCAAGTGCCCGGCACTCTGGTTGAACTTCCGGTTAAAGAAGGTCAAACAGTCAAGAAAGGAACTCTCGTCGCACGCATCGATCCCCGAGACTATGAAACCAATCTGCGCAACGCTGAGGGCGTGTTGGCGAAAGCTGAAGCAGGGCTTGCTTATACAATCGCCGAGTACAAGCGTTATGTTAAAGTGAAAGAAACAGATGCCGGAGCCGTCAGCGACTCGATCGTATCGCTCAAACTCGCGGCCGAAAAGGTTGCCCGTGCCGATCTGCAATCTGCGAAAGCGACTGTTGCTGCGGCCAAGGATCAATTGGAATATACCCGTTTGAAAGCGCCTTTCGATGGCGTGATTGCTCAAAAGTACGTCGATAACTTTAAAGAAGTGCAGGCCAAGGAGGCGGTACTCAGCTTGCAGAATGTGACCGATGTGGAAGTCATAATCGACGTGCCGGAGCTGATGATCGCGCCGATCCGTAAAACACTGCCCCGCTTTTATGCCGAATTCACTGCGGACCCAAACCGGCGCTTCGAATTGCGGATTAAGGAATTCGCGACCCAAGCCGATTCGGTTACACAAACTTACCGCGTGGTGTTAGCGATGCCCGCGCCGACCGGTATCCGTGTCCTTCCTGGAATGACGGTCGACGTTGCCATCGAATTTACTGAGGAAGCAGAGGCAGGCGCGGAAATCTTGATTCCGGCCATCGCCGTATTTGCCGACAACGCGGGTCACTCGCAAGTCTGGGTTGTCGATCCGCAAACCAACAAAGTTCAACGCCGTGCAGTAACAACCGGCGATTTATCAGGAAGCGACAGTATTCGGATCGTCAGCGGATTGAATGCGGATGAAACCATAGCCATCAGCGGTGTCAGTACGTTAAGCGAAGGCCAAACGGTCCGGGTGCTCGAATAACAGTTAGTCAACCCAAAAATGACCAATACGTCACGATTCTAATCGTAAGTTAGATCAAGGGGGCTCAAGCAAATGAATTTGGCGGAATGGAGCATAAATAAAAGCATCATTACCTGGGTGATGATCGTGCTGATATTGGTGGTCGGCTGGAAGTCGTACCAGGCTTTAAGCCGCTTGGAAGACCCGGAGTTCACGATCAAGGAGGCGGTGATTATAACGCCTTATCCCGGAGCCTCCGCCGCGGAAGTGGAAGAAGAGGTCACTAACGTGATCGAGAAAGCTGCGCAGGAACTGGGACAGTTGGAGAAAGTCGAATCGCATTCCTATCGGGGCCTTTCCAACGTAAAAGTCAAAATGAAGGATAAGTACGATAAGTTCTCGTTGCCGCAGGTATGGGACGAGCTGCGCCGCAAGATCAATGACGCGCAGGGCAAATTGCCGCCCAAAGCGGGACCTTCGCTGGTCAACGACGATTTCGGCGACGTTTACGGCATTTATCTTGCGATCACCGGCGAGGGTTACAGTTACAAGGAAATGTACGACTACGCCAAATATCTGCAAAAAGAATTGCTGAAAGCGATCGACGTCAAGCGCGTCGTCCTGTACGGGGAACAAAAAGAAGCGATCTATGTGGAAATGCGCCGCGAAAAAATGGCGCAGCTCGGCATCTCGCCGAAAGACATCTACAGTACCTTGCAAGCTAAAAACATTGTGGCAAACGCCGGTAATTTTAACTTAGGGGAGGAATTCATACCGATTAACCCGACCGGCGAATACAAATCGGAACAGGATTTCGGCGACTTGCTGATTACTTCTAGCGGGACGAAATCCAAAAGTTTGGTGTACTTGCGCGATGTGGCAGACATCAGGCGCGGCTACCGCGAACCGCCAACGACGCTGCTGCGCTTCGACGGCCAGCCGGCAATCGGCCTGGGAATTTCAACGGTGCTCGGCGGCAACGTCATCATCATGGCCCAGTCTTTAGAGCAGCGCTTAAAGGATCTTGAACCGATGCGGCCGGTAGGGATGGAAACCCATATCATTTCCCATCAGGCGCAATCGGTGACCGCCGCGTTGAACGGCTTCATCGTGAACTTGGCAGAAGCCGTGGCCATCGTGGTCGGCGTGCTGCTGCTGTTCATGGGTTTGCGCAGCGGCTTGATTCTCGGCGTGGTGTTGATGGTGACTATCATGGGCACCTTTATTGTGATGCACATGTTCAATATCACCCTGGAACGCATTTCCCTGGGAGCGCTGATTATCGCGCTTGGAATGCTGGTGGATTGTGCAATCGTGGTCACCGACGGCATGCGCATGCGCATGGCGCAAGGACAAAACGGCTACGATGCGGCGCGCGATATCGTCGGCCAGAACGCATTGCCGATGCTGGGCGGCACAGCGGTGGCGATTATCGCTTTCGCCGCGATCGGCACCTCCGAGGATTCTACCGGCGAATATTGCCGCACCTTATTCTCGGTGATCCTGATTTCGCTGTCCTTTAGCTGGCTGACCTCAGTTACCGCTACGCCTTTGTTGTGCAAGATGTTTCTTCCGACCGGCGCCGCTGCCACGAGCGAGGACGTCGACCCCTACTCGGTCGGCTTTTACGGAAAATATCAGCGCTTCCTGATTTTTTGCCTGCGTTTCCGCTGGATCGTTGTTGGCATAGTCGTGGCGTTGTTTATCGCGGCCCTGTTGGGCTTCGGTTTCGTTAAGCATAGTTTTTTCCCGGACTCCACCCGTCCGCAATTCTATATCGATCTCTGGTTCCCGGAAGGCACGGACATCAAGGAAACCGACCGACGCATCAAACAGGCCGAGCAGCTGATCAAGAAACATGAAGGCGTGACCCATCTGACCAGCCAGCTGGGCGGCGGCCAAGTGCGCTTCCTGCTGACTTATACGCCTGAACATAATTACAGTAGCTTCGGCCAGATCCTGGTCGATGTCGACGATTACACCCGCATCGCCGCGATGGCCCCGCAGGTGCAGGAGGAACTCGAAGCGCTTTATCCCGATGCCGTCGTCAACTTGCGGCTGTTCATCCTGGGTCCGTCGACCGGCGGCAAGCTCCAGCTGCGCCTCTATGGGGCGGACGCCGAAGAACTGCGGCGCTTGGGCGGGAAAGCGGAAGCTATCCTGTTGGCGGAGCCGACCGCGAAGGCCGTGCGCAACGAGTGGCGGGACAAAACCAAGGCCCTCAGGCCGCAATTGGCGGAATCCCAGGCGCGGCGCGCCGGCATCGATCGGCCGGAAGTGGCCGAAGCGCTGGCGATGGCGTTCGAAGGCCAGAAGGTGGGGGTTTACCGAGAGCGGGATGAATTGATCCCGCTGGTGGCCCGCTCCCCAATGGCCGAGAGTGCCGATCTGGACAGCCTGGAAGCGGTGCAGATATGGAGTCCGGCCGCGCAATCTATGATCCCGATGGGTCAAGTGGTATCGTCTTTCCCGCTCGAATTCGAAGACGCGCATGTATGGCGCTGGGACCGCCGCAAAATGCTGCGCATCCATGCCGATCCGCGCGAGGGATTGCCAGTCGAAGTGTTCACCAAAGTCAAAGCGAAAATCGAACAAGCCGTCGGAGTGGATGCAGCAGCGGTGCTTGGAAAAACTTCCGATGAAGCAATTGAAGAATTCGATGCGTCGACGCTTAAAGTCGGCGATAACGACCTGTGGCCGCTTAAGGGCAAGCCAGGCTATTACATGGCGTGGGGCGGCGAAGCCGAGGATTCTGCTCGCGCCAATTCGCGTCTGGCGAGCTCGATCCCGGTATTTTTCGGCTTGATGGTATTAACGGTGCTGGTTCTGTTCAACTCGATCAAACAGACCCTGATCATCTGGCTGACCGTGCCGCTGGCCCTCATTGGAGTTACCCTTGGATTGTTGGTTTTTCATCAGCCGTTCGGCTTTATGGCGCTGTTGGGTTTAATGAGCCTCTCGGGTATGGTCATCAAGGCTTCAATTGTGCTGATCGACGAAATTAACGTGCAGCTCAGCCAAGGAGCGACGCCGTTTCACGCGGTAATGCGCTCCGGAGTCAGCCGTCTGATTCCGGTGACCATGTCTTCAGGCACGACGATGCTGGGCATGATCCCTTTGTTTACGGACGCCTTTTTCATCGCGATGGCGGTGACGATTGTATTCGGCCTTGGCTTTGCGACGCTGCTGGTCTTGATCGTCGTTCCTGTGTTGTATTCCATTTTTTATAAAGTGGAAGTAGAAGAGCAAGCGCAAACCGGGCATCGTAATTTGGGCGGAGGTGCAGCGGAATGACTATGCAAGGCAAGAAGAATGGCGGCATGCAGCCAAGCTCCTGCGCTGCTCGCATATTCCACGGCTTGGCGAGTGCGGCTGCGGTGCTGCTGGTGAACGCCGGTTGCACGGTGGGGCCGGATTATGCCAAACCCGAAGCCGCCGTTGAAAGCCAATGGCTCAACCAGTCCGATTCGCGGGTCAGCCAGCGTGAAGCGAAACTGGCCGACTGGTGGAAGGTGTTCAAGGACCCGGATTTGGTCCGGCTGGTTGATGAGGCCCGGCGGCAGAATTTAACGCTGCAACTGGCGGGTGTGCGCATCCTGGAAGCGCGGGCGCAACTGGGTATCGCTACCGGCTTTGAATATCCGCAACTGCAACAACTGAACGGCGATTTAAGTTATCAGCAAATCAGCGCCCACGCACCAAACACCACTTCGTTCATCGACCGCAATTTCGGCAGCGTCGGCATAGGCTTTGACGCGGGCTGGGAACTCGACCTGTGGGGCAAGTTCCGCCGCGGCGTGGAATCGAGTCTGGCCAATCTGGACGCTTCGGTTGCCGGTTACGACAACGCCCTGGTGTCGCTGACCGCCGAGGTGGTACGCACCTATGTGCTGTTACGCACCAGCGAAGCCCGCATCCAGGTCGCCCGGGACAACGTGAAAATCCAGCAACGCACCCTGGAGATCGCTGATGCGCTATTTAAGGGGGGATTGATCACCGAACTGGATTATTTGCAGGCAAAAAGCCTGCTGAGCAGTACCTTGGCGACCATCCCGCCCTTGCAAGCCAGTGTGCGCCAGGCGAAAAACGCGTTGGGCGTGTTGCTCGGCCAACCGCCGGGACGGATAGACAGTTATCTGGCGCAGTCCCGCCCGATACCTGATGCACCGGCCGAGATTGCAGTCGGCGTGCCTGCCGATTTGTTGCGGCGGCGCCCCGACATCCGCCTCTCCGAACGCCAGCTTGCCACCCAGAGCGCGCTGATCGGCGTTGCCAAGGCAGACTTGTATCCGCATTTTTCGCTGCTCGGTTCGATTAATCTGCGCGCCAGCGATGCAGCGCTGACTTTCGCCTCGGCCGGCGGCAGTGAGCTTAGTGATTTGTTCAACGCCAAGAGCTTCCAATACTTTATCGGCCCCAGCCTAAGCTGGGACATTTTCAATTACGGACGCCTCACCAACCAAGTGCGCGTCGAGGATGCCCGCTTCCAGCAATTGATTGCTGATTATCGAAGCACCGTGCTGAATGCCGCCAAGGAAGCGGAAGATGCCACCATCAGCTTCCTCAAATCGCAGGAACAACGCAAGGATCTACAAGACACCTATGAGGCGGCCAAGCGATCGACCGAGTTATCACTGTATCAATATCGGGAAGGGCTAGTCGATTACCAGCGCGTACTGGATTCACAACGCAACCTGGTGAACTCTCAAGAGTCGCTGGTGACTGTATCCGGCGACATCGCCACCAATCTGATCGCGCTCTATAAGGCCTTGGGCGGAGGCTGGGAAACGCGGACTGAAAAGGATTTCGTGGATAAACCGATCCAACAGCAAATGAACAAGCGGACGGATTGGGGCGATCTTCTGGAGCCAGGGCAGCTTGATTTGCCCGAGAAAGAAAAAGACAACTGGTGGCGCCTACCGGATTGGTAACTGATGTTACGCACGGAGAGTCTGTAGGATGGGTAGAACGCAGTGACTCGTTAGAGCACGAAGTGAAACCCATCGCATGGCGCGATAATGTTGATGGGTTTCGCTACCGCTCTACCCATCCTACAAAGCCGGGTTTAAGCATCCATTAGCTTTATCAAACAGAAACAATTCAACAAAGTAGGAGTATCCCATGACTGAAACGTCCTTGAACAATCTCCAACCGCTCGACAAAGAATCCTTGCGTAAGATGCACGCCTACTGGAGAGCCTGTAATTATTTAGCCGCCGGTATGATTTATCTGCAGGACAATCCTCTACTCAGAGAACCGCTCAAACCCGAGCAGATCAAGAGCCGTCTTCTTGGTCACTGGGGAGCCAGTCCGGCATTGAGTTTTACCTATATCCATCTCAACCGTCTGATTAACAATTACGATCTCAATGCGATTTTTATGGCCGGTCCAGGTCATGGCGCGCCCGGCGTTCTGGGTCCAGTGTATCTGGAGGGCACTTACTCGGAGATTTATCCGAACAAAGGCGAAGACGTAGAAGGCATGCATCAGTTCTTTAAGGAATTTTCCTTTCCCGGCGGCATCGGCAGCCACTGTACGCCGGAAACTCCGGGTTCCATTCATGAAGGTGGAGAACTGGGTTACAGCGTTTCCCATGCCTTTGGGGCGGCGTTCGATAATCCGGACCTGCTGGTGGCGGTTGTCGTCGGCGATGGCGAAGCGGAAACTGGACCTTTGGCGACTTCCTGGCATTCCAACAAATTTCTGAATCCGGTCCGCGACGGGGCGGTTCTTCCCATACTTAATCTGAACGGTTATAAGATTAATAATCCGACTTTATTGTCGCGCATCAGCCTTGAAGAGCTTGAAAATCTGTTCAAAGGCTATGGCTGGACACCTTATTTCGTCGAAGGCAGCGATCCTGAAGTCATGCATCAACGCATGGCTGCCGTCATGGAGCACTGCGTAACCGAAATTCGTAAAATTCAGCAGGAGGCTCGCGCCGGCGGCGTTCCGGAGCGGCCCAGATGGCCGATGATCGTACTGCGCAGCCCGAAAGGCTGGACCGGTCCGAAAGAAGTGGATGGACATAAAGTGGAAGGATTTTGGCGAGCCCACCAAGTGCCTCTGGCTGGCGTGAAGGAAAATCCGGCGCATCTGAAACAACTGGAAGAGTGGCTGCGCAGCTACAAACCGGAAGAGCTGTTCGACGCAAACGGACGCCTGATTCAAGAACTCAAGGAGCTTGCGCCAAAGGGCGTGCGGCGCATGAGCGCTAATCCCCATGCCAATGGCGGACTGATACGCAAGGCACTGCGTCTTCCGGATTTTCGCGAATACGGCGTCAAGGTAGAAAACCCCGGTCAAACCGAAGTTGAAAATACCAAACCATTGGGCGTTTTTTTGCGCGATATCGTCAAACTTAATCCGACAAATTTTCGCGTGTTCGGTCCGGATGAAAACACCTCCAACAAGCTCGACGCGATCTATGAGGCTAGCAAAAAAACCTGGATGGCGGATTATTTGCCGGAGGACGCCGACGGCGGCGAATTATCTCAGGATGGCCGGGTCATGGAAATGCTGTCCGAACATACGCTGGAAGGATGGCTGGAAGCCTACCTCCTTACCGGACGCCACGGCTTTTTCTCCAGTTACGAAGCCTTCGTGCATGTGATCGATTCGATGTTCAATCAGCATGCCAAATGGCTGGATATCAGCAACGATCTTTCCTGGCGCGCGCCGGTTTCATCGCTCAATTTGCTGATCACCTCGACCGTATGGCGGCAGGATCACAACGGTTTTACCCATCAGGATCCGGGCTTTCTGGACGTGGTTGTCAATAAAAGCCCTGAAGTCACGCGCATTTATCTACCGCCGGACGTCAATACGCTGCTGTCGGTCGCCAACCATTGCTTGCAGAGCACCGACTACTTCAACGTGATTGTTTCGGACAAGCAGAAGCACCATCAATTCCTGGACATGGACGCCGCCATCGAACATTGCACCAAAGGCATCGGCATTTGGGATTGGGCGAGCAACGATCAAGGCTCGGAACCCGATGTGGTGATGGTGGGCTGCGGCGACATTTCGACGCAAGAAGCCCTGGCCGCTGTGGGCCTGTTGCGGGAGTATTTCCCGCAATTGAAAATCCGCTTTATCAACGTCATGGATCTTTACCGTCTGACGCCTGAGAGCGAACACCCGCACGGGCTTTCAGATTGGGACTTCGATAGCCTGTTCACCGCCGATAAACCGATCATATTCAACTTCCACGGTTATCCCTGGTTGATTCACCGTCTCGCCTACCGACGTACCAATCATAAAAACATGCATGTGCGCGGCTACAAGGAAAAAGGCAATATCAATACACCGCTCGAATTGGCTATTCGCAACGAGGTCGACCGGTTCAGTCTGGCTATCGATGCAATCAACCGGGTTCCTGGACTTAAGGTGGCAGGTGCTCATGTCAAAGAAAAATTACGCGGCATGCAGATCGGTTGCAGTCACTATGCTTACGAACATGGCATAGACAAACCCGAGTTTGCGTCTTGGAAATGGCCTCAATAACGATCGTGCAGCGAGGATATCACTATGGCAAAAAAGAATAAGACCGCCGAAGCTGAAAAAGCGGTCGGAAACACCAATGTGTTGACGAGTGCTTCTGAAATCAAAAAATCCATTCAGAATCACTTGACCTACAGCATTGGAAGCCCGCCTTCTGTGGCTAACAGGCAAAATTATTACAAGGCTTTAGCATTGGCTGTGCGCGACAGATTGCAACGGAACTGGGTTGAAACAGTACAGACCTTCTTCGAGCAAGATTTGAAAGTGGCCTGCTACCTATCAGCAGAGTTCCTGATGGGCCCCCATCTCGGCAATAATTTATTGAATTTGGGCATCGAGAATGAGGTTCTCCAAGCGGTTGCCGAATTGGGCTTTGATCTGGATGAATTGCTGGCCGAAGAGGAAGAACCCGGTCTCGGCAACGGCGGCTTGGGCCGTCTGGCGGCTTGTTATATGGATTCCCTGGCAACCCTTGAGCGGCTTGCGCTCGGTTATGGAATCCGCTATGAATTCGGCATTTTCGATCAGGAAATTCATGACGGATGGCAATGCGAAATCACCGATAAATGGCTGCGCAACGGCAACCCTTGGGAAATCGCCAAACCCGATGTCACTTATTATGTTAATTTCGGTGGTCATACCGAATATTACCGGGACGATGCAGGTGCCGAGCGGGTGAGATGGATACCTGAGCGAGCGATCAAAGGCATGGCTTACGATACTCCCATCCAGGGTTATCGCGTCAACACCTGTAACACCTTGCGGTTATGGAGCTCAGAGGCATGCGAAAGTTTCGATTTTCAGGCCTTCAACACCGGTGACTACTACACGGCGGTGAATGAGAAAGTCATCTCCGAAACGCTGGCGAAGGTACTCTATCCGAATGACGAGCCTGATATCGGCAAGCGGCTCCGCCTGGCGCAACAATATTTTTTCGTGTCCTGTTCGCTGCAGGACATGTTGCGTCTTCTCGATATTTTGGGGCAACCGCCGCAGCGTTTTCCTGATAAGTTTGCGGTACAGCTTAACGATACCCATCCGTCAATCGGCGTGGCCGAACTCATGCGGCTATTGGTCGACGAGCGTCGTCTCAGCTGGGATGACGCTTGGGATATCACGGAGCGCACGTTCGGCTACACCAATCATACATTATTGCCCGAGGCGCTCGAGACCTGGCCGCTGCCTTTGTTCAGGGAAATGTTGCCGAGGCATCTGGAGATTATTTATGAAATCAATGCTCGTTTTCTTGCCGCGGTTCGTGAGAAGCATCCTCAGGATGACGAGCGGATTAAACGGCTGTCATTAATCGATGAACATGGCGAAAAACGCATCCGCATGGCCCATCTTGCCAGTGTCGGAAGCCATTCCATCAACGGCGTGGCGGCGTTGCATACGGAACTGTTGAAACAAAATGTGCTCAAGGATTTTTATGAATTATGGCCGGAGCACTTCAATAATAAAACCAACGGTGTGACGCCTCGGCGTTTCATGGTTTCGGCCAATCCGAAACTCAGCGAGCTGATAACCCGCACAATCGGTGGCGAATGGGTTACCCATACCGAGCAACTCAGAAAGCTCGAACCCCTCGCAGGTGACGCAGCGTTTCGTCAAGAATGGCGATCAGTCAAGCTGTCAAACAAGCAGCAGCTCTCCGATTATATCCGCAAACAGACCGGTATCGAGCTCGACCCCAGCTGGATGTTCGATGTTCAGGTCAAGCGCATCCATGAATACAAGCGCCAGCATTTGAATATCCTGCACGTCATCACGCTGTATAACCGCCTGAAGCATAATTCCAACCTTGCTATTGCGCCGCGGGCATTCATTTTCGGCGGCAAGGCGGCTCCCGGCTATTATATAGCCAAGCGCATCATCAAACTGATCAATGCGGTGGGCGAGGTGATTAATAACGATCCGGACGTGAATAAATATCTGCGTGTCGCGTTTGTGCCCAATTTCAACGTGCAGAACGGCCAGCTCATATATCCGGCAGCCGATTTGTCCGAGCAGATATCGATGGCGGGTAAGGAGGCTTCCGGTACCGGCAACATGAAGTTCACGTTGAACGGAGCTTTAACCATCGGCACGCTCGATGGCGCCAACGTTGAAATACGTGAAGAAGTCGGCGCGGAAAATTTCTTCCTGTTTGGACTGACCGCTAAGGAAGCCGTCCGGCTTCAGCAGCAAGGTTATCGCCCGTACTCTTATGTTGAAAGCAATCCGCAATTGGCCGACGCGATTCAGTTGATCTCATCGGGGCATTTTTCCAATGGCGACACCGAGCTATTCCGTCCTTTGGTGGACAATTTATGCCAGTCCGACCCCTTTCTGGTTTTCGCCGATTACGCCGATTATATCGACTGTCAGGACAAGGTTGCCGGCGTTTGGGCTGACCCGGAAAAATGGACCCGAATGTCGATCCTGAACACGGCCAGAGCAGGAAAATTTTCCTCGGATCGCGCGATACGTGAATATTGCGATGAGATTTGGAATGTCCGTCAGGTATCCGTAACGATGCAGGACAAAACCGGCGAACCGATCATCCATCAAAATTTAAAATGATAGACGTAGCCCTTAACACCTATCAGTTTAACGACAATACCCAATACGTCATTCCGGCAGGGATTTACTCCGGGCTATCCTGCCCGGAGCCCTTCGGGTCAATGCAAATCTGTTCCAGACAGATTTGTGCCGGAATCCACGACTTGCAAGGATGCAGGAGGTAGAGCAACGCAGGAGCAATTGCCGAGGCGAAGCAAAAGAAAGTAACTAAAGAAAAGGCGACCCGGTTGCCGCTTGCTTCCTGCCCCTCTGCTGACCCTCGGCAAAAGCTCCGGTGCTCGGCGCGGCAAACGGGATTGAATTCGTGCCATTGGCAAGTTTCCATCACTATTTGATTCATGGGCTTAAGGATACTTCGTAAGTTATGGGGCTCGGTACGACAAACGTAAGAAATACAGCACGTGCTTAACATCAGTAAGATTTATCGCATTAATTGGAGAAAATTTAATGAACTCACTAGAGCTCTGGCAGCATTATCAAGATTGGCTTTACTTTCATAATGACTTGGGATTTTATCTCGACATCAGCCGAATGCGCTTTAGCGAGAGTTTAGTGGGATCCTTGCAGCCAAAATTTGCGAAAGCATTTAAAGACATGGAGGCATTGGAGCAAGGCGCAATTGCCAATCCGGATGAACATCGAATGGTCGGGCATTACTGGTTGCGTAACCCTGACATTGCGCCGCCGGAATTGAAAAATCAGATCACGGAGAACCTTGATCGTATTGAGGGTTTTGTCAAGAAGGTTCACGACGGCACAATTTATCCGCCGGAAGCTCCGAAGTTCACCGATATACTTTCTATTGGAATTGGCGGGTCAGCGCTCGGCCCGGAGTTTGTAGCCGAAGCGCTGTCAGCCGATAAGCCGCCGCTCGCTATACACTTTATCGACAATACCGACCCCGCAGGGATCGATCGCATCCTCAATCGGCTGAACAACCAGCTTAACAGTACCTTGGTCATCGTCACCAGCAAATCGGGCGGTACGCCCGAAACCCGCAATGCCATGCTGGAAGTGAAGCACGCATACGAGCAGCAAGGCTTGAATTTTCCTGCTCATGCGGTGGCCATTACGATGTTCGGCAGTAAAATGGATGAGCAGGAGCGAATGGAAGGCTGGCTTGAAGAGTTTCCTATGTTCGATTGGGTAGGCGGGCGGACTTCGGAGATGTCTTCTGTAGGGCTGCTGTCGGCTTCGCTGCTGGGGATTGATGTCCGCGCATTATTAGCGGGTGCAAAGGAAATGGATATTGCCACCCGCGTACCAGAGCTCAAGCGCAACCCGGCCGCTTTGCTGGCCCTTGCCTGGTATTATGCGGGTAACGGCAAAGGGGAGAAAGACATGGTGGTTTTGCCCTATAAAGACGCTCTGTTGCTGTTTTCCCGCTATCTGCAACAATTAGTGATGGAGTCTCTGGGCAAACAAAAAGATCTGGACGGCAACACGGTCCATCAAGGCCTTGCGGTTTACGGGAATAAAGGATCTACGGATCAGCACGCCTATGTTCAGCAACTGCGGGAAGGCGTGGCGAATTTTTTTGCGACTTTCATAGAAGTGTTGGAGGATAGGGCTGGCCCCTCCATTGAAGTAGAAACCGATGCCACCAGCGGCGATTTTCTTTCTGGATTTTTACAAGGCACGCGACACGCTCTTTTCGAGAATTTGAGAGAATCGATTACTGTAACGATTACTCGGGTAGATGCTCGTTCGGTCGGCGCCTTGATTGCCCTTTATGAGCGCGCGGTAGGGATTTATGCTTCCCTCATTAACATCAATGCTTATCATCAGCCCGGTGTAGAAGCCGGTAAAAAAGCCGCCGAGGCATTGTTGGAGCTGCAACGGAAAACGCTTTCCGTTTTGAAAAACACCGATCAGCCCATGAAATTGGCAACTTTGGCGGAAAAGGTGAATGCCGGTGATCGGATCGAAGACATTTACAAAATTGTGCGCCACTTGGCGGCTAATCGCCGTGGAGTCGATTTGCAGGGCGATCTCGCTAAGCCCGGGGAACTGACTATCAGCTTTAATAAGTCGGCAAGCGTTTGAAAAACCGTTTTTCGATTTTTCTCATTTATTGGATGCCGCCGTTAAGTCGCTGAGTTTTCATTTCAACCAAGGAGTAATAACGCAATGTCACTTAAAATCTATTTACTTCGTCATGGGGAAACGACCTATAGCCAGCGCGGCGCTTATTGTGGCGCTCTCGATGCCGAACTCACCCCGGAAGGCATGAAAATGGCGCAATGTTTTGCCGAAGCCTATAGCTCGATACCTTGGACCGATGTCTATGTCAGCCCGATGTGTAGAGCGATAGCGACAGCACAGCCTATATGCGACGCCTTGGGCCTGACCATGCAGATCAGGGATGGGCTCCGTGAAATCAGTTACGGGATGTGGGAAGATCAAGAGTTGGATTACGTCAAACAAAACTATGATAAGGATTATCTAAGCTGGCAGACCGATCCGGCCTGGAATCCTCCGACCGGCGGCGAAACGGCGATTCAAATTGCCGCCCGCGCCCTTCCCATCATTACGGAAATCGAGTCCAAATACAAGACCGGCAATGTGTTGGTAGTATCGCATAAGGCGACTATACGCATCATTCTTTGCAGCTTGTTGGGAATTGACGTTGGCCGCTACCGGGATCGGATCAACGCACCCGCTGCTTCCGTTTCTATTATCAAGTTTGTGACTTATGGGCCGATGCTGGAAGCTTTGGGTGACCGAAGCTATATGCCCGAGCATTTGCGCAGCCGCGCCGGGACTTGACGGATGTTTTTAGCCCAACTTTATACATGCTCAATCGCAGCATTTTAGGAAGTCGCTTTACATAAAGCGATTGTATCCAGGCCAAAATTTTTATGGAGTGAATTGTAATGACTCTTTCATATAAATTGAGCAGCGGCTCGTATTTTCCGCCCGGGGCGACGGTCAGCAACGCCGGCGTCAATTTTTCAACTTTCAGTCGTCATGCGTGCGGAGCCGAGCTTTTGCTTTATGAAGCGGCCGCGAGTCCGGAACCGTTTCAGATCGTCAGCCTCAGCGCCAAGACCAACCGGTCGTTTTTTTTCTGGCATGTGTTTGTCGAAGCGCTTCCGGCCGGAACCCATTATACCTGGCGCATGTTCGGACCGAACGATATGGCTTCGACCGGGCATCGCTTCAATACCAAAAAGGAATTAATCGATCCCTGGGCCACGGCGGTCAGCGATGTGTTTTGGAATCGGCGCCGCGCGTCCGATCCGGATGACGAAAGCCGATCATCTTATCGTGCAGTTGTCGCAAAATCGGATTATATCTGGGCAGGTGAAAGTCCCTGGAAACTCGGCCTGGAAGGAGCTGTCATCTATGAGCTTCACGTCGGAGGATTTACGCGCCATCCTTCGGCAGGCGTCGGGCATCCCGGCACGTTTGCCGGATTGATCGACAAGATTCCCTATCTACAGGAACTTGGCATAACCCATGTTGAACTACTGCCGGTCATGGCTTTTGACGAACAATTCGTGCCGGATAACGTGTCTGCAAGAGGATTAAAGAATTATTGGGGATACAACACGCATAGCTTTTTGAGTCCGCATCCGGGCTATTGCATAAACCCCGAGCTCGGATCGAATGCGCATGAATTTAAGGATATGGTGAAAGCCCTGCATAATGCCGGCATCGGCGTTATTTTAGATGTGGTTTTCAATCATACCGCGGAAGGCGGTCCCAATGGCCCGATGATAAACTTCAAAGGTTTCATTAACGAAATTTTTTATCATCTCGATCCGCATAACCGGAGCTATTATCGTGATTACTCCGGTTGCGGCAACAGTGTGAATTGCAATCATCCGCTGGTCACGCAGTTCATCGTGCATTGCCTGGAGTATTGGGTTGAAGAGATGCATGTCGACGGTTTTCGCTTCGATCTTGCCAGCGTCTTTACGCGCGGCGAAGACGGCACACCACTAGCCAATCCGGCACTGCCTTGGCGCATCGAGTTTTCTACTGCGCTGAACGAGGTGCCGATGATTGCGGAAGCATGGGATGCTTCCGGCCTTTATGATGTGGGGTCGTTTCCCGGCTTACGTTGGGCGGAATGGAACGGCCGCTACCGGGATGTAATCCGGCGCTTTGTCCGCGGCGATCCGGGACTGATCGGACAAGTGGCTTCATGTATTGGCGGCAGCAGCGATCTTTATGAAGAAGAGGACCGGTTGCCGCTGCACAGCATCAATATCATCAGTTGTCATGACGGTTTTACCCTTTACGATTTGGTTAGCTACAACGGTAAACACAACGAAGCCAATGTTGAAGACAATCGCGACGGCTGCGATAACAATTTATCCTGGAATTGCGGCGCTGAAGGCGAGACCGATAATACGGAAATTCTAGTCCTCAGGCGGCGGCAAGCCAAAAACCTGATCAGCATTCTGTTATTAAGCCAAGGAGTTCCGATGCTTCTTTCCGGCGATGAGGTGTTGCGCACGCAAAAAGGCAATAACAATGCCTATTGCCAGGATAACGAGCTTTCGTGGTTCGACTGGAGCCTGATTGAAAAAAATCGCGATATGCTGCGTTTTGTAAAGGAACTGATTGCGCTAAGGCGCAGGCACCCGAATCTGAACCGACGCGAATTTCTGAGTGGAGATCAGGTTACCGGCCGCGGAGTTCCCGATATCGCCTGGCATGGCTATAGGCTTGACGAGCCGTTATGGTTCGATTATAGCGCCCAATATCTGGCTTACACCTTGGCCGGGCTAGCCGGTGAGGAAGAAGATTTGCATGTCATTTTAAATATGTCCGAGCGGACCGTAGAAGCATCCTTGCCCGAAATTCCCGGACGCTTATGGCACTTGGCGCTGGATACCTCGCGTATTGGCCCGGATGACATCATGCCGAGCAATCAGCAGAAGGCTCTCGAAAGTTCGTCTTATCAAATATCCGGGCGCACGGTCGCTGTCTTCGAGGCGCGCGGGTAATCAAATTATGACTTGCGCAGCAATCCAAGGCGATGCCCCTAAAGTACTGGTTATCAATTGCGGCAGTTCCTCGATTAAATACGGACTGTTTGCAATGGAGCCAGGACACCTGCTTGCCAGCGGGCTATTGGAGTGTATCGGTGAGAGCGTAAGCCTGATCCACCACCGCACAGAAAATGCGCAAGGCCAACTGGTGGAGCACAAGCAGGAAATCGAAGCCCCCGACCATCGCGCGGCTTTCGCCCATATTGCCGAGGTTTTACGCAACGCCTCCGGGGTTGAAGCAGGGCAGGAACCGGATGCGATTGGCCATCGCGTGGTCCATGGCGGAGAGGTCTTTTCGAGATCGGTAGAGATCGATCAGACGGTCATCGATACGATCCGAAACTTGATCCCGTTGGCGCCGCTGCATAATCCGGCCAATCTGACCGGCATCGAAATCTGTCGGGAAGCTTTTCCTTCGGTGCCGCAAGTGGCCGTTTTCGATACTGCTTTTCATCAGGCCATGCCGCCCCACGCTTTTCGCTATGCTGTCCCGGAAACCTGGTATAGCCGCCACGGCATACGCCGGTACGGATTTCACGGCAGTTCCCATCGTTATGTCGCAGGACGGGCGGCCGACTATTTGCAGCGCCCGCTCAAGGATCTTAAATTAATTACCCTGCATCTCGGCAATGGCGCCAGCGCCGCTGCGATACAACACGGGTGCAGTATCGATACGTCGATGGGTTTCACCCCGTTGGAAGGCTTGGTCATGGGAACCCGGTGCGGAGATTTGGATGCGGCGATACCGCTGCATCTGGAAAACGTTCTGGGCCAGAGTGCCGACGAGCTCGAGGAAGCCCTTAACAGGGATTCTGGATTGAAAGGGCTATGCGGCAGCAACGATTTGCGCGAAGTGTTGGCAGGCGAGCAAGCCGGTGACGAACGCGCCCGGCTGGCATTGGATATTTATTGTTACCGTATCCGAAAATATATTGGCGCCTATTTTGTCGCACTGGATGGTCTGGACGCACTGGTTTTTACCGGGGGTGTTGGCGAGAATGCGCCTTTGATACGGAGCAGGGTCTGTAAGAGCCTTGATAAGCTCGATATTGCTATCGATCCGAAAGCCAATGACAGGACGGTTGAAGAAATCAGCGAAATAGGATGTAGCGGCTATTCCGTTCGGGTTCTGGCTGTGCGCACGAACGAAGAGTTACAGATTGCGCGAGAAACGCTTTCGGTCTTGACTTAAACAGACATGAAGGCAGTTTCATCATTCAATGCTATTAAATTAAGAAGAGATTTCGGTATTTGGAGTGCAGGCTTCGCCTGCTAACGCAAGCAGAGCTTGCACTCCAACGATCGCTATTTCATGTGAAATATCCAACAGGGCACAAGTGCGCTTTGTGCCTCAGCAGCCTTCTACAATGTATTTTAATTGGCAAACGATTTGGACATCATTTGGAGATCAATATGAACAGTAATAATCCTCCTTCTACAAAAAATTATTCATTATTAGGCAGGGTCGAAGGTGCTGAAAAAGCCTTTTTGTCCGGCCGACGTAACCGCGAGCAGGATCTGGAAAGCGCTGTGACCTTTTTTCTGGAGTTTTTACGCGGTTTCGAAAGCTTTAACCTCGACAGAAAATGCATCACCGTGTTCGGTTCGGCAAGATTTAAAGAAGACCATCCGTATTATTGCTTGGCCCGCGACTTGGGAAGAGAATTGGCAAAAGCAGGCTATGCAGTGATGACCGGTGGAGGTCCCGGCATCATGGAAGCCGCGAACCGAGGCGCCAAAGAGGCCGGAGGCGTCAGTTTGGGTTGCAATATCAAACTGCCGTTCGAACAAAAACCCAATCCTTACCTGGATCAATTTATTGAGTTCGAACATTTTTTCATTCGCAAGGTCATGCTGATCAAATATTCCAACGCCTTTGTGGTTATGCCCGGCGGTTTCGGCACCCTGGATGAAGCCTTTGAAGTCATTACCCTGGTCCAGACAGGTAAACTGGAAGAATTTCCTATCATTGGCATGGGCGGGGATTTTTGGGATCACCTTCGGCAGTTTAGTTATACAACCATGGTAAAGGAAGGTGTTATCGGTGAGGATGATCTGGACTTAATTCATCGTGCCGATAACGTTGATGCAGCCATGCGTATCATTAACGATATTCACAAACCAAAGTGAAATCAAACCCAATTAAATTTAAGTAATTTCAGTCTTATGAGGCCGGCTAGCCGTTTCAAGCATATTTATCTACGATCATGTAAAAAAAGCCCTACCAATCCAGCCAGCATAATTGCTATGTATAGCTGGCCGCCAATCGCTTCCAAATAGGCCAGCGTACGTGCCAACGGTGCAACCGGGGTAATGTCTCCGTATCCCAGGCTGGCCAAGGTTACAAAGCTATAGTAGAGCAGGGTATCCATCGGAGCCTTGCCGTCAATCCCTTCTATACCGTTAAACGAGCCCGGCAAAAATTGAAAGATTAATCCGTACAAGATCGCCCAAATAAGTCCCATCAGCAGGTAAACGCACATGGCGCCGAACAGCAAATTGCGGTCGACCTGGGTTCCTACAAACACATGCTGGGCGGCAATGACCGCGCTGCTAACGGAAAACAAAAGGACTGCTGCCGTTATGCACAATTCGATGACGATGCTGTCAAAAAAAATATCGATAGCGGTGAAAGTAACAGTCAACAAAGCAAGCGCTAATCCGAACTTGAAAAGATAGCTTCTCTGAGGAAGGCCCCAGATTCCAAGTAACATCAAAGCGCCGTATCCAACCTGCAAGATAATCCGCATCAACAAAGTATTCTTTGCTAAGGCGGGAAAGGTGCTTAGCAAAGGCATCAGCAAGAAGAGAAATAGCAAACCGGACACAAGGAAAGCGTAATTGCCGGCCTTTGGCCGTCGGGGTAGAGTAGGCATGTAAGACACACTTCCGATAATGATGGTTTTATACGCGAAGGTTCATTATATAACCTGGAAATTAGACTAAAGTCCAATAGCGCGATCTGCTTATGCAGGCATATAGTAATTAAAACTAATGTTCTAAGGAGCAGGTTAACATGTCAGATCAAATAAAAAGTAATGCGGAAAAAGAAAGGCTCGCTGTCTCCAGTAAGTCCGCTGCGAATAAGTCTGATGTAGAAGTGGTCCCCTGGAAAAAATGGGGGCCCTACCTCAGCGAGCGGCAATGGGGAACGGTACGAGAAGACTATAGCGCTAACGGCGATGCCTGGAATTATTTTACCCACGATCAGGCGCGTTCACGCACCTATCGCTGGGGAGAAGACGGCTTGGGCGGCATTTCAGACGACCACCAAATTCTCTGTTTTGCCTTGGCATTATGGAATGGCAACGACCCCATCCTAAAGGAACGGATGTTTGGCCTGACCAACAGCGAGGGCAATCATGGTGAGGATGTGAAGGAGTATTACTTCTACCTCGACAGTACGCCTACCCATTCCTACATGAAATATCTGTACAAATATCCGCAGGCGGTTTATCCCTATGAAGATCTGATTAAAACCAACCGCCAACGGAGCAAGGATGAGTTGGAATATGAGCTTTTGGATACCGGCATTTTCGACGAAGACCGCTATTTCGATGTTTTTGTCGAATATGCCAAAGCGGATGCCGAGGACATGCTGATCAAAATCAGCATCTCCAACCGCGGCCCGGAAGCGGCACCGTTGCATGTGTTGCCGACGCTCTGGTTCCGCAATACTTGGTCCTGGCCGGACGGCGGCAGCAAACCGGTGCTGCAAAAGCTGGAGAATGCCGAACGCAGCATCGTGCATGCCCTTCATACCGACCCGCTGTTCCAGGAGTTCCTGGACGACTACTATCTCTACTGCGACGGCAAGATTCCGCTGTTGTTTACCGAAAATGAAACCAACAATGCCCGCCTTTTTGCCGGGGAGAATGCCAGTCCTTACGTTAAGGATGGTATCAACAATTTCCTCGTGCAGGGGCAGCAGGATGCCGTCAATCCGGCTCAGATCGGGACAAAAGTCTCCCCTCACTTTCAATTGACGGTGGGTGCCGGAGAAACTCAAGTGGTCCGCCTGCGTCTGACCCGCAACGCACCAGCCCAATGCAAAAATCCTTTCATCGATTTCGATGCTATTTTTGCAACGCGTGTGCAGGAAGCCAATGCCTTTTACGACGCAATTATACCAGCGGCGATCAAGGCAACCGATCCTGACCGGGCCAATCTGATGCGCCAGGCGCTCGCCGGCATGCTATGGTCAAAGCAATATTTCTACTACGACGTGGACAAATGGCTTGAGGAACATAACGTCACCCCTTGGACGGCAGCGGAACAGCGCCATCGGATTCGCAACGGAGAATGGTTCCACGCTAGCTGCGATGACATCATCTCGATGCCGGACAAGTGGGAATATCCCTGGTTTGCAGCGTGGGACCTGGCGTTCCATATGCTGCCGTTGTCGATTGTGGACTCGGACTTTGCCAAATCGCAGTTGGACTTGATGCTGCGCAACGACTACCTGCACCCCAACGGTCAAATCCCTGCCTACGAATGGAACTTTGGCGATGTCAACCCGCCCGTCCATGCTTACGCCACGATGCAAATCTATCTGATGGACAAAGCGCGCAATGACGGCAAAGGCGATATCGACTTCCTCAAATATGCTTTTTCCAAACTGTTGGTCAACTTCACCTGGTGGATCAACCGTAAGGATCGCAGCGGTAACAACGTCTTTGAAGGAGGTTTCCTGGGGCTGGACAATATCGGGGTATTCGACCGCAGTTCGCCGCTGCCCACCGGAGGGTTCCTGGAACAGGCGGACGGCACCGCCTGGATGATCTTTTTCAGTCAGCAGATGTTGCGGATTGCCATAGAATTGGCGGTTCACGACCCCCTGTACGAAGAATTTGTCAGCAAATTTTTCGAGCATACGATGTGGATTGCTGCGGCGATGGACCGGCTGGGCGAGCATCAGGATGAAATGTGGGATGAAGAGGATGGCTTCTTCTACGATGTCCTGCGCTTGCCGGATGGCACGGCCATGCGTTTGAAAGTGCGTTCGATGGTGGGATTGCTGCCGCTAGCCGCCGTGGCACTGTTTGAAGAAGCAGAGATTAAGAACTTACCCAACTTCATCCGGCGAGCCCAAGCCTTTTACCGGCGCCATCCCGAACTCTTGACGAATATGCACCTGCCCAGCCAACTTGGCGCATCGGGTCGGCGCATGTTGTCGGTGTTCAACGAGCAGAAATTGCGCCGCGTACTCGCAAAGATGTTGGATGAAAACGAGTTCTTCAGCCCCTATGGCATCCGTTCGCTGTCCCGCTATCACCAGGAGCATCCGTTCGTGTTTCACCATGCAGGCCAGGAATTCCGCGTGGATTACCTGCCGGGAGATTCCAACAGCGGGATGTTCGGCGGCAACTCCAATTGGCGCGGACCTGTCTGGATGCCCGTCAATTTCTTGCTCATCTCTGCACTCTTTCGGCTCCATGGCTACTATGGTGACAAGTTTACGGTGGAATGCCCGACCGGGTCGGGGCAGTACATGACCCTTTTTGAGGTGGCGCATGAACTGAGCAATCGCTTGACCAGTATCTTCCTCCGCAACAGCAACGGCCGTCGGCCGGTCTATGGGGGAACCGAAAAATTCCAGGCCGATCCCTACTGGAAGGACTGGGTCCTATTCTATGAATATTTCCACGGCGACAACGGGGCCGGCATTGGGGCCAGTCACCAGACTGGTTGGACGGGCTGCGTAGCAAGAATTATTCAGATCATGGGTGATGTGACGAAAGAAATCATCACCGGCCCGGATGCCGAGATGACGGCGCTAAGGAAGACGGTGGGTAAGTGATGATTGGGGTTGGAAGGCGGAGGCCGGCAATAAACATTGCCAGCCTCCGCCTTCCAAGATTCTGCATCCTGCTCCGCTAAAATTTTACGAACCTAAGCGTGAGGGAACTCATGAACAGCTCTCTATATTCTTCCCTTTACCAAATCAATACCCGTGTCTGGCTCAATCGATTGTCACACCAAATCGGCCGCCCAGCGACGCTGGATGACATTCCCGATGCCGAACTGGATGCACTGGCGGATTTAGGGTTCGACTGGATTTACTTCTTGAGCGTCTGGCAAACCGGAGCAGCAGGGCGCAACATCTCCCGTTCCAACCCGCAATGGCTCGCCGAATATCGGGAACTTTTACCGGACTTGCACGAGGACGATATCTGCGGCTCCGGCTTTGCGATTACCGCCTATACCCTCAACGCCCTGTTGGGGGAGCCGGAAGCATTGTCACGCCTGCGAGGCCGCCTGCACCAACGGGGCCTCAAATTGATGTTGGATTTTGTGCCGAACCATACCGCCCCCGATCATCCGTGGGTGCAGGAACATCCTGAATATTATGTTTCCGGCTCAGAGGAACAGCTTGCCGGACAGCCGCAAAACTATATCAAATTGGACTTACCCCAAGGCCTGACTATTCTGGCTTACGGACGCGACCCCTATTTTGACGGCTGGCCGGATACCTTGCAGCTCAATTACGGCAATCCAGCCTTTCAGGCGGCACAAATCGATGAATTGTTAAAAATTTCCCAGTGTTGCGACGGCTTGCGCTGCGACATGGCGATGTTGGTTTTACCGGAAATCTTCCAACGCACCTGGGGCATCGTCGCTGAATCGTTTTGGCCCACGGCCACCCGGAAGGTGCGGGAAAAACATCCGGACTTTGTATTCATGGCGGAGGTTTACTGGGATTTGGAATGGCCGCTGCAACAGCAAGGCTTTGATTACACCTACGACAAGCGACTGTACGACCGCTTGCGCGGCCAGCTTGCCCGTCCAGTACGGGAGCATTTCTGGGCAGACCTGGATTATCAGAAAAAATCCGCACGTTTTTTAGAGAATCACGACGAACCCCGTGCTGCCGCGACCTTTCCGAAGCACGTCCATGAAGCTGCCGCTGTTTTGACCTATTTTAGCCTAGGCTTGCGTTTCTTCCACGAGGGACAATTGCAAGGATCGCTTAAGAAAATTTCCGTCCACCTCTGCCGAGGCCCCGAACAACCCACCGATACGGAATTGCAGGCGTTTTATCGTCATCTCCTCAATGCTCTGCGGCTGAATGTGTTCCGCAATGGGGATTGGCAGTTGCTGGAATGCAAACCGGCATGGGAGGGCAATTGGACGTCGGAGTGCCTAATTGCCTTTGCTTGGCAAGGAGAAAATGGGCAACAAGCGATCGTTGCGGTTAACTACGCGCCGAACCAAAGCCAGTGTTATCTCCCGTTGTCCTTACTAAATGCGGGAGGAGACATCTATGAGCTTAAAAGTTTAATGGGCTCCGAAAGTTATGAGCGCAGTGGCGATAGCCTGGTTTCACCAGGACTCTATCTAGACTTGCCTGAATGGGGTTATGGGGTATTTAAATTAATACGGAAAGGATAACCGACATTATTTCAGGTCGACATTGTCGCCGACCATTTTGTGACATCCGAGTACAATAATTTCGATTATCAGCGGCAGGTTTGTGTTTGGATGCTTACTCAGCTGTGTGAATCTGTGCCGTAGATGATGCACATGGACTTGTGTTCACATTCCGATCACTCGACGACTAATCCAAGTCTAACCGTTAAAAGATGGACTTTTTTATTCCTTCTCCTGCGGGTTATTTGCCGTGACCGCTCAATTCTTGCTCTTGGCGTCTTGCTCCCAGAGACGGAACCCGCCCAAAAATGCATTGGTGTTACTGCCTAAGCGACAGCCAGCTGGCAATGTTTTCAGCTTCTTAGCGTTACCGCCTCCGAGAACCATATCATCTGGATGAAGGACTTCAATCAACCGGGAGATACCCGGCGTTGCCCGGCGGCGCGAATCGCCTCGAATATGCGAAGAACCCGATCTGTCGCACTTTCCGTGCATCACCTTTTTGCCACTTTCGATCGCGAGTTCCTGTGCAGAGCGGCTGTTGAACTACGAGGCCGAAACGCTCAGGAGACTGTGAAAGTATTATCCAAATCAGGCTGAAAGGATTATTTACCACAGAGAACACGAAGGACACGGAGAAATTAATTTCGTTAATTCAATACATTAAAAACTCCGTGTTCTCAGTGTCCTCCGTGGTTAATCTCTTAAACAAAATACTTTCACAGTCTCTCAGGTTCCTGAGCGATGCCGAGGGTGACGTTCACCAATAATCAAGGCGAGAACGACATCCGTATGACCAAGCTGCTGCAGAAAATCTCCGGCTGTTTCCGCTCGCAAGAGGGCGCCGACAACTTTTGCCGTATTCGCAGCTATTTGTCTACTTGTCGTAAAAGCCAAGTCTCAGCGGCTCAGGCTCTCTAAGGTACTCCCCATTGTCCAGACCAAATAATCATGTAATTAAGATAGAGGCGGGTTGATAAAAAGTTGTTATTTCCGTTTCTTCATGACGCTTCGCCAAATACACATCAGCTGGGGTCCGATAGTCCAGCGACTGAT